>NZ_FNSD01000001.1:2032610-2710146 GCF_900105625.1 Terriglobus roseus
TGCAGGCGACCGAGACCAGCACAGGCGTTCGCCATTGCGTACCGGCCGTGGCCAGGCTGCTGAAAGACACACGGAGTGAGGCCCTGCTGGTCGTCGATGCGGTGACGGGCCTCGGAACCACGCATCTGGACATGGATGCCTGGGGCGTAGACCTGATGATTGGCGGATCGGAGAACGCTGTGATGATCCCGCCCGGCCTGTCTTACCTTGCCGTCAGCGAGAACGCGTGGGACCGCATGGAGGCAAGCTATAACCCGCGCTATTACTTCGATCTACGCAAGGAGCGCAAGAACAACAGGAGCGGCGAGAGTGCTTATACGCCACCGGTTTCGCTGATCGCCGCACTGGGTGCGGCTCTGGACTACGTCGCAGCGCAGGCCGACGGCAACCTCGTCGAGGGTCGTAAGAAGTTCATCGAGAACGCCGAGACGACTGCCGCCATGACCCGCGCGGCGTGCCTCGCCATGGGCATGAAGCTCTTCAGTGCCGATGTTTCGTCGGCAGCAGCAACGGCAGTGATCGCATCCGAGGGCATCCCCTCAACGAGCATCGTGCAGGCACTGAACGATCGCTTTGGCGCCATCATCACCGACGGAGAAGGCGAGATGAAAGGCCAGATCCTCCGCATCGCACACCTCGGCTTCTTCGATTATCTCGACACCATCGCCCTCATCGGCGCGCTGGAACAGGTGCTGGTGCAGGATCTGAAACTGACCGGCTTCGCATTCGGCACCGGCCTCATCGCCGCACAGAAGATCTACGCAGAGCGAAGCGCCAACGCGGCAGCCGAACGTAGCTGCTTCTGTGGTCGTACCGACAGTTGTTGCAGCCTGCTCAACCCCGGCTACGGCGTGACTGACGTGAAGGCTGTGATGTAACCGGCAATCCGAGCAACGAAGAGGACCCGCAGCCGGATCGGTGCGGGCCTTTCTGTTGCGCACAAACTACTGGCAGCAAGCGTATTCAGAAAATGTGTTTGATACCGCGCCCGGTCCCCTTGACGATCTTGCCGGTCCCCTTCACCGCACCGACGCCGACGTCTTTGCCTGCGGTTCCGGCTCCCTTGCCCACGTCGCCTGCGGCGTTCAACGGGTGTAGCGTGGCCAACTGCCCAGCTCCCTTGCCGGTGTCTTTCGCAGCAGACCCGGCCCCCTTCCCAACGCCTTTGCCGATGTCGCCCGTGCCGCTGCCCACATCACCACCCGGACTGCGGCCTTGCGACTGCTGCGGGGCGGGGCCGTTCGTCTGCTGTTGCGCGTAAGCCCCCAAGGTGGAAGCGAGCAAGGCAATTGAAAGGAGTTGGGCAGTTCGTCTCATGGCTATGACTCCATCATTTTTGATGCCCAGAGCCGCATGGCTGGAATGCCCTAAGCCCTGCAGTGCTGCGTCCACCCGACGCCATAAAACGCAATGACTCCCATTGCAGTCAAGACACTGCCTCGAGACAGAAAACGCGCTGTTCCCTACTTCAGGTATCGGGCGAGCGTGCCGTCGCGACGCAGGGCCTCAGCAACGCTGCCGGCCACCAGTTCCGCCCCATCCGCGCTAGTATGCGTGTGGTCGATGGGGAATAACTTTGCTGTGGCTTCGGGCCCCAGCTTCTCCAGACGGTCTGCCTCAACGTTCGAGACGTCGAGATAGGGTACGTGGGTCTGGACGCCTACCTGCTGGATGAAGCCGTCATAGCCCATGTCCCGCTCGATGTGGCCAGCCGTCCAGATGTTGCGCACGGTCAGCCCCAGCAGCAAGGGCGTCGCGCCCTTTGCGCGCGCATCCGTAATGTACTTGCGCAGATACCAGCCGAAGGTGTGCACCGTCTCATGCGATCCGTTCGGCAGAGTGACTTCCTTGCTCTCTTCCCCCACGCCCTTCAGCGTGCCACGCGGCTTGGCTCCGTCCAGATCGCCGCCGTCATTGTGGCCCATCTGAATTAGGACGTAGTCACCGGGCTTCAGGCTGGCGAGCACGAGATCCCACGCGCCCTCGTGCATGAAGGTCCGGCTTGATCGACCGGCACGCGCCCGGTTCACCACGTTGATGCGCGAGGTGTCGACGTAGTGCGAAAGATGATCGCCCCAGCCGAGGTCAGCCTTGTTCTGCGCGGTGGAATCGCCCACGATCCAGAGGCTGGGCAAGGAAGGATTCGCCGGCATGGGCGCCTGCGCCGCATACGCGTCAACAGGCCGCGCGACATTGTCATCCTGATTCGTGACTTGTGCATGCGCCGCCACGGACAGCAGCGCGGCCAGGGCGAATCCAGCGAGACGAAGCGTGTATTTTTTCATGGGCAGAAGCTTACTGCTTGCACAGAATTAATGCTTTTCCTGCAGGTTCTCCACTGAGTCAGCATTGACGTCGAAGAGTCTGCAACTCTCCGTGACTTGGTGGAAACGATAGCTGGGGTGCATGAACAGGCCGACGCGAGCATCGCCGGAACCCCACACCTCCTGCACCAGCCACACGCCGTCAGCCTTCGGCGCTGTAACGATGTGCAGCAAAAAGCCCTTATGAATGTTGGCCAGCAGGCCACCGGCCAACTTCACATCGCGCGTGCCATGCACATTGGTGTCCTGCACGTGACCGCTCGCTTCGTCGACCGATATGGTCCCGGCCATGGCTTCGACAGCCTTTTCAATCATGCCGTTGGCCTTCTGCGATGGATCGCCAACGCCATCGAACACGATGGTCGGCCTGCCCGACACCATCACGCGACGCTCGTTGGTCAACTTGATTAACCGCAGAATCTCCGACTGGCTGATGCCATTTGGATTTGGCTTACCCGCTTCGGCATCCTTGATCTGCTTCTTGACCTTATCGATCTCTTTCTTCGCATCGCCGCCGGTTAAAGGTTTCCCATTGTGCGTGACCGTCTGCGTGATCTGACGCTGCTTCACGAAGAAGATCTCGCGCTCATCGTCATCGACCTTCTTTTCGCCGCCTTTACCGTCCAGCTGCGTCGTTTCGGTGCGGACCCGGCAAAGGTATCGCTCGCGCTGCTTCTCTGTGGCTGCGTTCTGCTCCAGCGCCAGCTTGCGCAGCGTCTCAATCGCGGGAAGCGGCTTCTCCTGCGCGTGAAGGGTGAGGGCTGCAGCCAGCAGGGGCACTATCGTAAGGCTTCGGTAGATCATCCACTCATACGATGCCAGAAGTGGCGCGCGGCTTCTGGCATCTTTGCGAGTGGCGTGGAACTTCCGCACCAAAGTGGCGTACCACTCATGGGGACAACCTTCGGGGTCTCGCCGCGTCCCACTTGTGGACGCGCAGGCGTCGTGGAATCCAGGAGAGAAGGCAAGGGCATGACACAGCAGGAACAGCAGCTTCTGAATGGCTTGATCGATCGCGTCAACGGCACACAGCTCGCCAGCAAGGACACGGAGGCCGAGGCGCTGCTACAGCGCACGCTCGGCACGAATCCTGACGCGCTCTACATCCTTTGCCAGACCGTCCTGGTGCAGGGCTTCGCCATGGACAAGGGACAACGCGACCTTGCAGCAGCACGTGAAGAGATCGACTCCCTGCGGCAGGCGCAGCCTGAGAAGCACGGCAGCTTCCTCGGGAATCTCTTCGGACTTGGCAAGGATGATGAGCAACAGCAGCAACCGCCCCGGCAAGGGAACCCGGCTCCGGGATATTCCAATCCGACCGGCTACGGCGCTCCCTCCTCCACACCCGGCTATGCCCCGGTAACGAACGCACCGGCACCGCCGCAACAGGGCTACCCCGTGCAGCCCGGCTACGGACAGCCGGGATACGGACAACCCGCCTATGGATACCCACCCCAGGGCGCACCGTATGGCTATGGCGGTCAGCCTCAGGGCGGCATGTTCGGCGGAGGCGGCGGTGGGTTCCTGCAGGGCGCGATGCAAACTGCGGCAGGCGTCGTCGCAGGTGAGTTCGCCTTCCGAGCGATCGAAGACGTCTTCAGCGGCTTCGGTCACGGCGGTGGAGAGCGTGGCTTCGGTGGCGGAGAAGTCGTAAACAACTACTACGAAGACCGTCCCGCTGACAGCGGCGGGGGTGGCTTCGGCGATCGCCTGGCCAAGGCAGACGATTACAACGGCGGCGTCAGTTCGGACATTGAAGACCGGCGCGGTGAATCCCATGGCTTTCTGGGATCCAGTGACGACAGCGGCAACGACGGTTCAAATTTTGCCGATGACTCTGGCAGCTTCGACGACGGCGGCTTTGACGGCGGAGATAGAGGCGGGGACGACAACAGCTACTAGCCACCAGATTAGGTGCCCCACGTCTCGCTCGATGGGTGGGATCCGAGACACAAACTGTCACAATCCTGAATGTAAGGGGGCGCGGCCAAAGCCGCGCCCCTTTCATTGCCTGCAGGCAGATCTACTGCTGCGTGACCCGCTCCCAGAAGCTGCTGGTCAGCAACGGATCCTTGTAGCGCGCGAACTGCTGCCACTGCGGATACGCTGTCTGGAACTGCGCCGCAGTCATACGCGCATCCTTCGCGGGATACAGCTTGCCGCCGTAGTCCAGCGTCATGCTCGCGAGACGGTCGAAGAGCGGGAAGCTCTTGTCCGGTTTGATCGGGAAGTCCAGGGCCAGCGTAATGCCCGGCTGCGGAAAGCTCATCAGGCCGGGCGATGGCACATCGCCAAATGCCTTCAGCACCGCAAGGAAGCTGGCCAGGCCGGACTTCGCCACCTCGTTCAGAATGGCAATCGTGCCCTCGCGCGCGCTCTCCCACGGGATGGCGTACTGAAACTGCAACAGGCCGCTCTTGCCGTACATACGGTTCCAGTGCAGCACCTTGTCCAGCGGATAGAAGAACGGCTCGTAGTCCTGCAGGGCACGCACACGCGGCTTGATCTGCTTATGGAAGAAGACCGTATTGAACGCCGACACCGTAGCCGAGTTCAGCGCCATGCTGGGCGCGTCAAACGGGAAGACCAGCTTCGGCTCCGGTGAGATCGTCAATTGATCCGGAATCTTGGAGTGATCGCCCAGCATGAAGATGCCGCGAGCAAAGTTCTTGCCGGTGCTGCTGCAGTCGATCCAGCTAACGGTGTACTCCACGTGTTTGTACTGTTCGGTCAGCGCGAGGAACTCGTCAACGCCGTGAAACTGAATCCCCTCGTAATCAATCAACCGCGAGACAACGGGCTTCAGCCGGATCTGGATCCATGTGATGACGCCGGTCAGCCCAAGTCCACCGATGGTGGCCGCATACCAGTCGGGGTTTTCCGTTGGGGAGCAGAGCATGTGCGTGCCATCACTACGCACCAGCTCAAACTGCGTGACATGCCGACCAAAGGTACCGTTCACGTGATGGTTCTTACCGTGGATGTCGTTCGCCACCGCTCCCGCAAGGGTTACGTACTTCGTGCCGGGCGAGACGGGCAGGAAGTATCCACGAGGAACAGCAAAATCGAGCAGCTGAGCCAGCGTGAGGCCCGCTTCGGCGGTCAGAATACCCGTCTCCTGATCCCAGGCCAGCAGGCGGTTCATTCCCGTCGTCACCAGCAGGTGACCATCCTTCAGCAGGCAGCTATCGCCATAGCTGCGGCCCATTCCCACGGCAAGCGCGCCACTGGCCATACCGTCGTACTTCTTCACAACGGCAGGAAAATCCGTCTGCCAGCTTAGTGGCACCACGGTCGCGTTGTAGTTCGGGTAGCGCCCCCACGACGAAAACGGTGCGGCCCCTTCAAACTGATCGTCAACGTGAGACTGCGGCCGCACAGGCGGCTCCGTGGAGGGAGACGTGCGATGCAAAAGCTCCGGGGACTGTGCGGGGTTAGCCATTATGCCTAGGATACTGGAGCGGGAAGCGCGGCGGCCTGTGGTTTTTGCACGAATCACCGCTTCGATAAGGGGATGGCCGACCTACGGATTCGCACGGCCAGCCGCTATGGCGGCAGGCGTGTATCCCTCCCACTCCCAAGGGGTCACTGAGTCGCCCAGAATCTTCTCCAGCAGCGGACGAAACGCGAGTTCGCCGTTGTCACTGTTCGTCAGCACGACCATGCAGTCCCGCCGCCGCGTGAAACAGATCATGTAATTTTGCGCACCATCGCCGTGCCCTTCCTTAAAGAAAGCCGGCCCGAAGCGCGTATGCGTCAACAGACCCCAGCCCACACCGTAGGCGAGGCCGACCTGCTTCGCCTCCACTCCCTCAGGCTCGTTCTTCGCGAAGGCAAATTGATGCAGCGTCTGAATGCGTACTTGCGGAAAGAGCATCTGCTGCTGCGTCTTTGCACTGAGGATTTTCCCGGCGAAGAGTGCCTCGGCAAAGCGCCCCAGGTCCTCCGCGCTCGTTGTCATATTGCCGGCAGCTCTTGCAGGAAAACGTCGCGTTTGTGCATGAAATCTCTCATCCCGGTCGAATCGGTCAGCCACGTTATCTGCGAACCGCTTCTGGTAGATCTCCGATGTCCGTGTCATCTCAAGGGGCCCGAAGATAGCGTCCTGCATGAGGATGTCCAGCGGCTTGCCCTGCTGTTGCTCAAGAACAAATTGCACCAGGTTGATGCCTTCACCGGAGTACGAATAATGGTCGCCGGGCTCAGAGTGGAATCGGAGCTTTCCTTCCGGCTCCTGCATACGCGCGATGTTCAGCAGACCGGACGTATGCGAAAGACACATGCGCGGCGTCAGCTTGGACCAGCGAGGATCTTTCACGATCTCGGATGCAGCATCCTTGTACGCTTCGTACTCGTCCAGCGGCTTCGGCAACTGCTGCGCAATCGGCTTATCCAGATCGAACTGATGCCGCTCCACTAACTGCATGACATACGTCGCAAAGACTGCCTTCGTAATCGACGCAGCCCACGTTGTCGTCTCCGTAGTCATGGGTTGATCGGGATCTTTATGCCGCAAACCGTACGCATAACTCCACACCGTCTTGCCATCGTTAAGAACGACGATCTGCGCTCCGGTAACGTGATCTTCTTCAAGCGTCTTCGCGGCAAACTGACCGGCATCCTCAGCCGCGATGCGCGTTCCATCCAGACGGCGAATACTCTGGCCGGAGGCACTCACTGAAACAAGCAAGGCTCCAAGAACAACTGCACTGCGCGTGGCGGTCATGCCAACACAATACGTGCCTCCCAGCCTCTAAGTTCCCCAAATTTTCCCTCCGTGTTCGAAAGGACGACACGGCCGTTCGCGACTGGCTCCGGAAGCGCAACCGTATCCCGCGAAAAGTTCAGCGCGATCAGGTAACGTTCGTCCCCCAGAGTTCGTTCGTAAAGGAAGAGCGACGGATGCTCCGGCGCCATGTCTTCAAAATCACCGTACACCAAGGCCAACGTGGCCTTGCGTAAAGCGAGCAGATTTCGCGTGAACTGATAGACCGAGTAGGGATCTGCAACCACCTGCGCCGCGTTTATCCCGGTGTAATTGGGATTGACTGCCAGCCACGGCTTGCTCCCACTCGTGAAACCCGCATTCGCCGATGCGTCCCACTGCATGGGCGTCCTTGCATGATCGCGACTTACTTTGGCAAGGTTCTCCAGATAATGTTCCGCCGATTCATAACCGGTTAGTACATCATGAGCCCAGGCGTTCTTTGCCTCAATGTCGTCGTATTCTTCAATGGATCGGAAGGGATAGTTCGTCATCCCGAGCTCGTCACCCTGGTATAGATACGGCGTCCCTTTCAGCGTGAGTAACATCGTCACGAGTAATTTGGCGCTCTTCTCGCGATATTCGGGAGAATCATCACCGAAGGCGCTCACCAGCCTGGGATTGTCATGGTTGGCGAGGAAGATCGTGTTCCACGAGTGCTTGCCAAGAGCAACATCCTGGCGCGTGTAGATCGCCTTCAACTCGGGCAGCGACCAGCGCCGCCAGTTGCGCCCATCGCGATTCAAGCGCACCGTGTCGAAGTTGAAGATCATGTTCAATTCGTGGCGACGCTCATCCACTAACTGCGGAGTGTCCTCGATGGTGATGCCATGTGCCTCACCCACCGTCGTGCAGTCATAGTGCGAGAGCACACGATCGTTCATCTCCCGCAGATACTCGTGCAGATGCGGACCATTGGCGTTGATGTGCACCTGGCTCTCATGCGGCAGCACATCCGGAAAAGCCGCGTCCTTGCTGATGAACGGAATCACGTCCATGCGGAAGCCATCAACACCCTTGTCCAGCCAGAAGCGCATCAGGTCGTAGACCTCGTCACGCACCTTCGGATTGTCCCAGTTCAGGTCCGGCTGCTTCTCCGCGAATAAGTGCAGATAGTATTCGCCGGTCGATGCATCCAGCGTCCACGCAGGACCCGAAAATGCAGATCCGAAGTTATTCGGTGGCAGCAACTGGCCGTCTGGCTGAGGCTTGCCAGGGCGCCATAGATAGTAATCGCGATAGGGATTGTCTTTGGATTTACGGCTCTCAACAAACCACGCATGCTCGTCCGATGTGTGATTCGCGACAAGGTCGACAATCATACGCATGCCACGTCCCTTGACACCGGCAAGCAGGTCATCAAAATCCTGCATGGTGCCAAACTCTCGCATCACCTTGCGATAATCGCGGATGTCATACCCATTGTCGGCATTCGGCGAATCATAGTGTGGCGAAAGCCACAGGACATCAACGCCAAGATTCTTCAGATAATCCAGGCGCGACGTGATGCCCGGCAGATCGCCGATGCCATCCCCATTCGAGTCCTGGAAGCTACGCGGATAAATTTGGTAAACAACCGCTTCTTTCCACCAGTGACGCGTGTAGCCGTTGATGCTCTCTTGTGCCATGCGAGGTTCGATGCGGGCGGCGGGCGGGGGAAAGCAAAAGGGCGCCGCTTTCGCGACGCCCTCTTTTCGAATCGATGAATCGGAACTTACGCTGCAGCGCGTTCGCTCTTGGCCTTCTCGTTCGCTGCCTTGGCGGTTACGGCCAGGGCGGCGAAGCCGGCTGCATCGCGGGTTGCGATGTCGCTCAGGACCTTGCGATCGAGTTCAACGCCAGCCTTCTTCAGGCCGGAGATGAAGGTCGAGTAGCTCATGCCGTTCAGGCGGGCGCCTGCGCCGATGCGGACGATCCACAGCGAACGGAACTGGCGCTTCTTCTGCTTACGGCCGGTGTAGGCGAACTTGAGTCCGCGCTCAACAGCTTCCTGGGCAGCCTGGTAGAGCTTTGATTTTGTGAGGAAGTAACCGGACGCGCGGCGAAGAATCTTCTTGCGGCGGTCGCGGCGCTTTGTGCCACGTTTAACGCGGGGCATGTATTTCTCCTTTTGCGTACTACGTTGGTCAGCGGCTGGAGGTAAGGTCGCCGGATTGCACCGGCTACGGCCTCTTCACACGCTTGCTGCTTTCCGTCTCCTATCGAGCGCTTTCACGCATCGAGGGCCCGTTAACGCGTTCGGACCGATGTGCAGAACCACCTGCACGGCTGGACGGAAAAACTGTCTTGCCTGCGCTTCATCCCCGGAGGGTGAAAGCTCAGGCGTAGGGGATCATCCGGCTGACCTTGGCGTGATCGCCATCGGATACGTAAGCCTGACGGGTAAGCTTGCGCTTTACCTTGGTCGACTTCGAGGTCAGGATGTGACGCTTCTTCGTCTGGCCGCGCTTGATCTTGCCGGTGCCAGTCTTGCTGAAGCGCTTTGCAGCCCCTGAGTGGGTCTTCATCTTAGGCATTGGGTGTTCCTGTCTAAAGGGACTACTGAATGCGTTGACCGGTGTTTTGGACAACCCTCTGAGTATAGCCCAGATTGGGGTACCGCCGGAGGTTTCCCTGGGAAAAAGCTGCTTTCAAGACACCGAACGACGCCGACACGTCCCCATTGCGGGACAGCCTTCCGCGTACTCAAAATCCGGCAGCCGAATGGTAGAATGAAAGGTGAAAAGAGCCAGTCGAAAACGTGCTAATTCCTGCGTTTTTCGCCGGTTTGTGCTCGACCGACCCTCAGGAGAACGATGGCCACCGAAACGCCCCTGCTAGACCTGCAACAGACCGACCCGACCAACGCCGCTGAGCCCACCGCGGCACCCATCACGTCTGAGACGGGCAAGCCCAGCTACACCAGCGCGAATATCAAGATCCTGGAAGGGCTGGAGGCGGTGCGCCTGCGCCCGGCCATGTACATCGGCTCCACGACGGAAGCCGGCCTGCACCACCTGGTCTATGAGGTCGTCGACAACTCGGTCGACGAGGCGCTGGCGGGACACGCCACGCGTATCGACTGCATCATTCACGTCGACAACTCCATCACCGTCATCGACGACGGCCGCGGTATCCCCGTGGACATGAAGGACCTGGGTAACGGGGAAGAAATGCCGGCCGTACAGGTCGTACTGACCAAGCTGCACGCAGGCGGCAAGTTCGACGCCAGCAGCTACAAGGTCTCCGGCGGTCTCCATGGCGTCGGCGTAAGCTGCGTCAACGCACTCTCCGAAGAGTTCGACGTCGAGATCTGGCGTGACGGTCACACCTGGCAGCAGGACTACAGCAAGGGCGACCCCATCAGCGCGCTGCGCCAGGTAGGCGTCTCGCAGAAGCGCGGCACCAAGATCCACTTCCTGCCCGACAAGACCATCTTCTCCGTCACCGAATACAACTACGACATCCTTGCCGGACGTCTGCGCCAGCTTGCCTTCCTGAACAAGGGCATCATGATCACGCTGACCGACCAGCGCGTGACCGACGCCAAGACCGGCGAGTACAAGATGGCCGAGTTCAAGTACAAGGGCGGCATCGAAGAGTTCATCCGCCACCTGAACAAGGGTAAGGTCGTCCTGCACGAGAAGCCCATCTACATGGAGGCCGAACGCGGCCAGCTCGTCATGGAGATCGCGCTGCAGTACAACGATGCCTACTCCGAGACGGTCTTCTCGTTTGCGAACAACATCAACACGGTCGACGGTGGCACCCACCTCTCGGGCTTCCGCACTTCCCTGACCCGCACCATCAACGCTGCAGGACAGTCGCTAGGCCTGTTCAAGGACCAGAAGGAAGCGCTCAGCGGCGATGACGTCCGCGAAGGCCTGGTCGCCGTCGTCTCGGTCAAGCTTCCGCAGCCACAGTTCGAAGGCCAGACCAAGGGCAAGCTGAACAGCGATATCGCCGGCCAGGTGCAGAGCTTCGTCAACGAGCGCCTGGGCGTCTTCTTCGAGCAGAACCCGCAGGTCGCCAAGAAGATCATCAACAAGGCCATCGACGCTGCTCGCGCTCGCGAAGCCGCACGCAAGGCACGCGATCTGACACGCCGCAAGGGCGCGCTGGATGGCGGAGGCCTGCCGGGCAAGCTGGCCGACTGCTCCGAGCGTCAGCCCGACCGCTGCGAACTGTACCTGGTCGAGGGTGAGTCGGCAGGCGGAACCGCCAAGCAGGGCCGCGATCGCCGCTTCCAGGCCATCCTGCCGCTGAAGGGTAAGATCCTCAACGTCGAGAAAGCCCGCTACGACAAGATGCTGGGCCACGAAGAAATCCGCGCCATGATCACGGCGCTGGGCACCGGCATCGGCAAGGATGACTTCTCGCTCGAGAAGCTCCGCTACGGCAAGCTGATCCTGATGACCGATGCAGACGTCGACGGATCCCACATCCGCACGCTGCTGCTCACCTTCTTCTTCCGGCACATGCTGGAACTGATCAAGCGCGGCCACGTGTACATCGCGCAGCCACCGCTCTACAAGATCAAGAAGGGCAAGTTCGAGCAGTACGTGAAGGACGACCGCGACTTCGTAAAGGTCATGGTCAAGCGCGCGGCCGACGGCATGGTCGTCCGCTACGGCGACGGCAAGCAGTCTCTGGAAGGCGCCGAGCTCACCAAGTTCATGGGCTCGCTGAATGAGTACCTGGGCTTCTTCGACAAGGCAGACAAGCGCTTCCGCAACGACCAGGTCACCACCGCCGTCGCACAGCTCTTCGCCAACGAAGGCAAGGAACCCGCAAAGCGCAGCGACTTCGAAACAGCGGACAAGCTGCACGAGATGTCGACAATCCTCAAGGGCATGCAGCGCGAGTTCCAGTTCAAGAGCGTCGGCGAGCCCGTCCGCGACGAAGAACATGGCATCTGGTCGCTCGAGTACGTTGACGCGCAGGGCGCACATCGCCGCATCGACTACACCGCTGTCAGCAGCCCGGAGATGCGCCTGATGCTGGGCAAGTACGCCACCATCCGCGAGCACCTGAAGCCGCCGTTCTTTGTGGAGTACGCCGTCAAGGGCGCCGCCAACGATAGCAAGGCGGAGATCGCCGCAGCAGACGAGGCAGAGGAAGCAGCCGAGACCGAGGGAGTCAACGAGACGATCGCTGCCGCTCCCGGAACAGCAACCGAAGCAAAGGGCGCCAAGCGCAACAGCAAGGTCGCCCAGGATCCCGTCGAAAAGAAGACGCCGCGCGAGCTCTTCGAGTACGTCATCGAGCAGGGCAAGAAGGAATACCAGGTCCAGCGCTACAAGGGCCTTGGCGAGATGACGGCGGAACAGCTCTGGGAGACCACCATGGATCCCGAGCGCCGCACGCTGCTGCAGGTGCGCCTGGAAGACATCGCCGCAACGGAAGAGATCTTCACAACCCTGATGGGCGAGGACGTGGAATCACGCCGCCGCTTCATCGAAGAAAACGCGCTGGACGTAAAGAACCTTGATATCTAAACGGTTGCTGAATCAAGAGCGAAGGCGCACGGGTTAGCCCCATGCGCCTTTTGCTTTGGGATCATGAATGACAGCCAGTTGCCTTGCTATGACGGGTTTGTCATGACAAATGTTTTCGGCCTACCAGCCGTGGCTCGATGCATGCATTGGCCTGTTATCTCCAATTAACTCAGCAAGGTCAACGCACGCCACCATTATGGAAGTTCGTGGCTGCTTTTGCTGGACCTTGGAGCCGCTTGCGCGGCATCATGGAGTCGCGCTCGCTAGTGTTCCATAGGAATATCGCTTCGACAATGGCCGCTTGCTCCAAGTCTTCCGCATGAAGATGATCAACGGTGTCCAAGTTTGAGTGATGTGTGCGCGTCTCATATTCGAGCTCATCCTGCACAAACTCGAATCCAGGCAGGCCATCCGCGTCGAAGCTTTCGTGATCGGACCCAACATAAACTCGGTTGGTGACGATTGTGACGCCGAGCTCCTTGAGCGGGGCGATACGTTCGTGGAACCGTCTTCGTTACGCGTACTGATGAGTACGACCGGTGTTCCGAAGTAGAGAATTGAGGGTTCGATAGTCTTGTGCATACAGCTAGTTTCGGGCAGGTCTTATGATTGCTGCATCCCGGTTCTTGCTCTTGAATTCGTGCGTGAATCGCTGAAAGCAAAAGCTCTTACAAGAGACGCGTGAGGCTGTCTTCATCAAGCGGAATATCTCGCCTGAGCCAAGGATCAGCAAGCGCGTAGCATCGCTGTTCTCCAGCATTGCATCCGGGTCAACGCAGGTCTCTCTTCCTAACGAAGAGCCGGTGGACGCGATCTCGGAGGCACTCGCGACGAACTGCTGCCCATAGTTGACCCGGCCACACCGTTGTAATCGTAAGCTGCATCTGCGCATGCTCTACCCCGCGAACCGGAAGGTAATGTTGTAGCGTACAGAGCCTAGACGGATGTGCTCTCCACGCTTGATGGGTGCCACTCCATGGAATCGGAGCCGTGATTGTCCGCCCCACACGGCGACGTCCCCGTGCTGCACCTGGATCTTTGTTACCGGGTCGGTACGTCGCTCCCCACCGAAGAGAAAGGTTGCTGGTAGTCCCAGCGAAACAGACACAATCGGCTTCGTGAAGTCGCCTTCATTCCTGTCTTGATGAAGATTGAGTTTGGTTCCGATCTCGTAGCGATTCAATAGACATGCGTTTGGAATGAATCCCGGATAGCCCGCGCGCTCCGCAGCTAGGGTGGCAAGCAGGACAAATGCCTCCGGCATCGTAGGCCAAGTTTTGCCGGTTGCTGGATCGGCCTGCACATAGCGGTAACCAGACCGGTCCGAAACCCATCCGAGGCTCCCGCAGTTGGTCATCGCGACTGACATGCGATGTCCTCCAGGTGTTTCCATGTTTCGTAAAGGTGAAGCATCGATCACACGAGCCAACGAAACGAGAACGGCATCCTCGGTGGCCAGAGCAAACCCCGGCAACAACGCTGCCCCCGGACCCAGAACGATCGGCGTGACCGCTCTTGGCTCGGGAGACGTGGCGAAGAGAAAAAGAGCCATGTAACTCCTAGTTGGCGTCGTGGAAGATGATGCCCAAGACGTGTCGATGGCCAGAGCGGATTCGGCTCACACCGTGTCTCAAATTGACACGGTAGAAGCCTCGAGTTCCCTGGTGCGGCCGATGATGAACAGCAAAAGCTACTGCGTCCCCCTGACGAAGCGGAACGACCTCCGGGCGCGACTGCATGCGAGGACGTTGCTCCGTGAGTACAAACTCCCCGCCCGTAAAGTCCCTGCCGGGTTCGGAGAGGAGGAACGCTACCTGAATGGGGAACACATGCTCACCATATAAATCCTGGTGAAGGCAGTTGTAGTCCCCGGCTTCGTATTGAAGTAGCAAGGGCGTGGGCCGCTGCTGACCAGCTTCATGGCACCTTTGGATGAAAGCGTCATGTTGCTCGGGATACCGTGTAGCGATAGGTACTTCAGGAGAACTTATGAAGTTGAAACAGTTTCTGCCTGCATTCCTGATGTGCGCCTCGTGGGCGTTGGCGATCCCTGCACGTCCGCTTGCAGCGCAAGTTTCGACGTCCAAAGTTTACGAGCTTCGCATTTACACCGCGAATGCAGGGAAACTTGCCGAACTCGAAGCACTCCTGGGTGCCCAGGGAATCCGCATCTTTGGGAAACACGGCATCCAGAATGTATTCGATGGCACGGTCCTTGAGGGCGCGCCGATCGACGGTGCCGACGCGACGAACATGCTTATTTGCATTCTTGGCCATAAGAGCAGCGCGGCTGCAAACAAGGACTGGGCAGAGGTCGACGCCGATCCTGCATGGAAGACTGCCTGGGCTGGTGCGGAGAAGAGTGGTCCGCTCCTGTCCAGGCCTGCTTCTTCCTTGCTGCTGGAGGCGACAAGTTTCACGCCTGTGCTTGAGGCACCCACGGCTGCCGGCGCTCCAACGAGAGTGTTTGAGCTTCGTAAGTACAACACCGGCGCGGAGAGGCTTCCGGCAATGGTGGATGAGTTTCAATCTGGCCTAGCGGCGATCCTTGTGAAGGTCGGGATGACACCCATCCTCTACACAACCGCCGAGGATAAGAGTTCGTTCGTCTACCTGCTTGCGCATAAGGATCGTGAGGCGGCCCGCGCGTCCTGGACGGCGTTCACGCCAGAGTTCCGCCCCTTCATGGCGCAGTTCAATGCCAAACAGGCAGCCACTGCACCACCTGCTGATCCCGCAGCGCCACCACGTCGGCGAACGCCGGACGACAACCGCTTTCTGGTACCCACGTCGTTTTCGCCGATTCGATAGATCTAGGTCGAAGATCGCCGATATCTGCTCCGTCAATACGAGAAAGGGTCGCCACTCAGGCGACCCTTCACTGCGTTCAGGCATATTTTTCTTGTCCAGTGCCGCGGCCGCCTTGCACCGGAATCTCCGCGAGGATCGTGGAGATCTCTTCCAGGTCGCCTGCGGAGAGCTCGATCTCTGCCGATGCCAGATTTTCGTCCAGCCTGGTGAGCTTGCGGGTGCCGGGGATAGGAACAATCGAGGGGCTCTGAGCAAGTAGCCAGGCTAGTGCAATCTGCGCTGGGGTGCCCTTCTTCTTGGCTGCAATGTCGTTCAGCGCGTCCACAATCGGCTGGTTGGCCTTGCGAGCCTCTTCCGTAAAGCGTGGGAAGCGGCTACGAACATCACCGCTCTCGAAGGACGTGTTGGCGTCTACTTTGCCGGTAAGAAAGCCCTGACCGAGAGGGCTCCAGGGGACGAAGCCGATGCCGAGTTCTTCACATGTCGGCAGCACCTCTTCCTCGGGATCTCGCGCCCAGAGAGAGTATTCGCTCTGCACCGCAGCAACGGGCTGCACAGCGTGTGCACGCCGGATAGTGGCGGCGCTCGCTTCCGACAATCCGAAGTGCTTGACCTTGCCTTCAACGATCAAGTCCTTCACGGCACCGGCAACCTCTTCGATCGGAACATTCGGGTCAACACGATGCTGGTAGAACAAGTCGATCACGTCGGTACGCAGACGCTTCAGCGATGCTTCGGCAACCTGCTTGATATGCTCCGGACGGCTATTGAAGCCCTTTCGCTCCGAGGTCTTCGGATCGATGTCGAAGCCGAACTTGGTGGCGATGATGACCTTGTCGCGGACTGGCTGAAGCCCCTCACCGACAAGGTCTTCGTTGGTGAACGGTCCATAGACCTCTGCGGTATCGAAGAAGGTGATGCCACGGTCGACTGCCGTCCGCATCAATGAAATCATGCTCGCGCGATCCGCAGCGGGTCCGTAGTTCATGCTCATTCCCATGCATCCAAGGCCAAGCGCCGAGACTTCGAGACCGCTCTTACCAAGCATTCGTTTCTTCACTGCATTCTCCTTTTTCTTCTTCACTTCGTTTTGCGGCCTAATTTGTAAGGGGACTGCTGGAGGCAGCTGCTGCCCGTTGTGCATCCCGCCAGTTTTTCGGGGGCACACCCTCCCACGACCGGAAGGCCCGCGCGAAGGAGTTGCATCTTCGTACCCGAGCAGATAAGCCGCCTCGGCCAGTTCGAAGACCGAGTTGCTTAGGTAGTAGCGAGCCATCTGGTGCCTGGCTTCATCGAGAACTCGTTGGTAATTGGAACCAATATCCTGCAGGCGTCGCTGGAGGGTGCGGGGACTCATGTGCAGGTCTCTTGCAACATCGTCCACGACCGGGCGATGTCCGGTGAGCCTCTGCTGGATTGCGCCCCGGACCAGGTCAAGGAAGTGATCCTCATTTGACACACGATCCTTCAATTGCTGTTCAAACTGAGGCGCGAGCATCTCCAGCAGTTCGGCATTGCGTGTGACAAACGGGAGGGCGGAATCTTCCGCGCGGAAGATGATTGCGTTCCGCGTCGAACCGGTGACCACAGGACAACCGAAGTGTTTTTCAAGCGCTCTCGTGTGTTTGCGAGGTTGCACCAACTCCACGCGAAGCGGCTTGATGCGGGTTCCGCTGCCCTCCCGCGCGATCGTCAGAACCCAGGCGAAGCAGTGCTCCACGAGAACGGCCGGCTCGACTTCCATGGCCAGTGTCCAGCGGAATTGGATCGCCCATTCACCGGCTCTGGTTTCGTGCAGAATCTCTTCCGGTGCGGAGAGCTTCTTGTATCGCGCCATATGGTCGATAGAAGCTCCAAAGCTTGCCGTGGAAAGCGCTGCAAGCCCCATTGGGTGAAATCGGGCGATGCTGGTTTCCGTTCCAAGCAGCAGACCGATGGACGGGTCCTTGCTCATTTCGCCGATAGAACGCCACAGTGCGAAGAGTTCTTCAGTCGAGACGAGGATGCTGGTCTGCTCAAAGAGATTCTGCGGAAGCCCCGCCCTGCGAAGTACCGCAGGGAGAGGGATACCCGCTTCTTCCAACCTCAAACGAAGACTGCCTGGGACACGGAAGTGTTTGACCATTTTTACTCCGCCTCAAAAGAAACCCTGTTAGTAGAAGCATTGCTTCGTCAGCCCTAAGGAGCCCGCTAAGTGCTAATTGAGCGTTGGATGATAATTCCGTCGACGTCGCCGCAATGCTGTACACGCTGCGAAAGTCCTCTCGTTTCTCCGCAATCCCGCCGACGCGCTAGGCATTCGCGCGCAAGCTGAATTAAACCTAGACTGCTGGTTATGCGTGCGCCATGCAAAGTGCGCCAACGTGTAGGCGAAGAGCGCCAAACAGATTCCAGCAATCGGTACGCTCAAGCTGGAACTGAGTCGAAGTCTGCAGGCTTCAAATCCGCCGTTCCACGAACCGAGGCCGGATCGTTGCGAGTGCCCGTAGCAAGCATAGGAAAGCGACGGCGCGGGCTTTCAGTTGGGCGTCTGAAGGACCGCTAGTCCGTTCCCTAGGGTGTAGGCAGCAGCCCAGCGAGCATGGCGGAGATAACACCACCATCGATCAGGAGGTCGCTGCCGGTGACAAAGCCAGCATCTGGGCCGAGGAGGAAATTCGCGGCAACCGCGATCTCATCAGGCGAGGCCATGCGCTTCGCGGGCGAAGCCTCGATCATGGCGCGATACATGTCGCCAATAGGCGAGTTCAGTTCATGCAGCGCGAGCGGCGTCAGGATGATGCCGGGGCTGATGGCGTTGACACGTGCTCCACGCTTGCCCCAGCTGATGCTGGAGGCCTGCACGCGCAGATGGTTCGCCCGCTTGGACATGATGTAGGCGACCATCGAGTTCGGCACCGCGTCCGCATTCAGGAAAGGTAGCTTCAGGAGGTCATCCGCAGGTGTAAAGGCAAGAGCATAATTCTGATCTTTAGACAGCGACGGCATCATGTGGCCAGCCATGCTGGACACAATCAGCGCTGAACCGCCTTCGGCAATCACGCGCTCAAACTCTTCGAATACCACTGCGCTGCCGCAGAGGTCCACCGCGAGAACACGCTCTGGAGGAGCCATGTTCGGGGATACGCCTGCCGCGTTGACTAGGTTGATCACGCTTCCGAGCGACGCCGCCTTGTCTGCTAGAGCGCGCACGGACTCGCGCGAAGAGACATCGACCTTCAAAGTGGAAACCTGGTAGCTCGCCTCCTCGAGCTGCTTCGCGGCGGCAGCCAACAGCGTCTCGTTGAAGTCAGCCAACAGAATGTGTTTGCCGAAGCCTTGGCGGCGAGCGATCGCCATTCCAATTCCGCCAGCACCAATGACTACGATCACTTCAGTCTTCATGGAATCTCCTTTGGATCACCGACTCGGCTTTGGCACAAACAACGTGCAAACCGTTTCGTATCCGACAGTCTTAACTTAGGACTTGGAGATGGGGCGCGCCCTGCAGAGCGCGCCAATAATCCTACAGAGCACGCCATTGATCAGATTCGATATCAGAGGCCACCTGTTCGCGGATTTGGTACATAAAAGGGCGCTGGAAGTACTTCACACGCCGGTCGTGACTCGCCGAGTGCAAAATCGCCAACGCGCGCTTTGAGCGAGACGGGATGTGGAAACGTGCATCGGCCTGAAGGCACCAGCCGAAGTCAAACAAGAGGCTGACAGACGCAAGTAGACATCGGAGGAGCTCAAGACTAGGAGAGCGACAAATAGTCCGGGTAACGCTCTTTGTTGATCACCTCGACTACTGCCGGAGGCGGTCCCGAATTGGCTGCAGAAAGCCACACCCTCAACTCGATGGGGCTAACAGATGTGGCTGGGAGATATCTCTCCCAGCCACAATTCCTTCCCGGACCGACTCAAGAGTACCTGCCGCCTACAGTTTGATGAATGCGAGCACATCAGCGTTGATTTGCTCTGCCTGGGTGGTTGTCATCCCATGGGGGAAGTTGGGATAAGACTTCAGGGTGCCATGTTTAAGGAGTTGAGCCGCAACCTCGCCCGTGGTGGCGAATGGTGCAAGCTGGTCGTCTTCGCTGTGCAGCACAAGGACGGGAACGTCAATGATCGCGAGGTCGTCGTAAAACGTTGATTCGGACCAAGCCTTGACGCAGTCGTATTCCGCCTTGATGCCGCCCATCATTGCCTGTCGCCACCAGTTGTCGCGAATGCCCTGTACAGGTGCAACGCCGGGGCGGTTGAATCCGTAGAAAGATAGGGTGATGTCCTCATAGAACTGCGCGCGATTGGTGGCCACACTCTTCCGAATGCCGTCAATCACTTCGATTGGAATGCCGTTCGGATTTCTCACTGACTTCACCATCGCCGGCGGAATGGCGCTGATGATGACTGCCTTCGCCACGCGTCCCTTGCCATGGCGTGCAACATACCGAATGACTTCGCCACCGCCGGTGGAATGGCCGACGTGAATCACATTCGACAGCTTGAGCGCCGTCACAACTTCGTCGACGTCCGCAGCGTAAGTGTCCATATCGTTTCCCGTCGCAGTCTGGGTGGAGCGTCCATGGCCGCGACGGTCGTGCGCGATGACTCTGTAGCCTTGCTCCAGGAAGAACATCATCTGTGCGTCCCAATCGTCTGACGAAAGCGGCCATCCGTGGTGAAAGAAAATCGGCTGACCAGTACCCCAATCCTTGAAGTAGATCTTCGTGCCGTCTTTGACGGTAATGGTATCCACGGGACTGCCAGACGCCCCGGGGTTTGACGACTTCGCCGTCTCGCCGGCTTCTGCTGCGCTGGTGGCCAAAGGCGTTGCCAATGTGGCAGCAATGGCCGCGCCACCAAGCAGAATCTTCCTGCGGGACGATGTTCTATGCCAGTCGGGATTCGTGGATGTCTCTTCGTCAGTGCGTTTGGTTTCGTTCTTGTGACTCGTCATGTTATCTCCTGATAAAGCTGTTGGGAATCAAAGGGCCTGTAGCAATTGCCGGTGAGTGCACTTGCCGGAAGTTTTCAGTGCGTGAGCAGGCGACGACCCGTCGCCGTAAGAAGCGGAACGGGTGCACTCTTCCATACCGGCAAGACTGCGCTTTGAAGGTGAGGCTGGCGCGAGTGCACAGACCTGCCTGCTATTCGGCGATCTGCTCGAATCCCTGTTGAGCGAGCTGGATGATTCTCGCCATTGCATCTGTGTTGATCCTGATGTCCGGGAGCAAGTCGGCGTTGACCCAGTTGTGCGCCTTGGCTGTCGCGCCGCACAATTCGACATGAACCCCGTTCTGCACGAGGCCGGCGATGAGATATTTGTATGGGTTGCCGGTAGTGATTTTCCGCTCAACGTTATAGGTCTCGTCGTTCAGCGTCACGTGGCCGGCGTTTGTGTGGAAGACTGCGTAGAGTTCGGACACTGCATTCCACGCATCGATGTCCTGCTGGATAAGTTGCAGGTGAAACATGGAAGCAGGGAGATCGCCCTCAAACGATAAACTCGCGATGCTGAAGACTGCTTTTACCTCCGGAAGTAGAACCGGAATATCGATGTGAAGGACTCGTTCTGTCGAAGACATGGCCATTCCTTTCAAAGCATGGATGTTGCGCATGAGCTAGACGCCCCGGTAGACGAGCCCTGTGAATTTGGCCGGCGTGATGAGGAAATTCCCCCAGACGGGATCGAAGGCAAGTGTGGGCTTTGCCATGACCGTGTCTTCCAAGGTGCGGCCATCTTTCTTCAACCTGGCGACGTTCTCTCGAATGGTGCTGAGCATCTCGAAATACTCAATGAGTTTTGCGCGATTGCTAACAGGGCCGTGCCCGGGAACGATGATCGTGTTCTGCGTTACTGCAGCGATGTTGTTCTTCGTCGCGAGGATTTTGCCATCAATACTTCCTCCGGTGGAGTAATCAATGAACGGATAGAAGCCGTTCCACCACGTGTCGCCGACGTGGATAACATCCGCCTCCGCGAAGCGGACGGAAATGTCACTGTCCGTGTGTGCCGGCTGATAATAGTTGAGATCTAATTGGGCGTCATTCAGACGGATCTCAAGGTGTGAGTCAAAGACAATGGACGGGCGTGCCGCCATAGGGACAGCAGGGAAGGTGAATTGCCAACCTTCCACGGGAGTGTCGACAGAAAGATGCTTGAGGGTGTTGTGATGCGCGATGATCTCGGCACCGGCCGCATTGATCCAGGCGTTCCCGTCAGTGTGATCGATATGCCAATGCGTGTTGATGAGGTGTGTGATTGGCTGCGGACCCAGCGATGCCAATGCTTCGCTCAACCGCTTCCGCGAGACACTGAAGCCCGCGTCTACGAGGAGCTTTCCATCTTTCCCGTCGAGGACGGCGATGTTGCCGCCAGCTCCCTCCACGATGCTGATATTGCGTCTGAGGGGTGTGACCGTGATCTGAGCTGAGGTCGCTTCCCGGATCATAGTTGGAACGATTCCAAGCTCTTGGGCGCTACTGAAGCGGGGCGCAACCCAGGCCATTGCTGCCGACATACCCATGCCTTTGAGGAGGCTTCGGCGCGAACATTGTGCTCCCTGAGTGGTGGTCATAGTGTCCTTTCAGCTCGTGGTGAGCGGGTACTCGATCAAAAAGCGGAAGTTCAGGCATTGGATCCTAAGGAAATTTCGCGAAGAAACCATGCGCGATTCTGGGCTTCATCGATCCAGTTCTCGATAAAGCTGGCGGTAGCAACGTCCGTTGCTTCTTCGCAGACACGATGGGCGCCGTCGAGATAGGCAACCAGAGTGTTGTTGTCGGCCAGCAGTTCCGCAAACATGCTTGCGGTGGAGACAAAGTCTTCCTCGCTATCGCGCAGCCGCTGATAACGGGAGATCTGGCCGATGGACTTGAGAGTTGTGCCACCTAGCTTTCGTGTTCGCTCGGCGATGCTGTCTGTCATCGCAAAGAGCTGATCCGCGTGTTCGTCGAGCAGAAGGTGGTAGTCGCGGAAGTGGACTCCGGTCATGTGCCAGTGAAAGTTCTTGGTCTTGAAGTAAAGAACAAAGACATCCGCGAGGAGGTGTCGAAGCTCGGAGATGGCTTTGTTGCCCCCTCCCCGACTCATGCGGCGTGGGAAGTCTGAAAAGGGGTTGGATTGCAATGTTGCTGATAGTTGACTCATCTAGCTCTCCTTATGAACGGATATGGTGCGATCGTTCCCAAACACCGCTCGCAGATGTTCCCAGCAAGCGTGACGAGCAATCAAGCATGCCCTCCTCGCAGGATTACACCCCGTCTGCCGAGGAGAATTGATTAAGAAAGTGAATCGAAATGTAAGGCGCTTGAAAGTGGGCGGCAGCGTGACACGCAAGAAAAGTGACCAAAGCCTGCTGAATCTGCGCATGCGTACAAGTACTTCTCATGTTTACCAATAGGCTTTCTGTGGGTTGCGCCAGATATTGCTGGTTTCGGTCACTTCTTGCTGCCTCTATGATGGGGAAATGATTGAGTGCCCCAAGGATGACCAAAACCCTGACGGTGGCACGTTGGGCCATGCGCCGCGCCTTCTCGTCGGCGATGGTCGGGTGTTGGACAAGCGTGTTTCAGTGTTGAGGGGGACTCGCTCTGTTCCACTGCTTCCCGGAACTCCGAAGCTGGATAGTCTCAAGTCGCCCTGGTCGGGGCTGATCATTGAGAAGCACCTTGTAGGGGCAGTCGAAATTCCCTTTCATGAGCACCCAACGCTTTGCATCCATCTGCAGACAACGGGCCCGGTGGAGATGGATTGGAACAGTGCCGGCCGGAGTGGCCATATTCGGTCCACGCGGGGAGACCTGATCCTTCTGGCACCGGGGACGCGTGACAGTCTTCTTTGGTATGGGACATCCGAGCGGGTGATTGCATCTGTCTCTTCCACGCTTCTGGTGGAGGCCGCGAGGCAACTGGAGATGCCGGCGCTTGGGGAGATCAGGAATATCTGGTCGCTTCAGGACGACCAGTTGAGGCTGCTGCTTACGGAGATGGAACGAGAGATGAGTTCCGGCTGGTCGCTTGGCTCGCTCTATGGGGATCTCTTGAGCATGGCCTTTTCGGTGGCACTACTAAAGAAGTATGCGCAGTTTACGACTCTGAAGCCACCGTTTCGCGGAGGTCTTTCGAGGAACAGACTTCGACACGTTGTTGCCTTTATTGAAGAACATCTCGAGCACGATATTCGCCTCGGGGAGTTGGCTGCTCTGACGGGCCTTAGCATCTTCCACTTCGCTCGTAGTTTTCGAGAGAGCACTGGCATTACACCACATCGGTTTGTGGTGCAGATGCGCGTCGAACGGGCGAAGAGTCTGCTGACGCGATCTGCGTGGACCGTCCAGCAGGTCGCGTCAGCAGTGGGTATAGAAAACGCAAGCCAATTCTCTAAGATCTTTCGCGCCAGCGTTGGAGTCGCGCCGAATCAGTGGAGACGATCTAATTAGATCGAGGTTAACGACCGAAGTCATTGAGCACCGACAAGTAGTGACGTTCGATGCTCAATTAGCGCGAAATCGCCAATGCACGCATCGACTGAGATCAGTAACGAAAAGTCGGAATTGTCATGAGTTATCAAGCCATTGAGCTTCGTCGATAGGGCGATCTCGGGCCGCAAGCCCTTCTGCAGATGATGCTGCGGTTCGTATCCGCCTACGCTGAGCAAACCACAAGGGCTGGAAGTCATGCCGCAAACAGGACTGATGTCCCCGTCGTTCGATGACACACGGTGTGGCCGCGCCGCACTGGTATCCGGGCTGCAGGTGACTGGGAGATGCGGACCTCCCAGGGACATCGTCGACTAAGAAGGCTTACTGCGATCCAGAGCTTTCATGACTGGCGATAGCGGGTCGCGTTGTTAACGCGCGCAGCAACTGCGCATCGTTCGTGTCGCCGCTCAGCTCCCAGATCATCATGCCGCCCAGCTTATGCTGGCGCGCGTACGCTGCCTTTGCCTGCAGCGAAATCGAATCTTCAAAGGTTAGGAAGTTATCACCGTCGTAAATCCACGGCGCCTGCGATGCCGGATCGCGATAGAGCTCTGCGTCCTCATTCAGCATGAGCGCCGCGGCAGTCGTCTGGTTTAGATTGCCGCGCACCGGGTCGCCCTTGCTCAGGAAACCGTGATTGGCGCCCTCCGGAACGTTGTGCCACTGGTAGGCATAGAAGGGCAATCCGATGAGAAGTTGCCGGGAAGGCACGCCTGCCGCCAGGTACGCCTCAATGACAGACGCAACCGTCTCTGCCTTTGGATCGTTCGCGCGCAGTGGCGCGACGAAACCGGTATCGTGCGACCACGGTCCTTGGAAGTCATAGGTCATCACACCCACCTGGTCGACACTCTTCGCGACACGTGCCCAGTTGATGGGATCAATCGCCTTATGCGATGCGCCGCTGGCGATGGAGAGGGTGAAACCTCGCTGTTCGGTTCCTGAGCGAATGCTGGCGCTCTTCCACCGGACGGCGTCCATCTGTTTCCGGAACTCTGCCATCAGTCCGTAAAAATTGTCCGCGTTCTCTGCCGTGGGATACTCCCAGTCGACGTCGATGCCGTCGAAAAGCTGCGCTGCTTCGATGCCGGGCGCGATATGGCCTTCAAGGAAACGTGCAACGCAGGAGTGGACGAAGGCGACACGGTTCTGCGGCTTCGCAGCCTCTTCAAACAGGCTCTTCTGGCCTTCGATCGAGACGAGGACGCGCAGTTTCGGATACATGCGCCGCAGCAGCTGCAACTGGTGAAAGTTGCCACGCAGTGGCGCATCCGGCGCGTCGGCGTTGCCATCCACGGAATCCTCTGCCTTATAAGGTGCATTGGTGTCCGCCAGCGGATCCGCCACGATGCACGCGTTGTCCTTGATATTGACCTGCGCATAATCCAACTGCGTCAGCGACTTGATGGCACCACTCTTGATCAGATCCAGCGGCACATAACGCCGGTTGTAGATGCCCCATTGCGGGAAGTAACCGACGATCTCCTCCGCAGATGGGGACCGTGTGGCGTGCAGCTTTGTGGGCGCAGGATCTGCCGTCCTGCCCTGCGCGAACGCGGAGACAGAGACGCAGAGCGCGAGTACGGACGAGAGAATTTGGCGAGGACGATTCATGTGTTGAAGGTTTAGACGCTGGTAAGGCCCTCCGAGACCCGGTTCATCCGGGCGCGGCAGCAGATTGCGTACGGTTTCTATGCTGTTTCCGGTCGATCTCCGCGATAAAGTGAAACGCATGATGGACAGGCGTGATTTTCTTGAGCGGTGCGCAGCCGCGGGCCTTGGCAGCACCATGCTGCCGGGTGCGCTCGCTGCACTGGCAGTCAACTCGGTGGTAGCGCAAACGAGCACGGGCAGCACAAAGGCGGAACCGCCTGCAATCACGGCCTTTCCGCCCATCACCGTCGAGATGCTGGACGCTGCCGCCGTCATCGCCGGCCTCACTCTGACGGCCGAACAAAAAGCGATGATGCTGGACGGGGTACGCGAACAGCGCGCGGGCCTGCAGGCTATCCGCGACCTGCACCTGCCGAACTCCGTTGCGCCCGCCATGGTCTTTCATCCGCTGCCACAGGGCTACCAGATGCCCGCCGCCCCAGACGTGCATCGTCCCGCAAAACGGCACGACGCCGTGCCCATCATCCCGGGCGAAGAGAAGCTCGCCTTCGCCTCCATCCCCGAACTGGGAGGGCTGTTGCGTTCGCGCAAGATGACCTGCCTGGAGATGACACGGTTCTTCCTCGCGCGCACACAGGCTCTTGATGCGAAGCTGCATCTCCTGGTCACGCCGACGACCGAACGCGCACTCGCACAGGCCGCCCAGGTGGATAAAGACATTGCCGCAGGCAGGTATCGCAGTGGCCTGCACGGCATTCCGTGGGGCGCGAAAGATCTGCTGAGCGTGAAGGGCTATCGCACCACCTGGGGCGCGGCCGGTATGGAGACACAACAGTTCGACGAAGACGCAACCGTCGTGCAGCGGCTGGATGCGGCCGGCGCCATCCTTATCAGCAAACTGACACTGGGCGCGCTGGCTCAGGGTGATGTATGGTTCGGAGGCAGAACACGCAACCCGTGGAATACAAAGCAGGGATCGAGCGGCTCTTCCGCGGGACCGGCCTCGGCGGTGAGCGCGGGCTGCTGTGCCTTCGCGATTGGGTCTGAGACGCTTGGCTCCATCTCGTCACCCAGCACGCGTTGCGGCGTGACCGGTCTGCGCCCCACCTTCGGCTTCGTGCCGCGCACCGGTGCCATGGCCTTGAGCTGGAGCATGGACAAGCTCGGCCCCATCGCACGCAGCGTGGAAGACGCAGCCATGGTGATGGCCGCGATTCACGGCAGCGATGGCGTCGATACCAGCTGTATCCCTGCGACCTTCGAGATCTCCTCGAAAGACCTGTCGTCACTGCGCGTGGGCTATCTTGAGAGCGCCTTCAACGAACCCGTGCTGCGCACCCCTGACGCCAATGCCGAGAAGCCGGAGACCGAGGCGCAAAAGCGCGAGTCAGCTCAGCAGCGCCAGCAGGCCTTCGAACGGCAACGTTACGACAATCGCTACGACCGCGCCACGCTCGACGTCCTGCGCAGCATGGGCATCCAGCTGATCTCGGTAAGGCTGCCGGATCTTCCTTTCAGCTCCATCAGCAAGGTGCTGAGCGTCGAGGCTGCAGCCGCCTTCGACGAGATCACCCGCAACGGCCGCGTGAACCTGCTGACAGCGCAGAGTGCGAACGACTGGCCCAACCAGTTCCGCACCGCGCGCATGTACAGCGGCGTGGACTACGTGCAGGCCATGCGGGCCCGCACAGTACTCATCGCGCAGATGGCAGAGCTCTTCCGCACCGTCGACATCATCGTCACGCCCAGCGGTGGACCGCAGCTAACGGCAACCAACCTCAGCGGACATCCTGCGGTCATCATCCCGAACGGTCTGCGCGGCAACGATGCTCCGTTACCGCAGGACACCACGGACGGCGGCCGCATGAACGCTGGCGGGCCGGGTACACCGGTCAGCATCACCTTTCTGGGCAAGCTCTATGACGACGCCACGGTACTGGCCTTCGCGCAGCGCTACCAGGAGAAGACGGGGTTCCACAAACTGCATCCGCAGGTAGGATGAGAGCTCAGGAGACACAATGAAGATTGGTGTGGGAGTTATGGTTCTGCTGGCAGCCTCGGCTGCCTCGATGACTGTGCAGGCTCAGGATGCAGTGAACCCGGTGGTCTCAAGTGCGAACGAAATCGTCGTTCGGCAGTCGGCCTACATCATCACCGCTGCAGAGCAGATGCCCGCGGACAAGTACGGCTATCGCCCGACGCCGGATCAGTGGACTTACGGCAAGATCGTCGCGCACGTTACGCAGGCGAACTTCGGTGTCTGCGGCATGCTCACCGGCGACAGCGCCGGCAAAGGGCCCGCCGTTGCCGAGACCGACCCGAAGGAAAAGCTGGTCGCAGTCCTGAAGCAGTCCTTCGATACCTGCAAGACGGCGATGGACGGTCTGAAAGATGCGAGCCTCGGCGGCACCATCACCTACTTCGGTGGAGCCAAGAAGCCACGCGCACGCGCCCTGGTGGAACTGACCGACGACCTCGAGGACCACTACTCACAGATGGCCAGCTATCTGCGCCTGAACAGTATGGTCCCGCCCTCGGCGAAAAAGTAAGAGCCTAAGCTTCAAACAGCTCCAGCAACATGAATGCCCGCGACGGCAAAGGCGAACGCAGTCTTTGCTGCCGCGGGCATTTGTTGCTACCAGGCAAATCCAAAACGCAGAGTTCTTTGCATTCGGAGGGGAATGGCTTCTGGCGTACCACGCGACGCCCTAATGCGCATACTTCTATGCTCTCCGGGGGCATGGCTTCAGCCATGCCATTTCACCAGGCCCAACGATGGGCTTTAGCCCCTGAAGGATTTCGCCTCAGCGGCTAAAGCCGGATTATCTGGTAGTCCTTTGTACGGCAAGGCTAAAGCCATGCCCCTCCGAAAACAGCCGCCCAGCCATAGCGAGACTTACCCCAGGCCTTCCACAGGCGCTTCGATGGCAACAGCCGCAGCAAGATCGTCCGCACTCGTCTCGCGGATTGCGAGAAGACCGCAGATGGTAAGTACGGCTGCGGCGCTGAGGTAGTACCCCACATACTGCAACCCATACACCGTCGCCAGCTTCGTTGCGATGTAAGGCGTCAGCGATGCGCCCAGGATACCGGCCACGCTGAACGCCAGCGAACTACCGGTGTAGCGCACAGGCGTCGGGAACAGCTCTGAAAGGACCGTGCCCAGCGGGCCATACGTCAGCCCCATCAGGGAAAGGCCTACGATCAGCATCGCCAGCGCTCCACTGTGCCCAGCCTGAAACATCTTTGCAAAGAACAGACCGAAGACGGCGATGCCAAGGCTGATCGCAATCATCACTGGCTTGCGTCCACGCTCCGCGAGCACTGCCGCGGCAGGGATAGTCAAGGCAAAGAAGATCACGCCGACAAGCTGCATCTGCAGGAAGGTTGACTTGGGATAGTGCAGGGCCGTGGTCGCCCATGTGAGCGTGAAGACGATCATCAGGTAGAACAACACGAACGTCGCCAGGCAGGTGAGCGTGCCCGCAACGAGCGCTCCGAAGTGATGCCGAATGACCGTAAAGATCGGCACCTTCACTGGTTCTTTGCGTTCCAGCGAAGCGGCAAAGACCGGTGTCTCCGTAATCGTCAGCCGCACATACAGCCCCAGCAGCACGAGCACACCGCTGGCCAGGAACGGCAGACGCCAGCCAAAGCTGAGGAACTGCGCAGGCGTCAGCAGGTTCGAAAGCAGCAGAAAGATCGCGCTCGAAAAGAAGAATCCGATGGGCGCGCCAAGCTGCGGGAACATGCCATACCAGGCGCGCTTGCCTGGCGGCGCATTCTCCGTCGCCAGCAGCACCGCGCCACCCCACTCACCCCCCAGGCCGATGCCCTGGCCGAAGCGGCATAGCGCCAGCAACAGCGGAGCGGCAACGCCCACCGCCTTGTAAGTGGGCAGCACACCGACCGCAAACGTCGAAAGACCCATGGTCGACAGGGCCAGCACCAGCGTCGTCTTCCGTCCGATGCGATCGCCAAAATGGCCGAACAATGCCGATCCGATGGGTCTCGCGATGAACGCAATGGCGAAGGTCGCCAACGACTGCAGCGTCGCGGCTGTTGCATCGCCCGCCGGAAAGAACAGCAGCGGGAAGACGATCACAGCGGCCGTCGCATAGATGTAGAAGTCAAAGAACTCGACGGTCGTTCCGACGAGGCTGGCAAAGAGCACCTGGCGCGGCGTGTTCCGCGGCTTATCGCTTGGGGTAGGCATGAATACTTGATGATGCGTTGCCGGATAGGTCGCAGGCAAGTCCCAACTGGGTCGCGAACCTAACGATGTGCCATCAGCTTCACCAGCAAGGGCGCGAGCGCAGCCGTCAGCAGGCCGTTAACGCCGATGGCAACGCCCGCAAACGCCGCCGGAATTGGCCCCAGCGGAATCACGCTGGCCGCAGCGATGCCGCTCCCCGCGGTCCCCGCCGCCAGCCCCGTTGCTGCCGGATGATTCACCCGCAGCAGCCGCAGTACGCCCGGCAGGATCACTGCGACAAGAATGCCGGCAGTAATGCCGAAGACCGCAGACAGCGCAGGAACGCCACCGAGACTCTCCGACACACCCATCGCAATCGGCGTTGTCAGAGACTTCGGCAACATGGAAAGCGCAAGCTGTTGCGTGCCGCCGCACAGCCGCACCAACAGGAAAGCACTCACCGCACCCGTCACACTACCTGCCACCAGCGCCAGCAGCGTCGGCCACAGCCCACGCCGCAGATGTTCCAACGACAACACCATCGGAATCGCGAGCGCCACCGTTGCCGGGCCGAGCAGAAAATGCAGTAACTGCACGCCAGCAAAGTATTGCGCGTAGGGCATCCGCGCTGCCCACAGAAACAGCCCTACCAGCACGATGGCAATCAACGTGGGGTTCGCAATCGCAACGCGCGTGCGCCGTTGCAGCCAGGCACCTGCAAGATAAAAACCAATCGTGATGGTCAGCAGAAACAGCGACTCTGACCGCAGCGCGACAAGGCCGTTCATCGCGGCTCTCCAACATCTATCGTGACGCGTTCACCGCGCTTCAAGAGCCCCTGCATCACCAGCGCGGTCACCGCAATGGTCAGCAGAGTCGATACCACCAGCGCAACGGCAATGGGCAACCATGCGGTTCGCAACAAGCCAAGGTTCGCTACAACACCGGTACCCGCCGGCACAAATAACAACCCAAGCCACCGCAGCAGTCCATTGGACGTCCTGACCAGCGCCTCCTCGGGCTCGGGTCTGCGCAGCAGCAGCACCAACGCCAGCAGCGCCATGCCCAGCACCGGCCCCGGTAGCGGCAAATGCAGCACACGGTGCAGCGCCTCACCCACCAGTTGCGCCAGCAGCAGGATGCCAAAGCTTCGCAGCACTTCCATGCATGCCAGACTACGCGACCGGCCGCGATGATAGCATCCGGCTTGTGCCCGAACCGCTCCTCATCGCCGAAGGTCTTTCCAAGGTCTACGGCAGCTCACGTGTGGTCAGCGATGTGACGCTTTCCATCGCGCGCGGCGAGATCCTCGGCCTCGTCGGCGAGAGTGGCAGCGGCAAAAGCACCGTCGCCCGCATGCTGCTACGCCTCATCGAGCCGACCAGCGGCACCGTCCACTTCGACGGCTTCGACATCCTTGATGCCAACCGATCTCAGATGAAAGCCATGCGTCGCCGCATGGGCGTGGTCTTTCAGGATCCCTTCGCCGCACTCGATCCACGCATGCGCGTCCGCGACATCCTCGCGGAACCATTTGCGATCCACGGCGACGGAGGACTGCGGGGAGAAGCCATGCAGGCCAGGCTCACAGCCATGCTGCAGGAAGTCGGACTCGACACGACAGCGCTCGAACGCTATCCGCATGAGTTCAGCGGAGGGCAGAGGCAGCGCATCAACATCGCCCGCGCCCTCGCTTTATCACCAGACTTCCTTGTGCTGGACGAGCCGGTCAGCGCGCTCGATGTCTCCGTCGGCGCACAGGTCATCAACCTGCTCCGTGATCTGCAGCGCACGCGCGGCCTCACCTGTCTGTTCATCTCGCACTCCATGCCGCTGGTGCGATACCTTTGCGACCGCGTCGCCGTCATGCAGCGCGGGTGCCTCGTCGAAGTCGGCGATGCCGTCACCATCTGCGAACATCCCCGCGAGGCCTACACCCAGGCGCTCATCGCCGCCACACCAGAGTTCGCCCTGCCCGCCCGCTAAGAACCCCTGTAACTCAATCGGTTCCCGGAAGCTTAGGCTTTTGTTTTCGGAGGGGCGTGGCTTTAGCCATGCCATTTCATCTCGCGAAAAGGAACCGGCTTTAGCCGCTGAGGGATTTTCTCCCGAAAGCGGAAGCCCTTCTCCCGGAAAGCTCGCCCAACATCGCCGGTAGAATGAAGGGATGGCCGTTTCCCTGCTCGCGCACGCTCATTACGCCTGGCTGGTAACAGCCTCGCTGCTTGCGGGCGCGGTCAACGCAGTCGCCAGCGGCGGATCATTCATCTCATTCCCCGCGATGCTGGCGATGGGGGTTGCTCCCGTGCAGGCCAACGCGACCAATACCGTGGCGATCTGGCCCGGCCAGTTGACCAGCGTCTTCGCTCTGCGGGGCGACCTGCGCAAAGACCTGCTGACCGTCGCAGTCCTTTGCGCCATATCAGGCGGCATCGGCGGAGCGGAGATCCTGCTGCACACGCCGCAGTCCATGTTCCTGCACATCCTGCCGTGGATGATTCTTGCAGCGACAGTGCTCTTTCTCTTTGCAGGACGCATCTCCGCTTGGCTGAAACGCGGCGCATCGCACGCCCACAAAGACCGGCCCATCTCGATGATCGCCCTGACTGCGATGCTGCTGCCGGTATGCCTCTATGTCGGCTACTTCGGCGCGGGTGGTGGCCTGCTCATCATGGCCGCACTCGGCGTGCTGGGCGTGGAGGCCATGCATGAACTGAACAGCATGAAGGTGCTGGTGGCGTGCATCGCAAACCTGTCTGCAGTGGTGACGTTCGTCGTATCGAACTCGGTGGCGTGGCACTACTGCCTCATCGCGATGGTCTTTGCAGGTCTCGGCGGCTACGTCGGCGCACACTATGCACGTCGCCTGCCCGCCGCTGCCATGCGGGCCATGGTCATCGCTGTCGGCTTCGCTGTATCCGGTTGGTTTTTCTGGGTAGCGCATACGCGCACCTAACGCATTAGGAGATTGGAAGCATGAGTCACGAAGGCATACGCATGATCAGCCGCGAGGAGAGCGAGCTCGTCGCAAAGACCGAGCAGCCTCTGCCGGCTGCAGCGATCACGCCCGCGAAGGTGAAGATCGCCATCACGGAGGGCACCGGCGTCACCATCCTCTGGAAGGACGGCCATGAATCGCACTGGACCTTCCCCTATCTGCGCGATGCCTGCCCCTGCGCCACCTGCCACGAAGAGCGCGAGCAGACAGGCCGCGCCCTGGGCGAGCCGAAGCCGAAGACCACGCAGTTGCTCCAGCTCTACACGCCACCCGCGAAGCCCAACTCCGCAGAGGCGATCGGCCGCTACGCCATCAAGTTCAAGTGGGCTGACGGGCATGAGAGCGGCATCTACTCGTGGGACTTTCTGCGGCGGCTGGATGAAGGCGCTCTGCCGGTGAAGGTGGCGCGATGAACACACCACTGCACGCACTCGAAGAGAAGCTGAAGCCGCTCTACGCACGGCTCGCAACGCATCCGCTCTACGCTTCGTTCCGCACCATCGAAGATCTGCGCGCCTTCATGGAAGCTCACGTCTTCGCCGTATGGGACTTCATGTCGTTGCTGAAGGCATTGCAGCGCGGCCTGACGTGCGTGGAGGTACCGTGGCTGCCAGGAGCCATGCCCGAAAGCCGTCGCCTGGTCAACGAGATCGTCCTTGGCGAAGAGAGTGACATCTACCAGGGCCAGCACCTCAGTCACTTCGAACTCTACCGGCTCGCCATGCAGCAGTGCGGCGCTTCCACCGTCGCGATTGATCGCCTGCTCTTCGCACTGCGCGATGGAGCGGACATGCATGAAGCCGTCCGCGGCAGCCATGCACCGGACGAAGCCAAGCACTTCGTTGGCGACACCTTCCACATCCTCGGCCAGGGCAAGCTGCACGCCATCGGCGCAGCCTTCACCTTCGGCCGCGAAGACCTGATTCCGGAGATGTTCAAGAGCTTTGTGCGAGATCTGAATCGCGACGTCGCCGGACAGCTTGAGACCTTTATCTGGTATCTCGAACGCCACATCGAAGTTGATGGCGAAGAGCACGGACCAATGGCACTCCGCATGATCGCGGAGCTGTGCGGCGACGACGCGACGAAATGGGCCGAGGCTGAAGAGGCCGCGATCTTCGCACTCGAATCCCGGCTGCGGCTATGGGACGGCATTGCCGCCCGCATCGCGTAATCGTTTCGGGTGCCGGGGCGATGCCCGTCTGCCTGGGTGCATCATTCTTTCGCGGCTTTCTCGCGAAGGGGTGGGTATCGTGCGAGGCACCAACCAAAAGCGTAGAGACGGAAAGATGGTCGCGCTTTGCGCGATACCCCTCCCTTTGCTGGGCAAAGAATGGGGCGCCCGAGACGGAAGGGGCACCCGGCGCGGTAGCCTTATTCGACGGTGACGGCCTTGTCCTTCACGAAGGTCATGGTTACCGGCTTGCCATCGTTGTCATACACAACGGTACGATTCCCCGGCGCGCCCGGCCCCGGTTTGCTCACCTGACCCAACGCAAGCTGCGCCTGCATCTCGCTCATGCCCTTCTCCGCCCGATGCTCGTCGATCGCCTTCCAGCGCGCTTCGCCCCAGTGCTTGTACAGCGTGTGCGGATCGTCGTAAAAGAAGCACTCGTCCAGATAAAAGGTGTAGAACTTGCCATCCTTGAAGCCGACCGGCGTGCCCCACAGCTTGCCGGGATCGCTCGGCCGATGGAAGAGCAGGAACACCTGTCCGTCACCCTTGGGCACACGGCTAAACGCACTTGCAGGCGCCTTGCCCTCGATGAAATTCACCACATCGATGGGTTCCGCGCCCAGCAGTAGCGGGCCGGGATGCGCGTAATCCATATGCGTCGGTGTTGCCGGATAGGCGTTGAGCTGACCCGCAGCGTACACCCACATGCGTTTGCCATTCAGCTCTTTCGCATCCTTCACGTCGGTCTGGTGAAGGTGACGCGGCATGATCATCTGGTCGTCGGTATAACTTGGCGCGGCTGCGGCCGCAGCGGGCTTATCCGCTTCCACGCGCTCACGGTGGATGAGGTAGATGCGCACCGCAACTGCGATGAGCGCAAGAACCGTAAAGGCGAAGAGCAGGTTGCGAACGCCGTTGCCTTTGGTCTCTGGAACGTCGCTGGAGTGCTGATCATTGAGCATGCGTGAATCCTCGTCAAGCAGGATAACTGTTAGTCGATGGGTTCGCTCGAGGCATAGGCCGTGTTGGCAGCCAGCAGTGCCTCGGCATCGAGCGAGTCCACCTTGCGCAGACGCGGGAAGAACACGCTCCAAAGCCCCGTGACCACGAGTGAACCGATACCACCGAAGACCACCGCGCGTACCGCTCCAAGCCAGCGAGCCGTCAATCCGCTCTCAAACTCGCCGAACTCGTTGGATGCGCCGAGGAAGAGCCAGTTGATGGCAGAGACACGGCCACGCATTTCCGGCGGTGTGCCCAGTTGGAGAATCGTCTGCCGGATGATGACGGAGATGTTATCGCTGGCCCCAATGAAGAACAGCGCCACCAGCGAGAGCGGCAGTGACTTCGACAGGCCGAAGACGATGGTCGCCACGCCAAAGATGCCGACAGCAACGAGCATCAGCTTGCCGGCATGATGCCTGATGGGTCGCCGCGCCAGCGTGATGGAAGTGCACAGAGCACCGATGGCCGGCGCTCCACGCAGAATGCCAAGACCGCGCGGCCCGGCGTGCAGGATGTCCTGCGCAAAGATGGGCATCAACGAAACCGCACCACCCAGCAGCACGGCAAACATATCCAGTGAGATGGATCCCAGCAGCAGCTTCGCCCTGCCGACGTAGCGAGCCCCATCCATCATGGTCTGGAAGCTGAAGCCCTTCTTTTCCGTCGTCTCCTTCCGGGGACGCAGCGTGCTCACCAGGATCGAGAAGACCGCCATCGTGATCAGCGTGAGCGCGTATACGATGGGCGAGCCGGTCCAGCGTTCCATGCGGCCATGGAACTGAATGGCGAAAAGCAACCCGCCAATGGCCGGCCCCGTGATATTCGCCACCTGAAAGATTGCCGAGCCCCAGGTCATGGCGTTGACGAACGCGCCCTTGGGAACCAGTTGCGGCTGGATCGCAGAACTGGCAGGGCCTGAGAATGCCCGGCCCGCACCAATACAGAAGAGGATCGCGTAGATCCACAGCACACGCCGCGTTCCCACCAGCGAAAGATAGAGCAGCAGCGCGGTGCAGAATGCCTGCAGAACATAGCAGGACACGATGATGGTCTTGCGGTCGTAGCGATCCGCCGCATGACCTGCTGGCAGCACGAAGAAGATGCCGGGAAGGAAGAGTGCGAGGCCGGTATAGCCGAGGAAGAGCGCCGAGTGCGTGATCTGGTAAATCTGCCAAGCAACCGCGACAGACTGCGCCTCTGCACCAACGATGACCAGCAACCGCGCCATCTGGTAGCGGCGGAAGTTGCGCGAAGAAAATGCCGCGCCTTCCTTGCCGTCAGAGTCGAGCGGACGCCTGGGTCTTCGTGGGGAACTGTCGCTGGATTGTGCGGCGTTGGGCATCCGTCCATCTATGGTGACACAGGGCGATGAGCCACGTGTGACCTACCCCTTGAAGACGAAGCAGAACAGAATTAGTCGCCAAGATACGTATCAAACTGCGACTCAACCACACCGGTGTTGCGTGCCAGCTGCAGCTTGGCATTGTTGAACTGGAAGAGGGCGGACACAAGCTGTGCCTGCGCGTTGGCCAGGGTGGCCTGTGCGCGAACGACAGGCAGATTGTCATCAATGCCCGCGCGGTACCGGTCGCGAGTCTCATCCAGCGCTTCCGCGGCAAGGTTCACGTTACTGGTGGCATCGCGAACGAGCTCGTTCGAAGTGTTCATGTCCAGCATGGCCGACTGGATCTGCTGCTCAATGTCGCCGCGCAGGCCGCTGAGCTGGTTCCGCAGCTTCGAGAGCTGCGAATCCGCTACTTCGCGATCGCCGCGGATACGGGCTTCCTGGAAGATGGGGAAATCGATACCGCCCTGCGCACTGAAGACGCCGTGATACAGACCCGTTGTCTGGCCCAATACCCCGTAGAAGCCATTCACCTTTACGACGGGCAGGCGTTCATACGCAATCGCGCGACGCTGCAGCTCCGTCGAACGAAGCTGAGCCTGCAGACTCAACAGGTCCTTGCGACGCTTGAAGGCAACCTGCTTCGCAACATCCAGCGGCAGAGCTTCCAGCTCGTGGTACGGCACGGCATCAGTCAACTGCAGCGGCTGGTCTGCCGCGATGCCCATCAGACGATTGAGCTGGATCTTGTCTTTCTCGAAGGTCGCAACATCTGCAATCAGCTCCTGCTCGCGCGTCTGCCGTTCCACGCGGGCACGCAACAGGTCCAGGTTGGTGCCGGTACCAGCATCCTTGCGAGCCTGGGACTGACGCTCCAGCTCGGTATCGCTGGCAACCTGCGACTGCGCATTCGTGATTGAGGCGGTATCCGCCAGCACTCGAAGATACTGACTCGCAACCTGCTGCACGATATCGCCACGGTCAAGCAGGATGTTCCACTTCGCAACATCGGCCTGAGCCTTCGCGGCGCGATAAACCTCAAACGCCGGCAGGTTGAACAGCTGCTGGCTAAGGCTCAGTCTTGCAGAAGTCGTGCTGACTTTGACGATCGTGCTGAACGTCACGCCTGCAGGCAGCAGGCCAACCAGCGACGATGGCTTGAACCCCATGGCAGCCAGGTTCAGCTCCTGGGTACTGCTCTGGGCACTGGCTGTGAGCGACGGAATCAGCGCATTGAACGCGGTCAACTGCAGGCCGGTAATCTGGCGCTGGTTCTGGAGATCAACCGAGATCGTGAGGTTGTGTTCCAGCCCGAGGCGAACCGCGTCGTCCAGCGACAGCAACAGCGGCTGTGCCGTTGCGGTCGGCGTCTGCACACCGTGTCCCAGGTCACGCGGCGCGGCGGACTTCAACTGATCGATGACCGCAGCGGACGCCGTCTGCGGCGCGGGCGCCTCCGGCAGATTCATGGCATCACCGATCGGTGGCTGCTTGCTTGCAGTGCGAGCAGTCGTGATGGCCGGTGTGGGCGGCGGCGCAACAGGCTGTGCAGGCGGCGTGACCTGGGCGCCTGCAAAAGCAGGCGATAAGAGGAGCGCAGCAACACCCGGGATGAATTGGATCTTCGTTCTCATGAAGCTAATCAGTTGATTCGATTCTCGCAGCGCCTCTGCGGTTGCGGAAAGTTTGCCGCAAATGATTTTGCTCATCACCGCCCTCACGGTCACGAAGGGATCCCTTCCCACGGTGCGACCGGGTGACCTCCCAGCGCGGCCTGCGTCTAGAATGAAACAGGCGTCTTCCGGGCCCTTGAGACCCAAACGCCGGGAGCAACGACACCGATGGCGAAGCACACTCTCTTTGGCCGGACGATGATGGCCGCAACTCTGCTGGCTGCGGGCCTTGTCCTTGGAACGAGTGCCCATGCGCAGTTTGCCGGCACACCCGATCCCGCCACCTTCCGCGACACCTCCATGCTGAAGCCGCCAGCCGGACAGAAGGTCGCCATCGTGGAGTTTGTCGACCTGGAATGCCCCGCCTGCCGCGCTGCGCACCCCATCGTGCAGAAGGCCGCCGCCCAGTATCACGTGCCCATCGTCCGTTATGACTTCCCGCTGCAGATGCACATCTGGAGCAAGGACGCTGCAGTCTTCGCGCGTTACCTGCAGGACAAGGTGAACCCCGGCATCGCCGACCAGTACCGTACCGATGTCTTCCAGCAGCAGCCCGCCATCAACAGCAAGGACGACTGGAACGGCTACACCCGCCGCTGGATGCAGCAGCACGGCCAGAACATGCCCTTCGTCGCAGACCCCTCCGGCGAAGAGCTGCGTAAGGTCATGGCCGACTACCACTTGGGCGAACGCCTCAACGTCACCCGCACGCCAACCATCATCGTGGTGACCAACAACAAGTGGCAGATCGTCTCCGGCAGCGAGTCGGGATCGAACGACGTCAACCGTATCTTCTCCATCCTGGAAGGTGCGTTGAAGCAGGCCGGCGGCGCGCCCGCGCTGACAAAGACTGCGACCGCAGCACACAAATAAAACCGACGCTTTTGCAACGAATGAAGGGCGCGGAGATCACTCTCCGCGCCCTTCGTCCTTCAGAAGCAATGGTCCTGCAATCCACTCGTATCGACGAGTTTTATGGCTTTTGGCCGCCAGCTCCATTAGGCGTGCTCGTACCATTCACAGTCGTCGTGGAATGCGCCGCTTTGTTCTTCGAGTTGCGGGTCTTGCCTTTTGTACCGGCACTCGATGAGTTTGCAGGCGTTCCGGGCGCCTCGCTGGAGGTACCCTCCGTCGTCGCTCCGCCGTGCGCGCTCTGACCGGTCTGCTGTGCCTTGGCTGCTTCGCCGCTTGGCACGGAGTTTGGTGCTGCGGTCTGGCCTGACGTCGGCGCAGCCTGCGCGGGCGAAGGAGCGAGCGGCGCGGGCGCCGGCCGTTCCGGCAGGGTGCCGGGAGCAACCGGCGTCTCCGGCGATCCGGGCGCGACCGGTGCTACCGGCGGCGGGGCCACGGGTGCTGCAGGTGCACTGGGAGACGCAGTACTCTGCGCGATTGCCGTGCCTGTCATAAGGACCGCGGCAAAGAATAGAGGAGCGGAAAGGGGGGACTTCATGGTTCACCTCATGCCCCCATAGGATGGGGCGGCACGCTCGGAGGTAATCCAACAGCCTCGCTGTCCAACGCCAGAGCACGTCACCGCATCGTATGCTCGCCAGACAACATATGCCTCCAGAACGCTTTCCACAGATCAAACGCGCCCTCACCGCCGCCGCCCTCCTGGCCTGCATGGCGCTGCCACAGCCAGCGCACGCCTACTCCGTCATGACGCATGAGGAAGTCGTGGACATGGCGTGGCTGCAGCACATGGTGCCGCTGCTGCGTGCGCGATATCCCTCGCTGACGGACGACCAGATCCGGGAAGCGCACGCGTTTGCCTACGGCGGCTGCATTCTCCAGGACCTTGGCTACTATCCGAAGGGCAGCGCCTTTTTCAGCGATCTGACGCACTACGTCCGTAGCGGCGACTTTGTGCAGGCCCTGCTGAACGACGCCACCACGCCGGACGAGTTCGCCTTCGCCATGGGTGCCCTGGCGCACTACACCAGCGACGAAACCGGCCATCCCTACGTCAACCAGGTCACCGCGCAGGAGTTTCCAAAGCTGGAACACCGCTATGGGCCTATCGTCACCTATGAGGAAAGCCCAAGCCACCACCTGCGCACCGAGTTCGGCTTCGACGTCGTCGGCGTCTCGCGCGGCAAATACGCGCAGATCGACTACCGCAACTTCATCGGTTTCGAGGTTGCAAAACCGTTGCTGGAACGGGCCTTTGAAGAGACCTACGGTCTGAAACTTACAGACGTTATCCACGATGAGGACGCATCCATCGGCGCTGCTCGCTGGGCCGTACACTCGCTCATCCCGAAGATCACACGGGTCGCCCTGCTGACCTATCACGACAACATTGAGCACGCGAACCCGGGCTTCGACCGCAGCAAATTCCAGTACCGTATGAGCCGCACAGAGTACGAAAAGAGCTGGGGCAAGAAATACAACAAGCCGGGCTTCGGATCGCACCTGATGGCCATTCTGATCACGATTCTGCCGAAGGTCGGACCGCTCAAGGCATTGAAGCTCAAGCTGCCCGATGCCGATCAGCAGACGCTCTACATCAAGAGCGTGAATGAGACGGTCGACCGGCTGGATGCTCGTCTGGACAAGATGCGCAGCGTCATCACCGCCGTTCCGGTCCCGGTCGTGGCACAGAGCAATGGCAAGTCTCCCGATGCCGGCACAGCAACCGCGGATAAGGCGACCGAAACCGCTGCGAACGCCAGGGGCGAAGCGAAGGAGGGAGGCGCGATCGTGGCGACAAGCGTCGCTGTAGCCGCTGCCGACCCCGCACCCGCCGAGCCCGTGCAGTCCGCAAAGGCGGACAGCGGCGATGCCGCCCAACATCCCGCGACACCCGCAGTGCAGGCAGCGGCAACCGCCGCGCAGGCTGGCGTCGATCCAGCGCAGGCCGGCGCTGCCATCGCGCAGCCATTGGGCGATGTACCGCTGACCCTCACCTCAATCGACCTTGACACCGGCAAGACCACAGCACCGGGCGAGTACGGACTTGCCGACAAGACCTACGCGGAACTGCTGGAGAAGGTAGCCGTGTTGCCCTCGATCCCGGCAGATGCCCTGCTCCGCAAGGATCTGCTGCTGTACTTCGGCGCGGACCAGGCGGCGAAGAACTCCTTGAGCAAAAACCCGAAGGACTGGGCGAAGGTCCAGAACGCGCTCGCGCAGATGAAAGCGGCGCCGGCAGCACCTCCGGTAACGCAAACAACCGGGGACTGAGCGGCGCCTGTGATTGAGCTTTCGGGGCAGCAAACAGGATGGAAACAGTCATCCCGCCTTGGAGCTGCAACAGACTTCAGTTCGATTTCGCCTGTGCTTTTGCCGCAGCCTTTGCTGCTTTGTCCTGCTGCTTCAGCGCCTTCTGCTGCGCTTTCTCAGACTTCTCCTGCTCATGGCTGGCGTGTGCCTGCTTGCTGAGTTCCTTCTGCGCGGCCTTGCTGTCTGCAGGGCTGGCCGGCGCGGCCTGAGCAGCGGGGCCCGAAGCCTGGGGTTCCTGTGCGAACGATGCGCCTACTGCGAGAAGTGTCACAAGGGTTGCGGTAGCAAATGTGTTGCGATTCATCGATGTCTCCTGCGGTGTTGGATGGCCCACACACTTTGGAGGCAACATGCCAAGCTGCGTCGGACTGCATCGCCAACATAAAGAAGACGGAGATTGGATACCCCATTCTTGTCTGGGTTGGCGAAGCCTCGCCGTGAAGCCTCTGAAAATCCTGTCAAGCCCTTAATCTCACAAGTCACACAAAACAAGGAAGATCCAAGTGGCCGGAAATACCTCCGGATTTGAGATAATAGAAACAGAAGAAAAAAGGCGAGGCCACGGGCCTCGCCTTTTGCGTTTGCTATCCACAATCGACGTAAGTCGTCTGTTATCTATTATTTAGCTCTAACCCCTTTGGAATCTAATTTTTGCCAAATCGGGAACGTCAACTCGTTTCGAATCTAATATTTAGCGAAAACAGGGGGGAGGGGGTACTGCCATGACGCTACTGAATCTGAACCAGTTCCCCATGACCGCTGTGCGCCGTCGGCGGCGTCACCGAGTTGCTCTGCGGCGCGCGCCAGTGGTCGATGTAGCTGACCTGGTGGACGCAGGAGATAGTGCAGTTGGGCGCACAGCCCTTCTCCGTCAGGAACTCACGCTTCACGTCCGCGGTGGTGTACTCCGACAGCGGCGTCGCAGGGTAGCCACGCTGCTGCGAACAGTAATGCACCAGGCCGTTCTCGCAGACATACAGGTAACGACCGCCAGCGCGGCAGCGCCAGTCGTTCGGCTCGCCGTTTGCGATGGCTTCCTGGAAGTGATTGAAGCGCGAATAGCTGCGGCGCGTCAGCTTGCGGACGCGCTCCCAGACCGTGCGCTCTTCCCCGCCCAGCGGCTTCAACTGGCCGCTGCCATCGTGAATGATGCCGATGGTCGACGAGAAGCCAAGTTCCAGTGCGCGCGTCGAGACCGTAAATGCATCCTGCGGGTTGGCCACACCGCCGCCCACGACAGAGTTGATATTCACGTGAAAGTCCGCGAACTCGGCCAGCCAGAGCAGGCGCTGGTCCAGCACTTTCAGGCTCTTCTTCGACACGGCATCCGGCATCACGTTGTCGATGGAGATCTGCATATGATCCAGACCGGCCCTGTTCAGGCGCTCGATCCGTTCCTTATTCAGGTAGTAGCCGTTCGTAATCATGCCGGCCAGCGCGCCGGTCTTGCGAATGCGCTTGATGATCTCGTCGAGATCAGGGTGCATCAGCGGCTCGCCACCCGAGATGGTGATGACCGACGTGCCCAGGCGACCCAGGTCGTCGATGCGGCGCAGCATCTCGTCCAGCGGCGTGGGATCGCTGTGGTCGTCGTACTCGTTGCAGTAGGTACAGGCCAGGTTGCAGCGGCGCATCGGTACGATCTGCGCCATGTAAGGGTGGCCCGTCGACAGCACGGCAGAGGCAATCCCGCGCAGCTCGCGCAGGCGAAGCATCGCCAGCTTGATGCGGCGGCGCAGCGGCATGGGCCGGTGGCCCGGCTTGAACTCAAACGCCGGTTTGGTAACAACTGCAGTCGACATACGCTTTTGATTCTATCTCGTTCGAGACGACGCGACTTTCTGCCCGAACGCTTGAAGAGTCGCTGCGGAACCCGGATGCCCCATTCCGTTGCGAAGCAAAAGGGTAGGCTATCGCGCGGAGGCGCGACCGTCTTTCAACTGTCAAGGAAATCAGTACACCCAGCTCTTCACATCCGCTCCGGCCGGAGCGGTTTTGATCATGTGCTCGGTCATCATCGGCAGCAGACGTTGTGCCCAGTTCGCGCTGTTCTGCTGCATGGTGTACTCGCTCGGGCCGCCCACGTAGCAGTGCGGCATGCCCGGACCGTACTGGAAGGTGGCGTCGCTGTGCGGATTGCGTGTGCTGTCGAGCTGCGTCTGCAACAGGTGCACCGCGTTGTTCAGGAAGTACGTATCGCCATCGCCGACAGCAACGTGCAGCTTGCCCTCAAGCTTTGGTCCCAGCGTCGGCCAGTCGCGCTGCAGGATCGCGGCCAGGTCGTAGTGGTCTTGCCAGTACTGCACCACCTTCTTATCGATGACGCCGGTGATCGGGTCCAGCACCGGCGCGGGGTAGCCATCCGCACCCTGCGGCGAGAACACCGCCTGCCAGATCATCCACTGCTCGGTCGAGCGGCCGTGGGTTCCCAGCACCTGCTCGAACGCGAACTCATCGCCAGTGTTGGCGAGAATCGACCCGTCCGGTTTGCGATCGGCTGCAATCGGCACGCTGCCGAAGTCGCCATGCCGCACGAAGGCGTTGGTGTCGTTGTAGAGATCGATGTTCTGGTACGCGTGAAAGTCCACCGGATCCGGACACGCGCCGTACGCACCGTTGTAGTTGTCCGGGTAGAAGATCTGCGTCGCCAGCGCCTCCCATCCGCCTGTACTACCACCGGCGGTAGCCCGCGCCCAGCCAGCGCCGATGCCGCGAAACTGCGCCTCGACCGCAGGAATCAGCTCCTCGTTGACCGCCGATCCATACGGCCCAACGTTCGCCGAGTCCACGACGTAGCTGTCGTCGTAATACGGATTCTGGTTCTGCACGTACAGCATGATCACTCGTGGCAGGCGACCGGTCGTCCAGTCCTGGAAGAAGCGATAGCCCGAAACAAGCCGCGGAACGGCATCCCCCGTCGGCGGTGCGGCAGTGAACGTCGGCTTCATGCCGTAGGAGAAGTGGTCCTGCCAAACCACCAGCGGATACTTCGCGTTTGGGTGCTCGTCAAAGCCGTCCGGCAGCAGCACCCACGCGCCCAGGTACGTGTCACGGCCCCAGAACCTGCTGAGCTTCTCACTCTTGAAGCGCATGTATTTCAGCCACCTCGACGTTGCAGGGTTCGCTGCAATGACCTCAGGATCCTGCGGTGTGCCCTTCATCTCCGGCAGAAAGGCGTCCAGTGTCAGTTTGATCGGCGCACTCGACTTCGGATCGAAGTGAACCTTCACCGGCTTGTTGTACGGATTGCCCGGCTTGCGATTCCAGTGCTGGCCCTCGCCCTTATCGGGTGGGAGCCAGACGGTCTTGCCGTTTCCAAGATGGAACTCTTCGTAGACATTGAAGACGCCCTGCACAAAATAGTCTCCTGCCGGAATCTCAGGGAGCGAGCGCAGCGGATAGCCAAAGGTCTTCGCATCGATGTTCACAGTGGCAGCGGAGGCCGCTCCATCCAGTCCCACGTCCACGCCGAAGCCCTGCGCCGACTGATACTGCTCGTCCATCTGCATGCGCGGTTCAGACTTGTCGTCCTTGCTGAAGATCACGATCAGGTGACCGTGCAGCGTCTTCGAGGGCAGCGTTACCTCCACCGTGCGCTGTGCAAGCGCCGCCGTGGAAGTGAGCAGAAGTGCGATGGCAGCAAAGGAGGTCATCATGGGTGGTCTCAATGTATCAATCGCGGAATGTCGCAGGCTATGCGAGCCTCCAGGCCGAAGGGGTTATCGATAATCCGTTAGACTGGAAGATGACCATGCGGAAGAAATCTCCGCTTGTGAACCCCTCACAATGGAGAGCAGCGGATCGTGCAGACAAGCTACAACGGCATCGAAGTCCCAACAGACGGCAGAGCAATCACCTACGCAAACGGCACCTATGGTGTTCCTGATGTGCCGATCATCCCGTTTATTGAGGGCGACGGCGCCGGCCGCGACATCTGGAAGAATGCACGCAAGGTGCTGGACGCAGCCGTGCAGAAGAGCTATGGCGGCACAAAGAAGGTGGCCTGGTACGAGATTCTGGCCGGTGAAAAAGCTTATGGACTGACGCAGAACTGGCTGCCGGACGATACCGTTCAGGCCTGCCTCGACTTCCGCGTCAGCATTAAGGGACCGCTCACCACGCCCATCGGCGGCGGCATACGCAGCCTGAACGTAACGCTGCGCCAGACCATGGACCTGTATCAGTGCATCCGCCCGGTGAAGCACTATCCCGGCGTGCCCAGCCCCGTCACCAATGCGGATGATGTGGACGTCGTCATCTTCCGCGAGAACACGGAAGACATCTACGCCGGCATCGAGTTCAAGGCAGGCTCGCCCGAAGAGGCCAAGCTGCGGGAGTTCGTCAACACTCAGCTCCTCGCAGGCACCAAGAAGCAACTGCGCTCCGACGGCGGCATCGGCATCAAGCCCATCACGGAGAGGTCGTCCAAACGCCTCGTCCGCGCGGCCATCCAGTACGCCGTTGATCACGGCCGTAAGGTCATGTCGATCGTCCACAAAGGCAACATCCAGAAGTTCACCGAAGGTGCCTTCCGCGAGTGGGGCTATGAAGTCGCCGTCACCGAGTTCCGCGACAAGATCGTCACTGAGCGTGAAAGCTGGATCCTCGGCGCACTCGACAAGGATCCGAATACACCTTCCGAGGCGATTGCAAAACTCGTCGAGCCGGGCCTGAAGTTCGCACCTCCCGCCTTTGAGCAGAAGATCATCGCGGAAGTGAAGGCTGTGATCGCCGCCATCGGCAAGACCCACGGCAACGGCGCATGGAAGCAGTTGATCCTCGTCAATGACCGCATCTGCGACGCCATGTTCCAGGACCTGCTGATGAAGCCGCAGGAATATGACGTTCTGGCTACGACCAATCTCAACGGCGATTACCTCTCCGACGCCGCGGCCGCGCAGGTCGGCGGTCTTGGCATCGCGCCTGGTTCGAATATCGGCGATGGCTATGCCGTCTTCGAAGCGACCCACGGAACCGCTCCGCGGCTCGCGGATCAGGACGTCGTGAATCCCGGCTCTGTGATCCTTTCGGGGGCGATGTTGCTGCAGCTGATTGGCTGGAAAGAAGCTGCCGGTCTCGTTGAAAAGGCGATGGAAAAGACCATCTCGCAGAAGTACGTCACGGTCGATTTCGCAAAGAACATGCCGGGCTCCACGCAGGTTGGAACCACGGCATTCGCCGATCGCGTGATCGAAAACATGTAAGGGTCACGACTCGTACGGAATGGAGGAGGGGCACCGCGAAGTTACGCGGTGCCCTTTTCCATTGGAGCGAAACGGTAACATTCTCGCCTGCGCTCCCATCGGCGGTATACAGTGGCGGTGTCTTTTGGACCCAGGGCTTCCGCGCGTCCAGACAAAGTCCCAATCCCGATGGAGCTAAGCACCCATGCAGACAAGCTATAACGGCATCGCCGTCCCCACCGAAGGCAAGGCGATCGAGTACGCGAACGGCACCTACACGGTCCCGGATAATCCGATCATTCCCTACATCGAAGGCGACGGCACAGGCCGCGACATCTGGAAGGCTTCGCAGCGCGTGTTTGATGCCGCGGTCGAGAAGGCGTACGGCGGTAAGAAGAAGGTCTACTGGCTGGAAGTGCTGGCCGGGGAAAAGAGCTACCGCAAGACTCAGAACTGGCTGCCGGATGACACCGTGAAGGCTACCGTCGACTTTCGCGTCTCCATCAAGGGACCGCTGACCACACCGGTGGGCGGCGGCATTCGCTCGCTCAACGTAGCCCTGCGCCAGTTGATGGATCTGTACCAGTGCGTGCGCCCGGTGAAGTACTACGCCGGCGTGCCCAGTCCGGTAAAGCATCCGGAGAAGCTGGACATCGTCCTCTTCCGCGAGAACACGGAAGATATCTACGCTGGTATCGAGTTCCGCGAAGGCACGCCGGAAGCGAAGAAGTTCATCGACTTCGTCAACAACACCATGCTGGCCGGCACCAAGAAGAAGGTCCGCGAAGACTCGGGCGTTGGCGTGAAGCCCATCTCCATCTTCGGATCGAAGCGCCTTGTCCGCGCGGCCATTCAGTACGCCGTAGACCATGGCCGCAAGTCCGTAACGCTCGTCCACAAAGGCAATATCCAGAAGTTCACCGAAGGCGCCTTCCGCGAGTGGGGCTATGAAGTCGCAACGGAAGAGTTCCGCGACAAGGTCGTCACCGAACGCGAGAGCTGGATCCTCGGCAATCTGGAACAGCATCCGGGACTGTCCACCAGGGATAACGCCACGATGATTGAGCCGGGCATCGAGTACGCACCTCCCGAGTTTGGCGAGAGCGTCATCAAGGAAGTCGAAGACACCCTGCAGGCCATCGGCGAGACGCACGGCGGCGGCAAGTGGAAGAGCAAGATCCTCATCACGGACCGCATCGCCGATTCGATCTTCCAACAGATCATCATCCGCCCGTCGGACTACTCCGTCCTCGCAACGACCAACCTCAACGGTGACTACATCTCCGACGCCGCAGCAGCGCAGGTCGGCGGGCTTGGCATCGCGCCGGGCGCTAACATCGGTGACGGCTTCGCCTGCTTCGAAGCAACGCACGGCACAGCTCCAAAATACGCCGACCTCGACGTCATCAACCCCGGCAGCGTCATGCTCAGCGGCGTCATGATGTTCGACTTCCTCGGCTGGACCGAAGCCGCACGCATGATCGAAAACAGCATGGAAAAGACCATCCAGCAGAAGTTCGTAACTTACGACTTTGAACGCCAGATGCAGGGCGCAACCAAGGTCAAGACCAGCGAATTCGCCAGCAAGCTGATCGAGAACATGTAATTCAGTTCCCAACATGCAAACAGAGGCGCCGCGATGTGTTGTCGCGGCGCCTCTGTTTCGACTTACAAATTAGACAGTTGCGAGTTCCGGAGCAGACGCCGTAGCAATTTCCTCCAGCACCGGTCCAATCGCGTGAATCACCGAGCACACGCGGATCACCGCGGCAATCGTCTCTTCCGAAACGCCCTTCGAACGGACGACATTCTCGTGGCTGTCCACGCACTTGCCGCAGCCATTGATGGCCGACACCGCTAGGGACCACAGCTCGAAATCATTGTGATCCACGCCATGCGAGCGCAGCACATTCATCCGCAGCTTTGCGGGCAGCGTCGCGTACTTCTCATTCGACGACAGGTGGTGGAACCGGTAGTAGATGTTGTTCATGCCCATGATCGCAGCGGCAGCTTTGGCAGCATCAAGTTCGGTGCCGGACAGGTGCTTCGCAGCTTCCGCAACCGCCGCAGCCGTCAGCGGGGCGGTGCGCGTTGCAATGGCCGAAGCCACAACCGTGCCCCACAACTGCTGCTTCGTCAGTTCCGTGTTGTTGCGAACCAGCGAGGAGTAATTCAGGCGCAGATCCTTCGCATAATCGGGGAGGGAGTCAATCAGGATATCCATCGACATAAAGCGTTTCCTTTCCGCGGCCCATAGATATGAGCCGCGCTGAAGAATGCGGGCCACAGAGCAAGTCTGTGGCCCGCGCATGGGTCGTTCGAACGTGGGAGAGTTACGCGGTGACGAGGGTTTCTTCGCCCTTCTGCCAGTTGCAGGGGCAGAGTTCGTCGGTCTGCAGAGCGTCCAGAACGCGCAGAACCTCCTGCGGATTGCGACCCACCGACAGGTCTGTGACGTAGACAAAGCGGATCACTCCCTGCGGATCAACCAGGTAGGTGGCACGCTGAGCAACGCCTTCTTTCTCATCCAGAATGCCGAGCTGACCACACAGGTCACGCTTCACATCGGCGAGCATGGGGAATGGCAGGTCGCGCAGATCCTCATGGTTGTTGCGCCATGCCAGGTGGACGAACTCGCTGTCGATCGACAGACCCAGGATCTGGCAGTCGCGATCCTTGAACTCCGTATTCAGCTTGCCGAACGCTGCGATCTCCGTGGGGCAGACGAAGGTGAAATCCTTCGGCCATGAGAAGACCAGCAGCCACTTGCCGTCGTAGGTCTTGTTGTCGATGGTCTGAAAAGCGTTGTTCTTATCGCGGGAAACGGTCGCAAGAACGCTGAAATCGGGGAACTGTTCGCCAATACCAAGCATAGGAAAATCTCCTGAAAAAGTGGGTGTCGAGTGATGCAGAAAGCGCAGCCGATACGCTGCGAAAGCGGTTTGGCCCAAAAGCCTGTAAGCGTAGTAAACAAGAATTGTTATTGTCCAGCAAGCGTTCTCAGCTGTGGATGGGCGATCAGCGGACGATGACTGCTTTCCTGTTCGGTTTTGGAATGGGTGCGAAGGCGATACCCATACCGGCGCGTTCACCCCGTCGTAACGACTCGATTCGCTCAATGCGATAGACTAGATAAGATGTGCGCGAAGTCCTTGCGGACTTGTCTGTGCGCCTCCCTCTGTCAGCTCATGCTGCCTGCTCTTTCGTCGAGCGCGTGCGTGTGCCTGCAAGACTCTTTCGCGCATCGCCGCGAAAACAAGAAGGTACCAAGTTTTGAGTTCAGTGATTCGCAACATCGCCATCATCGCGCACGTCGATCACGGCAAGACCACCCTGGTTGACGCGATGCTTCGGCAGAGCGGCACCTTCCGCGCGAACGAAGCCGTGACCGACCGCGTCATGGACTCGAACGACCTCGAGCGCGAGCGCGGCATTACGATTCTGGCCAAGAACACGGCCGTTCTGTACAACGACACCAAGATCAACATCGTTGACACACCGGGCCACGCCGACTTCGGCGGCGAGGTCGAGCGTGCACTCAAGATGGTGGACGGTGTCGTCCTTCTCGTCGATGCATCGGAAGGTCCGCTGCCGCAGACCCGCTTCGTGCTGGGCAAGGCGCTCGCCGCCGGCCTGACCCCGATCCTCGTCATCAACAAAATCGACCGTCCTGACGCGCGTGTGCAGGAAGTGCTGAATGAGGTCTATGACCTGTTCATCGACCTCGACGCCGACGAGAGCCTGCTCGACTTCCCCGTGGTCTACACCAACGGCAAGGCCGGCACGGCGACTCTGGACATGGCTGTCCCTGGTACCGATCTGCAGCCCCTGTTTGAGACCATCGCCAAGGCCATCGCACCCGCAACGGGCGACGCGGACGGCGCTCTGCAGATCCTCGTGACGAACCTGGATTACTCCGATTACCTCGGACGTCTCGGCATCGCTCGCGTCTTCAGCGGTACCCTCAAGACCGGCGACATGGTCAACATCGCCAAGCTTGATGGCTCGTTGATGCCCGTCAAGATCACCAAGCTCTTCAGCTTCAATGGATTGAAGCGCACTGACATCGAAGAGACCACCATTGGTGACATCATCGCCGTTGCCGGCGTTGCCGGTCTGACCATCGGTGAGACGATCACCGGTCTCGAGAACCCGCAACCGCTGCCGAAGATTGTCATCGATGAGCCGACGATCGCCATCCAGTTCTCCGTAAACAATTCGCCGTTCGCCGGCCGCGAAGGTTCCTTCGTCACCAGCCGTAACCTGCGCGAGCGTCTCGACAAGGAACTGCAGACGAACGTCTCCATCCGCGTTGAGGATACCGACAGCCCCGATACCTTCAAGGTGCTGGGCCGCGGCGAACTGCAGCTTGCCGTTCTGATTGAAATGATGCGTCGCGAAAGCTTTGAGCTCACCGTCGGCCGTCCTGAGATCGTCACCAAGCGCATCGACGGCCAGCTAATGGAGCCCGTCGAGTACGTCACCATCGACGTTCCGGAAGAGTTCGCCGGCACCGTCATCCAGAAGCTTGGACCCCGCAAGGGCGAAATGATCAAGATGCACGGACAGGGCCGTGTTCGCATGGAGTTCAAGGTGCCTTCGCGTGGCCTGATCGGCCTGCGTTCGGAGATGCTGACAGAAACGCGCGGCACCATCGTGATGAACACCCTTTTCGACGGCTACATCGCCTACCAGGGTGAGATTCCGCAGCGCCCTACCGGCGCTCTGATCAGCGACCGTACCGGCGTCACCACCACCTACGCGCTGAACGGTTTGCAGGAGCGCGGTACGCTCTTTCTGGGTGATGGCGTTGACGTCTACGAGGGCATGATCGTCGGCGAAAACAGCCGCGATAACGACCTCGACGTAAACTGCGTCCGCGAAAAGAAGCTCACGAACATGCGTGCTTCCTCCGCAGACGAAGCACTTCGCCTCGTTCCCTACAAGCAGCTAACGCTCGAGCAGTGCATTGAGTTCATCGCCGACGACGAACAGGTGGAAGTCACCCCCAAGTCGCTCCGCATGCGCAAGAAGGTGCTGCAGGCCAATCGTCGCCCACGTCGCCAGGGTGGCAGCGGCGAATAAGACCTAAACCAGCAGATTAAAAAGGAACGCAGCGAGCCAACGAGGTCGCTGCGTTCTTCTTTTTGCGCCAAGATAGCTTCAAGCTCGGCACAAAGCCGGGCGCTCCAATCTCTCGCAGCTTCATCGCGAAGGGGTGTTTCGCGCGAAGCGCGAACTGGCTCTCGTGATTACGCGGTCCTTTTTCGATACCACCACTGATCCAGCCCCGGACATAAGACGGCACCCGCGCAGATGCCCTTCCTCGGCTCCCGCTCTGTTAGCGTTAGAGCTGATGTCCGTGCCGCAGCAGACCCGTCTCGCAGCATCCCCCTCGGCGCAGACCGCAAGTGCCGCTGCGCCTCCGTCCGAGTCGCTGGGGCCACCAGCCGCACCGGTGTGGCTGCAGCGCCTGTCGTTGTTTGTGCTGGTGATCTTCTGCCTCTACCTCGGCCTGCTGATCGCCGTGCTGCCGTGGTGGAAGGACATGTGGGACCGCAACGCACTCCTGATGGAATACCCCGCGCTGCGTTCTTTCCTCATGCGTGGCCCCGTACGCGGCCTGATCAGCGGACTGGGCGTACTGGACCTGTGGATCGGAATCAGTGAGCTAATCCACTACCGCGACTATCGGAGCTAACGATGGAGACGGCCCAGACGTCGATCACACAAGCCCCAACGCTGACACGAGGGGATACCTTCGTAGGATGGCTGTGCATTCTCCCCGTACTACTCAGCGTGCTGGCGGCTGCACCGTTCGCCGAGATGGGCGTGCACGACGACTGGTCCTACATCTACAGTGCCAAAATCTTTGCTGAGACCGGCCATATTGCCTATAACGGCTGGGCCGCGTTCCCGCTGGGATGGCTGCTATTTGCCGGGGCACTCTTCATCAGAGTCTTCGGGTTCTCTTTCACCACAGTTCGCTCAGTTGATGTCATCATCGGCTGTCTCTCCGTACCGCTGGTTCATGCGCTGTTTCGGCGTCTTGGTCTAAGTCGCAGGACATCGGTTGCAGCAACCCTGACGCTTGTCTTATGTCCGCTGTTCCTAGCGCTGACAGCAAGCTTTATGTCCGACATTCCTTCGTTGTTCTGCATGCTCCTCTGCCTCTACGGCTGCGTCCGGGCGATGCAGGCGCGCACTGATCGCGCAGCTTGCGCGTGGCTAATGACAGCTGCTATCGGAAACCTGGCAGGCGGGACCGTGAGGCAGATTGCCTGGCTGGGCGTCCTAACCATGGTTCCTGCAACCGCATTCTTCCTACGCCGACGACGTGGAGTATTCGCTACCGGCATGGCGGCATTTGCACTTTCAGTCCTCATGATTGCGGCCATCTTGCACTGGTTCAACCACCAACCCTACGTTGCAATCGAGCCGCTGCTTCCAACGGAGTTCTCACGAAGGGGTCTATGGCTCATCGTGAAAGTTGGATTCCGAGCTGCCTGCACCATGGTCCTTGTTCTGTCGCCTCTCCTCTTCGCGCTCGCGATGGGGTACCCGATCCGAGATCGCCGCGCGCGGCGCGCACTGCTGGCGATATTGAGCGTCATCGCACTGGTCATCGTCTTACTTTCGTCGCGGCATGGCGGGGTACGGTGGCTCACCATGCTGACCGGTGACTACCTCAGCGCCAAAGGCATTCTTGATCTGCCGTGGTTCTATGTCCCCGCTCCGGACGTCCTTCCACGCTGGGTGCAGGCGCTTTTCACGGCCTTTGCATTCTCTACTGCTGCCACCTGCCTGCTGCTATGGAGTCGCGAGAAGAGGGATTGGCGCCACGTTCGTACCGCGATTCGCGGTCCGCTCTTCTTCTTGCTCGGGCCATTCACAGCGGCCTACCTGCTCTTGGTCATGACGCGCGCCGCCGTCTTTGATCGCTACTTTCTACCCGTCCTGTTTGTTCTTATCCTGCTGCTGTTGCGTTGGATGGAGCGCAGGAGGGATCAGCCGATCTCCGTGGCGTGGGTTCTGCCACTGGTTGCGCTTACGGCCTATGGAGTCGCCGGTATGCATGATCTGTTCGCCTTGACGCGTGCGCGACTCATGGCTGCAGATGAACTGCGTTCCGCCGGAGTTCCGAGGACGGCCTTCCAGGCCGGATTTGAATACGACGCCTGGACACAGTTGGAGAAGACTGGTCATGTCAATGAGCCACGTATGCGGACACCGGCGGGGGCTTACCAGCCATGGACCAAGCCCGCCAATGTATCGGACGAATGCGTGCTCTGGTTCTCGAACTACACGCCTTCAATCCACCCCGAGTATGTCCTCTCAAATCGGCCGGGAACTTGTTATCCCGTTGCCGACATGCCACCCGTTCACTACCGGACCTGGTTTGCACCGAGGGAACACACGATCTACATCGAACGCCTGAAGTAGCCAGCATGCACTAATGAGTTTTGCGATGCCGCTCGCCCTATCGAAACCGAGCGATGCTACGCTTTTCGCATGAGGGCCCTCGCATTCTTCCTTGCCGTCTTCGCAGGTATCGCGGTCGCGCAAGCCCCAGCTCCGCTGCACAACGGCCAGTCCGTCCAACTGCATGGAACGATACAGCTCGAGCCGAAAGGACGGCTGCAATTCGCCACGGTAAGAACGAAGGAAGGGTACGTTGCCATCGTGGATGCGGGTGCGGGGAAAGCAGCACGCGGCCAGGTGCTCCATGAGATCGCGTTGAGCGGCTACCACCGGTACGACCTGCTGGCTGCCCACCGCGACCAGACAGTTACTGTCACTGGCAAGATGATGACCAACGGCGATAGCCCCTACTATTTCAAGAACACTTCGCTGATGGCAACAAGCATTCGCCTTGCGGATGGCACCGAGCTACTGGGCGAAGCACGTGAGCAAAAGGTCGCAGCGGATGTTGGGATACTCCGCGTTGCCATCACACTGCCTGCGGAACTTACCGCACCATGGGTCTATGACGGGCCGGGCTTCAGTGACTCGCAACGTCCCGCCGTCTGCAGCAGCAACGGTGGAGGCGATGTCGTGAACTGCTACTGTCCGCTGGGCTTCCGCGCCTCGGAGGCTGTGATGCTATCGGATAGCAAACGAGAAGCCGGCAAGCTCATGGGACAGTTAGCACAGTTCGGTGTCGGCGATGGTGCGCGACTCATTCGCCTGGATCTCACCTGCATGCGCTAGGCGATCTCCCGCAATGTGCCTGTGCGCGGAAGGCCCGTTCTTGCTAAGCCCAAGGAGATCCAGAGTGGAATTGGGCAAGTATTCCACGGCCTCCAGAGCCCGAAGTTATTTCGCCAAGGCACTGGACACAACACTGAACTGCCCAACGCCCCCAACGCATCTCATCGAGTGATGACGAACAAACCGATGCCCGAAACGCCGCTGGAGCAAGCTCCTCTTGCCTACGAGAACGAAGAATTCCTGGATAGCCCGGACGCGCGCATGTTGCGCATCATGGCCGAGTACCAGGAGCCAATGGCCCGCTTCCGCCGGGAACGCATCCAGGACACCGTTGTCTTCTTCGGCAGTGCCCGCTTTGCCGCTTTGGATGTTGCGCAGGGTCGGATGCAGCTGCTGGAAAACTCTTACTCCAATGAACTGGCGCCCGACGCCGAACAGCCCGCGCAACCCGGCGACATCAACGCAAGCGATCTGAAGCGCAGGCATGCAGAGACCGCCATCGAGATGGCGGGTTACTACGAGGATGCGCGCAAGCTCGCGTACATGCTGACCGACTGGACCAAGGGCCTCCCCGGACGCCGCAGGCGTTTTGTCGTGACCAGTGGTGGCGGTCCGGGCATCATGGAGGCGGCAAACCGTGGGGCATTCGAAGCCGGGGGTAAGACCATTGGCCTGAACATCGCACTGCCCTTCGAGCAGCGGCCCAATCCGTACATAACCCCTGCGCTCAACTTCCAGTTCCACTATTTCTTCATGCGCAAGTTCTGGTTCGCCTACCTGGCGAAGGCTCTGGTGGTCTTCCCCGGCGGCTTCGGTACCCTCGATGAAATGTTCGAACTGCTGACGCTGGCGCAGACCCACAAGATGGCTAAGGAGATGACGATCGTCATCTACGGCAGCGATTACTGGAAGGGCGTGATCAACCTGGATCTGCTTGCGGAGAAAGGCGCGATCGCGATGAAGGACAAGGATCTGTTCCGCTTCGCCGATACTCCCGAGGCGGCCTTCGCCATCCTGCGTGAGGGACTGCAAAAGCACTGCCCACAGTGCCCGCCCGACGAGAGAGTGCCGGACGAACCAGCACCCAATGCGCAGGAAGCCCTTGGTCCGGACATCGCAGCTACCCTCGGCTGACCGACTCCCACTCATGACGAGGAAGCCCGTCGTGTATGGGGTAGCGCGGAGGCATTTCCTATCTGCCGAGGAAACCTTCAACGGCCTCAACGAACTTCCCCGGTTGCTCCAACGACGGCACGTGGCCGCTTTGCTCCACGAGGACAAGTTTTGCACCAGGGATCGCCTCGGCATACGCATGCACCTGTGCAACGGGAACCGTGGAATCTTCAGCACCCCAGACTACAAGCGTCGGCAGCGTGATGCTGCTGGCCTTGTCGCCTACGGCTTCCTTCAACACGGCAGGGTTCGTCATGAAGGCATTGGTGACGAGTCCATCGTTCGCAGCAAGCTTCGTGATGAAGCGTCGCTTTGCAACCTCTGCTGTAATCAAGTCCTTATTGAAGAAGACCGCCCGAAGCCCAGTGATGACCTCGTCGACCGTACTGACCGATAGGTGGATGGTTGGGCTCGGCACGCCGGCGGTCTGCGGCACAACGAAACCCGCTGCGTCTTCAAGGATGAGACGGCGCGGTGGAGGCAGCGTGCTGCCAGGTACCAGTGCCTGCTCAGCGTACGCGGCGGCGACCCATCCGCCAAGCGATTCGCCCAAGAGATCGAAGCGCGTGACACCGATCGTGCGCAGGAACTCTGCAAGGAACTCAACATAGGTCTGCACGCGGTATGCGATCAGTGGTTTATCACTCTGGCCGGAACCAATCTGGTCCAGCGCAATGACGCGACGATGCTTCGCAAGCGCCGGCAACGACGGTCCGAAGTCGACGTCGGCCTGAGAGCCATAGCCATGCACGAGTACCAACACAGACTGGTCCGGAGAAGTGGACTTGCCCATGTCGTAGTACGCGATGCTTTGCCCAAAGACAGGGACGCGATGCTGCGCAGGCAGTGGGTGCCCAAAAATATCTGTGTTGTGTTGAGAAGCAGCCACGTGAAGTTGCGCGAGGGACGGCACAGGAAGGCAGAGCGCGGAAAGCGCCAGGAGTGCGAAGCGTAAGCGAATCGTCATAGTCATCTGGTGGCCGCCACTCATGCGAGAGGTCGTCCCTGAGAAGAAGCCTACTCCATGACGAAGACTCCTGCCCGCAGATGAGCACGACATCCCGTCACACGATGCGCATCGCTCTGATACTTTGTCGCCATGGGTGCGCCGCGTGTCGCCTTTTTTCCGGACTCGTTTCACGAGGTGAACGGCGTGGCCCACACCGCGCGGAACTTCACTGCCTACGCGCAGCGTCACGGGCTCCCCTTTCTGGCCATCCGCGCGGGCGCGCCAGGCTCTGTTGGCGCCGCAATTGTTACCACGCAGGGCTCCGTGACGGCGGTCGATCTGCCGCGCGGCCGCGCCTCCATCGCCATGGAGAAGGACCTCAGCTTCGACCCATTCTTCGCGCGCTATGGCCGCGTCATCCGCCGTGCGTTGCGTGACTTCAGGCCGGACGTCATCCACATCACGGGCCCAAGCGAACTCGGGATCTTCGGCGCATACTTCGCCTGGAAGATGGGCATCCCTCTGGCAGCAAGCTGGCACACCAACGTACACGAATATGCTGGACGCCGATCCGCACGACTTGGTAGTCGTGCCGCTCTTCGAATCGAGGAATCAGCACTCGCTGCTACCGCCCGCTTCTACAGCCTGGCGAGTGTCTTGTATGCGCCCAATGAAGAGCTCTGCACGCTGCTGGCACGCACGCAGCGGCCCTGCCACGTGATGCGCCGCGGCGTCGATACCACACTCTTCAGCCCCTCAAAGCGCACGCGCGCGAAGGACGACGGGACCGTCGTGCTCGGCTATGTGGGCAGGCTCTCCGTCGAGAAGAACATCGCCATGTTGCCACGCATTGAGGCGGAACTACGCGAACTCGGCATCACCAACACTAAGTTCGTAATCGTGGGTCAGGGTGGTGACGAAGCGTCTCTGCGCGCCTCGCTCCCCACCGCCGAGTTTGCCGGTGTGCTGCGCGGCGAAGCGCTCGCGGCCGCTTATGCCAACATGGACATCTTCGTCTTCCCTTCGGACACCGATACCTTCGGCAATGTCGTGCTCGAGGCCCTCGCTAGCGGCGTTCCTGCCGTTGTCACAACCGGTGGCGGACCGAAGTTCATCGTGCGCGACGGCGTCACAGGCTACGCACGAACACCATCGCTGATGCCTGAGCCCATCGCCGATCTGGTGCGTGACGCGAGCCTGCGCCATACCATGGCGACGGCCGCCCGCGAGTATGCCCTGGGTTGTCGCTGGGACGCTATCTTCGATGGTGTCTACGCGCACTACCCGGCGGCGGCGCATCTGGATCTAATGCGGTAGATGGTGCATAGCTGTCGCTGCGAACCTCCGCCAGCAGAGCCGCGCCGGCAGGCAACACGCCCGTCTCGACATTCACCGAACCCATGCCACCGTCGCCTCGCAGCAGCGGACGAAGGTACGCTCCACGCATGCCCTGCGCGGCCATGACTTGCGAAAGATGCAGCGTGATGGCTCCTTCCGAATTGTTCGTGACCAGCAGCAGGCTGCCCCGTGCATTGCGTTGCCGATCACGCAACAGCCACGCGTGTAAGCCCGGATTCCCCGTAGCCAGAACAGACATCACACTCGACCGCAACACCGCGTGCGTACTGCGAAGCGTCAGTACCTGCTGCACCGCGCTGCGATCTGCTGCAGTGGTCAACAAATGGCTATCCAGCACTGGTGCGCCACCCGACAACAGCAGCGGCAGCAAGCTGCGCAAGGCCGGCACCGAACTTGGCAACTGCGCCCCCGGAGCGCTCTCTGCAACGGCACTGGGCGGCCCTTGTTTCACAATCTCCACAACCTGGGTTGCAGTGTTCATTGCCCCTTGTCCACCAGCCTCCACATCCTGTGCGGAGACAAGGTGCAGCGTAATCGGATCGTGGCGCGATGTGGCCGCATTCCGCGAAGTTCCGCTGCGTGCCGGCGAGGAGACGGCCGCCACACCCGGTGTCCTTGCCATGAGGATGCGTTGTCCCGGGAAACGGTCGATTGTCTCCCGAAGGATGCGTGCCATATCCAGCTCCGTCGGCGTAATTGTCCCGAGATCGAAGCCGGCGACGCCACGGCTCAACCAGAAGCGGATCTCGCCAGCACCACGGTCCCCCTGCGCGCGCTGCAGCGGCATCCGCACCAGCACATGCATGCGGCGGGCAGAGGCCTCGCGCAGCAGCTCGTCCAGATCCTGCTCCGAACCGAAGCTCGGATCGAAGGGCAATGCAGCATCGAAGGGGGGCCGCAGATCCGGCAACAGGACGCTGTCCGCGCTGACCGCGCTCATGTTCTCCAGACTCTTCGCTACTTCCGCGAAGGTGACGTCCCCGCTGAAGCGCACAAACGCGGCATGCTTCCACCATGCCTCCGGCGTAATGCTATTGCCGCGCCACCCCGCGTGCGCCAACTGCTGCGAGCGTGCCACGGCACACACCCCACCAAGGAACATTCCGGAAAGCAGGCGGCGACGCGAGAAGGACATGGCACAACGTTAGATGCGGGAACCAACCGGGGCAAGGACCGCATCCCAACCCGTGCCCTCTCTCAGCCCAACTGTCCGCCGCGCCAATGTTCCCTGCCTGCCTCGATGATCTGCGAAAATGGAAGGATGCTGCATCTTGCCGACGGGTCCAAGCGCTTTGGGCATAAGCTTTTATTTGAAGGCGCCAACTGGCTCATTACGCCGGACGAGCGCACCGGCCTCGTGGGCGGCAACGGCACCGGCAAGTCCACGCTGCTGAAGGTCCTCGCGGGCGTCGAGCAGTTGGACGGCGGCCAGCTCAATCGCAGCAAGGGTCTCACCATCGGTTACCTTCCCCAGGACGGCCTGGTGATGCGCGGCAAAACTGTCTTCGAGGAGTGCCTCAGCGTCTTCCACGAAGCCCTTGCGATGGACAAGGAGATGGACACGCTCAGTGACCAGCTCGCGCACTTCGATCCGGCCTCGCCGGAGTACGCGGCAGTGGCCGACCGCTTCTCGCTCGTTAGCGACACGCTGCAGCAACATGACCTCTACAACCTTGACGCACAGGTGGGCGCGGTCCTGGGTGGCCTTGGCTTCAGCAAGGACGACTGGCGCCGCCAGACGGAGGAGTTCAGCGGTGGCTGGCAGATGCGCATTGCGCTCGCGAAGCTGCTGCTCGAGAAGCCGTCACTCCTGCTGCTTGACGAACCCACGAACCATCTGGACCTTGAAACTCGCAACTGGCTTGAGGAGTACCTGCGGAGCTATCCGCGTGCGTTCATCCTCATCTCGCACGACCGTTACTTTCTTGACGTGACCGTCACCAAGATCACGGAAGTCTGGAACAAGCGCGTGTGGTTCTATACCGGCGGCTACGAAAAATACGTCAAGCAGAAGACCGAGCGCCGTGAACAATTGGCCAAGGACTATGCCAGCCAGCGCGACCGCATCGAGCAGCTCGAAGCGTTTATCAATCGCTTCCGCTACCAGGCCACAAAGGCGAAACAGGTGCAAAGCCGCATCAAGGAACTCGACAAGATCGAACGCATCGAGGTGCCGGAGGACGAAGAGACAATTCACTTCTCCTTCCCGCAGCCGCCCGCCAGCGGACGCACTGTTTGCGAGGTCACAAACCTCTCCAAGCGCTACGACCCGAAACAGATCCTGTCGAATGTGAATTTCACCATCGAACGTGGCGATCGCATCGCGCTCGTTGGGCCCAACGGCGCGGGTAAATCAACACTCATCCGCATGTTGTCCAAGCTCGAGGAGCCCACCACCGGCACCGTACGCTTCGGCCATAACGTGGTTGCCGATTACTTCGCGCAGGACCAATACAAGGTGCTGGACCCGAATGCCAAGATGCTCGATGACATCAACGCATCCGCACCAAAGGTCGCACCTGTAGAACTGCGCAACCTGCTCGGCGCGTTCCTCTTCGCAGGGGACGATGTCTTCAAGCAGCTCGGTGTCCTGAGCGGTGGCGAGCGCAATCGCTACGCATTGGCACGCATGCTCGTGTCGCCCGCAAATTTCATCCTGCTCGACGAGCCAACGAACCATCTTGACCTGCGTGCGAAGGATGTCCTCCTCGAAGCCATCCGCGCCTTTACAGGCACTGTACTCTTCGTCTCGCACGATCGCTATTTCATCGACGGCCTTGCAACACGCGTCTTCGAATGCGATCACGGCGGCGTGCAGGTCTATCCCGGTAACTACGAGGACTACCTGTGGCGCAAGAACGGCGGACCGGAATCGCTGCAAGCCGCAGCCATCGAGATGCAGCGCGCGCACATCCCGGTAGTTGAAACACCCGTCGCTGTCATTTCGCCTGTGACCACGCCTGCTGTCGCGAACGTGAAGAAGCTGAATCCCATCAAGCTGAAACAGATGCAGGATCGTATTCGCTTTGCGGAAGACGAAATGCCCCGCATGGAAGACCGCATGACGGCTCTGGAGACAGCAATGGGAAACTTCGTCTCTGCAGAAGAGTCGCAGAAGCAGACTGCAGAACTCGCGGCACTGCGCAAGCAACACGAGACTCTCATGCTGGAATGGGAAGAGCTTTCAACACAGTTGGAAGAACAAGGCGCTGCAGTCTGATCAGACGGTTATGCTGCGTCTGGCGATGATGAAGCCAGCCGCATAACTATTTCTGACAAATTCGAATCAGGCCGCTTCCGGAGGGGCGTGGCTTCAGTCATGCCTTTGAAGTGAATCTGAAACCCGGCTTCAGCCGCTGAGGCAAGTTCCCTCAGGGGCTAAAGCCCAAAGTGGCTGGATCAGAAATTGTGATGGCTGAAGCCACGCCCGTCCGAAAGCAAAGACCCACTCATGGACCCCGAAGTGGGAGGTCACTCGTCAGACATGACTAATGCCTGCGGGTGAGATTGATCTCAATCCCTGCAACAATGCCGCGGCCCGGCATACGTACCGCCAGGATCTCGGCATAGCCGGTGTTCGCCAGATTCGTTAATTGAACGTAGGGATGCAACCAGCCCGCCTCGCGTGACGCGCCAAGGTCCATCACGGCATACGGCGCCAGGCCGTAACGCTGTGTGACGGAAAATGCCGGTCGCAACTTGATGCCGTGCCGTTCTTGCACGAACCATTCCACGGCGGCGCGGTTCACTGGATAGCTGAAGAGATACTGCGACTGCTGACCATCCAGCGCACTCTGCGCGCCGAAGGTAGCCGTCCAGCTGACCCGGAGCTGCTGCCCGGCCGCGGGGCTGGTCTGCAGAGATGCCTCAACACCGGCAAGACGCACACGCGCCAGGTTGCTCGCCTGCCACTTCGTCACGGATGAGCGGCGCAGATACTCGATGGCATTGCTCTGCTGCGACAGGAAGCCAGTCACCGAGACCGCCATCGTCTTACCGCGATACCAGTCGACACCACCGTCGAAGCTCCACGCCGATTCTGGCTTCAACGCAGGATTGCTGATCGTCGTCGGGTCGTTGTAATAGAGGTCCGTATAGGTGGGCAGGCGAAAACCATACCCCGCGCTGCCACGAAGCTTCCACTTTCCTTGAAGCAGCACACTGGCTGCGAAGGTCGGAGAGGGCACGATGCGGCCACCGCTCAAAACTTCCTCCCGCAGGCCGGCTGAGAAGGTCGCCGTGCGCGCGTGGAGATCGACATCAACATACCCTGCGCCTCGGTTGCGTCCATGCTGGCCAAGCGCATTGCTCCGGATACTGTCGGTGTTCTCCTCGAGCCCTGCAAAGATTCTGCCGATGTGCCCCAGAACATGCGCGTGGCGCACCGCACCCTGCCAGCTTTGGTCGATGTGATTGTTCTCGTACGCCGCAGGACGATCGCGGATGAGGTCATAGACATCCGCATGCCTGCGATAGGCCGCCGCCGCCGTGGTGGCCGCACCAAGCCCCTGCGTGAGCGACGCAAACCATCCCTTCGTCCGCTCCCACGACGGATAGTTGCCATAAAACTGATCCGCGCCAAAGGCTCTGTCACTGCCCGCGACCAGTAAATCACTTTCGCCCAACCGTGTCGTCGCGCGACCTTCCACGCTGACACTCTCACTGCGATAGTCACGGTCCGGCATGAAGCCGCTGGAGAAGTCACGCGCCCCGGCCACGACCACGCTACTGCGGCTTCCTGCGACTGCGCCGACGAAGCTTTGCGTGTTGACGCCGTAGTTACCGCCACCCGCGCGGAGGCGCAGCGAGCTTTCCGTCGGCTTCCAGGTCGTCACATTGACGACACCGCCAAGCGCGTCGGAGCCGTAGATCGTCGAACCCGATCCGTGCAGCACGGCGATCCCGCCAAGCGCCGGTAGAGGCACGGGGATATCGAGGTTGAAGTGGGATGTCTGCGCGTCGTTGACTCGCAGAGCATTCAGTAGGACAAGCGTCTGTTCAAAGTTGCTGCCCCGGATAGAGATGTCCGACTGCACACCCATCGGACCTCTTTGACGGATATCGACCGACGCATCGGTACGCAAAGAGTCCTCAAGGCTCTGCAGCTGTAGGCTGCGGTCTTCCATGTCCAGGACGGTCACAGCGCGAGCGCTTTGTCCCAGCGCGACGGGCTCTGGGTCGCCCACAACGCTAACAGTGTCCTTGACGGGTGGCACCACAGGGTCAGACTTTGGAACCTGCTGCGCGGTTGCCGGGAGGTAGCTTGCAGCGAGGACTACGAAGCAGACTGAAGACGTCATACCGCTTGCCGCGAAAACCCTTTTGCCGACCTGCCACATCTCTCGCAGTGTACGTGCGGTCCGGAGAGACTGTCTGCCCCTGGTCTGTCGTATCGTGGAGACACTCTCTGGAAGGACGAGAGTTCGACATGTCCGACGAGATCACGCCGCAAGCCAAACCGATCGATACAACCGGGGAACCTGAATGGTTCCCACCTGCCCAGGACGACAGCGTCACCCTGCATCGTCCAGAGCCTTCGTCCGCCGTCCGCCGCATCTTCTTCGGACGCGACGGCATGCGGGCGGGCTGGGCGCTCCTGCTATGGTTGCTCTTCGCGGCGATGCTCGCGCGTGGCGTGAACGCCATGCTGCGCATCCTGCTGAGCGGCCGCGTCGCGCCGCATACCATGCCGGAATGGCTAACGCTGCTCAGCTCCACCATTGGCTTCTTCACCGTTGGCGCTGCTGGTCTCATCGTGTCGCGCATCGAGCGCAAACCCTGGTCCGCCTATGGCATTGGATCGCCACGGAGCCGCACCGGCGATTTCGGAATGGGTCTGCTGTGGGGCTTTGGCACGCTCTCTGTCCTGGTAGGAATGCTGCGCGCTGGGGGCTATCTTGCCTTCAGTGGGCTCAATCTCCATGGCGTTGCCAACATTCTCCTGTGGGCCGTGATCTTCGCGCTCTCGTTCCTGATGACGGGCTTCTTCGAAGAGTTCACCTTCCGTGGTTTTCCGCAATTCACGTTGACGCGCGGCATCGCGGGTGCTCTACGGAGTATGGGCCTGGAAGACCACGCTCCCGCTGTGGCCTTCTGGATCACGGCCAGCCTGCTCGCCATCCTGTTCGGTGCTGTGCATGCAGGCAATCCCGGCGAGGGCCGCATCGGTCTGGTGTCCGCAGGACTCATTGGCTTCCTCTTCGCCTTCAGTCTGTGGCGCACCGGATCGCTATGGTGGGCCATTGGCTTCCACGCGGCGTGGGACTGGGCGGAGTCCTACTTCTACGGGACATCCGATAGCGGCCTCGTGCTACCGCATCGTCTGATGACTGCTCTGCCTGAGGGCAACCTGCTCTTCAGCGGCGGCAGTATCGGCCCGGAGGGCAGCATCTTCATCTTCGCCATCATTGCGCTGGTGGCGGCCATCATAGCATTCACGCTGAAGCCAAGAGCCGGGTCGCCTTCCGCCGAGTTTTAAGTCGTGTCTCGCCTGAGCGCAAAGATCGGCTTTGCGTCTATGGATGGAATGGCTGGGTGCGAGTCGCTTTCCGGGGAGTGCCCATGCATGACGGCTCCGTGAGTGGGCTAGTCGAGACGTCTTTGAATGTGCTTCCGAATGCCAGAAGCGGACCTTCTGCCCATCGAGCTGATACGGTCACGCACGATCAGGCATAATCGAAACTATGGCGGGTCTGTGGCAACCGGCAAACTGGAGTCAGCGGCTTGCCGAGCTTGAGGCGAGTACGCCCGAGCTGAAGTCGGCGCCCCTGCGGCGCGATGTACGGTCGCTGGGTACGCTGTTGGGTGAGGTTCTTCGCGAGCAGGTCGGCGAAGATCTCTTTGAGCAAGTAGAGACATTGCGCCGGCTGGCGGCAGAGCGGCGACAAGCAGAGTTCGATGGCGACCACGCACTTGCAGCCAGCGCGTTGCAACAGGCGTTGCTGCTGGTACACACGCTGCCGGTCGACCGGGCGTACCAACTGGCACGCGCCTTCGGCTTCTACTTTGAACTGATCAATCTGGCAGAGACGAACCATCGCAAGCGCCGCCGCCTGGCCGGTGGTCTGCGCAATGATGCAGAGCCGCAACGTGGCAGTCTGCAAGGTACGCTTCGCCGCATGCGCAAGGCTGGTTACACCGCCGAAGAGGCGCTGTCGCTGCTGCGGAAGATCTGCGTCACCCCGGTCTTCACAGCACACCCCACAGAGGTCGCGCGTCGCTCCGTCATCAGTAAGCGCCATCGCATCGCGCAACTGCTCGAAGACCTTGACCGCATCCCCCTAAGCGATGACGCCCTGGAGCAACTGGAGCGTGGACTGCTGACCGAGATCACGGGACTGTGGCAGACCGACGATGTCCGCCTGCAGCGGCCGGCTGTGACAGATGAGGTCCGCATGGGCCTCGACTACTTCAATGACAGCATCTTCGAGACGCTGCCCGCCCTCTACGCCGAGGTGCGTAGCGCGCTGCACAAGGAGTACGGTCTTAACCTGGCGCTGACCGATCTGCCGACACTCGTTACCTTTGGCTCGTGGATCGGCGGCGATCGCGACGGAAATCCCTTTGTGACACCACAGGTCACACGCGAGGCATTGGCCATGTCACGCGAGGTGCTGATGAAGCACTATCGTGCCCGCCTGGTGGAAGCAGCGAAGCATATCTCATCGTCCACACAACAGGCCGCCGCAAGTCCAGAGCTGATATCGGCTGTTGAGGCTTACCTGCGACAGATCCCGGTCGCCGGGGAGGAGATGCGCGCACGCTTCCTGTGCGAGCAGATCCGCATCCTGCTGACGTGCATGCTGGCCCGGCTCGGCAGTGAGAGCGAGTTGTTCATCGCTCCCGCTGACACAGATCGCCTGCCGCCCTATGGCAGCGCGGACGAGATGCTGCACGACCTCGGCCTCATTCGTTCTTCGCTGATGGAAAACCGCGGCGAACGCATCGCGGAGAGCATCCTGGATCCGCTGATCCTCGAGGTCCGGACCTATGGTCTTCACCTGCAGACGCTGGACATCCGCCAGCATGCCAAGGTGCACGACGCGGCCATCACCGAGATCACAGCATGGCGTGAAGATGGTTCCCTTCCGCCGGCACTTTCAGACGCCTCGGCTGAGGTCATCGACACCTTCCGTACGGTCGCGGCGGTCAAGCGCTCCGGCGACCCGAAGAGCATCCGGCAGTACGTCATCAGCGGTGCGACAAGCGCGGAAGATGTGCTCAAAACGGTTTGGCTGGCGCGTCTTGGTGGCGTGACCGCTGAACACACGGAATCGGACCCTGGAATCCTGATTTCTCCGCTCTTTGAATCGATTCAAGATCTGCAGAATGCGCCTGATATTTGCCGCGAACTGTGGACCAGCCCGGCGTATCAACCACTGCTGGAATCCTCCGGTCGGCGTCAGGAAGTGATGCTCGGCTATTCCGACTCGAACAAGGATGGCGGCATGATCGCGTCTACGTGGGAGGTCTGGAAGGCCCATCGCGCCGTGCACACCGTGGCTCGCGAATGCAAGGTAAAGCTGCGTCTCTTCCACGGTCGCGGAGGCACAGTCGGCCGTGGCGGCGGGCCAACGCATCGCGCGATCTACGCCCAGCCGCTTGACAGCTTCGACGGCAGCCTGCGCATCACGGAACAGGGCGAAGTGCTCAACTTCAAGTACAGCGACGTCGTGTTGGCTGAACGCAATCTGGAGCTAATGATTGCCGCCTCACTCGACGCCGTCGCGCGCCCGGACCTGCGTAGTTGCGAGGGCTGCAGCACGCACCTGACCGGCGCCATCGAGCCGGCCTGGGAGTCCACGATGGACGCGCTGGCCGAATGGTCATTCGAACGTTATCGCACGGACATCCTCGACAACCCGGACACGTTCGATTACTTCCAGCAGGCCACTCCGGTCGCGGAGCTGGAGCACGCCAAGATCGGTTCGCGACCAGCCAAGCGTACGGGCAAGCGATCGCTCGCGGACCTGCGGGCCATCCCCTGGGTCTTCGGGTGGATGCAGTCACGGCACACCGTGCCGGCCTGGTACGGCGTTGGCACCGCAATGGAACGCTTCACCACGGAACATCCGAATGGTCTGGAGCAGTTGCAGCGTATGGCTCGCGAGTTTCCGCTGTTCCTGGACATGGTGCGCAACATTGAGTCGGCACTGGCCAAGAGCGACTTCGGCATTGCGCAGATGTACGCCTCGCTCGTCGAAGATGAGGCGCTACGCAACCGCGTCTACCCGATGCTGAAGGACGAGTTCGAGCGCACGCGGTCGATGATTCTACTCATCACACAGCAGGCAGATCTGCTGGAGCAGAACGCGGTTCTTGCACAGTCCATTCGCCTGCGGAATCCCTATGTGGACCCCATGAGCTGGATCCAGGTGGACCTTCTGCGTCGCAAGCGCGAGGCAGGTGAAGCGGACGAAGCTGCCATCAATCGAGCCATTACGGGGACCATCAACGGCATCAGCGCGGGCCTTCGAAACACCGGCTGACCTCCCCAATTTGTGTCACATCGCCAAACGAATGCCAGTGCTACGGTGAACCTGAATCTGGATTTCTCCTGATTCGCTGTTCACCGCTGCTCCTCCTCCTCAGCGGTGATGGAGGTTTTTTGATTCTTTTCTGGCATTTTGCGCGGGCTTATTTTCCCGCGGCCGCATTTCTCTTCTGCACCGCCGCCTGCTCCTCCGCGATTGGTCAGGCATATTCCGCATCCCCCTCCGCCGATGTCAGCACTAGTCAGTCGCAGCAGGACAGTGGGTCGACACTCGCCACTACCGTGCCCGCGACAGGCATGACATACGAAGAGCGGACACGCCTCCCCACCCGGGAGCTTTGGAAGCATCCCGGCCTGGGCATCAGCGTTGGTTTGAACGGTATCGGGCTGGACATCGCAGAGCCGATGGGGCAGCACTTCAATGTGCGCGCAGGTGGTGAGTACCTGAAGTACACTGGCAACTTCACCAGCGACGGCGCACAGATCGGCGCCGATCTGAAGGTGGGCGGCGGTCACGTGGCACTGGACTACTACCCATGGCACAACGGCTTCCGTATCAGCCCACAGGTCCGCTTCGGCGTGCAGACTGAAGCAAATGTGAACGTCATCGTGCCGTCTGGTCAGTCGATCAGCCTTGATGGAGGAGACTACGTCTCGAGCAACGCCAACCCACTGCACGGCACGGGCTTCGTCGACACGCGCAAGACGGCGGTGGGCCTCAGCGTCGGCTATGGCAATCTGAGCTCCCGGCACGGCGCGCACTTCTCGTTCCCGGTGGAGTTTGGTTTCTACTACATCGGTCAGCCGACTTTTGCCGTTACCTTCACTGGCAGCGCCTGCGACCCGACCGTACCGCAGCCACTCGGCTGCCAGGACGTATCTTCCGACGCGGGCTTCCAATCCGATTTGGCGAAGTTCATCAAGCGCCAGAATAACAACTTGAGCTATGCGTCGTTCTTCCCCATTGCCTCTGTGGGCGTAGGCTATCGTTTCTAACGCCGCTTCTCAAACCGAAGGACAAAGGCCGTCCGACTGGGCTGCCTTTGCCCTTCGGATTTATCGTAAAGGCGATGTTCTACCGCGGACGGCTCGCTCCATCTCCCTCGGGATATCTGCATCTTGGTCACGCACGCACCTTCCTCGTTGCTGCGGAGCGCGCAGCCTACGGCACGCTGGTTCTGCGCAACGACGATCTTGATACGCAGCGTTGTCAGCCACACTTCGTCTCGGCCATGCTCGAAGACCTGCACTGGCTCGGCATCCACTGGCAGGAAGGTCCGCTGAGCGGCGGCCGCGACACCGGCGACTTCGGACCGTATGCGCAAAGTCTGCGCGGGCATCTCTATCGAGACGCCTTCGAGCATCTGCGTGCCGCTGGCGCGGTTTACCCGTGCTCCTGTTCCAGGCGAGATCTGCTCGCGGCTTCGCGCGCACCGCACGCCGCAGAGGACGATGAGCCGATCTATCCAGGTACATGCCGGAGCCGCTCGCCGCGCGAAGGCCAGCCAACCGCCTGGCGCTTTCGTGTGCGTGACGGTGATATCGTCCACTTTACTGATGGCCTGCTCGGACCCCAGGAGTTCGTGGCTGGTCGTGACTTTGGTGACTTCGCCGTTCTACGTCGCGATGGCGTACCAAGCTACCAATTAGCCTGCGTTGTGGACGACGCTGCGATGCGCATCACCGAGGTCGTTCGGGGCCGCGATCTCTTACGCTCAACGGCCCGGCAGATCCTGCTGATCCGCGCATTGGGTCTCCCACAGCCGGCCTACGCGCACACCGATCTGGTGGTCAATGAACACGGCGAGCGCCTGGCCAAGCGCGACGACGCACGCAGCATCCGCGCGCTACGCCAAGCAGGGTACACGCCAGAAGAAGTGAGGACGATGGCAATGCAACAACGATCGACGGGATGGGACCTCGAACACCTGAGATCTCACCCCTGAGACATTAGGTGCAAAGGCAGTGTCACACGCTTCTTACGATGGACATCCGCAACTACTTCACCACGCCAATTGTCTCAATCGCAGTGCGCCAGAAGGCCTGCATGGATGGCGAGAACCAGCGATCGCGACGACGTACGAGTTGCGTGTAAACCTTCAGTTGCGGTGACGGCCATCGCAACGCGACCAGCGTACCTGCGCGCAGATTCTCAGCGACCACCATCTCCGGCAAAACAGCGATGCCCATGCGGGAGAGGGCGCATTGCTTCACCGCTTCCACACTGGCGAACGCAAGCGCATGGCCCAACCGGACGCCAGCTTCACGCAATGCGCCTTCGAAGACACCGCGATAACTGCACGTCTCCTCGGTCAGCAGGAGCTGTTCTGCCACGATGTCTGCTGCAGTGATGCGCTTTTGCGAAGCCAGAGGATGCTCGCGTGCCACTACAGCGCGGATTGGTTCCGACCGCAATACATGGGTGATCAGTTGAGGATCACGAATGCGTTCGCTGATGCTGACACCGACATCAACGCCCATTTGAACCGGTGGCCCGGACTCGGCCACACTTGCCGCGTTGAGGACAATCTCCACTTGTGGATAGTCGGTTTGGAACCGCCGGAGCAGTGCAGGAAGGCGATAGGTAAGCACGCTTTCGCAGGCGCTGAGCATCAGTGCGCCGGCTGGCTCGCCGTGCGCGCGGGCACTCTGCATAGCTTCTTCCGCCATACAGAGCAGCCGCTCCGCATGCGGAAGAAAGGCATGGCCCACCTGCGTTAGTTCCAGCGATCGCGGCAGCCGGTGGAAGAGCGGTGAGCCAAGCTGTTCTTCCAGACCCTGCACCTGCGCCGTCACGCTGGACTGCGCGTAGTGCAGGCTGGATGCGGCGCGCGTGAAATTCCCTTCGCGCGCCACCGCGAGAAAGGTACGTACCTGAACGAGATCAAGCAATCGGCAGCTCCGATGGCAGCCATCAAAATGATTCGCTGGACGCGATGGCTCTCCAATGCAATTCTAGGCCCATGAGCACGCGTACGGTGTTGCAGATTCTGCTTCTGTCGGCCATCTGGGGAGTGTCCTTTCTCCTGATTCGCATTGCGGGCGAGAGCTTCCCGCCACTCTGGATTGCGGTCATGCGATCAGGCCTGGGTGGCCTGTTGCTATGGACCGTACTGCTGTTACAGGGAAAGCGACCGGCAGCAAAGCAGCACGTGCCATACCTGCTGCTGGTGGGTCTGTTCAACAACGCCATTCCCTTCACCTGCTTTGCATGGGGTGAGCAGGTCGTGCCGAGCAACACGGCATCCGTGCTAAACGCGACCACGCCGATCTGGACGCTGCTGATCGGTCTTGCAGCGACGCGCAAGGGCACACGCGCAAACGTACTCGCGGGTGTTGCGCTCGGATTCGCGGGCGTCCTCATGGTGGTGCTGCACCAATCGAGCGGAAGCGTCGCCGATGTGCCACGTTCGGTATTCCTGCGAGGTGTTGCGCTGATCTCGTGCGGCGCGCTCGGCTATGCGATTGCGTCGGTCATCGCCAAGGCAAAGTTGCAGGGCGTCGATCCAATCGTGATCGCTGCCTCACAGCTCGGGTCGGCATTCCTGATGGTCACGCCGCTGGCACTTGCTGGCCCTATGCCGACGCACGTACGCGCGGCCACACTCGGTGCAGCTGCGGTGCTGGGCTTCGCCGGCAGCGGCATTGCCTACCTGCTCTTCTTCCACGTCCTCAGCACGTCATCTGCGACGCATGCAGTCGCCGTCACATACCTGCTCCCGCTGTGGGGTGTCTTCTGGGGAGCGATCGCTCACGAGCCTATCGGGGTTTGGACCTTTGCCGGAGTTCTGGTCACGATTGCAGGTCTGGCGCTAATGAATCTACGACCAAAGCCGGCTGCGGCGTGACATTGCGAGCAATGGCAAAGGGCGACCGTGAGGTCGCCCTTTGCTCTGAATAATGGTCGGGGAGAGAGGATTCGAACCTCCGACCCCCTGGTCCCGAACCAGGTGCTCTACCAGGCTGAGCCACTCCCCGATGCCGTGCGGTGAATCGTTGGCGAAAGGGGCTGAGGGGCCTGTTTCACCTCAGCAGCCAACTAGGGTAGTGTACCAGAGATCGTCCGGCTTCTCAGCGACGACACGGTACGTTGGCTCTTCCCGCCGCTGTTAGAAGCGCTCCCACTGGGCGCAACGTCCTCGGATATAGGGCGAGCCGTACGGAACCGGCATATAGACGGAACGCGGCATGGAGAGCAGCGCCCAAACCATCATGGCTGCCCAGCCGATGCCTGTCCACCCAAAGAGCAGGTTCAGCAGCAGTACGCCTGCAACACCGTGGCCGCGACGCGCGGCAAGGATGCTGGGAAGGAAGTAAAGCACACACAGCAGGGCGAAAGTGATCATGCCAGGCCGCCTCCAGGCGGCGCACGGAAAGATACGCCGCGCTATCGGCGAAAGTTCCCAGACAATCGCGCGACCGCGGAGTGGCCGGAACGCGAGATGCGCCCGGCCCATTTCGGCACCTGCAGCCTATGCTTCGACTGGCAGAGCTCCCACCATAGCGGGATCTGCCTCGGCGGTATCGTAGGCGCTCGCCAGCGAAAGCTCGGAAAGTTGCTCCGCTGACAGTTCTAGATCGGCTGCGGCGAACAGATCGTCCATCTGGTCGATGGATGTGGCGCTCGCAATCGGAGCCAGAATATTCGGGCGCGACAACAGCCAGGCCAGAGCGATGGAAGCCGGCTTCGCTCCGGTATGCTTCGACACCGAATCCAACGCAGCGAGGATCTTCAAGCCGCGGTCGTCGAAATATTTACCGAGCATCCCGGAGCGCCTGGCACCCTCTGCGTCTGCTGCGGTCTTGTACTTCCCTGTTAGGAAGCCGCTCGCGAGAGAGAAGTACGGCACGACGCCGATGTTGAATTCCGCTGCGACAGGCGCAAGATCCCGCTCGTATTCCTGCCGCGTATGCAGGTTGTAGTTCGGCTGAAGCGTCTCATAACGCTGCCATCCGGCATTGCGAGCGACCTCTTCTGCGGCACGCAGACGGCGACCGTCGTAGTTGGAGGCGCCGATGGTGCGTACCTTACCCTCCTGCACCAGGTCATTGAAGGCACGCAGCGTTTCTTCCAGCGGCGCCTCCGCGTCGTCGATATGAGCCTGGTAGAGGTCGATGTAATCCGTCTGCAGACGGCGCAACGATGCCTCGACGGCCGCGCGCATGTACTTTGCGCTCAGGCCCTTCTTGCCCTCACCCATCGGGTTCCCGAGCTTGGTCGCCAGCACAATGGACTCGCGCTTGCCCGTGCGCTTGAGCCAGTTACCGAGGATCGTCTCGCTCTCGCCACCTTTGTTACCGGGAACCCAGCTCGAGTACATGTCCGCCGTGTCGATGAAGTTAAAGCCACGATCGGCAAAGTGATCCAGTACCGCGAACGATTGCTCCTGATCGATCGTCCATCCGAAGACATTACCGCCAAGCATGATGGGCGAGACCGGGGTACCAAGCGCGCCAAGTGTACGCATCTTCATGATTCGATTCTCCTCAACGGTTCAGATGCAGCGGCACAGGAATGGCTGCGGGTTCGGCGTCTCTTCGACCAGGTTCCAGGAGAGACTCTCGGCAAACCTCCTGACTCCAAGCAGGAGTCACCGCAGAACGCTAATATTCATGGAATGAGTGCCACCAAGACAGCCATCACCACACAGGGCGCACCAGCCGCCATTGGACCTTACTCGCAGGCCGTACGTTCCGGCGATCTGCTCTTCGCCTCCGGCCAGATTCCCATTGATCCTGCGACCGGCAACCTGGTCGAGGGCGGCATCGAGGCGCAGACGGAACGCGTCCTTGCGAATGTTGCTGCTGTCCTTTCCGCAGCAGGCCTGGGCTTCGGAGACGTGGTGAAGACCACCGTTTACCTGAAAGACATGAACGACTTCGCTGCCATGAATACCCTGTACGCGCCGAAGCTGGCGCCCGAGGGCACAGTGCCACCCGCGCGGTCGACCGTCGAAGTAGCGCGTCTGCCGAAGGACTCGCGGGTCGAGATCGAAGTCACAGCGCGCTTCTCCTAAGCGGGACTTCACTCGGAAGCACTAGGGCTTCCCATGGTCCATTGGCCGCTCATTCTGCGTCTAATGGACGGAGGATCATTATGGCTGAGAATCTAAAGGCGACTTCGTCTGCTACGGCGGACAACGCGCCGCGCCGTGTGCACAAGACCGAGGAAGAGTGGCGTCAGCTGCTTTCACCGGAGCGCTTCGCGGTTCTGCGCGGCAAAGGCACCGAACGCGCTTTTACGGGCGAACTCTACGAGAACCACGACGACGGCATCTACCACTGTGGCGCGTGCAACGCACCGCTGTTCACGTCGGACACCAAGTTTGAGAGCGGCTCGGGATGGCCAAGCTTCTTCACGCCGGTGTCACCGGACGCAGTCGAAGCCATCGAGGACAATGCTTATGGCATGCGTCGCATCGAGGTGGTCTGTGCAACCTGCGGATCGCACCTGGGACACGTCTTCCCGGACGGCCCAAACCCGACCGGCCTGCGTTACTGCATCAACTCCGCTTCACTGAACTTCGAGCCGGAAGCGAAGTAGAGCAACCGAATCACAGCGAATGGCCGCGGCTTCGGCCGCGCCCATCGCGTTTGGACTCAGTGGCAATGCTTCGCCATCAGGCGTTCTCGCACGACCGCGGTCTCATGGTCTTCCGCCGGCTCCTGATCGTCGTCAACCACGTGGCCTGAGTGCAGATTCACGGAGTAGAGTCCTACCTCCTGTGTACCCCGCTCTGGCATCTGTGCTGTTACGCGGACGGACACGCTGCTTGCGCTGGCGCGCGCAACTGCGGTCGAGATCGACGCATGCAGATTCTGCTCGAAGGCGCGAGCGTTCGGGGTTGCTGCGGCGAGCGATCTCGCATCGCCCGCACTGAGCGTTGCTCGACATGCACTGCGTGGCGGCGCCGGCATCGCGCCATCCGCTGCATGCGCAGACAATGCAGTGATCAGGCTGCCAGCTAATAGTGTTGAGAGTCGCATCGTCATGCGTTCGTCTCCGGTTGCGAGGTGACGTCGGAACGCTAGCTTCCCAGCTGCTCCTTCAGCCGCAGCAGGTGGTTCCGATCATGGCCCGCGATGGATTCGAGCAGCTCCGTGAACGGGAAGGTACCGCGTTCCGGATGGCTCAGGTTATTAGAGCGCTCGGCAGCGGAGACGGTTGTCAGGAACGCCACGTTCCACGCACGCAGCGCGAGGAAGGTTCGCAACGCATCTGCGGCGGAGTACGCACTGTACCGAGTTGCCCAGACATCCTGGTCGAACGGCGTCACCGTCGCTCCGGGCGTCTCCATCGCCTGCCGCATGCGGAAGGCCCACACGATCTCGCAGTCGGCAAGATGCGCGAGCACCTCGCGCACACTCCACTTGCCGGGCTCCAGCGGCTTGTCCATCTGGTCGATCGTCAGACCCGCAATTAGCGACTGCAGTTCCGACGGCGTTGCGATCAGGATGTCGACCGCATCGCGGCCATCAAGGTAGTTCGCATAAGGGTTCATGCCAAACACTCTATCGCGCCGCAACACGATCACGTGAGCTTCGCGATAAGGTGATGGAGACGCGATGCCGACTCAGCCAATCTCCGCAAGCCAGACTATACAGGCCGACCACCGACTGCGCTGGCAGATCTTCGCCGCAGCCTTCGCCGTACGTGTGCTCTACATCCTGCTCGCGCACACCTTCCGCATCCGTCCCAGCGACGACCACTTCGAGTTCGGCTGGGAGATGGGACGCATCGGCCGCGCGCTTGCGACAGGACACGGCTACAGCGATCCGTTCACCGGACACACAGGCCCGACGGCGTGGGTTCCACCGCTCTACACGCTGCTGGTTGGCGGTGTCTTCAAGCTCTTTGGTGTCTACACAAAGCTCTCCGCGTTCGTACTGCTGACCGTCAATTCCCTGCTGAGCGCGTGGACTGCGGTGCTCTGTTACGAGATCGGTCTGCGCTGCTTCAGCCGTCGCTGCGCCGTGTGGAGCGGATGGCTCTGGGCGCTGTATCCGGCGGCATTGCAGTACGCTGTCCGCTGGGTCTGGGAGATGGCTGCGACCGCTGCTGTGTTTGCCGCGATCCTTGTTGTCATGCTGCGGTTGAGCGGTGTTGGCGAGGAAGAGCCACCGCAGCAGCCATGGCAACTGTGGGCTGCGTTCGGGCTGCTGTGGGCAGCACTCGCCATGCTGAATCCGACGCCAATGCTCATGCTGCCGTTCACCGCGCTCCACGCGCTCGCTGCTCCGGGCTGGCGAACGGCGCTGCGTCCGCGAGTGCTCAGGGCTGCGTTCGCAGGTCTGCTGTTCGTCGCTGCGCTCGCGCCGTGGACCGCGCGCAACTACGCGGCCTTCCATCGCTTTATTCCGCTGCGCGACAACTTCGGTGCGGAGAACTTCGAGGGCAACAGCGACTGGTCAACCGGCTTTCCGTGGGGCCGAACCGTGCCGCTGGAAAACCGCACGATCCTCGCGGAATACACCGCAATGGGCGAGCCTGCATGGACTGCCGACCGCGGCGCGAAGGCCAGCGCGTGGATTCACACACATCCAAAGCAATTCGTTGCGCTGAGCATCAAGCGAGCGTGGATGTATTGGGCCGGCGTGCCCAAGTCCGTACAGGAGGCTGGCGTGCTCGAATACGGACGCCTCGTCAGCTTCCAGTTCCTGTCGCTCGCAGGCATGCTCGGCGCGGCGCTGGCCGTTCGGCGACGAGCACCCGCAGCGTGGATCTTCTCACTCAGCATGATCCTGCTGCCGCTGCCGTACTATGCGGTGACGGTGCAGGCGCGCTTTCGGCATGTGCTGGAACCAATCATCTGCGTGCTCGGCGTCTTCCTGTTCCAGTCAGCGACCCGACGCAGAGTGAAGGATCGTCGTGAATTGGCGTAGTGTCCTCGTTCTCGCTGCGCGATATGCTGGCTGCCATTGACGCACTTCCCGGAGGAAGCTATTCATGCGCCGCAGCAATATCGCAACGGTCTCGCTGATCGCACTTGCAACACTCGCGTCCATCGCTCCTGCAGCCCACGCTGAGAGCCACAATCCCGCAGACTATCCGTTGCGCGTGCACGTCTTCGGTCGCAGCCAGACGACCTTTTACCACAATCGCCAGGCGGAAGAGGCAAAGGGGGAAGGCCGCGCAAACCTCTTCGAGGGCGGCGAGGCGAAGGGCGTCGACTTCCAGTACGAGTGCGACCACAAGCTGCAGACATCCTCCGGATTCGAGACCTATCCAGCGAAGTGGAAGAAGCCAGGTATGGAACTCGTCATCCTGCAGCCGGAGTTCGGCAAGCCCGGCAGCTTTGACACCTGTCATCTGAAGGTGATGATGAAGGACTTCACCTACATGATGCGTAACGGAAACCTCGCGATGGAACCCACACCCGTGTACAAGGAGTGGATGACGAAGCACGAGTACGATCCGGAACACGGCAAGAACATGCCGATCGCGAACATGCCCGCAGCGCAGGGCGTTGCTCCTCAGCCGCCGGCTGCCCCACCGCAGTAGCAATCCATAGACATCAGAAACGACAAAGGCATCCTCTGCAGGATGCCTTTGTCGTTTCACGCTGCACTCAGGATCTAGCGGTGTCCGCCGCCGCCGTGAGCTCCACCGCCACCGCCAGGATGTCCGCCACCGGGGCCGCCCATCATGTGCTCACCTTCCGGTCCATGTCCCGGGTTGCCGATGTGACCCTGTCCGTCGCGGCCTTCATTGCCGCGGAAGTGGTTGTAGGCCTGATCACCACGGCCGGGGAGCGGTCCGCGATATCCGTTGTGCGGATCGAAGCGATTGTCCACGTGGCCGTAGAAGCCGCGCGGTCCATGGAACCAGGGGCCTGCGCCGATGAAGATACCGCCGTTGAACCAGTCGGGACCGTAGTAGCCGTAAGGCGCGCAATCATACGGAGCGTAGTCAAAGTAGCCGTACGGGCAGCCTGGGGCCGGCCCACCAACGTTGACGCCAAAGGAAACCTGCGCCTGGTCGGCACGGGGAGCTGCAAGCATGACGCCGGCAGCAATCACTGCAGTAGTACATAGAGTCTTGAACGAAACCATTGGTCTACACCTCACTCAGTTAGAAACCCGACAGACTGCAGTAGTTGCAAAACAAGTTTGATCGCATCACGCCGAATCAGGCCGCGTCCCTGGCGAATCCGTCTTCGTCATACTTGTCCTCATCGTCATCCTCGTCATCTTCCTCGGCGTCATCGCCCATCTCTTCCCATTCGCGCAGACTCTCTTCGTGTTGCAGCAGGTCCGGCGGAACACGATCGGCAGGCGCCATCATCGTGCCGTCTTCACTGGTCACAACCTCGTTCACGGGGTGCCGGGCTTCACTGTGATCGCGCTTGTGTGGAGCGCAGTTGTTGCTGGCGAGTTGCAGACCGTAGAGCAGCGCCGTCGCCCGGCCCACGTCCATCGCATCGGATGCGAGCGCATTCACCACGGTCGAGATCGCCATCTGAACGGAGGTGCGGTCCTCCAGCATGCCAAGATCCGGCGTGCGTGCCGCCTGGAAACCGACAGGCCGACCATATCCGATGGTCACACCCTCGGTATTGATGAGCGCACGGTCACGCTGCGCATGCAGCGTGGCTCGGTGACGAGCGTACATGCGGTTATGGAAGCAGAACTCCTGGCCGGTAAGGCGCAGCGATCGGCACTGTTCGCCGCTGGAAAGGATGTGTCGGCAGATGGGCAACATAGTTTCTTACTCCTGAATGCAAAAGGCCCGCCGGAGAGGCGGGCCTTGCTGGTGATGGTCGGTTGGCGCGGACAGGAGGGGGTACCCCTCCCCCTGTTTGGGCTAAATATTACTTTCTAAACGAGTTGACGTTTCCCGCTTTGGCAAAAATTAGATTTCAAAGGGCTTACAGGCAAAAATCAGATAACAAAGGACTTAGGGCACTTCGTGCCGTTCTCGACGCTTCGCGTGTTCGTTGGCGATCAGACTTGGCTTGCGCCGGGTCGGTCACTCCTTTCGCTGGCGTGGGAAGGGCTACTTCAATGATAGCGAGTCCGGAGAAATCACCGGCCAACTAGATGTCGCATGGAATCAATGAGATGCGTGGTCCCGGGACTTGACAGGCATTTTCGATGCCCGGCCTACTGCCTACGCCATTGATCTCTCACGAGCACCGGGAACGGACACATCGGCCTTCGGGGGAACTTCTAGGGCACGGCGCTGCCGTTCCAAAGCTTCCCTCCGCGCCCTAAGCTCCCGCTCATAACTCCAGAGTTCGCCAAGATCATTGCGCATCTCGTCTATCGTCCGCACTTGGGGAATCCGTCCGGCAGCTCTATCGTGTCCGGAAAACTCGGAAGCACGCTTCATCGCAAAGAAGACCCGCTTGTAATCCTCGTCGCTTACGTTCACACCTTTGAGCGACTGCGTGGAGACGCCTGGCTGGAATCGTCCCACAACATCATTCAGGAGACATTCCTCTACCAAGCGCTCCCAAGTCTCACGGAGTTTCGAATAGAAAGCTTCCGTCCTTTCGAGATTCTCTGGAGGAAAGCTAGTCGCTTGATCAGGCATATCTTGGAGCATCACCTCCAAGAACTTGTATCGCTCCTTAACCTTCTTCACTTGCCAAGGACCATCGTCGAACGCCACTTTACCAAAACCTTTGCTTCCGTCTCGATAGATCCAATTTCGCAACACGGGCACCTGCGCCTCACTTGCCGCGACCCAGAGGGCATAGTAGAAGCCGAGATCGTGGGTGAAAACAATTACCTGTTGTCGCTTCTCCGCTTCCTTCACCAAGCGTAAAGCGATCTGCTCAACGTGTAAATGATCTAGAGACGAGACCGGATCGTCGATAACAATTCCGTCACGACCAGGTATTGTCGTCACCTCGGCCAGGAAGCAAGCTAATGCCAACCCTCTAAATTCGCCTTCACTCAAGATTCGTGAATTTGAGTCCCGACCCGTTTTAGATAAGGCAGCCCCTATATATGAAGCGCCCTTTGCGCTTCGCCCCTCGACTTTAATGGGAAGGTATCCCAACCCGAGGAACTCTATCTCTTTCTTTAGGTGGCTAGCGAAGTCCTCTGTGAGATGAGCATCCCGAAGCGCACTACTCTTTCTCGAAATTGCCGTCGTGGCACACTGGGACTTACATTTCCGTAGATCACGGATTTTACGGAGGATTCGTAATCTCTCTTTCAGGCCTGGTAGCGCCTCGGCGCAGACCTTGCGATCCAAAATTTCCGAATGCTCGTTGCTCAGTTCAATCAATGCGTCCGAGTCCAAAGATTCCCGCTCTAGCGCAGCCCTTCGTAAATCGAGGCCAGCGATTGCTTCTTGAATCTTGTCAGGTAGGCCCGCATCAAGTGCACTATTTGGGCAATCACCCTCCGAGACGGAGAGACGCATCCGTTCGGCCTGCAGACAGAACGTGGATATGAGCTTCGAAAGCTCCTCCATCTGTGGAGATGTCGCGATGAGCTCAGCAAGCGACTGAATTATTTCAGTCTGCGTAGGAGTGATTAGCGCGCCGAACTCTAATCTCTTAGCCTTAAGCTTCGCTTCGGCTTCTGAAGCCTTCGCCTGCGTTCGATCAACTAAGAAGTCCCTGAAGCGCTGTAGGCGCTCTACAGATCCACTATCGAATTGTTGCTGGCAGAGCAAGCAGACACGATCTTGCCCTGTGGAGGGAAAGGGCTCGCCTGGATATATTTGCTCACTAAACGACTCGGCACTTCGAAAGAGACTTCTCCATCCACTCACTGAGTGGTGCATCCTTCAACGGGTCTTCGGAAAACCGCCCTTCAGATGCGATTTCAGCAGCTTTGCGAGTTTCACGGGCTTCTTCAATAAGCTGCGAAAATGCCTCCACCCCCTCCCGCGATAGAAGCAGCAGCAAGTTTTCCACTTTGCTTTTCAGGATTTCGAAGGTCGCTTTAAACCGCGCAATCTGGGCGAGAACCTTGTCAGGAGCCGACAAGGCTTGGATCTTGTTCTCCAACTCCAGTAGGAGCGGGTCGTCCAAAGCGGTCCAACAAAACTCCGCTTCAAGGCTTGAAGCAGATGGCAGCGGTCCAGTGCTAGTGCACTGAAGATCTTCAAGTTGCGTTAGGAACTTTTTGCTGCGAACCTTCGGTAACGGCCCCGTGACAAATTTTTCTAGTTCAGCAATCTCTTCTTCCAAATCCTCTGAGAGAGATTCGCAGAGCTTTCCTAGCCGAGGAAGTACGTCCAACCCGGCTGGTAGAAATTCGATCCGGTTTTGCTTATCTGCGTAAAGTGGGGCCGTTGAAGAGTCAAAGACTGAAATGCGGTTCAATGCTTTGGGCGCCTCTAAGCCATCTATCCAAACCGTCGAGAACTCCTCTTCATCAGTCTTGTAGGAAATTGAGGCGCTAGCAGGCGGAAAAGTTGCATCCACAAAGACATTGGCGAGGACCCCTCTCTGCTCATCTCGAGTTCTGCAGACCTGCTTTATGATCCGGGCGTAGCCTGTCTTCCCGCTGCCGTTGTAGCCGTAAATTAGCGTTATCCCTGAGTTTGCGAATACTAAGCTTTGGCCTCCCGCCAGACGGTTGGCATTTTGCACCTCACTGATTGAAGTTAGCGCGGTGACTTCTTGTTCGTTTGAGAGCGGTAGCTTAAGATGGTCCTCTCTGAGGCAGTCGAAGGTGCCTTCTTCGCACAATGAGTGGGCCGCACGCAGGTTTTGAGTGATCTCTATCGTGTCCTGCAGAGTTAAGTCTGCCTGAGTGCATATGCGCCGCATCGCGTCTTGCAACCATTTCGGGCTTGCAGAGGCAAACGCTAGGAGTTCTCTTGAAATAGGCTCTAACACGGTATAACTGCATTATTAACCCCGATTGCCAGCTAAGTCTTCAACTATTGAAAATAGTTTCTGTCAGATCTTCGATACGCGCTGCACACTCGCATACCGTCTCTCGGCGCATGTCCACCGCCAGTTCTTGAGGTGGCGAAGGTGGTGCTAGGTAATGATAAGGAAAGGCAATTGCTATCAGGAGGTGTGGAGTTGGAGTCTTGAGCGGGAGTTGCCTGTCTTTGCTGCTTCTTTCATCTTTGTCCACGAGGTTTGTCTTCCGACTACCTGCTTGCGCTGCGCGGTGAAGTGTAGCCAAGTTGCTCCGCAGTTCTTGCATTGGCATAGCTCGATGCGGGTGAGGACTTTGCTGGATGGTTCTTCCGTTGCGGGCCTAGTTTTGGGTACATCTCCAGGAGTTCCTAGTAGCGGCCGTGCTCGATGGAGTCGTGGGCGAGGTGGATGAAGTTGTCGGCTGCGGCGGTGTCGGCGTCTTCGCGCCCAATTTCTGCTGTCGGCCTTTGCGCCGGAGCTCTTCCCCTCCACGATCAAGAGCGAGGAACCTTCTTTGCGGGTCCTCGGTGCGGAGAACTTGCCGCAGCTTTCACACAAGGTGGCGCCTAGATCTTGCTGACGCGCTGGACTTCGCGGACGCCGGGGACTCGGCGCATGTCGACCGTTAGTTTGTTCAGGTGGCGGAGGTCGAGGGTTTCTACGACGAATTCCACGGTAGCGGTGGTGCCGTCGTCGTTGGCGCGGGAGTCTACGGAGCGGATGTTGGTGTCGTCGTCGGAGATGATGGCGGTGAGTTCTTTGAGCATGCCGCTGCGGTCGTCGCAGGTGACGATGAGGCGTACGGGGTAGCGGGTGGGCTTGGGGGAGGTGCCGCCGCTGGGTGTGTTGCTTTCGGGCATGGGGGCCCACTCGACCTGGATGCGGCGGTCGCTCTCATAGAGCAGGTTTTGCACGTTGGGACAGCTGCGGGCGTGGACTGCGACGCCTTTGCCGCGGGTGACATAGCCGACAATCTCTTCGCCGCGGATGGGGTTACAACAGCGTGCGCGGTAGACGAGCAGATCGCCCTGGCCTTCGACCTGGAGCGAGTCCGAGCCTTTGCCGAAGTAGACGCGCTTGACCGCGTCGGACATCTTCGAAAGATCGGAGGCGGGTACGTTGGCGAGGCTGCCCGTCGGAGTTTCTTGTTTGTGGCTGCTTGTTTCTTGTTCGCTTGCGTCGAGTTTGGTGCTGCCGGGTACGAGTTTGTTTAACGCCTGGCGGGCGCTGTATTTCCCGAAGCCAATGGCTCCGAGTAAGTCAGGACCGGCGCCGAGGCCGTAGTCGATGGCGACGCGGTCGTAGTCTGCGTCGTTCAACTTATGCAGACTTACTTTGAATTTACGGGCTTCGCGCTCGAGTAACTTGCGGCCGATTTCAATGGCGCGTTCGCGCTGGTGCTCGTTGAGCCAGTGCTTGATCTTGTTGCGGGCACGTGAGGACTTTACGAACGACAGCCAGTCGCGCGAGGGTGTGTGGCCGGTCTGCGTGGTGATCTCAACGATGTCGCCGTTGCGCAAACGATGCCGGAGCGGCACGATCCGACCGTTGACCTTGGCACCGACGGTCGTGTGACCGACCTCGGTGTGGATGGTGTAGGCGAAGTCGATGGGGCTGGCGTCCTTGGGCAGGACGACAACCTTGCCCTTGGGCGTGAAGGTGTAGACCTCCTCGGGGTACAGGTCGATTTTGAGCGTCGACATGAACTCGTTGGGGTCGGTCATCTCGCGCTGCCATTCCATCAACTGGCGGACCCATGCGAGGCGCTGCTCGTCTTTGGCATTGACGGATTCGTTGGCCTTGTACTTCCAGTGCGCGGCGATGCCGTCTTCGGCGATGCGGTGCATTTCCTCGGTGCGGATCTGCACTTCGAACTGGTAGCCGCCTTCGGCGACGAGCGTGGTGTGCAGCGACTGGTAGAGGTTGGGCCGCGGCATGGCGATGAAGTCCTTGATACGGCCGGGGACGGGGCGCCAGATGCTGTGGAGCAAGCCGAGGATGGCGTAACAGTCCTGCACGGTCTGCGTGATGACGCGGACGGCGAAGAGGTCGTGTACCTGCGAGATATCGTCGTCGCCGCCCTGGGCTGCGTCGGCGACTAACTTCTGATTGATGGAGTAGAGGCGCTTGATGCGGTACTCGACGCGTCCGGGCAGGCCGTGGCGGGTAAGTTCGAGTTGGAAGCGCGAGACGATGTTATCGAGGAATTCTTCGCCGCCGCGGTTGCGGACTAACTCGACGTCCTGCGCGAGTTTTAAGAAGCGGGCGGGATCGACGTACTGGAAGGCCAGGTCTTCAAACTCGCCGCGTAACTTACCCATGCCGAGTCGGTGGGCGAGTGGCGCGTAGATATCCAGAGTCTCGCGTGCAATGCGCTGCTGCTTCTCCGGCTTCAGGTGGCCGAGGGTGCGCATGTTGTGCAGGCGGTCGGCCATCTTGATGAGGACGACGCGGATGTCACTGACCATGGCGAGGAGCATCTTGCGGATGTTTTCGGCCTGGTGGTCTTCCTTGTTGGCGAACTTGATGCGGTCGAGCTTGGTGACGCCGTCGACGATGTGCGCGACCTGCGGGCCGAAGCGTCGGGAGATCTCTTCGGTGGAGACGGGCGTGTCTTCCACGGCATCGTGCAGGAGGCCTGCGGCGATCGCGGTGGAGTCCATCTTCATCTCGGCGAGGACCTGGCCGACTTCAAGCGGGTGGATGATGTAGGGCTCGCCGCTGGCGCGCTTCTGACCTTCGTGCTGCGCCATGCAGAACTGCCAGGCGGAGCGGACGATTTCGAGGTCGTCGCCGGGGCGGTTGGCGCGGACGGTGGCCAGCAGGATCTCAAAGTCGTGGTCGATCTTTGAGGTCACTTCTTTTGCGAAGTTAGGCAGGTAGAGCGCGGAGGCGAGCGGCGGTGGGAGCGGCTTCTCAGTGGGCGGCCCGGGTTGCGCGAGGACGCCGGCTGGCTCTGCGAGGGATTCCAGCGCAAGGGCCTCGGGGTCAAGCGGCGCGGGAATGCCGTTCGATTGGGGCGCGGCCGGCGCGGGCATGGGGCGGCGCAACGAGTCTTCCGGCGCAAGGGGTTTCTGCGCAGGGAGAGCCGCCTCAAGATTCCGCCCGGAATCGCTGGAGGTGATGGTTGTGGAATCGGTTGTCGCTGGCGCCGGCTGCGGAGAGACCGACTGCGAGTGGTCCATAGGTCATTCTAGCTTGCGGCCGCGGGCCGACTGTTAGCAGAAGAGCGGGATTGTGTCAGGGCTGGCGCGGTGAGGCGTTGTTGGCCTGGCCATTGGGCGGTGCGGGGGGTGGGCCAATGCGTAAAAATCCTGCGATCGGCGCTTTGCCGGTGTGGGCCCAGTTCACGAGCTCGTCAAACGCGCGGCCCACTTCTTCCGGTGAGAAGGCGCAGTGGCCTTCGTGGTGTACGTACTGCTGCACCAGGTTGTCGGCGTAGCCTGCGTGCGCGACTTCCGCAGCGTACAGCGTCAGGGAGTTCGCAGGAATCAGCGGGTCGTAGATGGTATGCAGCGCGAGCATAGGCCGCGTAAGCCGGCCGCTGGGCCAGTAGTGTGCCATCAGGTAATCGCGCGCTTTCGGGTCGGGCGCGTAACGGTGCACGCCGTCATTCAGCGCGTAGTCCGTGATGGTGTTGATGCTGGTGCCGGTGTACAGCCAGTTGCGATTGTCGAAAGGATTACCACCGGCCTTTCGCTGCATGTCGCCGATGACATACGTGTAATAGCCGATGACGCGAGAGACTTCCACATCCGAATGCAGCAGGGTAAGTTCGCGCATGGCGAGTGCGGCATCGGGCTTCGAGCGCAGTGCGGCAAGTACTTTCGCGCGCAGGGCGTCGCTCTCCTGAAAGTCTGCGGGGACGGGATCGAGGGGTCCCATCAGGCCCGGGAAGTAGTAATCAAATGCTGCGCGGGTGGCGAAGCGGCGGTCCAGATGCACGTAGCTTGGGCCGACGGCGCCGCACAGGTCAAGGCCTGCGATGTAAGTGAACTTACCCTTCTGCTGGGGATTCAGCTCCATCGTGATCATGGTGAGCGCACCGCCCATGCTGCCGCCGGCGGCGTAGGTTTCGCGTGGCTGACCGTACTGCTTGATGAAGTAGCGGCGCAGCGATTCCGTATCAACATAGCCGGCCTGCAGAGCCCAACCGGTTTCGCTGTAGCCGCTTTGAATGACGGCATAGCCGCGCTTGAACATCTGCTCCGGCTGTGCACCGATGCTGCCATCGAGGCGGAAACGGAAGGGTGATTCCGAGTAGCCATGGTAGAAGACGACCAACGCGTGGTTCCAGTTTGCGGGCACGTCGATGCGGTACTCTGCGCGGCCAAGCACGCCGACCTCGATGGTCCCGGCGGAGGACTTCAGGACTTCCGGCTCGCCCGTGGGCGTCGGCGATGCCTGCGCGAACGCACGGCCGCATGCTGCCGCGAGCATTGCAGCAGCTACGCAGCAGAGGAGCCGACGCCGAAGATGCATGAACATCTGGATGTGATGAGGATACCGCAGACGCCATGTTCGCAGTGACCGGAGGGGCTTTCTGTCTGCCATGGCCTGGTTGTGGGAGTTCAGCCGCTAAGGTCTGTCGATTGCTTGCGGCGGCCCGGGAAGCATACCGCGGAGCTGAAGACCCTTTCTTTCGCCGGATTCGGCAGCATCCATACCAACCCTTTGAAGCGAGACATAGGCGCCCTCCGATCGCGACTGCCTGCGCAATTCGAATGACACTCCCCTCCGACATCAGGGAGAATGCTTTACACGCGGCTGCCGTCCGACCGATGCGATTGCTGCACACCTGATTCGGAGGACCACTGCATGCTGTTTCTTCTGCGCAATGTCTTGTTTGCAGGCGCGCTTGCGATTGCGCAGGCGCGCTCTGCCGGTGTGGCTCCGCTCACCTCGGGAAAGTCGCCTCTTGCCTGGGCATCGGTGGCCATCCATGAGAGCGACCCGACAAAAGACGCGACCTCCTGGAACAGTCAAGCCAACGGCGTGGACATCAGAGGCCTGGGCTTGAAGCAACTGATCTCGCAGGGCTATGACTTCAGCGTGACGCCCTTTCGGGACGATGAGATCTCGGGGCTTCCGAACTGGGCACGGAGCACGCGGTATGACATCGTGGCCCGCGTGGATACCGAAGATATTCCGGCATTCAAGAAGATCACCGATCTGTCCATGCAGGACACCATCGCAGCCTTCTCTGCCCGGCAGGCTACGGGCCAGATGCTGATGATGCAGAGTCTGCTAACGGATCGGTTCCATCTGAAGGTTCACTGGGAACAGAAAGAACGCGCGGTATACACGCTGTCCGTGGCGAAGGGTGGGCTTCGTTTGCAACCGGCTGCCGATACACTCCATGGTTCGATGATGTTTTCTCGAGGGCACCTTTCGGGGAAAGGTGTGCCGGTGTCATTCCTCGCAAGCCTGCTCGAAATCCCTTCGGACCGGACTGTGTCGGACATGACTGGCGTGACCGGTTCTTATGATTTCGATCTGCGCTTCGATCCTGCAGATGGTGCTGCGGAGACACCTTCCAACGACCCCAATCTGTTCACCGCTTTACAGGAGCAGCTTGGGCTGAAGCTGCAGAGTAGCCGCGCTTCCGTTCCGGTACTGGTGGTCGATCACGTGGAGCGGCCCACGCCGAATTGACTCGCCGCGGGCGTGGACCAAGACTTACTTCGCGGGCTTAAACCCGTTATGTGGGTGATCCTTATGGCAGAGCGGAAGCCATGCCCCTCCGAAAGTCTTCGCTTTGCTCGAAGGCCCACTTATCCGCTTTGCGTAGGAATGGGCCACGGGGTTTGTGCCGCGCTTAGTATGGCGAGATGGATCGCAGGCAGATGTTGAAGGTGACGGCGGGCGTTGCTGCGGGGCTGATTATCGAGGTCGTTGAGGGGCCGGTTGCGGACGCACTGCCGGGTGCGGCTGAGGGACTGGTGGCTCTCTGGGATTGCTTCGAGGTTTCGCTGCCTGGGCCTGCCGACGGAAATCCGTTTCTCGAGGTGACGTTTGCGGCGAAGTTCTCGCAGGGTTCTCGTGTCCTGTCTGTGCCCGGCTTTTATGACGGCGATGGCCGCTACATGGTCCGCTTCATGCCCGATGCCGTGGGCGACTGGACGTATGTGACGGAGAGCAACGTGCCCACGCTGGCAGGTCATAAGGGCGGCCTTCGCGTGGTGGCTGCGAGCGGTAACAACCATGGGCCGGTGCGAGTGGCTCATCGCTTCCACTTTGCCTTTGCGGATGGCAAGCCTTACTTCCCTTTCGGCACGACGTGTTACTCCATGGGCTTTATGGGAGAACCTTATGAGACGCAGACGCTGGACGCGCTGCGCACCGCAGGCTTCAACAAGGTGCGGCTGTGCCTGATGCCGAAGGGACAGGGCTCGCGACCGGAGCCTCGTTTGCCGTTCGTGAAGATACCGGCAAACGATGGCAGGCCGTCGCACTTCGATGCAGCGCGGTTCGACCCGGAGTTCTTTCGACACTTTGAGCAGCGCGTGCTGGATCTGCAGAGGATGGGCATTGAGGCCGATGTGATTCTCTTTCATCCCTATGACGGCTGGGGCTTGAAGAGTATGTCGGCCGAAGAGGATGATCGCTATCTTCGGTATGCCGTCGCTCGGCTGGCGGCTTATCGCAATGTGTGGTGGTCGATCGCGAATGAGTATGACCTGGTCAAGACCAGGACGATGACCGACTGGGACCGACACTTCCAGGTGGTGGTTGCGAGTGATCCATATGAACACCTGCGCTCGATCCATCACAGCAAGGTGGTCTATGACCACGGCAAACCGTGGTGTACCCACGCCAGCCTGCAGGAGTATGACTTCAACAAGTCCGAAGAGCGGCGGCAGGCGTGGGGCAAGCCGATTGTCTATGACGAAATTCAGTACGAGGGCAACATCGCTCGCCGCTGGGGGAATCTTTCGGCCGAGGAGATGACACGGCGCTTCTGGCTGGCGACGGTGGCGGGCGCCTATGCGACGCACGGTGATACTTTTCTCACGCCACCGGGGGAACCTGTGTGGAGCGATGGCGGCAAACTACGTGGTTCGAGCGCGCCTCGCATCAAGTTTCTGCGCGAAATAGTGGAAGGCCTGCCGACGGCCGGGCTGAATGAGTTTGTGGGTGCTTATTACCTGTCGGCTGGTATTGAAGGTCAGGTGTATCTCTATTACTTCGATTTTCATGCGCTGGCTGAGTATGACTTTCCCTTGCCTGCAGGGATTACTTTCAAGGGATGGCTGATCGATCCGTTCGCCATGACTCGTATGGAATTGCCGGGCACCTATACCGGTAAGACGAAGGGCACCTCGGCTGTGATCGATGAGAATGTCGGACAGGCGGCGGCCGGTGGCACGAATCATCTGGTGCTGCCGGGTCGCCCCGGGATGGCGGCCTTGTTTGTGCGGGTGGGGAGTTCCCTCAGGGGCTAAAGCCCGGTTTTGGGTGTGATGCTTGATGGCATGGCTGAAGCCATGCCCTCCGAAAGAGGTTCGTGCTTTACGCGAATGTCCCACTCATGACGATGAAGCTGTCATGAATGAGGCACCCGGAGTTGTCGTTGCAATGCAAAGCGGATGCCCGTTGGGCATCCGCTTTCTGGTACTGACTGGACTTTTTGTTTATGCGTCCTTTTCGGTGACTGCCTTCATTGGTTTCTGAGGATACGGGCGGCCGGCATCGAGTGTCTTTTCGAGGTCTGCGTCGTAGCCATACATGTCCTTGAAGAAGTGGATCTCGCCGTCGTCAGACCAGGCAGTGGAGTAAAAGATCACTACCGGGATCGGCTTGGGGAGCGAGACAGACTTGTTGTCGTCGCCGTTGGCCATGGCTTCTGCGATCGTGTCTGCATCCCACTTGGGGTTGTCGCGGAGGACCCAGTCTGCGAGCTTCGGCGGGTCCTGTACGCGGACGCAGCCGTGGGAGTAATCACGGCGTGTGCGCGAGAAGAGTGCCTTCTCATTGGTGTCGTGCAGATACACGTTGAACTGGTTGGGGAACATGAACTTCACCAGGCCCAGCGAGTTCGAGGTGCCGGCCTTCTGCCGGACCATGACCGTGCCCTGCGCGATGCGGTTCATGTCGGGCGATGCGGGCTGGCCCTTCAGATCAACCGTCTCGTAGTTCTTCGCGCCCAGGTAGCCGGGCTGCTTTTCCATGTGCGGAATGATCTCTTTCTTCGCGATCGACGGCGGCACATTCCAGTACGGGCGGAAGACGAGATACTTCATCTGATCCGCGATCATGGGTGTGTGGTGCGTGTCGTCGCTGCTGGCGCCGTCGACAACATTCATGCGGAAGACTTCATGATGATCGGCGCCGGTGCCTTCGAAGGCACGTAGCTGAAATTCAGGCAGGTTCACCATGATGGCTGCGTTCTGATAGTCGTCGTTCAGCCAGCGCCAGCGCTCCATGCTGTCGGCGATCTGTGTGACGCGCGCGGTCACCGGCGTGTTCAGTGCGACGACGACATCGTGCCCAAGCTTGCCGTCTTCAGCAATGCCGTGGCGATGCTGGAAGTGCTTCAGAGCGTCCGTGACGGTGTTGATGTCTGCCGGCGCATTCGCATCGCCGCCCGTGGAGAGGTCACCATACAGCGCCAGCTTCTGTTGCAGCGACTGCATCGCCGGATAACCTGCGGTGAGTGGAACGACCTTTGCCTTGCTGTCGATCTCCGGCAGAGGTGTGCTGTGGTCCTGCGGGACGAGGTCGAGATAGTGCGCGAGCGCAGTCTTCAACTGGCTGTACTGCGCGGCCTGCGGCTCGACAGCGTCCAGTGCCTTGGTGACGTCGCTGGCGTCCAACACCTGGCTGCTGAGGATGGCGGAGGCATCGATCTTGCGATCGTCATAACCCTTGATGCCGAAGGTGAAGTGCGCAGGATTCGCGCGGCCCATGTGAAGGTCGCTGATGAAGCGCATGGCATTCACCGTCAGTGCCACGTCAAAGATCGCGACGCCTTCGGGCGACTTGAGATTTGCAACACGCTCCTGCCACTTGCTGGCGTCGTAGTCGTCCGGGCGAAGGCCGCGCTTGATGGCATTGGAGAACTCGGAGAGCATGGCATTCGCCTGGGCGGTGGGCTTGCCGTTCTTGATCCAGACCGCGTCAAAGTCGTGCGTGTCATACACGCTGGCAACCTGCGACTGAATGTCCGCGAAGTCCGGATACTTCATACCGTCGAGCTTGCCGGGCGTGACGTCTGCCTGGATCTGGGCGGTGTAATCCGGCTCGGAGCTGGCGACGTGATGTGCCAGTTGATGTGCGCGCTTGCAACCAGACAGAAAGGACGTGGCGGAAAGGGCGCCGAGGAGGATCAGTTTAGGGAGCATTCGCATGTGTATGCCAGCTAGGATGCGCGATTTGGCGTGGCGGTTCGTGTGGACCGTGTTTGGTTGGGTTCAGGGTGCTAGGCTGAGGCCTGCATGGATGCACATTTCTTCAAGCTGGACCTGCGGTTGCTGGGCAATACGTTGTGGCTGCACGCCGATCCCTCCGGCGATACGCTGGGGCCGGACCATTCGCTGCGCAGTCTGCGGCCTGTGCGCTTTCGGACGGAGAGCGAGGCGCTCCGGGCGCTGACCGCCGCGGAAGTGGGCACGTGGACGAGCTTTCCGCACGACGGGATCTACGCCACGTTGTCGCACCGGGCGCTGCGGACGATCGGGTTTCGCGGAAACTTCTAGAGTCAGCGGATTTTTCGCGGGATCGCGCTTGTCCGCGTGATTCGGCTGTTCCGCATGATTGGGTTGTCGCGTTTTCGGGCGATATCCCACTCATGACGATGAAGCCGTCAGGAATGGGGCGCCCGGCTTGCGGGCCTTCGCGAAAGTGGGGCAGCCGGATGATCGCCGGTCAATCCATCTGGCATCAACGCCCCTTTACAAATCCTGAGCGGCGGCTTGTAGCAGCATGCTTTCTGCGGCGAGTGGGCCGGTGGGTTCGTCCTCGTGTTTGTAGTAGACGAAGACGTCGCGGGTGGCGCTGAGGGCGTGGAAGCGGGCGGCGTGGTCGGCGACCGTGGACGCGTCGTAGCCGCCCGGCATGCGCAGGCGGTAGCAGGCGAAGTCCGGGGCGGTCTGGACTTCGGGCGTGCAGAGGTCTTCGCTCTCGGCGATGCAGACGGCTGCGCCGTGTGCGCGCAGGGCGGTCCAGGTGTCTTCCGTGAACCAGCTTTCGTGGCGAAACTCAAAGCAGATGCGGCCTGCGTTGGCCATTTGTGGCAGCGCCAGGAAGGCTTCGAGGCGGGGTGCGTCTGCTTTGAAGTTGGGCGGTAACTGGAAGAGCAGGCAGCCCAGCATTCCGGCGCTGCGGACGGGTTCGAGCGCCGTCAGAAAGCGGTCGATGGCGTCGCCGCAGTCGCGCAGGCGCTTGCGGTGCGTGACGATCTCAGGCGCCTTGAAGCTGAACCGAAAGCCTGCGCCGGCGGCGGCCATCCAGCCTTCGAGCTGCGCTGCTGTCGGCAGCGCGCGGAAGGTGTAGTTGACTTCGACGGAGTTGAGGCGCGAGGCATAGTGCTCGAGAAAGCGCTTGGCCGGGAACTTGGGCGGGTAGAAGCCGGGCTTCCATGTCGCGTACGCCCAGCCGGAGGTGCCGGCGAAGAGGGCTGCTGGCTTCTCGGGTTGGGTCTGATCCGGCATGTCTTCCACGCTCTCATATTGCGCGATGGGGTGTCATGTGGACACGGGACTGGGTGCATTGGTGCCGGGTGCTCCATTCATGACGGCTACTTCGTCATGCGTGGGACTCGCGCGGAGCGCAAACGTGAAACCTTCGGCAGCCAGGACGGTCGCGCTCAGCGCGACATCCCAACCTGGCTTCGCAAGCATTGGGCACCCGTCGTGTCACTGCACCGCAGACGCTGAAACGGACACCTTGCGGTGTCCGTTTCTTAGATATTTGGGGCGGCTAGAGGGATTTGAACCCTCGACATCGGGTGCCACAGACCCGCGTTCTAACCCCTGAACTATAGCCGCCGTACTCTTTCGATTGTAGCATCGCAGCCACTTCTGCCCCCAATGGCCTTATGCTGCCCCTATGGCGTATGGCGAACGGGCGGAACTCGATCCTGAGATTGCATCCACGGTGGACTCGGATGTGGTGCGAACGAAACCGAAGACGGAGCGACTGCTCTCAGTCGATGTGCTGCGTGGACTGACCATCGCCTTCATGATTCTGGTGAATAACCAGCCCGGGCCGGGCGCGTTCTTTGAGCTGCAGCATGCGCAGTGGAATGGCTTCACGCTGACCGACCTGGTCTTTCCGACGTTCCTGTTCCTGGTGGGCCTGTCGCTGGTGCTGTCGACTGCGGCGCGGCTGGCTCGCGGCGCTTCGCGGCAGACGCTGTTTCTGCATGCGCTGCGTCGCTCTGCTGTGCTGGCGCTCTTCGGCATCGTGGTGAATACCTTTCCGTTCGAGCATCTGGACCGCATCCGTTTCTACGGCGTGCTGCAGCGCACGGCGATCTGTTACCTGGTGGTGAGCACGCTTTGCCTGCTGCGGACGGGATGGAAGGACAAGGCAGCCGTCGCCGTAACGTGCCTGGTCGTTTACTGGGTGCTGATGCGCTTTGTGCCGGTTCCCGGCTTCGGCACGCCGACGCATGAGATCCCCATCAACGATCCCAATGCCAACCTGACGGCGTGGCTGGACCGGCTGATCTTCGCGCCGCAGCACCTGTATCAGCAAGTGCGCGATCCGGAGGGCTTGCTGTCTACACTCCCTGCGGTCTCGACCGCCCTCTATGGCGTGCTGGCGGGAATGTGGCTGCGGACAAAACGTGCGACTGCGGCAAAGCCGATGGGGCTGGCGCTGGCCGGGGCTTCGATGGGCGTCGCGGGGCTGCTTTGGAACTACGAATTCCCCATCAACAAGAAACTTTGGACGAGCTCGTATTCGCTGTGGGCAGGCGGGCTTAGCCTGCTGCTGCTGGCCCTGGCCGTTTACCTGATCGACGTGAAGCGGTGGGGCCGCAGCGGCCTGCCTGCCGATGAGGCTCCCGCGATCTACAAGCCCCTGATGGTCTTCGGCACGAACTCGATCCTGGCGTACATGGTGTCGGAGCTGCTGCCGGTTGCGGTGGCGCTGATCCACACAGCGAACGGCACCGTTCTGCGAGTCTATGAGAACTGGCTGCGGGGTCTGATACCGGTTCGCGGCTGGCCGGAGCTGGTCTTTGGGCTGACGGTCGTGGCAGTGACGTGGGCAGTGGTCTATCCCTTTTACCGCAAGAGGATCTTCCTGCGCGTTTGACCTGGCATCAGAAGAGGGATCATGGCACCGATGTCCGAACCCGAAATTCTTCGCCCACGCATCCGCGCCGGCTCCGAGCTGTTCAGCGACCGCAATCTGGATCTGCTGTCGCACCTGCTCGACGACTTTCTACGCATCCCCGGCACGCAGATCCGCTTCGGGCTGGACGGTATCGTCGGCCTGATTCCGGGCGTGGGCGACATCATCGGCGCCATGGCGTCGTGGATCATCATCCTGGCGGCGTGGCTGCGCGGTGTGCCGCGGGTGACGCTGGCGCGCATGCTGGCGAACGTGGCGATTGAGACGATCATTGGTACCGTTCCCGTTCTGGGCGATGCGTTCGACATTGCGTGGAAGGCCAATCGGCGCAACTTCGCTCTGCTGGAGCGGTCGATGGGCGCGGTGCCGCATTACACGGCGGACCCTGCCTTAGGCACGGGATTCGGTGCAGGTGCGGCGAGCGCGCAGACGCGAATCGGAACAACGCCTCAGCAGCAGAAGAAGCACCGGTTCTCTGACTGGATGTTCCTGTTCTGGCTGTTCTTCGGCATGCTGTGCCTGCTGGCCATCCCGCTGGCATTGCTGGCGTACGTGGCTGGGAAGTTCTTTGCCATGGGTGCGCATCGGTAGGATTGCGCTTTGCGCCGATACTAAGTGTCGCGCTTTGCGCGAGGCCCACTCATGGAGCCGGCATGGGTGGGCTCCCCGGTCTGTAAGGCGCTTTCCGTGGCGGGGTTTCGGGCGCCCGACATCTTGTTGTTCTCGATAGCGGCCGGGCGTCGTAGAATATCTCTTAGTCGGGGCGTAGCGCAGCCTGGTAGCGCATCTGCTTTGGGAGCAGAGGGTCGGGAGTTCGAATCTCTCCGCCCCGACCATTCCTTCTCAATCTCACAAACTTTCCACTCTGAGGGCAGATTTCGCCTTCGAGGCAGGACTGTTTTGCGTAGCTGTATGCAGGTCCGCCCTTCGGAGGCTGCATGCGTCTTGCTTCGTTCGTAACCTTCTCCATACTGTCCTGTGCCTGCGGGTCAAGTGCTCTCGCGCAGGGTCCGGCGATACCTGCTGCGGGATGTCCGGCGTTTTCGCTACGGCCCAACCTGGATGGCGGCCGGATGCTGCCGTCGTCTTCGAAGACACAGAAGCGCTCCGTGACGGTGATACTGGGCGGCTTCGGCGGCGGTGCCGTCGTGGAAGCGGATGTGACGCTGTTGGGTGTGGAGAGTCCGGCGGGCGTCTATCCCATGGTGCCCGCGGCGAAGCCGGTACGGCATCCTTCCACCTGGTCCGGCCAGACGGTTCCGATGGTCCCTTAACTGTCGAGCTTGCGCTGCCCCCGGCCATGACCAGCATCAACGGCGCTACGGTGGATGCTGCTTCCTTTCGCAGCGGCCAGACATGGAAAGCGGCAGAGCAGAGTACCTGCATGGTGCGAGTGGGCACCGCGCTGCTGGCCGACGTGAGATAGTCCGTCGGGTATGCTGGCTGCACCATGAGCCGACCAAACCAGGACTGGCGTGCTGCGCTGATTGAGCGCATTCGCATTGAGGCGTTGCCACCGGAGAAGTTTTCGCATCAGGCCCGGCTGTATGCGGTGGCTCGCGACCTTGCCGACGCAGGCACCGATCCCGTCGAGGACGATGTCCTCTTCGGAGCTGCGTGGGTGCACGATCTAGGTGTCTTCACGGGCCACAGACCCGCCGATCCGGAACAGTTGAAGCAGTGGGATTCGACGGCCTATACCGTTGCACATGCGGGTGCTGTGCTGCTGGAGTGTGGCTTCCCTGCAGACAAGATTCCCGCGGCGATTGAGTGTATTCGGACGCATGAGGGCCATGGATCGCCGACGACACCAGAGGGCATCGTTCTGCGGGATGCGGATCTGCTGGAGCAGTTGGGCGCCGTGGCAGTGATGCGGACGACCGCGAAGATCGCGCAGGACACACGCTTCATCACCTTCGCCGATGCTGCCGGCTCTTTGCGGCGGGCTTTGGATTCCGTGCCCGGGCTAATTCATCTGGCTGCGGCGCAGGCGATGGCGGAGCCTCGAATCCTGATCTTGCGGGAGTTTCTCGAGGCTTTGGAGGCTGAGTCTGGCGGCCTGCTTCGCTGAGATTCCCTCAGTGGCTGAAGGCGGTATTTTTCATGGCTGAGAGGCCATGGCCCTTCGAAAGAGGGTCGCGCTGTGCGCGAGGCCCACTCATGACGATGGAACGGTCATGAATGGGCCACCCGATCCCCCTATTCCCTATTCCCTATTCCCTGTCCCCTGTTCCCTGTTCCCTGTTCCCTGAACCGCTACCGGTCCATCACTGCGCCGTCGGCGATCCATTTGCTGATGGCGGCGATCTCGTCTGATGAAAGCTGTCCTTTGGGCGGCATGGGGCCAGGGTGGCCGTTGGGGCCGGCTGGCCCCTGGTGCTTGATCAGTTGCAGCAGCAGGCTTTGTTCCGGGTGGCCTGGGACGACGACCACCTTGTCGCTTTCGCCACCTTTGAGCAGCAGTTCGCGTGTGGACAGGTTGAAGCCGCCCTTGTGGTTCATACCGGCATGGCAGCGATAGCAGTTCTGCCGCAACACTGGCTTCACGGCCGTGTCGAAGTGGTTAAGCGCTGCTGCTTCCGCAGGTGTCGACGGATGGAAGGTCGGTGGCGGTTCCGCTGCAGGGCCGCAGCCGAGAAGGGTGACGGTGATGGCCGCGAGCGCCAGCGGGAGGATTCGGTTGGACGTGGCAAGTGGCATCGACACTTCTAAGGGTACGTTGTCGCTGCACACTCCGCGCGGACACCTCATCTGCGGCGCGATGGCATGGTTGCGATCAGGCGTTTCTGTCGAGCCGATGGATTTCTGTCCGGCGGATGCTCTCCCGTCGTGAAGATCCGATGAGGTAGTTAATTTGTGGAGTGCGGAGCCGATGCTTGAAGAACCGGATCGAATTTCGTACCTGGTTTTACACCATGCACATGGGCAATGACGCCAGAACGGCACGTAACCGATCAGTTACGAACCCGAATGGACACTTGGTCGACGACGGCCGTGCCCATAGGCTGAAGGGGCTCTGATGTTTGATTCTCCGCGGCCGGCCACTGGCATGTCCGCAACCCCATACGGATCCGCTCACCGCCTGCCCGTGCGCGCGATAGCGCTGGCGCTTGCAGCAACACTGCTGCCCTGCGCTGCTCTCGCTGCCACACGGCACGCAGCGGCACCCTCGCATGCGAAGGCTGTTCCCGCTCGCCATGCGGCGGCTGTGCCGGTTGCAAGGCCAGCACGCGGCCGTGCGATTGCTGCTGCCCCGGCCAAAGGTCACCATGGCAACGCCGAACTGGCGCGTGCCGAGGCTTCAACTTCTCGCACCCCTTCCAGGTCTTCCCGCCACATGACACCGGCCGAGAGCCGCCGCGCCGCCGCCGACGCACGTCGCGAGGCGGCAGCGGAAGCCGCGGCTGAGGCCGCACCGGTTCGCCGGTCCGGCCGCAATGCAGTTGCCGGGCGCCTGGCAGCGTCCCATGCGCCCGCCGAGCGCGGAACCCCTGATCCAAGCCCCGCGGCTCGCAGCCGTCGTGCCGCAGTGGCGGAGACGCGCATGCCGGCGCCGGCCAAGGCACCGGAAGAATCAGCGGCAGACCGCGCCATGCAGGATCGCGTCCACGCCTGGTACCAGTCGCATGGCCTGGCGATGCCGGCAGCGCCCGCACCTTCAGCACCCGCAGCAGAAAAGCCTGTGAAGGCCGTGCGTCCGGCAGGCCGCGTCACCGTTGCCGATTCCGAGGATGCCGGTTCGGATGATGGCACTGCGGCGCCGATCGTTCGCATGATTGCCCCGACGGCGAAACCCAGGACGGTTGCGCACACCAGCCCCGCACCGGATCTCTCTCCCGAGCCACGCAAGGCGACGGTTGCCGACTTTGATCGTGCCCTGCAGCAGAAAAATCAAGCCATACGGGCCGCTGCCGTTGAGGCGCAGGCGCACACCACCGCTGACGATGATGCCGCGGAGGCTTCCACCCAGATCCCCGGTACCGCTCCGACCGAACGTGTCGCGCTGCCGTTTACGCATGGCGATCTGCTGACGGCTTCGGCGACCTCTGGCGACCTACCGCTGCGGCAAGCGACTCTGACGACGCCGAAGTCTGAGAATCCGGACAAGCATCTGAACAAGCACACGGATGCCGATGTGCTTGAGAACTCTGCCGATGCACTGACTGCGACAGACGGCAAGCGGCCGAACGTGCGTGCCATCTCTGAGCAGACTGCGATGGCCCCGACGCAGAAGCTGCAACTGCCAAAGCCGATCGCCATGGCTCACGGAGCGACACCCGCGGTAAGCGCCGTGAACGCCGCCGGCAAGAAGCAGCAGGTGGATCCGCAGACCGTCGCCGGCCTGACCGACGAGACCTTTGACGACAACAGCGACCCCATTACAACGGCTCGCAGTGCTGTGACAATGGCCGCGAAGTCCTTCAAAACGGCCCCCGTTTCCGATCTGGATGACGACGCGATGCGTGCGACGACTTCAACCGTAAAGGTCAACCTGTATAACGACCGCGGCAAGCTGATGATGATCCCCGCGATGAAGGGGACGCACGAGATCCTGGTGCATCAGAACCAGATGGCCGTTGCCGATGGCCTGGACCGCATTGAAGACGATGATCAGTTGCTGGACATGCGCCGGTACAAGCTGCTGGTGGCGTTGCCGGACAACGAGGCGTTGCAGGTCGACGATCGCCTGCCTTCGAACCGTCGTTATGCGCGGCCGTGGTCGGTGCGCTTCCTGAACGACCTTTCGCGTGCGCACTACACACGCTTTGGTACGCCGCTGATTGTCACCAGCGCGGCGCGCACCGTGGAGTTTCAGAAGCGGCTGGTCCGCATCAACGGCAACGCCGCACCGCCGACGGGCGATATCGCCTCACCGCACCTTTACGGTCAGGCTGTCGACATTGCCAAGCACGGCATGAGCGTGACGGAGATTGCGTGGATGCGGGCGTACCTGACGCCGGTTGAGACCGAGGGCAAGATCGATGTGGAGGAAGAGTTCCAGCAGGCCTGCTTCCACATCAGCATCTATCGCCGCTACCTGGGCCTGCCCGCACGCAAGCACACCACGCCCGCAGATCCACTGCCGGAACGCACGCTGCAACAGGTGAAGGCGACGCCCGATCCGGTGCAGAAGCACCGTCGCCTGCCGACGTCGATTCTTGCGACCGGTCTGCGATAGGAACGATCTTCTTCTTGACGAATGCTAGTTGATCGAAAGGGCACAGCGGAAGCTGTGCCCTTTCGCACGCTCCAGTCTTCCTTCACGGACGTAGCGCACCCGACGTTCAAGAATTTTCTTGTGGCGATGTGGAACGGCGGCGCTAGAATCGCTGCCATCAACACAGGAGCGCGCGCCGTGACCGATGCCGCCTTTCCCGCTGCTGCTACTTATGTGGATCTGCCCCCGGCAGGCCCGCGCGATGCGTACGATGGTCAGCCCGCGTTGACCTCTGTCGAACGCGTGACCAATACCTTCTTTTCACCCACCGAAACATTCGCCGACCTGCGCCGCAGCCAGTCCTGGTGGCTGCCGTTTGTTCTCGTCGTGCTGTTCAGCTACCTGTTTAGCGGTGTCGCGGTAACGCGCATTGGACTGCCTGCGCTGGCTGCCAGCGCCATCCATAACAATCCCACGCAGAACCAGCGCTATCAGGACGCGAGCCCCGAACAACGTGCGCAGACGATGACCGGAACGCGGGTGGTGATGGGGATTGTGCTGTCTTCCTTTGTGCTGACGGTGCCACTGTTCTGTGCGATCTTTGCGTTGCTGTTGTGGGTGGGGTTCAACTTCATTCTGGGTGGGAGCGGCACTTTCAAAGGCATGTTTGCCGTGGCGATGTTCGCGTCACTGCCGGGCATTTTGCGATCGTTGCTGATCATCGGATTGATGTTCGCAGGTGACCGCGACAGCTTCAACATCAACGATCCCATCGGTACCAATCCGGGCTTCTACATGGGCGCGGACAGTTCGGCGTTTCTGAAGTCGGCGCTGTCCTCGGTGGACCTCTTCTCTCTGTGGACGCTTGCGCTCGTGGCGATCGGCGGAGCCATCGTCGCTCGCGTGAAGGTGAAGAACGGTGTGACGATGGTCTTTGCCGCGTGGCTGATCTTCGTCCTGCTGAAGTCGGCTGCGGCTGCGGCGATGAGTTAGAGCAGGCGCCAGGGATCCGGCTCCATCAACCCATGTCTCGCCGACAACTGGTCGCACGTTTCAGTCGAGACGTCAGGCACTGCGTCTCACCGACCCGTTTTGCGCTCTCGTGGCGCGCCGTCGCCTCTGCACTACCGGTTCCCGTCGTAAGTGTGGTGCAATAAAGGCATCCTTTTGGACGCCTCGACTCCATTTCATCCGCGACGCTGGCTTTCGAACGGCCACCTGCAGACCATCGTGGGCAACTTCCTGCCGCGCACGGACCGTCTGCCGCCTGCATCGACTGAGCTGATCCCTGCTCCGTTGCCGACGGAGATGCAGGCGCTGCCCGAGGCGGTCGCGCTGGATCGCGCGCTGCCCACGCGACTGCTGTGCCACTGCCACTGGCAGCCCGACGCAGACGATGCAGTGACGGTTGTGCTGGTGCACGGTCTTGAGGGTTCGTCTTACTCGCAGTACGTCATTGGTAACGCGAACAAGCTGTACGCCGCGGGCTGTAACGTGGTGCGGATGAACATGCGCAACTGCGGCGGAACGGACGCGCTCTCCCCTACCCTGTATCACTCCGGCTTGAGCGGCGATGCGAAAGCGGTGCTGCAGTGGCTGATCCAGCGTGGCTGCCGCCGCATTGCACTGGCGGGGTACAGCATGGGCGGCAACCTGGTGCTGAAGGCAGCGGGCGAGCTCGCGACGGGTGTTCCAGATGCGCTGATCGGTGTCGTCGCCGTTTCGCCACCGATGGATCTGGGAGACAGCGCGGACGCCCTGCACCACTGGTCGAACCGTGTCTATGAGCAGCGGTTTCTGCGTAACCTGCTGAAGCGTTATCGTCGCAAGGTGCAGCTGTATCCCGAGGTCTTTGATGGGGCTCGCGCAGACAGGGTGAATTCGATCCGGGATTTCGATCAACTGGTGATGACACCCTACTGTGGGTTCACGGGCGCGGATGATTACTACACACGCGCGGCAGCTGCCCGTGTTGTCGACCGGATTGCCGTGCCGACGCTGGTGCTGCACGCGTGCGATGATCCCTTCATCCGCCTAAGCGCCTCCACACGCGAGAAGCTCCGCGCCAACCGCCACGTCACTCTGTTAGAGCCGGCGCATGGCGGACACTGCGCCTTTCTGGAGCAGCCAACCGAAAATTACGATGGGTATTGGGCGGAGAAGATGCTGCTGCAGTTTGTGCGGACATGCGCGGCCGCGACCGCCACGAGGGAACGAGTACCGGCATGTTGAGCGAGTGGAGTGCAGAGTGTGGCGCGGACGATCCCGTGCTGGTGGTGCCGTGGAGCTCGCCCGACGGCGAACTGGAGTGGGTGGACCTGCGCGAGGACCCCTACGCGCTGGACGACATCCACGAAGCCAATGACCACCCTGCCCTGATGGCTGCATTGCGTGCGCTGAACGGTCCGCGATCGCCAGTGTTCACGGCCAAGTGCGATGTGTGGACCATGGACTCTGACGAGCTGGAAGCCGCTCGCATGGAACTGATGGTGGAAGACGCTGTGGCGACGGCCGGCATGGTCAGCTACATCGACATGGTGTGGCGCGAGCGCACGATCTTCGCGTCGCGGCCTCGCATGGAACAGATGCTCTATCGCCTGGACCGGATGGCGGTTGAGCTGTCCTACTCGCTGGCGCAGGTGGAATACATTCTGCGGCCCGCCGTCGTGGAACTGGAAGGCGCGGTGGGCGAGGGCTTCGCCGTGACCCTGTACGTGAAGGCCGTCGGCGTGGATGAAGCCGAAGCAGCCGAGCGCTGGGACGAGGCTCTGCGCGCCGTGACCGCACTCCTGCGCGCCAAAGAACTTCTGGGACGCTAAACGGCTGTCCCCGCGCAGGTTGCGCGCCTTGGAACATCCAGTCAAGGAATCCTTGCGCCCGCACTGGCCCCGCGCGGTAATCTAGTCACAGGGAACCAGTAGCTCAGCCGGATAGAGCATCTGCCTTCTAAGCAGAGGGTCGCAGGTTCGAGTCCTGCCTGGTTCACCAATCCCTCGAACGATTCCCGACGACATAACGACATCTCCGCACGGGGCTGTACCGGCTCGCTCATGTCCATCCGAGTGCAGACCATGTCACGCGAGCGTTCGCTAGGTTGATCCTGTTTCGGCTGTAGACCTGCTCCGCGGAAGATCCGAACTGCGATCATTCGCCGCTTGCTGTTTCCGAAAACCAGACTTTGAGGAGCTTCCGCGCAGTTGCGGTCAGTCACGTAACGGACTAAATTCCGCATCCGGCTTTACATCCCCGCGCCTTACATGGAGACTTGAGCCATCTTGTCCCGTGAGGCTGTCACCTATGCTGACGCGCAGTGTTCTTCTGTTCTCGTTGCTGGTACCCGCTCTGACCTTGCATGCCCAGGATGTAGACGCTAAACGCAAGTTAGGGATGGCTGGTCAGGCCCTTGGCAGGGCACTTGCGACACACGACCAAGTTGCACTCGAAAAGCTATGGTCACCCCAGATGATCGTCAACGGTCCAAACAATACCGTGCTCACGCGCGCCGAGATCTTCGAGGGCATGAAAAACGGCCTGCTCGATTACGAGGCTGGCTACAAGACCACGGTCGAGAAGGCCGAGTTCATCGGCGACGTCGCTGTCACCATGGGCGAGGATAGCTACACGCCTGCGTTTGGCCCGGACAAAGGCAGGCTGCTGCATCGCCGCTCCACCAACGTCTGGCAGTACACCGATGGCAACTGGATAATGATCGCGCGTCAGGCCACGATCTATGATCCTGCCGTGAAGCACTACTGAGTGCATCGGGATGGCGCCCTCCGATAAGGAAGAGAAGTCGCTTGGCATCATTGGCCCCGCCTCCCGCAAAACTGGGTTATCGGAAAATGATTGGTCCTTGCAACCGGTATGGGGTTATGTTGCCCGGAATCCAACAAACACGAGCCCTGCGGTCAGAACGGCAATGGTGATAGGAACTGCGAACCACCATTTGGTCCCTTGCTGAGTCGCGAGGAGGCCGAGGCCGCAAGAGGTTACGGCGCACACAGCCACCGATCGGTGGCGACAGAGGCCATCCAAACAGGAGGAGCAGACTGACGATGCCCAGCTTGTCTGAACGAACCATACCCAGATCGTAGCGGCGTTTTTCTACAACCGCGTTATCGGAAACTTCTTCGCCGCTGTTTTCTAGGATCCGAGGTGGTGCTTCTGCGAGGCTTTCTATCTCGGAGGATTCCCTCGCGATCCGTCAGCGGAACACACATCGCGGAGAGCAACAAGATCCGCATTATTCCTCGTATGCCAATGCCTTGAGCACATCGATTCGAACAGCCATCCATGCAGCGATGTAACCAGCGGCAAAGTAGATCCCGGCAGCGATCATTCCAGCGGGTAGCCAAAAGCTGTACGGTGTGTGCAACACGAAGAGATCGCCAAGTGCAGCTGAAATCAGCAAGCCATTCAGGTAAGCAAGAAAGATACCAGCGATCGTTCCCGGAACCGCCACGAGGAGGGTTTCCTGCAGAAGAAGGAGCAGGATAAGGGAGAACGATCCACCTAACATCCGCAGAATTCCGAATTGCCGCGTCCGCTCCCGCACTTCGGAGAATCGATGGAACGTCATAAAGAGCGCTGCTGCTCCAGTGGTAAGCCAAGCCATGGCCACAACAGTTAAACGAATCACAATAAGGACCTTGTTAGGATGGCTGGTCGGATCCACGGTTGTCCCCGCCAGGGTCAGTATCATCATGACCGGCAAGGCCATCCCCAGGGCGCTCAAGGACGCCTCCGGAGAGTTATAGCGAAGGTATCCTCGCACTAATGGATGAAGCGCAGGCATTCCGCATGTATACCACCTGAGTGTCAAGCACAGCCCGCGTGGAGGCCAAGATGTCGCTCACAAAGCAGCAAAGGTAACTGGCGATACGTTTGCCTGCAACAGCATCAAGATGGGCAGTCCCGATAACCCGACTTCGAGGCATGCACCTGCTACGGTGTTATCGGAAACAGCCCTTGAGCCCCGGCCGATGTCGGGCATTGTTCTCGGAAGGAATTCTCTCCTGGTGAGATTAGTGAAGGTAGTCTGGCTTCCGGGTGCTGTGACGCAGAATGCTCTCCTGGACGCGACGTGCGACTGTCAGGTCGCGGGGGATTGCGGAGTGGAGAATCGAGGCAGGATAGACGAATTGCTGACCATCCTCGAAGTCTACGATCACGTAAGAGTCAGTATTTCGCACGGACAGGATCTTTACTGGCTTGGAAACGTCGGACATCTGCACCTCGGCACCTCTGGATCGATTCGTTCGCCGAGTAGAATAGCCGACGTGCCGTCGCAGTTGAAGATAGAGCCTCTTAGGAAATTCTTAGGAATTCATAAGGCTTATTGAAATTCCAGCAGTCGTGCCGACGAGTCGCTTGCTCGAACGTCATCGCCAATCGAATAAGTGCATGCGCAGTCTTTGATCCTGCTGAGGCACCGCCGATTGGGGTCCTAAGACCAGGGATTAGGGGCACGTAATCATTTACCGAATGCAGCCCGATATCCCGCGCGGCCCATCCAGCATTGACAGACGAATCTCACCATACCGGTGCGGGCATGTTACTCAACACTGGCTGTGATTCGATCGTCAGGCGTAAGTCTTCCTGAGTCTTGTGATTGGTTCGTCGAGTTCATCGGCGATGACGACCCGATTGCGGCCGCGTTGCTTTGCGGCGTACATTGCGGTGTCAGCCGCTGCGACAAGGTCGCTGGAGCCTCTGCGAAAGACTGAGTTACTTGCGACGCCGATGCTCACGGTCAATGGAACGACCTTGCCTTCGACCTTCACTGTCGCACGTGCGACCTTGGCCCGAATATTCTCCGCGTGGCGTTCGGCGAGTGCGGATGACGTGTTCGGCGCGACGATCAGGAACTCTTCTCCGCCATACCGGCCGATGACATTCGGTGGCTCAACAGCCTTCTTCAAAATACGCCCCACCTCTTCGAGCACGCTGTCTCCCGCCCGATGACCCAAGGTGTCGTTGATTGTTTTGAAGTTGTCGATGTCCAGAAGCAAGACCGATAGCTGCGTGACTCCAAACCTGCTTCGCTCACACTCGATATCGAGCAGCGTGTCGATTCGACCGCGTGTGAAGAGCCTTGTCAGCGGATCAAAGAAAGCCGCCCTCTCCAGGCCGTCGATGCGTGCGAGATCCTTCGCCGTGAGGAGTGAGACGAAACAGACACCCAGCACGAACACTGCCGACGCCAACAGAGTGCAAGCGATGAGCGAGTCCTCATAGTGGCCCGCGCCTTCCGTCTGGTTTGTGTAAAGGAAGCCGAAGCAGCCCATGCCCGAAAGGAATAGAAAGCCTCCCAGGGCGGCCCATGCCAACTTCAATCCCTCTTTCTTGGTGGTATCTCGAATGCGCTGAACTACGAGGACGGAAGCGGACAACAGGAAGATGGTCACTAAGAGAAGAAATTGGACAAGGGTATTGGACATGTCGCTCCGTGGGCGCGCATTTAGGAAGGCTTTAGCCAGCAGCCTTTTTCATCACTGTTCCAAGGAAAATAAGATGATGGAGCGTTCCTTCAGGTTGCCGATTTCGGCAGAAGATACAGTGATTTCGCTTCGCCAAAGGGCACAGTAAACCGAACTACTTTTCATTCCGGAGTGGCGGTAACGTCTTTGGAATGAGTTCGTAAGCCGATCATGCTCTACGCGCCATGCACATCATGGAAAACTATTTCGCGAGACGGAACGGTGCTTAGGGTTTTCAACAAGAACGTGGTTAGTGCTCCCATCCGACACCCCCGTTTCATACCTGAGACAGGGGAGCCGGATGAGCTATCTCCAGAGGTTCGTTTTCGCCATGTCGAGCACCTCGTGGCCGTCGCCGTGCAGCATGGCCTTCAACATGTAGAGGTTGAAGCCGGCGGCCTGGGCGAGCGTAATGGTGGGCGGCAGTGAGAGTTCCTGGCGAGCGACCACTGCATCGATGACGGCGGGGCCAGGATGGGCGAAGGCTTCCCGAAGCGCGGGGATGACCTGTTCCGGGGTTTCGACACGCCAGGCGCGTATGCCTGCGCCGGATGCGATGGTGGCGAAGTTTGTCGGCTTGAATTCGGTGGCGTACGTTTCGACGCCGGCCGCCTTCATTTCCTGCTCCACGAAGCCGAGTGCGCCATTGTTGAAGACGATGACCTTCACGGGGAGATCAAGCTGCCGCAGCGTGAGCAGGTCTCCGAGCAGCATGGAGATGCCACCATCGCCGGAGAGTGTCACCACCTGGCGATCTCGCTCCGCAGACTGGACGCCAATCGATTGCGGCATGGCGTTGGCCATGGTGCCGTGGTTGAAGCTGCCAATGAGGCGACGCTTGCCATTCATCTTCAGGTAGCGCGCGGACCACGTGGTGGGCGTGCCGACGTCGCAGAGGAAGACCGCGTCTTCAGCGGCGAGATCGCTGATGCACTTCGTCAGATACTGCGGGTGGATGGGAGACTTTCCGGGCTCGCCCACTGCACGCTCATCGAGTTCTTTCCGAACCTTCTGAAAGTGCTTGACGGCGTCTTTCAGGTGGCTGCTCTTATGTTTTGTCAGCAGCGGCGTCAGGGCCCAAAGAGTGTGCTTCACATCGCCGATGAGACCGACATCGATCCTGGTACGACGGCCAAGCTGTTCGCCTCGTAAGTCGATCTGAATGACCTTGATGCCTTCCGGATAGAACTGCGAATAAGGGAAGTCCGTGCCGAGCATCAGCAGCGTGTCACAGTCCTGCATGGCGCGATATGCGGAGGGCATACCGATAAGGCCGTTGAGTCCGACGAAGTAGGGATTGTCATACTCGAGATACTCTTTGCCGCGCAGCGCGGTGATCATGGGCGCCTGCAGCACCTCGGCCAACGCAAGTACTTCCGTACGAGCGTCTGCACAGCCGGCTCCGGCGAGGATGGTGATCTTCTTCGACTCATTCAGTAACTTTGCTGCGCTTGCGAGGGCGGACGCGGGTGGCAGAACGGAGCCTGCAGGACCGGCGATGCCGAGGTCGATGGCGGGAGACGATGCGAGTTTGGTAAGGATGTCTCCAGGGATGACGACGACCGCAACACATCGCTTTGCGATGGCGGTGCGCATGGCAATGGCAAGCACGCGCGGCACCTGCTCGGGCGTTGAGATCACCTCACAGAAGTCCGAGCAACTCAGGAAGATCTGTTCCGGGTGCGTCTCCTGAAAGTAGTTGGTGCCCATCTCGGCGCTTGGAATCTGTGCGGCTATGGCAAGGACCGGCACGCGGCTGCGATGACAGTCGTGCAGACCATTGATGAGGTGAAGATTTCCGGGGCCGCAGCTACCGGCGCAGACGGTTAACTGGCCGCTGATCTGCGACTCGCCACCGGCGGCGAAAGCGGCAACTTCTTCGTGTCGAACCATCTGCCACTCAATGCCGTCGTGGGAACGGATGGCATCCGTGAAGCCATTGAGCGAGTCACCGGCTACGCCGTAGACGCGTTTGACGCCTGCTTTCAGAAGTGTTTCTACGAAGACGTCGGCGACTTTGGCGAGGGGTTCTTTCTTCCACATGAAGATCGTTAACTTCCTTTTCCGGTACAGGTACCTGCAGGCTTGGATGCAGAGATGGAATCGGAAGGGCGTTGGCACCGTCACTGACTTGCGAGGCGTGGTTGCAGAGCGCCGGCGGCGATGTCATTCGCTCCGCCTCTGCGGCGCGCTCATCGTTCACGCGCCACTTTTTTTCTTCATGGTTGCCCGTCTGCTTGCATCTTAGGACTATGGCAAACCGTAAAAGTGTGTTGCTGTCGTTGGTACTAACCTTCTTCTTCGGCCCGTTTGGCATGCTGTACAGCACCGTGCCGGGTGCACTGATCATGCTGGTGCTGTATGTGGCGCTGGGCATTCCAACCCTGGGCTGGGCGATCGCAGTGCTGCATCCGATTGCGATGATCTGGGGCGCCATCGCGGCGGATCGCGCGAACCGCTAGAGTCGCCGCCCAGACTGCGAAGAGAGGATCAGGCGCCCAATGGCTGCATGACTGAATCGCTGAACCGCTCCATCTCTTCCAACTGCGGGCTGAACTGCAACAGCAGCAGGTCCACGCCGGCTTCGGCAAAGCGACCGACCTGATCCTGTACTTCTGCCGGTGTTCCGGTAAGTCCGGAGCGAAGGCCACGGTTGGACACGGAGTATTCCTGCAGTGACATGCTCTGTTCGAGCTGCGTGCCCTGCAACCATTGCTGGTAGTTGGCAAAGCCTTTCGCGTTGCTCTTTACATCGGTGATGCGGTCCATCTCCGTCTTCACTTCCGCGTCGGAATCCCGCGTGAAGGAGTAGCCTGCGACGCCGAACTGCATGGGTCCTAGGCTGAAGCGCTCCCGGCGCTCGCGCATGTCTTCGATCTTCTTTGCAATGTGCTCGGGAGAGTCGCCGTGCATGACATAGGCGTCACACTTCTGTGCGATGAGATTTTTGGCTGCTTCCGACTCTCCTCCTGCGTAGATAGGCGGACGAGGCGAGCGCACGGGTTTTGGTTGCAGCACGGTGTTTTCCGTCTTGTAGTAGCGGCCATCGTGCGAGTAACTCGGCTGCGTCCACAGCGCGTTCACCACGTCGAGCCATTCGGAGGTACGACCGTACCGATCGTCGTGCTGCTCGAAATCCACGCCATACATCTTTGCCTCCTCCTGCCACCAGGAGGAGACAACATTCAATGCCAGCCGGCCGTTGCTGATGCCGTCGATGTTCGCGGCCTGCTTCGCGAACAGCGCGGGTGAGTGGAAGGTGGGGCGAACCGCCACCATCAACTCGATCGATTCTGTTACAGCTGCGAGAGCCGCTGCAGTCGACCATGCGTCGAGACTGGGCGCGTCGACACCCTTGATGTCATTCAGGTTCAGTTCCGCAACAAGGCTTAGATCGAAGCCGATCTGTTCGCTGCGCTGGGCCAGTTTTTTCGTATAGGCCCAGCTTGCCTCCATGCCTTCGTCTTCCACGTTGCGAAGCCATCCGCCGAAGACCGGCATCCAGTAACCGAAACGCAGCGGTTTAGATGGCACGCCGAATCTCCTCTTCAAGAAAGTCCGCGAGGTTTTCGAAGGGGTTGAAGCCGATGACGCGCGGAGCGTCCGCGACAAAGTTTGAGAGTGCATTCACGTCGTAGTAGTAGATCTCTCCATCGCGATCATCCACGATGTACTCGATGCCACCGACGTCGATGCCTGCTGCCTGCATGATGCGCTCGACATTCTGAATGACCTCAGGCGGTGGTGTGTAGCCCTCCACCTTCAGGCCCGACTTGCCTGCTTCCAGCACGCACGCATTGTCGAAGGTTTCGACCTCCTTGATCTGGCAGATGTCTGCGGGGCACAGGTCAAAGGTTTCGCCGGTAAGGTGCACGTGGATGGCGTAGAGGTACTTGCCGTTGAGCGTTTCGACGCGGGTGATGTAGCCGCCGCGTGCGGGGACAAATTCCTGCACGAGGGCGATGCTGTCGTAACCGAGGTCGATCTGATCGTTGTCGACAGCACTCTGCAATTCTTCCTTCGAGTTGAAGCGAACAATGCCCTTACCGCTGCCGCCGATGTTGGCCTTCACGATGATGGGGTAGCGAAGACCTTCAGCCGCAGCGACGGCCTGGCTTGCATTGTGAATCACGCGCGATGGCAGAAACTTTAGGCCAAGCGAACGCAGTAGCGAGTGCTGGGCGGCCTTCGAGATTTCGTAGCGGAACGCCTTGGAGCCGTTCAGGACTCGCAAGCCGAGCGACTCAAGATGTTCGAGGTACGCAAGCGTGTGGAAGATGCCGGATCCGTGGTCACGGCTGTTGGCCGACGGGCTCATGCGGTTGAAGAGCACCTTGAACTTCGGGTCGTTGCCTCCGATGTCATAGAAGTGGTCGGGGATGAAGGCCTTGCCAAACGGAACGCCGCGGCGCTCCAATTCCGCAAAGACCGGCTTGAACCACTCGGGGTGCTCATACAGAAAGACGAGCGGTGCAGCCGCTTCCTTCGCGGGTGCATTCTGCGGCAAAACTTCTTCAGCAACCTGGCTCGACATGGGCAGACTCCATCCTCTTTTGACTCGTTATCAACAACAGTTTAGACGCTGCACCAGCGGTCCAAGCTTCGTGGTTTCGTGCCTGTCTTGCCTGTATTCCGCCACGCGCCGGTTGGACAGGTTGGCACACGGGCGTTGCGCTGATGTAGTATTTTGCCCATGCAATCTTCCTCGATATCTGAGCGCCTGCTCCGCGAAGACTGTTGCTCCTGTTGTTGTTGTCGATGACTCCGCTCGTCCAATAGCAACGCGCTCCGGCGCCTTTTTTCCAAAACTCCAGAACATTTCCAGCAGTGACTGAGTGAACGCGCCCCACGCTGCGTTTTCCCGCTCCCTGCCATGAGGATCACCTGATGCTGGTTCCATCCCGCAGCGGGGAAGACCGTTGGCTTCGTGCGCGCTCTTCCTTCTTTCGTCCCTCCCATGCCGTCATGACCGCCGCACTCTTTGCGGGTGCGAGCTTGCCTCTGCACGCGCAGGTGGACACAGGTTCCCTTGCGGGCACCGTCACCGATACGACCGGGGCGGCGATTCCCGATGCGGATCTCACGTTGCGGGAAGAGGCAACGGGTGTGACGGCTCGGCTGCATACCGCGAGGGACGGCAGCTTCAACTTCAGCCCGTTGAAGCTGGGAACTTACACGCTGACGGTAAAGCACGATGGCTTCAAGCAGAGCGTGGCGGAACATCTGAATGTCACGATCCAATCGCGACTTGAGGTACAGCCACATCTTGAAGTGGGCGGCGCGGGAGAGGTGGTGGAAGTATCGTCCACCAGTCCGCTACTTGAGACGCGATCGTCGTCGGTGCAGCAACTGGTCGATGAGCACACCATCAATGCCCTTCCCCTGAATGGTCGCAACGCAACGTTTCTTGCGCAGCTCTCGCCCGGTGTGACCTTTGCACAGAGTGACAGTCGCAACTTGCAGTCGAGTGGTTCATTTGCTGCGAACGGTGCGCGTCGCACGCAGAATAATTACCTGCTGGATGGCATGGACGATAACGCCGCCATCGCCGACCTGGTGAACCAGGCGCAGTACGTGGTGATGCCGCCGCCGGATGCGCTGCGCGAATTCACGGTGCAAACGAGCACTTACTCGGCCGAGTTTGGGCACTCCGCAGGTGCGGTGCTCAACGTCAGTACAAAGGCCGGCGATAACAAATTGCATGGCAACGTGTGGGAGTATCTGCGCAACAGTGCGCTGGATGCGAAGGACTACTTTGTTCTTCCAACGCAGAAGAAGCCTGCCTTCCGCCAGAACCAGTTCGGTGGCACGCTGGGCGGCCCCATCGTCATCCCGAAGGTCTACGACGGACGCAACCGGACGTTCTTCTTTGCGGACTACCAGGGCACACGCATCGCACAGGGCAAGACCTACACCAGCACGGTGCCAACACTGGCGGAGCGGAACAGTGGCTACACCAATCTGCAGGACCTGATCGCGTTGCAGTCGGGAACACTGACCGATGCGCTGGGGCGCGTGTTTCCAACGGGCACCGTCTTCGATCCCTCCACGACACGCGCTCTGCCCACGGGCGGCCTTGACCCGGTGACTGGTCTCCGTGGCACTGCGGGTGCGTATGTGCGTGATCCGTTTTACTCGGGCGGACTAAGCGGTGTGAGTAACTTCAACACCACGTCAAATCGTGCGTTGCTGAACCAGCTTCCGGCCGGCCGCATTGCGCCGAATGCTGTTCAGTTACTGAACCTGTATCCAACACCGACCGGCACGACGCTGCAGAACAACTATGTCAGCAGCCCCGTCAATGTGACACGGACCGACAGCTTTGATGTGCGCTTCGACGAGACACTCAGTCAGCGCGATTCTGCCTTCGTGCGCTACAGCTTCGTCAACACATCGCAGGTGGTGCCCAGCCCTTTTCCGGGCATTGCGGATGGCTCGGCATCACGCCCCGGCAACGGTCGCACGCAGTCGCAGAACATTGCGCTGAGCGAGACACACATCATCACGCCGCGACTGGTGAACGAGGCGCGCGTGGGTTACAGCAAGGTTCGCGATACGCGGCTTCAACTGAATGCGAATACGCTGGGCATCCCTGCGCAGTACGGCATCCCGGGTATCCCGCAGATTGCCGGCAATGGTGGCCTTCCCCAGTTCAGCTTCGGACAGTTAACGGCGCTTGGCTCACCCGGAACTTTGCCGAGCGATAAGTCGAGCAAGGTTCTGCAGTTCACTGAGAATGTGACGATCGATCGCGATCGCCACCAGATCCGTGCGGGTGTTGAGTATCAACATGTTGCCTTCCCCACCCTGACCCCGACGACGTCGCGCGGCGCTTTCACAAACAATGGCAGTTACACGTCGATCGTTGCAACGACGGATGCATCGACAGATCGCGCACAGTTCCTGCTCGCTCCGCGGCCCGTGGTTGCAGGCAGCCTGCAGAGTCTTGGTGGATCAAATGCTGTATCTGCATCGAGCTTCTCGCCGATCTTCAAACTTGTGCGGCAGTACGTTGGTGCTTACGTACAGGACAGCTGGAAGGCATCCAGCAACCTGACGCTGAATTATGGTGTGCGCTGGGAGTTTCTGGGCATTCCGACAGAGAGTGACGGCCGTTTCGCCAACTTTGTGCCGGCCCAGGCGGGCGACACAAAGGACAACACCTCGCGCTTTTACATACCGCAGTCGCAGGTTGCGAATGTGCCCGTGGCGTTCCAGAACCTGCTGGCGCAGGACGGCATCGCCTTCACGCCCATTGCGGACAAGGTGCTGGGCTATGCGCAGAAAGGTAACTTTGCGCCACGGGTTGGCTTCTCATACCAGGCGGATTCGAAGTTAGTCATTCGCGGCGGATACGGCCTGTTCTACCAGGGTTATGAAAACCATGGACTCAGCATCAGCCCCTGGGTGAACTATCCCTTCCAGATCACCAGCAGCTACACCGCCGGTAGCTCGGTTGCGCCGGTGACTGCAGATAACTCCGTCGGACCTATTTCAAATGGTTTGACGAATGTCCCGCTGACGGCTGCGAATGCGTCCCTGGGTGCGTTGTCGCTGTTTGGTGAGCCGCGCAATCCGAAGACGACTTACAGCCAGGCCTTTAATCTGCAGGTGCAGTACCAGGTCTCTCCGAACACAATTGCTTACGTTGGTTATGTCGGCAGCAACGGCAAGCACATCATGTCGTCGCTTGGGTCCAATGCGGTGAGCTCGATCCTTGCACCAACTGCGAATACCAAGGCGAACTCGTTCTTCAAGGACTTCTCGGTTGGCGGCAACTATGTCTCGCGCAGCGGGTCGACGAACTACAACTCGCTGCAGACCGGTGTGGAACATCGCTTCAGTCACGGCTTCAGCGTGATCGCGAACTTCACTTACTCCAAGTGCCTTGGCACCGCGCGTGACCTGCTGGATAACGGTGTCGGTGGCTACCGTGCGCCCTATGTTGCCGGGTATGGCATCGGTGCGGACTATGCGCCATGCGACATTGACGTACGACGCATCCTGCATACCAGCGGCAGTTATGAATTGCCCTTCGGCAAGGGACGCAGCTATGCCACGTCGGGCGTAGCCTCTGCGCTTGCCGGTGGATGGTCAGTGAACTGGATCTACTCCACGCAGGATGGCCAGCCGTTCTCCGTGGCCTGCACAAGCACGACGGCGGCAGGGCTTGGCTGCTTTGCGTTGAAGGTGCCCGGCCAGTCGTTGTATGCCAGCGGCAACCGGGTGAAGAACTTCCTGAATCCGGCTGCGTTTGCGAATCCCGCGGTGGGTAACCTTGGCGGCGCATCGGGACAGGTAAGCGGTCCGGCCTTCCGGCATCTGGATCTTTCGCTCTTCCGCCGCTTCAACCTTGGCGAGGCGCGCTACTTCGAATTCCGTGCGGAGAGTTTCAATCTGACGAACACACCAAACTTCGCGCAGCCGGGTAGCCTGAACTTCACGTCGCCCACAACGTTTTCTTCCATCAGCGCAACGCGCGATAATCCAAACGACCCGCGGGAGCTGCAGGCCAGCCTCAAACTCTTCTTCTAGGCATCGAGACGAAAGAGCGCACACTTTAAGAGAAGGATATGCAGGCATATGAATCGTAGAGATTTTCTTATGAAGAGCGGCGTCGCAGCTGCGGCCACAGCCTCCTTAGGCAACGGCGCCGTTGCGCAGACTGCCGTGACGAAGAGCGGCAAGGCGCCGAGCCGGAAGCCGAACATCATCGTTTACCTTTCGGATCAGTTCCGCTGGGACTTTGTCGGCGCAAACGGAGCGAATAGCTCCACGAAAACGCCGAACCTGGATGCGATGGCGAAGCGTGGCAAGAACTTCACACATGCGGTCACCAATCAACCGGTGTGCGCCCCGGCGCGATCCGTTTTGATGACAAGTCGCTTCGCCACGGAGACCAGCGTGTGGCACAACGGTCCCGCGCTCGATAACACGCTGCCGACACTGGCCGGCGAGTTACGCAAAGCGGGTTACACCTCAAACCTGATTGGTAAGTGGCATCTGGCGCCGTCGGCAGAGAAGGATGGTGGCGGCCCGGGCTATGTGAAGCCCGAGTATCGCGGCGGCTTTCTTGACCTGTGGGAGGGAGCGAATGCGCTCGAACATACCTCGCATCCGTTTTACGGATCGCTGTTCGATGGGGATGGGAAGGAGATCAAGTTTGAGGACCAGTACCGTGTAGATTTCCTGACGGATCGAACTGAAAAATTCCTCCGGCAGAAGCATGACAAGCCATTCTTCCTGTTCGTCTCGCAACTTGAGCCCCACCAGCAGAATGACGAGAACCGCATGGTGGGTCCGAAGGGTTCGGCCGCGCGCTTTATCAATGCGCATGTACCGCCCGATCTGCGCGCGTTGCCGGGTGACTGGCATCAGCAGCTCCCGGACTACTACGGCGCCTGCGAAAGCATTGACGCTTCTGTCGGCCGCATTCGCAAGGTGCTGCACGAGACAGGCCAGGCGGAGAACACTATCTTCGTCTTCATCAGCGATCACGGTTGCCACTTCATGACGCGCAACCAGGAGTACAAACGGTCCACGCACAACAGTTCGGTACGCATTCCATTGATCATTGACGGCCCGGGCTTTGAAGGTGCGCAGCAGATTCCCGAGTTGACCGGCATCATCAACGTCGCGCCCTCATTGCTGGAGGCTGTGGGTGTGCCGGTGCCGAAGACGTGGAAGGGCCGCAGCTTTCTGCCGCTGTTGAATGACACTGCGGCACGCGAGGCGTGGCCGAACAAGGAACTGATCCAGATCAGTGAGTCAATGACGGCGCGCACGATCAAGACACCGGACTGGACTTACTGCGTTGCAGACATATCCGGTGCGAGGAAGGCTGCGAGTCCGAAGTACCTGGAGTGGCAGCTCTATGATCAGCGCAATGACCCGCATGAGTTGGTAAACCTTGCAGGTCGCAAGGAGTATCTGGATGTGGCAAAACAGTTGCGCGGCGAGTTAGCCGAGTTGCTGCAATATGCCGGAGAAGGTACGCCGGAGATCCAGCCGGCGACACTCTATCCGTAGACATTCCGAAGAGATGCCCGCCGAATCCGGCGGGCATTCTTTATGCTTCGAGGTCTGCCGCACCAAGCGGCTCGCGCCACGCGTCGCCTGCAGCGAAGCTCTTGCTCCAGGTGTCACATTGCGCACGAAGCTTCGCGAGCATGCCTTGATGGGACGCATCCACGGCAAGGTTCTTTACTTCGTGCGGATCGTTGCGCAGGTCGTAGATCTCTTCGAAGGGCGCCGCGTTGTCCGTGTACTGGATGTACTTCCAGTGCAGCGAGCGAACGGCACGGCTGGAGGGAATCAGGCCCGCGTCCGGGAACTTGTGTTCGACATACCAGGCTCGCTGCGGCCCCGGCGCTGATCCCCTCATCGTCGACAACAAACTGCGGCCGTGCGTTCCCCCGGGTAAAGGGATACCGGCCAGGTCCAGCAGCGTGGGATGAAGATCGAGGTTCAGCGTGGGATCGCTGACGCGAACGCCCTTGCGACTGGCCGCGGACCGCGGATCGAAGACGATCAGCGGGATTCTTGTCGGCTCCTCATGTGCGTACCATTTCCCTGCGAAGCCGTGCTCGCCATGGTAGACGCCATGGTCCGCGGAATAGAGGATGACGGTATTGTCCGCGAGGCCCTGCGCGGACAGCTCTTTTCGCAGAGCACCCACGGCATCATCGATGCCGGTGATCAGGGCGTAGTAGCCCTTCATCGTCTCCTGCCGCAGTTTCGTGGTGGTGTAACGGGTGCTCCATCGGCGGCGATTTTCTGATCGCTGGATGGGCAGCGGAAAGCGCTCAATGTCCGACTCCGGTGCGCCCTGCGGCAGCGGTGGGTTCATGCCCGCATAGCGTGCCAGCGTTGTGGCGGACGGCAGGTAGGTGCGCGGATCTTCGTCCTGCTCATGTGGCGCCTTGTACGACACGGAGAGGCAGAAGGGTCTGTCGCGCGGCGCCGAGCGGATGAAGTTCGTCGTCTGTTCAGAGAGAATGTCGGTCAGGTGCGGCCCGGGCTCACCGTTCGGGAAGTACTTGCCCTGCCCGCCGAAACCTTTCCAGACGTCGAAGGCGTCGGCTGGCATGGTCGCACCAACGCCGAACTTACCGAGGAAGCCGGTGTAATAGCCGTTGCGTCGCATCTGCCCAAAGTAGGACCGCTGCACCTGCGCAGGACTAAGCGGTGTGGCGAAGTCGTAGATGCCGTGTGTCGCAGCGTACTGCCCCGTCATGATGCTGGCGCGTGATACGCAGCAGATGGGCGTGGTGCAGAAGTGGTTGACGAAGTGCAGGCCCTCGCCCGCCATCGCGTCCAGGTGGGGTGTCTTTACGAAGCGATTGCCGGCGCAGCCCAGCGCGTCCGCACGGTGATCGTCACCCAGCAACAGGACGATGTTTGGTCGCTGTGCTGTGCGAGTCTGCGCTGCCGTTGCCATGTGACTGGATGCGGTAAGCCCCAGCAATTCCACAAATTCACGCCGCGTTATGCCCATCATTCCTCCCCGGTAACAGCTTATCGGTTTGATACGGACGATAAGTGCCCCGTGGACCAGCATTTTCGATGGTTTCGCGTCGTTGTTCTGTGGTTTCCTGCACCAATCACGGTGCATCCACCGGGTGTCTTGAAGTACGTTCGCCGAACCGTTAAGCCCCTGATCCATTGGGTTGACCATCCGCCAACCACCTCAAACGTGTCATTGCGGTTCCCCACATACCTGCAAAGATTGAGTTCGCGAGAGATCTTTCCAAGAAAGCGTCCCTAAAGTATGCTGCTCCGCATTTTTCGGATCATCGTTGTCTGCGCCTGTACGTTTGTTCTCTTCCAGTTTGTGAGCCTGTACATGAGCTGGTCGAAGCAGGTGATCTTTGGCTGTCTGACCGTGATGGTCGCCATGGCGATCAACCGTGCAGGCAGGAGCCGGCTGCTGACCATCTCCTTAATGCTGCTGTCGATCGCGGCCACGCTGCGCTACGGCTGGTGGCGCATACGGATGGTGGTGGGCTACTTCTCGGACGATACGAACCATCGGTTGTCCATCGACGCCGTGTTGATGCTGGTGCTGCTTTCCGCGGAGATTTACACGGTCGCCATCATGGTGCTGGGTTATATGCAGACCAGCCAGCGACTGGAGCGCAGGCCTGTTCCGCTGCCGGCGGATGAGTCACTCTGGCCGCATGTGGATGTCCTGATTCCCACCTACAACGAGCCACTTTCGCTGGTGCGCTATACCGCGCTTGCCGCTATCAATATCGATTACCCGCCAGAGAAGCTGCACGTCTACATCCTGGACGACGGCACACGCAAGGAGTTCCGCGAGTTTTCAGAGCAGGCTGGCGTTGGATATGTTGTCCGGGAAAAACACAATCACGCGAAGGCCGGCAACATCAACCATGCGCTGACCCAGATGGATTCGCCGGTGGTCACCATCTTCGATTGTGATCACGTCCCCACGCGTTCCTTCCTGCAGATGACGCTGGGCTGGTTCCTGGTGGAAGACCGGCTTGCCATGATGCAGACGCCGCACTTCTTCTACTCGCCCGATCCTTTTGAGCGGAACCTGATGCAGTACAAAACGATCCCGAATGAGGGCGAACTGTTCTACGGCATCATCCAGGATGGCAACGACCTTTGGAATGCGACGTTCTTCTGCGGCTCCTGCGCAGTCATTCGGCGCAAGGCACTGGATGAAGTCGGTGGCATTGCGACGGAAACCGTTACAGAAGACGCGCATACCAGCCTGCGCATGCAGAAGAAGGGCTGGAACACCGGTTACATGAACGTTGCGCAGGCGGCCGGCCTGGCGACGGAGACACTCGCGGGCCACGTTGGTCAGCGTGTTCGCTGGGCTCGCGGCATGATCCAGATCCTGCGCACGGACAATCCGTTGCTGGCCACCGGCATGAAGCTGACGCAGCGGCTTTGCTACTTCAACGCCATGATGCACTTCATGTATGCCGTGCCGCGTTTGATCTTCCTGGTAGCGCCCCTGGCGTACATGCTGGGCGGTCGCACGATTATTCCGGGTTACTGGCTTGCCATTCTCGCGTACGCGCTGCCACATCTCATCATCTCGAACATGACGAACTCGCGCGTGCAGGGTACGCATCGCCATAGCTTCTGGAATGAGATCTATGAGACGGTGCTGGCGCCTTACATCCTGTTCCCGACGGTGCTGGCACTAATCAACCCGAAGCTTGGCAGCTTCAATGTTACGGATAAAGGCACTACGCTGGACGAGACGAAGTTTGATCGCAAGATCGCCGCACCCACCACGTGGCTGTTGCTGCTGAACTTCGCCGGTATCCTGTTCGCGCCGTACCGCTTCTTTGTCCTTGATCCAACGCACCCCGGCGTCGTGCTCAGCAACCTTTTCTGGATCCTGTTCAACGTCGTCATCCTCGGCGTTGCTGCGGCGGTGGCTCATGAGCAGAAGCAGCGCCGCGCTTCGGTGCGTATCCCGGTTCGCATCCCGGTGGTTGGCACCACGAGCAGCGGCGTGCAGTTGCTTGGTATGACGGAAGACATGTCCGTCGGTGGGGCCTCGCTCACTCTTTCGGGTGATCTGCCGGAGCTGCGGCCGGGTGAGCATGTGAAGCTCACCTTCCCGGTCCAAACCGGTGACCGGACAGTTACAGCCACTGTCATCCGACTGAATTCCGGCAAGCTGCGCGCGCAGTTCAACAGCCTGACGATTGAAGAAGAAGAAGTGCTGACGTGTGCGCTGTACTCCCGCGCTGACTCATGGGTGAATGTCCGCGCAAAGGTTGAGCGCGACCGCCCGTTCGTCAGCCTGGGCCGCATCGTTGTACTGTCGCTCACGGGCCTGAAGCAGGTGATGCTGGGTCTGTTGCCGGAGAAGCGCAGCCCCGCGCCGGTTCCGGCACGCGCTGTTTCCGTCATCCTCCTGGCGCTGGTGTCGCTGGCAGGTCTGCGCATGGGAGCCCAGAACGTCGGGCCTTCGATGGCTCCTTTCGCCACTGGGACGACCGTGCCCGGTGGCGTCGCATCCGGCACGCAGATTGCCGGCCCGGAACCGACACACATCCGCTTCAAGGACATGGGAGTGGCTGGTGAGGCCGAGCTGCGCGGACCGCACTCGTACTACCCGCTCCACTTCATCCTGCCGCACACGCTGATGCCGCGGACCGCAACACTCACCATCGGCTACCGTTTCAGCGCGGAACTGAGCCACGCCGCGACCGCGTCCATCCGCGTGCTGTTGAACAAGACTCTGATTGCCACCATCACGCCGGACACCGCGGCGACACGCGCCGGCCATTACTTCATTCTGCCCATCACGGTGCCGACGGACCTGTTGATCCGCGATAACGACCTGACGATGGAGTTCCTTGGGAACGGCGTTCTGCAGACCAGCGGAAGGGCGCAGGCGGAGGTCCTGGCGCGCATCGCCAATGCTTCCGAGCTGGTTGTTGACGGCGCTGCCCTTCCCTTCCGTACCGACATCTCGCTGCTGCCACTGCCACTGTTTGACAGCGATATGCAGGGCACAACGACGATCCCCTTCGTCTTCCCCACGCAGCCCGATGCCAAGACCGTGCAGGCCGCAGGCATTGTTGCCTCGTGGTTCGGCATCCTGGCCAGCACTAAGCCCATCCGCTTCCGGGTTGTCGTGGGTGCCGTCCCGCCGGGCAATGCCGTCGTCTTCGTCAACAAGTCTTCCGGGCAGGCATTCTTCCCGACCACATCGGCTGGCGCTTCGCTGCAGTTGAGTCCCAATCCTTCCGACCCGGATGGCACTGCGCTGATCGTCTCTGGCGACAATGGTGATCAGGTCGTCCAGGCCGCACGCGCGCTCTCCCTGCGTGCCAGTCATGTGGATACGGGCGAGCCACAGCAACTGCTGGGCAATGTGCTGCACGTGGATGACTTCGCACTGCCCACCGAACGGGCCATTGACGACGCACCGCGCTGGGTTCCAACGGATCGCCTTGTACCCCTGAGCAAGTACATCCCTCAGAACGCTGAGAGCACGGATGGTTCGCGCCCCGTGCCGGTGTACTTCCGTGTGCCGCCGGACCTGTATTACGGCGAAACCGAAAACCTGAACCTGCTGCTGCGCTATCGCTATGACGCACACGCCGTCGCCGAAGGGTCGGCGCTGCGTACGTACATCAACGGCACACTGATCAATGAGGCTCCGCTGCCGGCAGGTGAAAAGCGCGTCGATGGACAGCGTCAGACACTGTTGCCCGTCGCGAACATGCGTCCCTTCACGAACACGCTGCTGTTCAACTTCGACTTCGTACCCGTGCGCGGCGCGGCGGGCAAGCAGGTGCAGGGCAGCATCCTGAAGAATTCGTCCCTTGACCTGCGCAACCTGAACCACTGGGCCCAACTGCCCAACCTGGAACTGTTCGCCAACGCGGGGTTCCCGTTCACACAGTTCGCGGACCTGGGGCGCACCGTGGTCGTGCTGCCTCGCCGGCCCAGTGGCGCGGAGATCACGCTGTTGCTGGACATGATGGGCCACTTCAGCCGCCAGACAGGCTACCCCGCACTGCGTGTGGAAGTCGCCGGTCCGGACGATCTGGTGCGCGAAGACCGGGATTACCTCATCCTTGGAGCCTTCGGCACGCAGCCCGCCTTCGCTGCACTGCATGACAACCTCCCCATTGCGCTGGATGCCGACGGCGTTCACGCCAAGACCATGGACAACTACCTGACGCGCGCGCAGCGCTGGTGGAACGGCATCACCGGCCAGCCGCTTCCCGATCAGGAGTTTGCACGCGACACAAGCCTGGCTGATTCGGTGATCGAGGGCATTCAATCGCCTTATGCGTCCGACCGTTCGCTGGTGGCCGTTGCCCTGCGTGACGATAACGTGGAGCCGATATTTGCCGACCTGTTCCTGGAGCGGTCGCAGTCGAGCGATATCTCGCGCACGGTAAGTCTTCAGCGCGGCGATCGTTTCCTGTCGTATGAACTGAACGTCGCGCGCTATCACGTGGGCAACATCAGCCGGTACACCGCCATGCGCATCTGGCTTACGCAGTACTTCTGGGTACTGCTGGTCTGCGTCGTCTTCTGCACGCTCGTCCTTGGCCGGTGGCTGCGGGACTCTCTGCAGGCTCGTGCCGATGACCGCCTGAGTGCCGCGAAGAACGAGGCTCATGCGGTCGTCTAAGGCGCGGGAGCTGGCGTCTTGTAAGCTTTAGCCGACCCCTTCATGAAAATCATCCAGGCTACCTTCGGCGTCTTCCACCACTTCGAGCTTGCGCGAGAGCTCAACCGCCGCGGCCACCTGGAGCGCATCTACAGCACCTTCCCGTGGAAGCGGCTGGAGCGCGAAGGCGTGCCCCACGACAAGGTAGAAACCTTCCCGTGGCTGCACACACCGCAGCTCCTGCTGTCACGCAAAAACCTGCTCCCGCAGGCGCTCAGGAGAACCCTTAGCTACCGCGTTGCGACCACTTACGACACTTGGATCGCTCGCCGGATGCCGCCTTGTGATGCGTTGATCGCGCTCTCTGGCGCGGGGTTGAAGGCGGGCAAGCTGCTGCAGTCGCGCGGTGGAGTCTTTCTCTGTGACCGGGGTTCAACCCACCACGCGTACCAGTCCAACATCCTGCGCGAGGAATACAGGATTTGGAACGTTCCCTATCCAAGCTACGATCCACGTGTGGAGCCCCGGGAGATTGAGATCTACGAGCAGGCGGACGCAATCGTCGTTCCCTCGCAGGTCTGCCGCGATAGTTTTCTGCAGCAGGGAGTAGCGCCCGACCATGTTCACGTGATTCCATACGGCGTTCGGCTGGACCGCTTCCACCCGGACGGCGCCCCATCCACGGGCCCTGACGCGCCGTTCGAGGTGCTGTTCGTTGGCGGTGTCAGCCTTCGCAAGGGCATTCCGTATCTCCTGAAAGCCTTCGCGGCGCTCCCCCATCCGAACAAGCGTCTGCGTGTGATCGGCAGTCTCGATCCCAACTTTGCACCGCTGCTGGCGACGCTGCCACAGGAGAACGTTGAGTTCCTGGGGTCGCTGCCGCAGCCACAACTCGTCGCGTACATGAGCCGCAGTCACGTGATGGTTCTGCCGTCCATTGAAGAGGGCCTGGCGCTGGTGCAGGGACAGGCACTGGCGTGTGGCTGCCCCATCATCGCCTCGACCGCCACCGGCTCGGAAGACCTGTTCACCGATGGCGTTGAGGGATTCATTGTGCCCATCCGTTCCGTGCAGGCCATCACCGATCGGCTGCAGTGCTTTGTTGACGACCCAACGCTGCGAGACCGCATGAGCGCCGCTGCGCTGAAGCGAGTGAAGTCCTTTGCCGGGTGGAGTGAGTATGGTGACCGCTGGGAAGCGCTGCTGCACCAGTTGACTCAAACGAAGAAGCGCTGATTTCATCGCCCAGCGGCAGCTTTAGAGTGAGCGTGCAGCAACCTACTGCACCAGGTTTCCGGGTCGACGAACCATTCGCCCTCCACACCTTTACCTTGCAGGCTGAGGCGTATTGGTCGGAGGCGTGGTCGGCGGTGGCGGTGGGCCCTGGGTGGTCGGCGTCGGTGGCTCCGGGCTGGCCGAGGGATTGATCGGATCTGGGGTCTTTGCGGCATCGCCTGTTGGCGTCGTAGTCGTCGTGGATTTCTTCGAGGACTTCTTGGCCGGCTTTGACTTCGTCGTGGTGGTCGACGTGGACTGTGCCGTCATTGGCATGGCCACTGGCAACGCCAGTGCCAGGGCGACGCCTGCTATCGCAAACCTATTCAGAAAATGAGCCATCGGTCTTCCTCCATGCCACTTGTGGCAACACGGAGATAAGAGCAAGGCACAGAGTGGAGGGATGCCCTGAGACTTCGCGGTGCATTGTTGCCCAATCAACAAGTCGGGTGCGTCACGTCTCGCACCAGACGTGGATTTCCAAGGATTTGGCAGCGTCACGATCCCATGGCTTAGAAGCAAAACACGGTATACCCGCTTATTCCACGGGCAGCATTGGAACGTCGGCGCGCGAGACGTGCCGGGGAACGGGCCGGCCGGTGGCATGACGCCAGATGGCAAGCAGGATAAACACCAGCTCCAGACCACAGATGCCACCGATGCCGTAGTGCTGCCACAGGATCGGCGACAGGGCCGATGCAATGGCGCCACCCACGAAATAGCACGTCATGTAGATGGTGTTGATACGCGAGCGAGCCGCTGGCCGCAGCGCGAAGATGCGAGACTGGTTCCCGAGCTGCATGCCCTGCATGCCGATATCCATGAGGATGACCACTGCACCAAGCGTCAGCAGGTAGGGCCACAGGTGCAGATGTCCCGCCACCTGCGCGTGGGTCGCGACACGTTCCGTAAGGTATATCCCCACATACGACATCGCAAGAATGCCAAGGCCGACGGACAGCACGAAGCGTGGGCCACGGCGGTCGGACAGCTTGCCTGCAGTAGAAGCCACGGCGGCGCCTGCCGCAGCCACGAGACCGAAGGTGCCGGTGACTGCAGCTCCCTGTCCATGCGACGCCATGACGAAGGCAAAGGTATTCCAGAAGGCCGAGAACGTACCGAAGCTGAGCGCGCCGACGATGCAGCTCTCACGCAGCAGCGGCTCCTCACGGAGCAGGTCCCACAGGGACCGCATGGCCTCGCCGTAGGTAAGCTTTTCCTTGGGAGGCAGCTCCGGCATCAGGCGTTTGATCGCCGGTACCAGTGCAGCCGAGACCAGCGCGGCAACGAGGAACACAACGCGCCAGCTCGCGATGCGAGAGGTCATATGCGCGGCCAGTTCCGATACCCATCCGGCGAAGGTTCGCGCCAGCAACACTCCGCTCAACAGCCCTGTCATGACAACCCCAATAGCCTTGCCACGCTCACGCGGCGCCGCAAGGTCGGGTGCAATGGGCAGAACGATATGGGTCACGCAGGCCATCGCACCGGAGGTGGCGCTCAACAGGAGCAGCAGCGGCAATGAGGGTGCACATGCCTGCAACAGCAACGCAACCGACACCATCGCGAACATGCGCATGATGAGCTTGCGCCGCTCGAGCGTGTCGCCCAGCGGCGTGAAGCTGAGCATGCCGAGTGCATAGCCAACCTGTGTGGCAACGCCGACCTGGCCTGCCGCGGCAGCGTTCACGCCAAAGGTCGCGCCCATCTCCGGCAACAGCGGCTGACAGAGGTAGATGGTCGACACACCCACGCCGCAGCACAAGCCTAGGAAGCCAAGATGCGCGTGCGGTTTCGTTGTGTCGGGCGGTGCTTCGTGCTGCATACCTTCAGTTTACTTGGAGCGAGTTACAACTCTCATTGCGCCGTGTCCCTGAAAGCCGTGCCCTTACGATCCGTGCATACCCTGAAACACCTTCGAAATGCCGTGTAATCCGTCTGATTCGGTTACTCGCCGAGTGCCTTGCGCAGAATCTGATTCGTCTCTGCAAGCCGCGCCTCGGCTGCTTCGCGCGTCATGCCGAGCTTCTGCATGACGATGGCCGCACGAACGCTACCGCCCTCCTTCAGCAGGGAGGCAGCCTCGTGCGAGGTCACGCCCGTCGCCGCGGCGATGATACGTTCCGCGCGATCGACGAGCTTCACGTTTGTCGTCTGCACGTTCGTCATCAGGTTGCCGTAGACGTGACCCAGCTTGACCATCAAGCCGGTCGAGAGCATGTTGAGTGCGAGCTTGGTCGCCGTGCCCGCCTTCATGCGCGTGGAGCCGGTTATGACCTCTGCGCCCGTTGCGGGCGTAATGGCAATGTCACTCGCCGTCTCCACGGGCGAGCCGGGAACACAGGAGAGGCCGATGGTCAGGCAGCCATGCTGCTGAGCGGTTTCCATTGCTCCCAGGACGTACGGCGTACGGCCGCTGGCGGCAATACCCACCAGGACGTCCTGCCCGGGTGACTGGTTGAAGCCATTCGCCATCAGGTCGATCCCGCCCTGCTCGCGACTGTCCTCCGCACCCTCAGCACTCACACGCAGCGCAGGATCGCCACCGGCGATGATGCCCACAACCAGATCGCGCGGCACGCCGTAGGTCGGAGGGCACTCGCTGGCATCCAGAACACCCAGGCGTCCGCTCGTGCCCGCGCCCATGTAAAAGAGTCGGCCACCCTTTTGTACGCGCTCATAGATTGCGTCGACAGCTTTCGCGATCTGCGGGATCTGTTCCGCGACTCGCGCGGCGACGGTTGCATCCTCATCGTTGAAGACGCGGAGCATCTGCTCTGTGGGCAGCGCATCGATATGTTCCGAAGCGGGGTTGCGCGTTTCGGTAAGCAGGCTTGCTAACTGCATTGCATTGACTCCAAAACTGATGTTCCTTCTTCGCGAAGCGTGGGCTTGCTCGCTCTTGACCAGACAAACCTACCGCCGCGGAGCTGTCGGAATAACTTCCTCGCTGGGCTTGTAGCTTTCCTTCTGCTTCTTACCCGTGGGATCAAGTTCCTCATCATCCGGCGACTGGTCGCTGTCCGTTACGGTGCGCTTCGGTGCGGCGAAGGGCTTCTGGATGCCTGCCTCGGCAGCTGCGCGCACGTCCTGCTGAATGCCGGGTGTGTTCAGCGCTGCCTTGTACTCGGCGACGGCCTTGGGACGGCTGTTGCCCCGCTGCGTGTCATACAGACGGCCGAGGTACACGTGCGACCATGCCAGCGTACGCGGGTCCTTGCTGTTCGCAACAACCTGCGTGAAACGGTCATACGCGGCCTGCGGGTCACCCTGTGTCAGCTTTACGCGGGCCAGGATATAGAGCGCATCGCCCGAGTTTGGATTGGTTGCGAGTTCCTTCTCGGCAAGCTCTTCCGCGCCGGTGCGGTCGCCCTTCTGCAGCTTTAACTCCGCCTGATCCACGATCGAAAGCGAGCGGCGTGGCGAGCGTGCGTGCGTAATGCCCGCACCAGCCACCAGGTTCGTACTGTCCGGCGCGAAGAATGGAATCTTCTTTGCCTTGCTCACCTCTGACGGCACGTCCATCCCGTAGACCATCTCACCGATGCTCTCCTTCAGGCTGATGCCTTCACGATCCTGGATCGCCAGCTTGTCGTAGAACGAACCGGTCAAGACCCAGCCCGACTCCATGTCGAGCAGCACCTGCCTGCGACGAACGGCTTCGGCCTTCTTGTCGTAGTCGATCAGAGCCTGGTTGTAGTCGTCGATCTCCGTACGCGCCTTGACCGCACCGGGCTTGGCCGGCTTCGGGATACCAACATCCATGGTGCGCGCTTCGATCGCCTTGATCAGGCATTCCGTCGTCAGCGCGACGATATCGCTCTTGTAGGTGAAATCGATGGGCGCATCGCTCACCGTCTTCAGCAGCGGCAGCAGGCGATTCGTAGCACCGGCGCGGGCGTAGATGATGGGATCCACGTTGTAGAGCAGATACATGCGCCGAATCTGGTCCATCTGCAGACCGGCAGCACGGTCGCTGACCGACATACGCGATCCCGGCGAGGTCTTGCTGATCGACGGATCCTCCACCTTCGTTGGCGAAACTGCGATGAAGTAATCCGTGCCGTAGATGCGAGCGTTCACGGCCTGTGGACTCAGCATTGGCTCCAACAGGACTTCGAAGCGACGGCCGTCATAGCTGGACACCGGCTGGTGCAGATAGACGTTGGTCTCCAGCAGCATGCGCGTCACGCTGTCATGCACCTGCAGAACCGCGTCCTCGTACTCCGCACGGTGACGCGCGAAGATGCTGTGTAACTGCGCCTTCACGGCAAAGTCCCGCAACAGGGGCAGGATGCCGATGACGTTCTGCGAGTCGGGCGGCAGATCGCCTTCGCCGACGGACAAGACAAGATCGGGCGGGGGCGAAAGGAAGAGTGCCAGCGAGACATACTGCGCCAGGTTCCGCGCGCCGGGCTGCTTGTGTCCGTCGATGTAGGTGCAGAGGGTGTCGTGCGCGGCGCGGGCTTCAAAGCCTGCCTTCACGGCCGTTGCCATCTCCGCACGAATCGCCGCGCGGACGGGCAGCGAACTCTCAAGCCCGTTGTCATACCCACAACTGTTCAGCGCCGCGGCCATGGTAAAGAGCGTTTCGCTGGTCTCAAGCGACACGGCCGATCCACCGGCCTCAACCGCGCGACGCACCACGGTGGACGACGGCTTCTGCGGATCCTGCGCGGAATCGTCCGGCTTGTTGGTGGACGACGAGGACGAGCTCTGTGCAGGCAGCGTGGCCGCGCTCAGGGCGAACGTGAGGAGAAGCAACGGAACTCGAGAGAAGAGACGCACGGGTATTCGACGGACCTCAGCGAAAGGTGTACCAACCGCTGAGTCTAGGCCGGTGGTATCCCTTGGTCAAACTTCGCGTGACAGCCTGCGGCGACCTACGCCCGAACGACCACATCGGCAAACGTCAGCACCACGCTGCCTTTGACCGGCTGGCCGAAGACATGTGCCGGCTGGAAGACCCCCGTCAGCATGCGCTGGCGCAGCGCCGCGGCTTCTACATCGTCCAGTGCGCCGGAGAGTACGTGATAGTCATACACGCGGCCCGAACGGTCGACCATCGCCTGCACAACGAGCGGTGCGTCGTTCACACTGCCCACTGGCGGAACGCCAGCAGAGGAGTACAGGTAGCGCGGCGCGGAGAAGCCCGTCAGCGGCTCGTCATTCGCCTCGACCGCCTGTTGCGGGGCAAGTGCGCCCAGCATCAGGGCGCCGCCCACGATGGCAATCATTCCAGCCGCGACGCCAACCTGCAGGCTCATGGGCCGCACCGTGTTCTCCCAGAACATTTCGACCGCATGACGAAGGCGGCCGGTCAGCCGACGATCCGCGCGCACACGCTCATGTGACAATGCCAGCCGGATGCGCAGCGACAGATCGTCCGGCACCGTCACCGGTCCTAGCGCACGCAGGGCATTGTCCGTCAGAGCCCGCTCAAACCCAAGCTCATCGTCAACAGGCGGCTTGGTATGCAGGCCAACGCGATCCAGCAGGTGCTCCAGCTTCTCAGGGGAGAGACTCATCGTGCCTCCTTGGATGTTGCTGCGGTTGCGCGCGCTGCAGATTGTGGTGCCTTCTTGTGCACGGGCCGTGCAAATTCCGGAAGCCGGGCTCCCAGCAGCGTTCGCAGGGCGGCACGACCGCGCATCAGGCGGCTTTTCACCGTGCCGATGTTGATATTCAGAATCTCGGCGATCTCGTCGTACGCCATACCCTCGACCTCCCGCAGGATGACGACGGTGCGAAAGCTCTCCGGCACGTCGCGCAGGGCTGCTTCCACGGTGGTGCGTAACTGGGCCTGACGGGCGTTCTCAAAAGGGGAATCGCGTCCGTCCGCGAGCGTATCGCGCAGGGAGAACGTCAGCTCTCCATCCTCATCGGTCGAGGAATCCCCGTCGATCGTGATCTCTGCCTTCTTATGCCGGACCCACCAGCGACGGCTGTTTGAAGCCTCATGCATGGCGATGCGATAGATCCATGTACGCAGACTGCTGTCGCCATGGAAACCGCCAATGGAACGGAAGACCTTGATGAACACATCCTGGGTCACATCCGCCGCATCTGCCGGGTCAGCGAGCGAGCGTAACAGGAGCGAATAGAGCGGGCCACTGTACTGCGAGATCAATTGCCGGAAGGCGTCGTCCGATCCCGCCTGCAGCGCGGCAACGAGCGCAAGGTCTTCGGCACGCACCTCGGGTCGCGCTGCGGTATACGTACCCGCCTCGCTGAAACCACCGCCGATTGCCCCTGTTACCGGATCCATCACCGCTGCCCCGTTCATCGCTTGCCTCTCAAAGGTACGGTTTGCGCGCCCCGTGTGCAATGGGGCGGGATGGTTGGAATGGGTGTGCCACCCGCCGGCGGATGCGGAGTGCTCTCGCTCACTCTGCCTCTATAGACACCGCCGCCTGCCTTGTTTGTTCCCGAAATGCAGGCAATCTCCGAGGAAAAGCGGAAGTCTGGCGGTATCAATTGTGTCGCGGATCCGACAAAAGAAAAGTCGGGGCCGAGCGCAACCCTCGCCGATGACCCCGTGTCTACCCCTTCGAATCGCCTCCGCTGCACGGCGGAGTTTGAAAGGGAGATCGCACCATGAAGACATTCACACAAGTCATGCTGATCGCGGGCCTGGTAGGTGCTGCTGCAATTCCTGCCGCAGCCGATGCGCAGGTGTACGTGCACGTCGGACCGCCCCGCCCCATCTATGAGCGCCGCCCCCCACCGCCTCGCCCCGGCTGGGCATGGCGCGCCGGGTACCACCGCTGGGATGGAGCCCGCTACGTCTGGATGCCGGGTGAGTACGTCGCTCCACCGCGCCCCCGCGCCATCTGGGTCGGAGGCGCATGGGTTCACGGTCCCCGCGGCTATTACTGGCGCGAAGGCTACTGGCGCTAGGAGCGGTGCGTTTTCGGCAGGGCGGCCCTCACACGGGCCGCCCTTCTTTCGAGAACAGGTCCAAACTGTAAAGCCGCGCGAACCGGTGCGGTTTACTCAGGGCCGGAAACCGGGTATCCTGACAGAAGTGGGCCTGTGGCGCAGCTGGGAGCGCGCTTCCATGGCATGGAAGAGGTCACCGGTTCGATCCCGGTCAGGTCCACCAAACCTCCTTTACAATCAGTGCTTTAAATCGCTCTCAGCGGTTCACACCTCCAGCTTAGGTGCTTTCCGGTGTTGAACGCCTCCGGGCCCACAGTACCTCGGATCTTCGCAGTTGCCAGCGCTGCCTTAATGCCGTTCAGGCGAGTTTGCTGAAGTCAGCGGATCTGCAAAGGGCTGCTGACAAATCCAACTCTTTTTATCGGTCTTACGGTCCCTAACGAACCGTTTCCCAAGCTGACTGGGGCATGCACACGAATACTCGGCACTTCAAAGGCTCGCTCGGTTGGTGACTGCGACACAGCGATGGACCTACAGCGGGAAAGTAAAACCAGAGTTCCGCTCACTTGTTCACTTTTATCCTTCGTCCCGCGATCATGATGCTCCCCGCATTGGCCCGCGATCTTTCCCAGGAAGATGCGGGTCACAAGCGGCCGTCGAGGAAGAATGGCAAGGCTGCGCTCAGCTTCAGTTTGAAAGCTCAATGAGCCCGCTTGGAAAGCTCTTTAGATCAACGAAGACATCATTTAATTGAGTGGCATTGAGTCCCATCCATTGCCCGAGACCTGCCGTCATTTGTGTCACCGATTGAGCGGGGATCCAAGCGCCTAGACCGTTGCAGTCGCTGGGTCCGCCAAATCCCATTTCAGGAAGCGAGCCAATCACTCTTCCACCGGAAATCCCACCTCCCAAGATGAAGTGGTGGCCCCCCCATCCATGATCGGACCCGCCGTTCACGTTGGCTTGCAACGTGCGTCCGAAATCGCTATGTGTGCACACGATCACCTCATCGGAAAGGCCAAGCTCATCAAGCGCCGCAAAAAATGCCCCAACACCCGCGTCGAGCTCATCGAGATACATGCCCTGCAGATTTGCCTGATTCACATGCGTGTCGTATTCACCCTGCTGGATGTAGAAGACCTGCCGCGAAGCTCCGATCGTGGATCGACCAGCCATTATCTGCGCGATTTTTTGCATTCCCCTGCCAAAGGTCGAAATAGGAAAGGGTGTCTTGAGTGTGACCGAACTGGAAGCTCGATCCAAAATCGACTGGCTCGCCATGGCCTCCGCGCGCAGTGCTGCATGCTGCTGAACGAACTCGTTCTGCACGGATTTATTGGTAGCTGCCATACTTCCGATCACGGCATTTAAGGAAGCTGGGATCGCAGCAAAGGCGGAACCACTCTGAAGAGCTACTGCCTGCACAGACTTTCCGATAGTGAATGTCGCACCACCGCCTGCGGAGATTACTGGAGGCAGACTGCCCGAGTCCGAGCTTACGTAATCAGCGATCCTCCCGCCCCAACCCGTATTCACTGTTGCGCTCGCCTGCGCGCTCTCCCATTGCTGAATTCCGATTGGATGAGACATCGACATGCCGGGATAGAGGGATGGACTCTGAAGTACCTGTGCCTTCGTGGACGGCTTAGGCAATGAGCCTACGTTCGCCACGACCACGCCCCGCCCCCTGTTGTGCAAAGCTGCGATGTTCTTGAGCGAGGGATGAAGACCGTACGCATTGCTGCTCGTAGAATCCATGATCGGGTTAAGGGTGTTGATGTCCAGGGCAATGCTCGGTCGTAGTGCCGTGTAGTCACGATAGGTCTTTGCATCCATCGAAAGAAGGGTGTTATTGCAGTCATTCCCGCCAGGCATCGTAATAAGTACCAGTGCTTTGTATGACTGACCAAGTTGAGAGAGCGCCTCGGCGCTGACATGATTAGTCCAGAGCATGGATGCGGACGCAGCCACGCCGAACTGCGTTCCGAACTTAATGAAGTTCCTACGAGTGATACTCATCTTCCATCTCCTACTGAACAACCATGTAGTTGTCATCATTTAGCGCGAGAAATACTGCAGACTGCAGCTTTATCGCTGGATCCGACACCGTGTCGCAGTAAGCCAGAATGGCATCCTGTGTACTCTGCGGCATTCGTCCGTGGTAAAGCATGTGGTTGAGAGCTTCCAGCATGCTTGCGGGCGTCGGAAAGTTCGTATACAGCCTGCTTCGTGTGGCGTTTGGAATCTCCGTCTCTGTGCCACTTGCGATTCCCCAAAGAAATTGGCTGCGTTCGACAGACGTCAACGTGTTTAGCAGCTGAAACTCTGGACTGTTCAAACTTGTGCCGGGTATGTCATAAGCAGGACTGAAGTAGCTGAAGACCGTTGGAGCAAACCACCACTCTTCACCGAGACGCCCTGGGACATAGGCCGGTTGCACATCGAATGTGTTTATGTTGAGCAACGAGAGGGCTGAAAGTTCAAGGTAAAGCGGATCTTGAATAAATCCGTCAGTTGGATTTGTGAGGCCGCCGTCGCCGGCGCGAGCCTCAGCGTCAAGCAGAATCGCCTTGATGACAGCTCCCAGATTCCCACGCACGCCGCTTCCATCGTTCTTAAAGACCTGCACGATCCGTCGAACGTAATCGCCCGACGGCTGACTCTTCACAAATCGCTGGATCAGAAATTTCGAGATGAAGGGAGGCAGGTTCTCATTTTGAAAGATGGCTTCTATCGCCTGCTGGCGGTCTTGGGATGCTGTCTGGCCTGCGGGAAGCACAACATTCCCAAACAAGATTTTGGAACTCGTGTCATGCTGCGCTTCCGTCGCAACCAATGGAGCCGACCAGTCAACACCGTAAAAGGTAAAGTCGGGATTCCCTGAACGGACGAAATTCCACCCGGTAAAAACTCGTGACAAACTTTCGATCGTGTCCCCGTCGTAGACGGGCTGGGTGTTACCAGCTTGGTCCAGCTTCGGTGTACCGTCCTCATTCAACCTGACAGTACCAAGCGAGAACAATTGAACGATCTCTCGCCCGAAATTCTGATTCGGATGTAGCTTGGGGTCGCTTGATGCAGCGTTTCCCGGTACGTCCAGCATTGCTGCTGGGGCGTACGTACTCGCGGCGTCGAGCAAAATCTGTTCATAGGAACCAAACGCATGCGCCTCGAGCTTGGTCTCCCAGGGAATCAATGCATAAGTCTTGAAGATGCTCGCCCCTGGAATCAGTATCTGTAATGCCCATGCCGTCCGGTATCGCAGCGACTGGTTGCCGTTCAGCACGCCTTGCATGAACTGCCAACGCGGGTCCGCAACGGTGCTATAGGGGCTAGCCTGCGACTGGAGTTGTTCGTCTATGTAGCCTTCCAGACCTGTCTGCTGGATATGCTCGATGAGATCTTCGCGAGGTCCGAATGCCGCCTGGGTTGCGAATCGAGATGCAGTGTCGTAGCTCACCGCTGTCGGCGCAATGCGAGCCGAGAGACAGTTACAATCTCCGGCGGCCGAAGTAAGAGTAATCGGCACAACGCCGGTCTTCCATGGAGGCAGATAGCCCGTCGCTGACACGGTCGTGGCCGTCCGAGCGGTAGTTGTAAGTACAGTACCGTCCATCTTGATCCCGGTCTTTGAAGGCAGAGCAGATGTCGATGTAATTGTGAACGAGACGAAACCACCCGTAACAACGGTGGGGGCGAGAGTAAGCGCGGAGGCTGAAATTTGGGTTACTGGATTCTGCAGAGCAATGGTTGTTTGCGCAGTTTGGCTCGCATATGCATACCGCACGATGGCGGCCATGGTCGTAGGCAAGACTGTGGGCGCGGTATATACACCGGCAGCGGTGACGGTGCCGCTTCCGTTACCACCCACAACGGTCCATGTGCCGCCGAAGAGCTCCAGATTGCCTTGCATGGCCGTCAGCGAGACAGATGAGCCTAATTGAACCGCAGAAGATGATGAGACGACAGTGATAGGCGCGGGCACCGCCGATGTGGGGCTCCCTGTGCTCCCAGTAGTACCTGAATTGCCATTTCCCGTTGTGCTGGTGGATGTTGTGCCGGTCGACTTCGCGGTGGCGGCAGTCGAGACTGTTCCGCAACCAGTCAGCGCAGTGACGAGCACACTCAACATTGAGAACGTGATCCACTGCAGTAGCAATCGCGAAGATAAAGAAGTCTTTGGCATGAGCATCATCCCCATGCTTCTATCGGCTCTTATCCGCTCCCGGATCAACACAATGCATGATTTATATTTCAGTTGACGCTACCGATATGGCACTCAGGGAAGCCCTTTGGCTTTACGGATATGCTCAATGCGAGAGCGCAAGTTGATGATGTAGATTGGCTTGTCCGTAGCAGATGCGAGTTGCCTGGTGGAGAAGCTTCGAGCTTTCGGCATGGCTAACATGCGTCCGGCAGTTCCCTACGCAGGCAAGCTCAATGCGCGCCAAGGCTTGCGGCATAGCCGCCGACTGAGGACCGTTACGGTGGACATGTGTACGTGCCAGGATTAGTGCTTTTGCTTGCGGCCTAACGCGGGGTTATTGCGGGGGGCAGGTCGTCTAAGCAATGCTCAATCGGTCAGAAGTTCGCTGAGGGCAGATGCGTGCCGACGCTATCACGTGTGTTCAGATAGCTTCCCGTCCGAGCCACATAAAGCTGGTTCGAGCGCATGGCGAACAAAGCCGCTGGATCAGCAAAGACCGGACGATGCGCGCTTTCGTCACGAGTGGGGCGATTGGGTTCCGAACCTGAGATGGACTCCACTTATTGCTGACACTTGAGTATTGCTGCAGCTTTCCATCTCGTTGAAGTGCGCCGAGCGCGTATCGTCTCATAGGGGACTATGCATTTCAACAATCTGAACCGCCGTGACTTCCTCACGAAGTCTGCCATTGCAGCAACAGTGACGATGCTGCCAGGCAAATCATTTGCCGGGATCTCCGCGCATGCAGCGGACCTCCATCAGAGCGCATACGTCTTTGATGGGCACGTGCACGCGCTCGACCGCGAGTTTTATCACGGTGGCGACGTTACCGACCGTGTCGATATTGGGCAGTGGGATCTCTCGCGCGCAAAAGAAGGGGGTGTTGACGCCTTCTTCCTATCGATCTACACACCGGAGGAGTACTACCCGGGCCGCTACGAAACAAAGCAGGCGCTTCGGCGCATGGACCATGCGCTCGACCAATTGCACAAGGCAAATCCGCAACTTGGCCTCGCGCTCAGCGGTCAAGACCTGACAAGGCTGCAGCAGCAAAACAAGATCGCCGCGATACTCGACATCGAAGGAAGCTACGATCTCGACGGTGACCTGGGCGCTCTTCGTTCCCTTCATCAATTGGGGCTGCGCTCCGCCCAGGTGTCCGCGCACAACTGGAATCAGCACTACGCCGATGCTTGCTGCTCTACTCCGCAGTTCAACGGCCTGACGCCCCACGGCCGTGATGTAGTGCGCGAGATGAATCGGCTCGGCATGGTCATCAATGTGTCTCACTCTGCGGACATCACGATGGCACAAGTCATCGATGTCAGCGATCGGCCCGTGATCGCCACGCATCACGGCCTGCGCCAGGTGAACGACATTCCACGTAATATCCCTGATCCATTACTGAAGAAGCTGGTCGATCGTGGTGGCGTCATTGGCTTCCAGATTGGCAGCGAGTTCGCCTACCCTCGCGAATACGCATGGCTTACCGAACATCGTAAGAAGACGTTCTGGGACACCACGAGCATTCCGGAGCGCACGAAAGGTAAGAGCATCTACGAGATCGATCAACTTGTAGCTCCCACATTCCCGATGCTCGGGGCCGAGGTGCCTGTTGAAGTCGCGATGCACATCGACGATTGGGTCGGTGTTGTCGATCGCGCCATCCGACTCGTCGGCGAGGACGCCGTGGCATTAGGCAGCGACTTTGACGGTGGGCCCACACTCGCACGCGGCATGCGCGACGTGCGTGACTTGCCCATGATCACCGAAGCGATGCTGCGCCGCGGCTACTCCGAGGCCCGCATCCGAAAGTTCCTTGGTGGCAACCTGCGGCGTGCATTCTCCCAAGCCACGGCCTAAGCCCGACAAACCTACGACTCAAATCCGCGACCGTATGGGGCCTTTGGTGGTCGCGGTCCTGTTTCAAAGAGTGGACCATGCGTTGAGCGATAGCGCATGTTCAGGAACGGCGTTTCGATACGCCGGCCTACAGACGAATAACGTCCATCCTCCCAGCAAGAATCCATGGTGAAGTCCGTGATCCCGGTGGCCAACAGCAACCGCTCCGCGTTGAAGGGCTCCTTCTTCGTCACCATCATCTCGATCAGCCAGTGCGAGTGTGCATTTGAGGCGTGATATTGCGAGAAGGGCCCTGGCCACCCCAGCATCGAGACGATCGTGGGTTCCTTCTGACCTTCTATCTCGCCCGCGTAGGTCCATCCCACATTTGAGCCGGAGATGACGGCGGCTTTCGTTCCGTCGTTGTAGTCCACGATGCAGACGTTAGAGCTCTTTTCCTCTTGAAAGCTTCCAGGCCTGAGCGTGAATTGCTTTCGCACCGCTTCCAGCAAACTGGCAGCCCACGGCGTGCGCTCCACCCATTTCCAGGTTTCGGGTCCACGGATGCACTGCACCGCCTTGACGCCAGTCTCACCGCCCTTCCGGCGATCAACGAATGCCTGCAACGTATCAACGCAGTGGAACAACGCACCTTCGTCGGCTGTCCCGCCGACCAGAATGGAATGCAAAATCGGCGTGTCTACCGGAAGCTCAATCTCCGGCTGACGAAAGTAAGCGGGAATGGAAGACCCGCCGGTTAGAGGAAAGCCTAACTCTCTCGACTTGTCATACATCCACTTCGCCTCGTCCCAGTTGTACGAGAGGTGCTTGTCATTGAAGACGGGGACCGATCGCTTGCTTTTCTCAAACACCGTGATGACCTGCTGATACATCCACCAACGGGGCAGCAACCACTGGCCCTTCAGATTGAGCGGGTAGTTTCCATGTTCCCCAATGATGACCACACCATCCACGGCGAGGTCGTTGCCGCCCAGCGTGACCGCCTCACCGACTGTCTTGAAGATCGGGATTCCTTTTGCCTTACAGACCTTCTGTCCCAGCACGCTCGTCTCGAACTGGTTTAAGTAAACGGACACCACCTCCACGCGCGAAGACGTCGGCTCGCCTTTCCACCAGTAACCATCGATCAATTTATCGATGATCCAATCTGCGTGGGAGTTGGGGGCGCCCCAGTAACTAACAAGGCAGGCCAGCCGTGGTGGCCGTTGCGAGGGCTGGGGGACCTCTCCAAAGGCAACATCAGTCCATGCTGCAACACCTGTCATGCCGACCAGTCCCAACATCTGACGTCTCGTGTAGAGAGCATGTGGCGCCACCGCCTTGTCCACTGCACGGGGATCTACCATCTCTGAGAGGATTGAGTCTTGCGTCGTCTTCATGTGCGGTGTGTCACCTGTCATTCCCTGGATCATTCTCTTACAGCCTGCAGACGGCATGTCGATCGTCATCACTTCATCGAGACAACGGGGATATGGACTGAAGCCCCACCTCTCTCCAGACTTTGCTGCGCGGCGTCCATGACTTGAAAGATCTCCAGTGTTTCGCGCTCGGGGATCGGCGGCCTTCCGGATCGCGCGAATCGTACGATCTGTTCGACAAGCGGTCCATAGGCAGAGGACAGGTCCATCAACTCTGCCTTCGCGCCACTCTTGAATAGAACGGCGCCATAGGTAGATTCGGGATGGATCAACCGGACGGTACCGATTCGCCCGTCAGACCATGTGAGTCGCAGAATATCCGTGTCGCCAGTGCGTGACTGAGCCACTTCCACAACGCCGGGTCCCATGAGACTGAAGAGTGATTCGATGGAGTGGATGCCGTAGTAAGTCAGGTCTAAGGGGAAACCGTCGATGTACTTGCCTGGGCCCCACGTCTCCGCACCGGTCAGATTCTGCGGCCGTTGCTCGTGGCCGTAGCGTAGAGAAGAGCTGCTGAACCATGGGATCTGGCGCGCATCCAGAAGTTTCACGACGGCAATCGCATCTGCCAGCGAACCCGCGAGCGGCTTATCGATGAAGATCGGCTTGCCACATCGAGCCGCTTCCTCCACTTCTTTCAGACGCACACTCACGTCCACGCTCAACAGCAGAAGCGCATCGGAGGTCACGCAGAGGTCGCGGATCGAGGCGACGAAAGGGATCGACCAGGTGTGCTGTAGTGTGTCGGAAAGCTTGGCGATGCGGTCACGACTGATGGAAAGCGTCGCACTGCCCCCACGGTAGGCTGCGGTTACACGTCCGCCACTCACATGATCCTTCGCGGCACTGTCATTCAGAATGCGCGTGAATTCCACAGCATGGGTCGAATCCGTTCCCACGATGCCGAAGCGAAGCTCGCCAGACTGCGCATGGCCCGACACCGACCCCAGCCCAAACATTGCGGCCAGAATCCATGCGGACCATGCGTATCGCGAGTTACTGCCTGACTTCACAGACACTCCTAGAAGATCAGTTTCGCACCGAGCTGCAGGATACGTGTCGTCCCGGCGCCGGTGATCTTGCCGAAGGATGCGGCGCCTACTGTCACGCCCGGTGTGTTGTAGCTGGTCAGATTCAGTGCGTTGGTGCCGTCTGCGCGGATCTGCAGGCTGCTCTCTCGGAAGAGTGGAAACTGACGCATCAGCGACAGGTCCACGTCCTTATAGAAAGGTCCTGTCATCATGTTGCGCGAGGAGTTGCCATCGATGGCTACTCCCGTCGTAGCAGCGTTCTGCTGGAATGCTGCTGTGTTGAACCACTGATTGATGCTGCGATTTGCCAGGTGGAAATCACCGACTAACTGCGCGCGGTCACCCGTGGTGCTGCCGTCCAGGTTTGCGTCGAGGCCATTCAGGATCGTGTACGGTGTTCCGCTGTGGAACTTGCTGATGGTGGACACCTGCCACTCGTTGAGCACGGAACGCAGAAGCCGGCGATCGCCACGATATACCGTGGGCTTCCAGACAATGGCGACGGAGGCCATATGGCGGAAGTCATCCGAGGCGCGACCGCGTTCCGCAGCCAGATTGTAGTTATCCTGCGCGCCGGAGAAACTCGTGGTGCTGCCGAGGTCCACGGTATCGATCGTCTTGCTCCACGTGTAATAGCCGTTCACGCTGAGTGAGCTTCCAAGCCGCTGCCGCACTTCAACCTGCAGCGAATCGTAATACGCGCTCTGTGTCGAGTCGATCAGGTTCACTGGGCCATAGATCGGGTTCGGCCGGCGTGATAACACATTCGCCGCAGTGGTCGTAGCCGTAGCATTGGGTCGCGGCGCGTTGACGTCCGGCCCATAGGGAAGGTGCTTACCCAACGAACCGACATACGCCACCTGCACACCAAGGCTCTTTGTGACCTGCTGCTGGATGGAGAAGTTCGTCTGATACGTATAGGGCCACTTGAAATTCTGCCCGATGCCGGATGCGGCAGCGCCCGTCACGAAGCCGAAGCTGAAGGGAAACGGATTCGCGATGTTGCCGGTCGTGTTGGTTCGGTACGGGTTAGCAAGCGTCGCTCCCGTGATCACACCTGCATTGGGATAGCTGTAACTCAGGGCGAAGGGCTGGTAGTTCTGCGGAATATTCCACTCGTTGCCGGACACACTACCGAAGTACATACCAAAGCTGCCGCGGATGGATGTGGTCCCGCGTCCGCTGGGATCGAACGCGAAACCAAAGCGTGGCGAAACGTGCCCATACTTGACCGCTACGATGCCGCGTGTGATGCCCGGATCCCCCGGGAAGAGCTGGCCTACGGGTGCATTCGGATACACGATCGATTTGGCTCCCGGAACGTACGTGGTGTTCTTATTCTGCGGATCGGTGGGTGGCGTCTGGATGTCCCATCGCACGCCCATGTTCAGCGTTAGCTGGCGCGTCGCTCGATAGTCATCCTGCACAAAGAAAGCCGTATTGAAGCTGTTGGTATACCCATAAGTTGGGGAAGCCTGCACGATGGATGCTGGCGAACCGATGATAAAGCTTGCCAGGGCGTTTCCCGCGTACTTTACCGCTGGGCCTGTCGTACCGGGAGCAACGGTACTGCCGGCAGTGATCGTTGAGTTGAAGGTGAACGTGCCATAGTTCGGTTGAGTCGCTACCTGGATATCCTTGTCCAGCGCGAACTCTCCACCCATGCGCAGCGAGTGCTTCGCGCGCGTGTACGTGATGAGATCGCGTACCGAATAGAAGTTGGTGCCAGCCTTAGGCCCGGCGATGCCTTCGGCCAGGCTGAAGAAACCCGTTACCGCGATAGCCGGGAGCGCCTTCGGTCCCTGGATCGTGTAGGTGCTGCCAAGGTCGCCGAGCGAAGTCTCCGGGGTGTTCAGGCGGCCCGCAAGGTTACGTGTGTAGGCAAGCCAAACCTGGTTCACGATGTTCGGTGTGGCGACCGTCGTCAAGCTGACGATGGCATTCTGTTGCCGCCACTGGTAGTTGATCGTCGACCACGGAATATTCGGGCTGCCGGACTGCTGCGACGTGTTGCCGCTGGTGTTGAAGTACTCCACCATCACCTTGTTCCGTTCGCTGAGCGTCTGATCCACCTTGGCAAGAAATTCATCGGTGGTGTACTGCGTCGGAAAGTATCCCTTCCATTGATTGGTGCCAACATTGGCCTGGGGAAGGTATTGATCGATCACGCGGCGTGCCACTGCATCCTGCCGGTTCGCGCAGATAACGCCCGAGACACCGTTACAAGTGAAGAACGTGCCGGTCACCGGATCGATCGGTCGCTGCGCGATGGGATCGGCGGAGAAGTCGCCGTTGCGCTCTGCGGCGGTCGGTACGCCTGCGCCGGTGAGGAAGTTGCTCGAGGTCTGCCGCAGGCCCGCATAGGAGCCGAAGAAGAAGGTTCTGTCCTTGCGGATGGGGCCACCAACGGCCGCGCCAAACTGGTTGCGATTCAGCGGTGCCTTCGGCAGCGCGGACGAGCCCCAGTCGCGCGCCTTGAGCGCGTCGTTACGGAAGAACTCAAAGAGCGAGCCATGGAAGGCGTTGGTTCCGGAGCGAGTCACTACGTTGATGACGCCGCTTGAGAAGCGTCCCTGGTCTGCCCCGTAGCCGCTCGTCTGCACGCGGAACTCCTGCGTCGCATCTGGATTCGGAACGATGTTGCCGGTATTGCGCAACGCAGTCATGTTCGTGGCGCCGTCCAGATAGTAGTTCACAGACCCGGTGCCGGCATCCACGCCGCCGTTGATCTTGGTACGCTGCTCGGGGAAGCCCAGCACGATAGAGTTCGCGTTCGACTGCACGCCCGGCGTGATGTCCAGCAGGGTATACGGATTGCGATCCACCAGGGGCAGTTCCGTGATCTGGCGACGCTCGATCGTGGTGCCGATCTCGGCGCTGGCCGTGTTCACCGTCGCCGAGCCTGCGATCACATCCACCTGTTCGCTCGCGGCACCCATCTGCAGCTTCGTGTCCAGTGTGGAAGCCACTCCTGCAAAGAGCGTGATGTCTTTCTGAACCTGGGTCTTGAAGCCCGCCGCGGTGACGGTCAACTGATAGTGTCCTGACGGCAGCAGGTTGATGCGGAACTCGCCCTGCTCGTTCGCAGTGGCCGTATAGGTCTGGTTGCGGTCCACATCCAGCAACACCACGGAGGCCTTTGCTACGGCAGCACCTGACGCGTCCGTCACCACACCGACAGCAGAAGTGTTCGTGACTTGTCCGTAGGCCGCGCTCGCGAGAACCGCAACGGCTGCAAGGGGAAATAAAGTCCTGGTGCGCATGGGTTCTCCAAGGTGAAGACGGAATAAATTTTAGGTGACATTTACTGAAATATCAGTATTGGGCAGTAGTGTCAATTGGTTATTTTGCGGCCATCTCGCGGCGGACGCAGGATTAGACTGGGGCTGAATCCTATGACCGTCACCACTCACGTCCCTTTCGGCGCCAGCCTCTCGCACGAAGCCTATCTACAGATTCGCGAAAAGATCCTGCGCGGTCAGATTCCCATGGGTGGTGTGCTCTCGCGCCGCCAACTGGCGGAAGAACTTGGCATGAGCTTCCTGCCCGTGACGGAAGCGGTACAGCGCCTTGAGAGCGAAGGCCTGGTGGAGAGTAAGCCGCGCGTGGGGACGCGTGTCCGCATTCCTACGCCCAATGACATTCGCGATCGCTACATCATCCGCGAGGCGCTGGAAACGCAGTCCGCCAGGCTGTTCTGCGAGCGTGCCAGCCAGTTGGAACGGCGTGGCCTGCAGGACATGGCACATCGCCTGGATGAAGAGGCAGGTCGTGTTTCGCCGGATCCCTCGTCGCAGTACGCCTATCAGTCTTTCCACCTGCAGTTCCACATGCAGATCGCGCATTGGGCTGGCAGCACCCTGCTCTGCGAGATGTTGGAAAAGAATCAATTGCTCGTCTTCAACTGGCTCTTCGACATCAACGCAGAGTCGTCGATGCCCGCGGGCCGGCATACGGAACTCGCGACCGTACTCACAGGCGATGATCCGGACGCTGCAAGCCTCGCCATGGGCAATCACATCCGGTGGGGCATGAGCGAGATCCAGGAAGCGATTGCGCGGCGATTCAGTGTGAGCCTCCCGCCCATCGGCCGAATGGCGCGTGAGACACCCGCGTCGCAGCGAGCAGCAGTTGTAAAGCCAAAGAAACAGACCGCGAAGAAGGCTGCAAAGAAAGCCAGCAAACGTAAGTCCGCATAGCGCCGTCAGGAGGAGCAATCCTGCTCCTCCTGACGGAGATCACTACCTGGGCGTCGGCTGGATGTAGTTCAGCAGCCACACCGTGCCAGGATCTTCTGTGTTCTCCACTGCAAAGCAGAGATCGTGAACTCCCGCTGCACCCGTGATCGCCGCAGGCGGCAATGTCACGACGCCATCCTTGCGCCAGGCTGGTGCGAGAGGCACAGTGGTCAGCACTGGCCCCTTGCAGCTGTCCACATGCACCGCGACCTTTGCTGTGGTCATGGTGCTGATGGGGGCTGGCATGGGTCGGCTGCCGGAACGGAAGATGTACGGGATGCTGCCCATGCCCAGGGTCACGCCATTGAAGCGATCCAGGTCGGCCTTGCGATAGATCCAGCAAGGATTCGAATAAACAACGCGAAAGACGGGCCGCTCTGCATTCCGTGGTGGATCCTGTTCCATCTGGATTCCGGCAGAACCGGTGCAGGCATCCAGTTCGCGGCTGTCACGCCGCATGGTCGAGGCAAGCGTGATCTTCTGCGTCATGGGCAGGCCGAGCGCCGTGGTGCCATCGAACGCAAGCGCATGGACCTCGGACGGTAGAGAGATCTGCAGATCGCCGTTGAAGACCGGTGAGGTCTTCTTCACCGGGGAGCCATCCAGGGTGTAGTGGATCTCGCCCAGGTTCCCTTGCGTCGCCAGTTGCAGGCTCGCATGATCACCGGCACCGGTGGGAGTAGCGTGTGCCTGCACTTCAAAGACGCTGAGTGCCGGCTTCACACCGGCATCCTCAGTGCGTTGCAGATCTGCGGGCAGCCGGTGCAGAAAGTCCTTGTAGTCACGACGGCCGTCCGGCGACCAGGCCATCTCGGCGAGCGCTGCAGCGCGTGGAAACAACATATGCTGAACACGATCTTCGGTCAGCACATACTCACTCCAGATGGAGCCCTGCACGCCGAGTACATGGGCCTGCTCGGCCGTTGTAAGGACCGCAGGCAGCGCCTTGAAGTTATAGACATCAGCCAGTGAATTGACCGGATCGCGACCCGCGGTTTCGTCCGTCGCATCGCTCTGGCGATAGTTGAAGTACAGCGGGCGGTTCGGCGTCAGGATGGCATCATGGCCCTGCTTCGCGGCCGAGACGGCTCCTTCGATACCGCGCCAGGACATGACGGTGGCATTCGGGGAAAGTCCACCCTGCAGGATTTCATCCCAGCCCACCAGCCTGCGGCCGTGCGCGTTGATGAATTTCTCCATGCGTCCCATGAACCAGCTCTGCATGGCATCTTCATCATGAATGCCGAGCTCCTTCATCTTTGCCTGGACGGTCGGGTTCGACTTCCACTGATCCTTCAAAGCCTCGTCGCCGCCAACGTGGATGTACTCACCAGGGAAGAGGTCCATCACCTCGGTCAGCACATTCTGCAAAAATTCAAACGTGGCATCGTCCGTATTGAAAAGTGTGGGATAGATTCCCCAGCCCACCGGCATCCCCGGAAGCCCCTTCGCGCTGCCCAGTTCCGGATAGGCCACCAGTGCCGCGGTGGCATGGCCCGGCATCTCGATCTCAGGCACCACCGTGATGTTGCGCTCCTTCGCGTAAGCCACTACATGGCGGATCTGGTCCTGCGTGTAGAAACCACCATAAGGACCTGTCGGCGCGTTGGAACCAGCCTGCCAGGGTGGCATGGTCTGCGGGCGGAAGCCGCCAACCGACGTAAGTTTCGGGTAGCGCTTGATCTCGATGCGCCAGCCCTGGTCTTCCGTAAGGTGCCAGTGGAAGGTATTGAGCTTGTGCTCCGCCATGTAGTCGAGCAACTGCAGAATGAACTGCTCGCTCTGCATGTGGCGCGCTGAGTCCAGCATGATGCCGCGCCAACGAAACCTGGGGCCATCTTCAATGTGAACTGCGCTGATGGATCCCGGCGCATGGGCCATCATCTGCCAAAGGCTGATCGCGCCATACAGATAGCCGGCACGGCTGCCCGCGGTAATGGTCACGCCGGCTGGGGTGACATCGAGCGCGTAGCTTTCGTCATCACCACCCTTCTCAGGTCTGTGCGCCTCACGATGAACGAACGTAAGCTGCGGCGCCTTCGTCTTTTCGCCTGTAAGCAGAGCAGGCGTGTGCGTTGTTGCGAGCAAGCCCTGCAGATAGCGCGTTACGGAACTCGCATCAACATCAGACGTCGTCGCACGAACCGCAAGGCCACGCCGAAGGTCAAGTGTTCCTGACGATGCTTCCACACGCGCAGGCGCAGGGATTACTGAGTTGGCAGTCTGTGCCTGCGAAGTAGCAAAGAGTGAAAGCGAACAGAAAGCGACCGGCAAGAGTGCGTGTTTGGTGCGAGATATCGTCTTCAATGCGTTCTCCCTCAGGGTGCGTTCTTCAGTTGTTCTGCAATGCCGGCATGGAGCGGCCTTCTACAAGTACTTCGACCAGATGGAACGTGCCGTCTTCAGCGGACCAACGGAAGATCAGCAGGTCCGCGGACGAACCGACAGCGAGCGTTCCGCACTGCGCATTTAAGAAATTTGCAGGATTCGCAGTAGCCATGCGCACTGCGTCTCCCAGCGAAGCGCCCTGCAGCCCGGCAACGCGGGTAAGGGCGTCTCTGAGAGCGATGCCGGAACCGGCCAACAGGCCCGTATCGCGCATGCGGATCGAACCATCCCCGCCGACCACGACGTCACCGCCGATGGGTGAGCGATACAGTCCCGGCGCGCTACCAGCAAGCGCAACAGAATCCGATATCAACACGGCCCGCTCAACCCCCTTGGCGCGCAGCATGACGCGAAGGACATCGGCAGGCAGATGGACTCCATCCGCGATGATCGTTGCGGTCAGGCGATCCTCCGCAAGCTGTGTCCAGATCGGGTTCGGATGACGCGGCAGCTCTGCCGCAATGCCATTGCCCAGGTGCGTCGAAAGTTGTGCGCCGGCATCCACCGCCGTACGAATCTGTTCCGGTGAAGCATGTGTGTGACCCAGCGCCACCACGACACCACGATCGCAAAGGGCACGGATGTAGGCCGCAGCCTCCGGCCAATGCGGCGAGAGCGTGACCAGCTTGATCAGGCCGCCCGCGGCTTCTTGGAACTCTTCGAACTCCGCCAACGACGGCGGACGCACGTGCTCCGCAGGATGGGCACCGCGATATCCGTCGATCGGCGAAATGCTCGGCCCCTCCAGGTGCACGCCCGGCACCGCATGGGCAACGAACGCGGAGTTGCGACGGGCTTCTGCAATGGTTCGCAGTCGAGACAGCATCTCTGCAGGTGAAGCTGTGATCACCGTCGGAAGATACGTCGTTGTGCCAACCGACGCGAGCAGTAACGTGAGCCGTTCCACCGCTTGCGCATCGCAGGCGGCATCGTTCAGGTCGATCCCGCCATAGCCGTTTACCTGTAGATCAACGAGACCGGGCGCCAGCCACAGGTCATCGACATCGCCGCTATACGGGCAGATAGACGTGACGCGCGTATCTACGACCTCAACTTCGATGGACTCGAGTGTGAGGGGATCGCGACCACGGAGATGGCGCACGGTGCTCACCGTTGTGACAATCCTGCGGCAGATTCCGCGTCGAGATAGACAGTGCAACCAGCGTGCGTACGCAGGATGGAAGCAGGGCATGACGGATCGACTTCGCCGGTGAAAGCACGCGTGACGGCTGCCTCTTTCAGCTTGCCCGGCACACAGCAGAACAATTTGTCTGCCCGCAACAACCGCGGGATAGAAAGCGTCACGGCGTGGGTCGGCACATCCTCCAGGTTAGGAAAGAGCCCCTCCTCCACCTGTTGCACGCGACTCAAACGATCCAGCTCCACGACGCGAACATCTTGAGGCTCGTTGAAATCCGCAGGCGGATCGTTGAAGGCAATGTGTCCGTTCATGCCGATGCCCAGGCAGACGATGTCGATAGGATGCTGCGACATCAGCCATGCGTACTCTTCGGAGCAACGCTCAGCATCTATCCCTGGATCGATCAGGTGGACAGCGTGCAGCTTGACCTTCCCGAAGAACTCGCGCGTCAACCATGCTCCGAAACGTTGTGGTGCATCGGCCGGCAGGCCCGTGTACTCATCCATGTGAAACGCTTCCACACGATCCCAGTCGATTCCTTCTGCCTGTGCGAGCGTTCGCAGCATCTCACTTTGGCTGGGTGCCGCGGCAAAGACCACGCGCACCACCGGCTGCGCGCGAAGGCGTGCGCGAAGCTCCCCCGCAACGTCTGAAGCGGCGAGTCGCCCCATCTCCTGGGCCGTGGCTGAAACGTGAAGGACTGGCTGCCGGACTGGCGTGATCACTGTCATACGTGCTTCTTCAACCTTGAAAGAGCGTCTCGGGACGCCCGGTTAGCGCATGACCGTGAGCAGGTCGTCGGCGCGTGGATTGTGGACCGGACGCAACACGCCGGTGAGGATATAGACAAAGAGCGAGACCATGACGGGACCACCCACCGCCAGCATAAGGCTGCCACCGTTCCCGTCCATGCTGGCAGGTATCAACCAGCGAATCGCGGCAAAGGCAACCACGCCGGAGAGCCATGAGGTGATGGCAGAGAACGCTCCGCATCGCGCGAACAGCGGCAGCATACCCAGCAGCATAGGGACAGCAATAGGACCAACCAGGGCACCGTACCAGAGAAGGATCAGTCCGAGCACACCACCCATGTGGTTCGCAAGCAGGGCGATCACCATGCTGCCGCCCAGGAAGAACAGCGTGCACAAACGGCCTGCCAGCAGTTGCTGCTTCTCCGTCGCGAGCAGCCGCTGCGGCAGAAAGGCCGGCGCAATATCCCGCACCACAACAGCAGAGACGGCATTCGCATCGGACGACGTCATCGCCATGGAGTGCGCGAACAATCCCGCGAGGACCAGTCCGACCAGGCCGGCAGGCAGGTACAGTTGCGCCATCGTCGCATAGCTCTGCGAAGGGTCTCCAATGTGCGGCAGCAGCAGCGGTGCGGCCCACATGGGATAGAACAGCACCACCGGCCACACCAGGTATAAGACAGCGGAAAGCTGCGCCGATCGCCGCGCGGACGCTTCGTCCGGGGATGCCATAAAGCGTTGTGCCAGGCTCCAGGTTCCACCGTTGTAGGACAGAAAGTTGACCAGCAGATACGTCAATGCAAAGCCCAGCGTGTACTGCCCGTGGAAGAACTGGCGATGCTCGGGCGGCAGCCGGAACCACATGCCACTGACCGCAGACACTCCGCCCAGCCGGTACAGCACCACCGCACACATGGCGATGCCAGAGATCAACTGGATGATGAATTGGCTCAGGTCGGTCGCCGCATCAGCCCACAGGCCACCCATCACGGAATAGATGAGCGTCACGCCGCCGGTCAGCAGCACGCCCCACTTCAGGTCCACATGCGCAAACATCTGCAGCAGTAGTGCCGACGCCGTCCACTTGGCGCCGACGTCAAAGATCTTCAGCAGCGACCCGCTCAGCGCGAGGCAGAGCTTGGTGCGATGCCCATACCGTACAGTCAGGTATTCCAGCGGCGAGATCATGCCGGTATGCACGCGCAGCCGCACCCACCGTGGCGCAAACACAAACGATCCAATCAGCAGAGCCAGCGCGATGCTGCAGGCCCACCAGATGTAAATGCTGAAGCCATCGGAATAAGCAATCGCCGCATAGCCCACGAAGACAGCCGCGCTGTAGCCCGACATATGGTGCGATATCCCGGAGAGCCACCATGGCATCTTGCCGCCGGCTGTGAAGAAATCGCGGGCATTCTTCACCTTCCGGCGGATGCCAATCCCAACCGCCAGCATCAGCAGAAAATAGAGAGCCAACGCCACTTGGTCGAGAGTTCGCATAATCTCCAGGGAACGGCAGTACTACAACACTGATACATACTGATATATCACAAGGAAGTGACAATGGTGCGGGGCGTTTCTCTGCACCGCAACGTCACATCGTCGCTCGGCCCCTGGGAGAGCAGTTCCGCACTCTCCTGCTTGAGGCCTGCAGCCGGACTCCGGTCGCCGATCTCCTTGAAACGCTTTGCGGGTCTAGCAGAATCAACAAGTTAGACATAGCTAATCCAACGGCATGGAAGAGGTCACCAGTTCGATCCCGGTCAGGTCCGCCAACCTCCTTCAAAACTTCACGCCAGGGTCCCGGACCTCATGGGTATCGTTCGGACTGGCGCCCCATGAGCCGTCGTGCATCCAATACTTCATGACTCCCCGCAGGCCATCCGTCGTCATCATCAACGACCACATCGACACATGCACCGGCCTGGCCGAATTGCTGGAGCTTGATGGGTTTGAGGCGTATTCCTGCTTTAGCGGTGTGGAAGGTTTGTACCAGGTCACGATTCGCACCCCCGACGCGGTCCTGCTGGACATGAATATGCCGGGCATGAGCGGTTTAGAGGTATGTGCCGCCATCCGCAACCGGCAATCCATCGCGAACACCGCAATCGTCTTCCATTCCGGCGAACAGAAGCCGGCGAACTTGGACGGTGCCGACGCGTTCCTTACCTACCCAGTCCCGCTGGACATCCTTGCCGCAGTCCTTCGCGCCACCATCAGCAAACGCAGCGCATAGCTGCCGCTCGTCGAATCAGGATCCGGAGCCTCCCTTGGAGTCCGGTTCTCCTTGCGCGACGCCTTTCGCAACCTCCCGCAGCCTCTTCAATTTCGGCAGCACATGACCGAGGGGCCGAGACGGCGCATTCGACAGCCCCATGGACTGATAGATATCCAGATAGAGCCGGAAGAGTTCTTCCGCGCGCGCTGCTTCGGCTGGCTGCGGTTCAATGACCTTGTACGGCAGGCAGAGAGCGTCCTGCGCCGTCGTGATGTTGGGATAGGCTCCCGCCGCCTTCATCGCGAAAATGACCGATCCAAGACTGGTAGGCACGCCGTCCGGCACCAGCACCGGTTTATTCAGCACGTTCGCATAGACCTGGTTCAGCACGGCGCTGTTCTGCGGAATACCGCCCCCATTGATGACACGGCGGACCGGTACACCATGCTGCGCCATGCGTTCCAGGATGATGCGCGTTTGAAACGCGGTGCCTTCGATCGCGGCGAAGAGTTCGTCCTGCGGCGTGCTGCCAAGGTTCCAGCCAAGCGTGACACCGCCCACGTCGGGATTCCCCAGTACCGTGCGATCGCCGTTATCCCAGCACAGGCGCAACAGACCCGTCTGTCCAACGCGGTAATTCGCAATACCTGCGGCAAGTTCCCGGACGGTCGTGCCGGCTCGGCGAGCGATAGCGTCGAACATGTCTCCGACGGCGGGTATCCCGGCTTCCACACCGGTCATGGCAGGATCCACGCTGCCGGGTACAACGCCGCTGACACCCGGGATCACGTGGCGGTCGCTCATGACGGCAATCACACAGGTGGAGGTACCGACGACGTTGACCACATCGCCCTCGCGACAGCCTGAGCCGATCGCGTCCCAGTGCGCATCGAGCGCGCCCACCGGGATCGGGATGCCCGGTCTCAGTCCGAGACGTTTGGCCCACTGCTGTGTCAGATCTCCATAGATCTCGTCCGATGCGAGGAACGTGCCGGCGATCTTATCGCGGATGCCAGTCAGCAGCGGATCCACAGAGACAAAGAACTCCTCCGGCGGCAGACCACCCAGCGATGCGTTCCACATCCACTTGTGTCCCATGGCGCAGACGCTACGTTTCAGATCCTTTGGCGAGGTGACGCCCGTGAGCGTCGCAGCGACCATGTCGCAGTTCTCCAGCGCCGTTGCAAAGCGCTCGCGCTTGGACAGGTCGGCATGACGAAGCCAGTGCAGCACCTTCGCGAAGCCCCACTCGGGCGAGTAGAAGCCACCGCTCCAGTGGATTGCTTCGAGGTTGCCAGCGTGTGCCGCCGCCGTGATCTGTTGCGCTTCCACTGAGGCCCTTGTGTCGCACCAGAGGTAGTACTCGTCCAACGGCTGCATCGCTGCATCCACCATCAATACGCTGGACCCGGTGGCATCGATGGCGATGGATGCGACCTGATCGCCATCGATCCCCGCAGTTTCCAACACATCGCGGCTGGCCTTTGCGAGCGCGTCCATCTGGTCGGCGTGTGACTGCGTGGCATAGGCGCCGTCATTGGCGCGGCGATGTAACGGATACTCTGCTGTGGCCGTACCCAGGCGTCCGCGCTCCGAGTCGTAAAGCGTGACGCGAACGCTCAGTGTGCCAAAGTCCGCGCCCATCACGATCGCCATGCACCGTCTCCTTCATTGAGCCGGCAACGTGTGCGGCATCATGAGCATGCTACCCGTGCCTCGCCGCGCCTGTCGAGATTGCATACTTATGTCGACATAGCGTATTCATCAGTGACAGCCCTACCATGGCATCACGACACGGAGACGCAGCGTGGCACCCGCGAAAGTCATCGCCATCGACGCACCACTCGCCCATAAGGCAGGTCCTGGCAGCTACCGATGGTGGCTGATCGCCATGTTGTGGTGCGTCTGTTTCTGCAATTACGCAGACCGTCAGGCGATCTCCTCCATCTTCCCGTTGCTGCGCAGCGACCTGTCACTGAGTGATCTGCAGCTTGGCATCATTGCTTCATCGTTCATGTGGATGTACGCGGTCGCGGGACCGGTTGCGGGATGGCTTTCCGACCGCGTCTCACCGCGCAGTGTCATTCTTGGCGCATTGATCTTCTGGTCTGCAGTAACAGCCGGCACCGCGGTCTCTCACAGCTTTGGGACGATGGTTTTCTTTCGCACACTGGGCGGCCTGGGCGAGGCCTTTTACTTCCCTGCCGCAATGGCGCTTATCGGCCTCTATCACTCGACTGCGACGCGTTCCCGCGCCATGGCACTGCACCAGTCGAGTGTTTACGCCGGTACCATTGGCGGTGGCGCTCTGTCAGCCGTCATCGCGCAGAGCCACGGCTGGCGCACTTCGTTCGTCGTCTTTGGGGTGGCCGGCGTGCTGCTCGGTGTAGTCTTACTGCTGTTCCTGCGCAGACCGCCCGCACGCGCACTCAAGACGGAGACCACCACCGATCAAAACTTCTTTCACGGCGTTCGTGATGCCCTGCGTTCGGGCCGCGTGATCGCGCTGATCGTCGTCTTCATCGGTGCGAACTTTGTGGCAGTCGTCTTTCTCACGTGGCTGCCAACCTACCTCTACACAAAGTTCCACCTGAGCCTGGCACACGCGGGCTTCAGCAGCACGGCATACCTGCAGATTGCATCGGTCCTGGGCGTACTGCTGGGTGGTGTGCTGGCCGACAAGTTTGCCATGCGTCGCGTGGGCGGACGGCAGATGATCCAGGCATTCGGTCTGCTGATGGGTGTGCCCTTCATCTTCCTCACGGGCTGGTCACTCACCATGGCTGGACTCATCGCAGGCATGATCGGCTTCGGCTTCTTCAAGGGCATGTACGACGCGAACATCTGGGCCTCGCTCTACGACGTCATCCCTGTTGAGCGGCGCGGCGTGGCAGCCGGCACCATGAATTCACTCGGCTGGCTTGGAGGCGGCTTCGCGCCCATCCTCATCGCGACCGCGGCAGGACGCTTCGGCATGAGCGCCTGCCTGAGCGCGACCTCAGCGATCTATCTCTGCCTTGGATTAGTGCTGCTCCTGCTGGTTCGGAACATGCGGCGATCGGAGGACGTACTGCCCGCATAACTACATGCGAAAGTGCGCGGCGCGATCCAGCGCGGCAAGATGGTTCTCGCGCTCCCAAAGATCAAACTCGTCCAGGCGCTCCCGTCCGCTGGCCTGGATATGTTCGCCGAGTAATCGCTTGGCCTCATCCTCATCGCCCTTCAACACGGCCTGCAGGATACTGCGGTGGTGCTTGTGGATGCGCTCAAGTTCATCGCGCCGATGGCCGCTGCGCTGGATGGCGAAGATGCGGATCATCAGACGGGTGTCATTCACTACCTTCAGGATGCGTGCGTTCGAAGCCAGGCGGATGAGCATGGCATGAAAGCCGAGATCTGCCACTGCGAAGCGCTTCATCTGCTCCGCATTCAGTTCCACCTTGCCGCTCGTTTTCAGCTCCTTCAGCAGGGTTTGCGTCTCATCCAGCAGGCTCTCCAGCTTCTGCCTATCCGCAGGACGAACCCCCTCGCGCGCCGCTCGTCCGACGGCGAAGACTTCCAGTGCCTCGCGCAGTTCGTAGAGGTCGATGATGCTCTGCCGTGAGAGTTGCGTGACGACCAGTCCACCGCCCGGGCTGAGTTCCAGCAGACCCTCTGCCAGCAACTGCCCTGCGGCCTCGCGGACCGGCGTACGGCTGCTGCCCAGTTCCTTCGAAAGGGCAAGCTCCGAGAGCAGCGATCCGGCCGGCAGATCGCCCGACGCAATCTTTCCCTGGATCAACTGGTACGCCTTCATTCGTACGGACTGGCTTGGACCGGGATGGTGCGTGCTGGAGCGGCGCGGCATGGAAGCAGTCTAATGCAGCCCTGCCAGAAAATGCAGCGAACTCGGTGAAAGGTGGATTTCGTATGTCGACATACGATCCGCAAATTTGCTAGAGTCGTCCTCGATGAGACTCTCGTTCGCACTTTGCAGTGCCGCCCTCTCGCTGTCGTTCGTGCTTCCCACCGCAGGGCTGTGCCAGGCGCGGGCCGTTGAGCCGACGAAGCAATTCATCTATAAAGATGCGCCGTTCCCGTCCGCCCATGCGTCGACGATTGTCGAGGTTGGCAAAGGCGAGTTCCTTGCCGCATGGTTTGGGGGCACCAAGGAGAGCGCGCCGGATGTTGCCATCTGGATGTCGCGCCGATCTGCGGATGGCACATGGTCCGCGCCCGCAGAGATGGCGCGCGAGCCCGGCACGCCTACGTGGAATCCCGTTCTGTTCCACGCGAAGACAGGTCGCCTGTGGCTCTACTTCAAGTACGGCCCCCATCCCGCCGAGTGGACGGCCGCGCGACGCTACAGCGACGATGACGGCAAGACCTGGTCGCAGGTGGAGCACCTGCCTGCTGGCGTTTATGGGCCCATCCGCGCCAAGCCTTATGTCGCACCGGACGGCACCATCATCAGCGGCAGTTCCGTTGAGAGCTATCACTCGTGGTCGGTATGGGTCGAGCGCAGCACCGATAACGGGATGACGTGGACGCGCACCGGCCCCATCACACTGCCGGAGCTGCTGAACGCTCCATCGGCAGCACTGGACCCGGACAAGGCCATCGGACTGATTCAGCCAACGGTGATCCCCATGAACGATGGCAAGCCAGGGATGCACCTGCGTCTGTACATGCGGTCGTCGATCCAGATCCACAAAATCTGTGTCTCCGATTCAACCGACGGCGGCAGGACTTGGACCGATGCGCGCAAGCTGGACGTGGATAACCCCAACTCCGGCATCGACATTGTTCGCCTGAAGGACGGCCGCTTCGTCCTCCTCTATAACGACACGCCCACGGGCCGAACGCCGCTGAATCTGGCCGTGAGCAAGGATGGCGATCACTTCACGAATTTCGCCGTCGTTGAGAATGAGACACCCGGCGAATTCTCTTACCCTGCATTGATCCAGGGGACCGACGGCAACCTGCACATGACCTACACGTGGCAGCGTAAGACCATTCGCTACGCAACATTTCCGCTGGCATCGATACCGCGGTGAAGGATATCTCCATGACCCGGTTTTCTGGTGTTTACGCTGCACTTCTAACGCCCCGCAACTCTGTCGGCGAACTTGACCTTGCGTCATTCCGCGGACAGCTTACGACTCCATGCGCAGACCAACTGGCAGGCTATGCCGTGAACGGCGCGACCGGCGAGTTCACCATCAGCACCGTGCAGGAGCTGTCAGAGATCGTGATGGCGACGCGCGATGCCGCGCCGAACGCACAGATCCTGTGCGGCATTGGTGCAGGCGATGTGCGGTGCGCCGTAGCACGTGGCCACGCTGCGACCGACGCCGGTGCAGACGCTGTATTGCTGCCCATGCCGGCGTTCTTCCCCTATCGCCAGGACGACCTGCGCGCCTTCTGCATCGCCGTTGCGTCAGAGCTTTCGATCCCTGTACTGCTCTACAACCTTCCGCAGTTCACCACCGGCCTTACTGTCGATACGGTGCTCTCTCTGCTGACATCCGGCAGTAACATCGTCGGCGTGAAGGATAGCAGTGGGTCGCTCGATATCGTGCGCGCCATGACCGAGGCACAGGTCAGCGGGGCACGCATCATCGGCAACGACAGCGCGCTCTGCGACGCGATGGAGCAGGGGCTTTGTGATGGCGTGGTGTCCGGTGTGGCGTGTACGCTGCCGGAGCTGATGACATCGCTCTTCGCAACAAAGGGACACGGCAAGGAGTTCCGCCAATACCGCGACCTGCTCAACGAATTCATCGACCAGTTGGGAGCACTCCCGACGCCGTGGGGTCTGAAGGTGACAAGTGCGGTGCGGGGGTTCTCAAGCGAGAGCTATCCCTTTCCGCTCTCAAGCGAACGCGCCGAAGAAGCGGCGGTGCTGCGCGGATGGTTCGTGGACTGGATGAAGACGGCAACAGAAGCAGGTGTGGCATGAGCAGGATCTACCTGGTCACAAGCGGCGATCTCCGCCAGAGCGCAAACGAAGTCTGCTGGCCCGCGCAAGCTGAACTTGAAGCCGCGCTTGCAAAGGCTTTTGCGGCGGCAGGACATGAGCTAGTCCGCGCATTCCCCGTCGACGCGAAGCTGGGCCATGGCTTCATCAGCAGCCAGCGCATGGGGATGGATGTCTTCGCAAAGATTCCACCGGACGCTCCACTGGTCTTCGCAACAGCCGCATGGCAGTACACGCACCACGTGTTACCGGGCATGCGGTCGCATCGCGGGCCGATCCTCACCGTCGCCAACTGGTCGGGCCAGTGGCCGGGGCTGGTGGGCCTGCTGAACCTGAATGGATCACTCGTGAAGGCGGGCGTGGCTTTCTCGACGCTTTGGAGCGAAGACTTCACCGACGACTTCGCTCTGCGTGGTTTGAGGGACTGGATAACAACCGGCAGGCTCGCGCATGACCTGTCGCATGTAACGCCACTCGCATCCTCGGCCCTCCCTGCAGAAGCGAGGACGCTCGGCGATGATCTTGCGCTGGATCTGCAGACGCGCAAGATCATCCTCGGCATCTTCGACGAAGGCTGCATGGGCATGTACAACGCCATCATCGACGATGAGCCGTTGAATCGGGCGGCCTTCTTCAAGGAGCGGCTCAGCCAGTCGGCCCTCTACGCTCGTATGCGGACCATCACCGACGCAGACGCACAGGCCGTACGCACATGGCTGGATACGAAAGGCCTGAAGTTTAATACCGGCACCGACGAAGCAACGGAACTTACCGACGCGCAGATTCTCGCGCAGTGCCGCATGTATGTGGCGTCGGTGCGCATCGCGGATGAGTTTGGCTGCGACAGCATTGGCATTCAGTACCAGCAGGGTCTGAAGGACCTGGCACCCGCTTCGGATCTGGTGGAAGGTTTGTTGAACAATCCGGATCGCCCCCCGGTCTTCTCTGAAAACGGACGTGAACTCTTCGCTGGAGACGCGTTGCCACACTTCAATGAAGTGGATGAGTGCGCGGGGGTGGATGGCGTGGTGACGAACCGCGTGTGGAAGGCTCTTGGCCTTGATCCGTCGACAACACTGCATGACGTTCGCTGGGGCAAGACGTTTGGCGATGATTTTGTATGGCTGTGGCAGATCAGCGGCGCTGCGCCTGCAAGCCACTTCATCGGTGGCTACGCAGGCGCTGAGAGTGATCGCCAGCCGCCCATGTACTTCCCACTGGGCGGCGGCACACTGAAAGGCATTGGACGGCCGGGCGACATCGTCTGGAGCCGCGTGTTCGTCGAAGCAGGAGCACTGCATATCGATATGGGCCTGGCAAAAGTAGTGTCGCTTCCCGCCGACGAGACTTCCGCACGTTGGAATGAAGTGACGCGGCAATGGCCCATGGTGAGCGTGGTAACGGAGGGCGTTGGACGCGATGCCTTCATGGCGCGCCACCGTGCAAACCACGTCAGCATTGCTTACGCCGGCAGCCGCGACCAGGCGATGCATGCGCTGCAGACTAAGGCTGCGATGTGTGCCGCGCTCGGCATCCGCGTAAATCTTTGTGGTGTGACGGTGTAGGCAGTCTCGACGGGAAGGAAACCAGCCACTAGGATGGCTGCACAGGTTTCCGGCCTCCGCATGAGTTCTGAACTTACGCACCCCGAACACGCTGAAGTCCTGCGCGCAACTGCGTTGACGAAGTCCTACGCCGGCGTGCGCGCGTTGCGTTCCGCGTCGCTGGATCTGCGGCGTGGCGAAGTGCATGCACTTATCGGCGAGAACGGCGCAGGCAAGTCCACGCTGACCAAGATCATCACGGGTGCCATTACCGCAGACCATGGGGACTTGCACGTCTTTGGGGAGCGGGTCAGGGAGAACGACCCTAACCGCTCGCGCGAACTTGGCATCTCTGCCATCTATCAGCAACCATCTATCTTCCCGGATCTGTCCGTCGCAGAGAACATCGCGCTGGCCCTGGAACAGGGCCGCAGTGGCTGGACGGTTCACTGGAAGTCGCGTCACGCGCGTGCCGGGGAACTGCTCGCATCGATGGGTGCTGACATTGATCCGTCACGCCCCGCACGCACGCTGAGCATGGCGGAGCAGCAGCTCGTCGAGATCGCCAAAGCCATCGGCGCGGATGCGAAGATCCTGCTGATGGACGAACCGACCGCTCTGCTGAGTGACCGCGAGACAGACAACCTGTTCGCACTGATCCGGAAGCTGCGTACGAAAGGTGTTGCCATCGTCTACATCTCGCATCGGTTGGAAGAGATCCTCTCTATCGCCGACCGCATCACGGTACTGCGTGATGGCGAGACCATCGCCGTGTGCGACGCGTGTGATGTAAATAAGGCCCAGCTGATCCAGTTGATGGTGGGCCGTGAGGTCGCGTCGGTCTATCCGAAGCGGCCCGTGCCGCTTGGCGATGTCGCTCTTGAAGTACGTGGTCTGTCGCTTGCCTCTGCAGGTCTTCGCAACATCTCGTTCCATGTACGCAGCGGCGAGATCCTCGGTTTCGCCGGTCTTGTCGGATCGGGCCGGACGGAGCTTGCCCGAGCGCTCTTTGGCCTGACGCCTTCGTCGACCGACATCTTCGTGCATGGCTCTCCCATCCGCATCGACGACCCAAGCGATGCGATCGCTGCGGGCATCGCCTATCTTCCCGAGGACCGGCGGCAGCATGGCGTGGTCCTGGACATGCCCATCGCACAGAACATCTCCATGGCTGACCTGCGCGAAGTATCGCGGCATGGTCTGATCCGTAGCGACAAGGAAGACGCGCTCGCGACCGGTTATCGCGACAACCTGCGCATCAAGGCGGCCAACATCCATGCGCCTGCCGGTACGTTGAGCGGCGGCAACCAGCAGAAGGTGGCTCTGGCGCGGTGGCTTGCAATCCATCCGAAGATCATGATCCTGGATGAACCGACGCAGGGCGTCGATGTGGGCTCGAAGTCGGAGATTCATGAGCTGATCATGGGCCTTGCCGAGCGCGGTATGGCGGTCATTCTGATCTCGTCTGAACTGCCCGAGGTGATGGGCATGAGCGACCGCATTGCAGTCTTCCACGCGGGCACCATCGCAGGCTTTGTCGAACGGGAACACGCTACGCAGGAACGCATCATGGCGATGGCCTTTGGCCATGCGGTGGAGACCGCCGCATGAAGCAGTACACCCGCGAGATCGCCATCGGCATCACCAATGTCCTGCTGCTCTTGCTGCTGGCCACGACGACGCATGGCTTCTTCACCGCCGACAACATTGCCGACCTCTTCCTCGCAAACATGCCGGTGATGCTGATGGCGCTGGGCATGACCGCGATCATCGTCACGGCTCAGATCGACATCTCCATCGGATCGATCTTCGCGTTATGCAGCATCGTGGCTGGGATCAGCGCCCGCGCCGGCTTGCCATCGCTTGCCTTCCTGCTCATTGCAATTGCCGTGGGTGCAGCCTGTGGTGCTTTGAACGGGGCGTTGACCGCTTATGTCAAAGTGCCTTCCATCGTCGTGACCCTCGCAACGATGGTGGCGCTGCGCGACGGTCTCCGCTGGGGCACACAGGGAGCGTGGGTGGGAGATCTGCCTCCAGGCTTTCTGCGTTTCGGTATCGGTCAGAGTGCGTACACGCTCCTGGTCCTGCTACTCACCGTGCTGTTGACGCTCGCCTCCGCCTGGGGCCTGCAACATCTGCGTGCAGGCCGCGCCGTCTTTGCGACGGGATCGAATGAGGCCGCGGCCACACAGCTTGGCATCAACACAAAGCTGGTTGTCTTCTCTGTCTTCACACTGACGGGGGCGCTCACCGGCCTGGCCGCAACATTGAACGCCGTGCGCTTTAACCAGGTACCAAGCAACAGCGGCCTTGGGCTTGAGATGAAGGTGATCGCAGCCGTCGCGGTGGGTGGCGCGGCCATTACCGGCGGCTCAGCCACGATCACCGGAACGGTGCTGGGCGTGATCCTGCTTGGCACCATTGGTCCCGCGCTTACGTTCCTGGGTGTCAGTGCTTATTGGGAGAAGGCTTTGCAGGGCGCGATCATTCTGCTTGCAGTCAGTGCCAATGCGTTGAGCGCCTACCGCCGGCGCAGAACCGCCGTGGAGGCGCCCGTTGCCGCCTGACACTCATCGCAAACCATTGCTCTCAACAGGCGAGTCAGCGCTGCTGCTTGCGCTGATCGCTGAAATTATCTTCTTCGCGTCGGCCGCACCGAGCTTTGCGTCGTTCGGAAACTTCTTTGAAGTCCTGCGGTTTTCCGTGGAGCTCGGTCTGTTGGCCGTTGCACTCACGCCCATCCTGATCACCGGCGGCATCGATCTCTCCGTTGGATCGACCATCGGCCTTACGGCTGTGCTCTTCGGTGTGATGACGCAGGCAATGCATCTGCCGATGCTCGTTGCCGTGCTACTGTCGTTGCTGCTTGGTATCGCAGCGGGAGCGCTGAATGCCGCACTGATTGCGGGCCTGCGGTTGCCTGCGCTGATCGTCACGCTCGGCACGTTCTCGCTCTATCGCGGCATCGCGGAAGGCATCACACACGGCGCAGTCAGCTTCACCGGTTATCCCGCGGGCTTCCTGCACTTCGGCCAGGGTTACTTCTGGAAGCTGGTGCCGGTCCAGTTGCCGATCTTCCTTCTGGTTGTGATCGCGTACGGCGTCCTGTTACATCGCTCTGTCATCGGGCGATCCCTGTATGCCATCGGCTTCAATGCGGAAGGTGCGCGCTATGCGGGCCTGCCCGTGCGTCGTCGGCTTGCGTTGATCTATGTGCTCTCGGGAGTTGTGGCATCGCTCGCCGCGATCATCTACGTCGCGCATCTTGGACTGGCGAAGAGCGACCTTGGCACCGGCTATGAGCTGCAGGCAATCGCAGCCGTTGTGCTCGGTGGCACGTCTGTCTTCGGTGGACGGGGCACCATCTTCGGATCGATGCTGGGACTGTTCTTCCTGTCGGTACTGCAGAACGGCATGCACCTGATGGCGTTGCCGTCGGAACTGTATGGCGTCCTCACGGGCCTTCTCCTGCTGTTGATCGTCTCTGCAGACCGACTGCGCACGAGCGCTGCAACCAAGCCGGACGAACTGACCGTGACGACGAGCCGCAGGCCGATCTACGCCATCGTCGCAGTTCTCGCAGTCGCGGGCGTCATCTTCGCGCTCCTTCATCGCGGTCACGCGGGCGGCAGTGGAGGCAAGCAATTAACGATTGCCGTCATGCCGAAGGCGAAGGGCGATCCTTACTTCATCAGCGCGCGCGCCGGTGCCGAAGAAGCAGCGAAGGAACTTCACATCAACCTGATCTGGGATGGGCCTACGAGTCTGGACGCATCCCAGCAAAACGAACTGGTGGAGAACTGGATCACGCGCGGTGTGAATGCCATCGTCGTTGCTGTAGAGAACAAGGGCAGCATCAGCACGGTGCTGCGCAAGGCGCGCGCACACGGGATCCCGGTGATGACATGGGATGCGGATGCGCAGACCGATGCGCGCGACTACTTTCTGAACCAGGCCACGCCGGAGGGTATCGGCACATCGCTTGCCGACGAGGCCGCTCGGCTGATGCCGCAGGGCGGACAGTACGCCATCGTGACCGGCGCACTGAGCGCAGAGAATCAGAACGACTGGATTCGCAACATCAAGGCACGCGTCGCAGCAGCGCATCCGAACCTGACGCTCGCGACCATCCAGCCCAGTGATGACGATCGCGATAAAGCCTTCAACGCAACGCAGACGATCCTGAAGGCCTATCCGCAGGTGAAGATGATCATCGCCATCTCAGCACCTGCGGTGCCCGGCGCGGCGGAAGCCGTCACGCAGTCCGGCCGCACAGGAGTGGATGTCATCGGACTCTCGCTGCCGTCGATCTGCCGCGCGTATATTCATGCCGGATCGGTGCAGACGATCTTCTTATGGAACACACGGGACCTTGGCTACCTCACGGTCTATGCGGGCGCGCTGAAGGCCCAGGGAAAGATTGCACCGGGCGCAACGTCGGTGCATGTCGGCCGCCTTGGAGACTTGAAAGTCCGCGGCAGCGAGATTGTGCTGGGCGTGCCGCTGAAGATCGACAGGAGCAATGTGGACCAACTGAAGTTCTAGAGGTTGCGCTCATGGCGCATCAACGCGGTCGCCAAGGGTGAATGCGGGTTCTATAATCGCGGCGTTGCGGTATGAGACGAACCTATCGTCCATGCGCTGAAAAGGCGTGGCGGGAGAACGTTAACGCATTTGGCGTCCGGGTGACCGGACGAAGCGAACTGCACAATTAGATCAACAAGGACGGACCATGCGGAACACGCGTCACCTGGTACTTTCGGCAAGCCTGCTCGTCGCCCTCACCGGATGCAAGTCCGCACCCAAGTCCGAGGCGCCTGCCGCGCCCGCGGGTCCAACCATGGAGACGGCCAAGGGACCGCGCATCTACGTTACGGACGAGGTCTCCGGCGAACTGACTGTCATTGACGCGACCACCATGAAGCAGTTGGAGCAGTTGAAGATCGGCACGCGTCCGCGCGGCATTCATGCCAGCCCGGATGGTAAGACGTTGTACATCGCACTGAGTGGCACGCCCATCGGCGGTCCGGGCGTGGATGAGAGCACGCTGCCACCCAGCGACCACTCCAAGGACGGCATCGGTGTCTTCGACATCGCAGCGAATAAGCTGCTGAAGATCATCCCGGGTGGCAGCGATCCGGAAAACTTCGACCTGAGCAAAGACGGCAAGAAGCTCTATGTGTCGAACGAAGATGAGAGCGCTGTTTCCATCATCGACATCGACAGCGGCAAGATCGACGCGACCCAGAAGATGGGCGCGCAGCCGGAGGGCGTGAAGACGTCGCCGGACGGCAGCTTTGTCTTTGTCACCTCGGAGGCAGGCGGAACCATCTCCGTGCTGGATCCGAAGACTGGCAAGATCACCGCGACCTTCCCGGTCGGCCATCGCCCACGCAACGTGGCCTTCACGCCTGACGGCAAGACCGCGTATATCAATGCGGAAAACGATGGCACAGTCACTGTCATCGATGTTGCAAAGAAGAAGATCGTGAAGACCATCGAACTCGGCAAGCCGGGTGAGGTGAAGCCCATGTTCGTGCTGATGTCGCCCGACGCGTCGAAGCTGTACACCAGCACCGGACGCGGTGGTAAGGTGGTCGTCATCGATACAAAGACACAGGCACCGGTGGGCGATGTGGCCGTGGGCAAGCGTCCCTGGGGTATCGCACTGTCACCCGACGGCAGCACGCTCTACACGGCCAACGGCCCTTCGAACGATGTGACCGCTGTCGACCTGGCCACCATGACCGTCAAGGCCAAGGCGCCCTCGGGCGGAAGCCCCTGGGGTCTGGTGGTTCTACCGTAGTTTTGCTCCTATGAAAGGCCGCGCCACAGCAGATCAAACGCGGGCGCGGCCTTTGCATCTTATGATTCGTCTTACCGTCGAACCCACTTCTGCCACCGGCCAATGCCGGGGCCAAAGGATTTACCCAGCATGCGCAACAGCAGCAAGGTTCTCTTCTCCAGCGTGGCCGTTCTTGGCCTGTCGTTCCTGAGCGCGGGCGCGCAGATGAGCGAAGCCGCCACCCACGGCAAGGCCACCTTCGACTCCAAGTGCGCCATCTGTCACAGCGCCGATACCACCGACAAGAAGATTGGCCCGGGCCTGAAAGGCCTGTACGCCCGCGGGGTGATGGCGGACGGCACCACCAAGGTTACCGACGAAACGGTGACCGATCGCATCATGAACGGCAAGGTTCCCATGCCGCCATTCAAGGACCAGTTGAAGCCCGTGGAGATCACGGAAGTCGTCGAGTATCTCAAGACGCTGTAATCGGCCTCTTCCCTTCTCGCTTATCGCAGGACCTGTCATCCTGAGCGAAGTCGAAGGACCTGCTTTCTCTTGCAGCGCTACAAATGTGTGTGGGAGTTCCCATGCACATTTCGAGCACCGCAGGCGGAATGCAGGTCCTTTGACTGCGCGCTGACGCTCAGGATGACAAGTCTTTGTGTGTGTGAGGGTCAGCGCTCCAGCACTGGCAATCCATCCGCCGCGGCCACCGTGCTCACCGGCCGGTCCGCATGGAAGTACTTCTTATAAGCCGCAACCCAGTCCGTTGCCAGCTCATGCTGAGCCGCCGTCAGATCCAGTTGGCCGCCGCAGACCATGCTGTGCAGCTTTGTCTCCAGCGCGTCTTTCGCCGTCGCATTCCAGACGGTTGAGTGATACGGCTCAGGCCATAAATTTTCGACATCGTCATCACCGCCGAGTTGCGGGTTGATCAGGTAATCCACCTGGTATCCGCGAGCCGCACGATCATCCATGCCATAGGCACGGAAGACGGCGCGCTGTTTCTCCACGGGCACCTTCGGATCCAGATCGTTGTCCGGCAAACTGCATAATTCGGACAACGCCACGGGACGCACGGCACCCGGAGTCAGCGCACGGACTGGCTTCGGGCCGGTCTCCTCATAGGGCCCCATCCGGTCCTGCAGTGGCCGGTACGCCTGCTGCCAAGCGATTGAGACTGCCAGCAGAGCGGCCACGGACGCCAGCCGCGCGAGCATTTTTGGTTGCCGCAATGTATGCAGCCAGGAAACTTCGCCACGGACAGCAGCAGCCTCCGCCAACCGGGATTGCAGATGGTTGCGCAACGCGTCCTCCGCTGCATCCGCAGGGACCACCTTGAGCTCGTCCAGATGCTCCGAAGCTGCCTTCAACGCTGCGTGTTTCGCCTGGCAGATCCTGCAACTGTACAGGTGCTTTGCAAACTCCGTTGCCTGCTGCTCCGACAACTCCCCCTCCTGCAACAGAAGGATGTCCTGGTCGCGAAGGTGTTGGCCGCGCAGGAAGAGTGTCATCGCGCGTCCATCCTCTGCAGTCGCTCGAATGAGCGCGCGAGCGACGCTGCGACGGATCCGAGGGAGATGCCGAGCGTACCGGCAATCTCGCGATACCGCATGCCATCCGCGCGCAGCCTCAGACACATCTGGTCCGTCTCCGGCAGCGCACGAACGACGGCGCGCAGGCGCTCCTGACGTTCGCTGAAAAGCACATGCTCTTCCGGCCCTGGACCGTCGTCGCACACCTGGATCTGGGCTGTCTCCTCCGGCACGGCAGCGCGATACTCGGCATGCACTGAAGCGCGACGCTTGAGCGAAAGATTGTGAGTCGTCCGGAAGGCCCAGCCGGAAAGGTTCTCACGCGAGCGACCGGCCTGCAGATGCCGGAAGAGCGCCAGGAAGCACTCCTGCAGAACATCTTCCGCATCATGACGTGCGATCCCGAACGACAGGCTGTACCGCAGCAGCCGATCACGCAGATCGTCAAACAGAGCCAGCACTTCAGCCTGCAGCGCCGCAGTGTCCTGCGATGAGACGGCTTCCACCCCCGGTGCACTCTGCGCGGCAGTGCGGAACAGGCTGATCGGATTGGAGAGGCCGGCCATGGAGAGGATAAGCAGCATTATGGCGCACGGACGTAACGCGTGTCATCGCACAAAGCTGCGCAGGGAAGCAGAAACAAACCCGCAAAAAAGGCTGAACAGATTGGTGCGCCCCGGAATATAGATGTGAATCCGCTCTCTTCTCCGCGATGTGCTCTTCATTCCGTGGAGCACGACATCTCCCGGTATCCACCCGGCCGCAGCACTTGTTTGTCTTGAAGGAATAAGCAGCATGCCGTTTGTTCGCAGTACCTTACTTCTGCCCGTTCTGCTCTCAGCCGCTGCATCTGCGATCGCGCAGGAGCCCATGAGTAGCATCCACCTGCAGGTGAACGATCCTGCGGGCCGCGCGCTCGTCTCGCACGGCGTGCTCTACGGGCCCAGCCCCAGCCGTCGTGTGCAGACGGAGAGCGATGGATCGCTTACGCTCTCCGACCTCGCCTTCGGCCGCTACACGCTGGTGTTGTCTAATAGCGGCTTCGCAGCGCAGACATTGCACTTCAATCTTCGCTCTACTGAGCCGGTGCAGCGCACCGTCGTGATGACCATCGGCAGCACGAACACCAGCGTGAATGTCATTGCATCCACTCCGATCGGATCGCTGGATGTCCCTCTGAGCGATGTGCCTCTGCCCGTTCAGACAGTCACCTCGCAGACCATCGAAGACACCAACGCCATTGACCTGACCGACACATTGAAACGCCGTCTGAACGGCGTTTATGTGAACGAGAATCAGAACAACCCCTTTCAGCCGGACGTGAACTATCGCGGCTACACCGCATCGCCGCTTGTCGGCGCGCCCGCGGGACTGTCGGTCTATCTCGACGGTGTTCGCCAGAACCAGCCCTTCGGCGATGTCGTGCAGTGGGATCTGATTCCCAAGGTCGCCATCAGCACCACGGAACTCATCCCCGGATCAAACCCTGTCTACGGCCTCAACACCCTGGGCGGCGCCATCGCGGTGCAGACGAAAGATGGCATCAGCAACAGCGGGTTCTCCATCAGCGGCTATGGCGGCGGCTTCGGCCGACGCGCCGTCGATGCGGAGTGGGGCGGCAGCAAAGGTCCGTGGAACTGGTTCGCAGCCGGCACGCTCTTTCATGAGGACGGATGGCGCGTTCAGTCGCCATCCAGCGTGAAGCAGTCCTTCGCAAAGATCGGCTATGCGCACAAAGACACACTGCTCTCGCTCTCCGGCGGCTATTCGATCAACAACCTCATCGGGAATGGCACGCAGGACTTCCGCGCGATGAATCGCACGACCGGCCTCAATCATGGCTATGGCAGCGTCTACTCGATCCCCGATGCCACTTACCAGCACCAGCCTTTCCTGACGCTCAACGTGACGCAGACCCTGAGCCACGGCTTGAGCATCAACGGCAATGCCTACATCCGTTCCACACGCACCAACACCAGCAACGGCGATGTCAACGACAACAGCTTCGATCAGTCGCTTTACACCCTGAGCACCGGGGACAAGACCGCTCTGACGGCGGCACACATTCCGTTCCCAACAACGCCCATCACCGCGGCGAACACTCCGTTCCCTTACCTGCGCTGTGTCGCGCAGACGCTCGAAAAGGCAGAGCCCGCGGAGAAATGTACCGGCGTAGACACGGACACGGTCAATCGTCAGCATGCCTATGGCGCCAGTGCCGCGCTCTCATGGAACACCACGCACAACAAGCTCGCCGTGGGTGCGGGGTTTGACCGTGGCGGTCTGACCTTCATCCAGACGTCGCAGTGGGGCTACCTGAACCCGGACGGCATCACCATCACACGTGTTCCCTCGTTCTCTGACGGCAGCGAGATTGACGATAGCGGCAGCCCGATCGACAGCCGCGTCAATCTGCATGGTGTGACGACAACGCCCAGCTTCTACCTCACAGACACGCTGAGCCTGGGCAAGTGGGTCTTCAACGCCGGCGGCCGCTACAACCACACCAACATCGACAACACAGACCGGCTGCCACCATCCGCCGCGCACGGTACGCTGACAGCCGTAAACATCTTTCAGCGTTTCAACCCGACTGCGGGTATGGTCTACAAGCCCAGCGCAATGCTCAATGCCTACTTCGATTACGGCGAAGCAAGCCGCGCACCAACCTCCACAGAGCTTGGCTGCGCCGACCCCGACTTTCCCTGCTCGCTGCCCAATGCGCTTGTCAGCGATCCGCCGCTGAAGCAGGTGGTCAGCCGCACCTACGAGTTCGGCTTCCGCGGCAATCCAGACGGCCGGTACCGCTACTCCGCCGGCTATTTCCACACAATCAATTACGACGACCTGCTCTTCGTCGCATCGCAGGCGACCGGTTTTGGCTACTTTCAGAACTTCGGCAAGACGCGGCGCCAGGGCGTTGAGGCATCAACCGCAGCACATCTGCGCAACGTGGATCTTGGGGTTGACTACACCTTCCTCGAAGCCACGTATCAGAGTCCGCAGGTCATCGAGGCCGACAGCAACAGCAGCAACAGCAACGCACTTGCGGGCGAGAAAGGCGTAACGGACGGCGGTCTGATCACCATCCTGCCCGGCAATCACATCCCGCAGGTGCCGCAACACATGTTCAAGACCTACGTGGACTACCACCCGCTGAAGAAGCTGGGGATCAGCGCCGACTTCAACGCCATCGGCAGCTCCTTCGTGAAGGGCAATGAAAACAACCTGCACCAGGCGGACGGTCAGTACTACCTGGGCAGCGGTAAGTCGCCGGGCTACGGCGTCGTCAATCTCGGCTCACGCTACACCTTCAATGCGCACCTGCAGCTCTTTGCAGAGATCAACAACCTGCTCAACCGGCACTACTACACCACCGGTCAGCTCGCCACGACGCCCTACGACAACAACGGCAACTTCATCGCGCGGCCCTTCACGGCGTATGCCAGCGGAGATTACCCGCTGCGCAACACCACCTACTTCTCGCCCGGTGCACCCATCACGCTCTTCGGTGGTGTAAAGGTCAGCTTCGGCACACGCTGAGCAGCCTCGCAGAGCCGCACGACGCAAGACAAGCATGCTCGAAAAGCCGCATCATAGAGTTCGTGGCGGAGAACTTTCGATCCCAACTCGTGGCATTTGACTGGTCGAAATCCGAACCACTCCATGCATTTCTCTGCCTGCCGGGCATCGCACTGCCGCTGATCGTCGGCCTGCATTTTGGCTATCCCGGTACAGCCGCACTGATGGTCGGCGGAGCACAGTGCGTCGGCTTCGGATCCTATCAACCGCCACTCTTCCATCGCTCCGGCGCGATGCTTGCTGCGTCCATCGGCATTGCCATCTCGGCACTGGTCGGAGCGCTCTGCCGGGACAGCACGACTGCGCTGCTGGTCACGTCCGTCGTGTGGGCTGTGCTCTACGGTCTGTCCAACAGCATCAGCACAGCGACCGCATGGGTCGGCCAGCAGTGCTGTATTTTTCTCGTCGTCTCGTCCGCAGCGCCAAGCACGCCCGGCACAACGCATGACCTGGTTTATTCCGCGCTGCTGCGTGGAGCGGGCGTGCTGGCGGGTGCCTTGCTCCAATACGCAATCCTGCTGCTCTGCCGATACTTCGTTGCAGCGGCGCAGACACGTTTCTCAAGCCCGGACTTTGATCCTACGCACTTCCAGCGAGCCTTCCTGCTGGAGCAGTTGAAGCCCCGCAGTGGCGCCTTTCAGTTCGCACTGCGTATGGGCGTCACAGCAGCGGTTTCCATCGCAATCTACCGGGCGCAGACGTGGACGAGCGCCTACTGGATCGGCATGACCGCGTTGTTAATCCCGAAACCGGAGTTTTCCGCCACGGCCCTGCGCGCCTTACTACGTGCTGCCGGCACACTCGCGGGCGCCGCACTCTGCACCGTCATTGTGGTGGAGCTGCAGCCTCGCGGCATGTGGCTCGCACTGCTGGTCCTCGTCTTCCAGTTCGCCGCCTACCTGCTGGCCAACGTGAACTATGGCGCTTTCGCGCTCGCGCTGACGGGTTACATCTGCTTTGTACTGGCGGTCGCACATCAGCCACCACGCGAGGTGATGCTGCATCGCGTTCTTGCCACGCTGGCCGGCACAGGCATTGCGCTCGCCGTGCACCTGGCGTTCATCCTTGGCCGTAAGGCGCTGAACATCACGCCGCCAACACTCCACTCCCTCGAAGAGCGGCTGTAACACCACCGATCCGGATGCCCGTCCATAAGCGATGCCGATGGACGGGAGTTTCGCAAAGTGCGGCAGGACTCACGACGGCTTCTGCGCTGAGTAGAACCCACTCATGCGCAAGAAGGCCGCGCATGAATGGGGCACACCGACGGCGTTGGATTACTGGACGCCGTGGCCGATGTCCGTCGCCGTACCAGCCTGGCGCAAATACTCCTCCATCGACTCCAGCAGGACGCCCTTCGCATCCAGGATCAGATCAATCGTGTCGCGACCCGCGCCATGTCCACCCGCGCTGGGCGTGACATAGTGCGCCGCGGCCTTCACCTGCTCACGCGCATTCCACGTCGCGACCGCAAGCCCAACTGCACGCATCGGCGGCAGGTCGATGATGTCGTCCCCGACATAGGCAATCTCATCCAGCGCGACATCCGCCTCTGCCATGATGGAGCGGATCGCCTCCATCTTCTGCTGCGATCCCTGGTGAATGAACTCAACTTTCAGGTCGCGCATGCGAACGGCAACCGTGTCGCTCGACCGCTTGGTGATAATGCCGAAGCGCAGCCCGGCAATGCGGCCGATGCCCATGCCCAGGCCGTCATGCGCGGAGAAGCCCTTGACCTCAACGGACGCGACAGAGCCATCCTCTTTCTTACCGGTGGGGATGAAGTACAGCATGCCGTCGGTCAGCACACCATCCACATCGAAGACGACAACTTTAATCTTTGCGGCGCGTTCCTGAAGTTCGATTTCCATAACTTCCATCTTCTCAGAGGACCAGATTGCACCAGAATCGAGGCGCCAAAGCGAACAAAGGACGAAGGCGATAGAATTCGGCATGGCCGCCTTCGCTCCCCTGCCGATTGCCGCAACACTGCCGGAGGTCCCTGCCGCCCTGGCGTGGGCGCACCCCGTGGTGCAGCGATGGTTCGTGGGAAAATTCGGCACACCGACGGAGCCGCAGATCGAGGGCTGGCCCGCCATTCTGCGCGGCGAACCCACACTGATCTCTGCACCGACCGGCAGCGGCAAGACACTCACGGCCTTTCTCGTCGCCATCAACCGCCTGGTCACGGAGGCGATGGCGGGCACACTGTCGCCATACACGCAGATCGTCTACGTCTCACCGCTCAAAGCGCTGAGCAACGATGTGCAGAAGAACCTGGAAGAGCCACTGCGCGAGATCCTGCAACTCGCGATGGAAGACGGCTATCTCTTCCCAGGCATCCGCACTGGCGTGCGCACCGGCGACACACTGCCAAAAGAGCGCGTGGCCATGCTGAAGCAGCCGCCACACATTCTGGTCACCACACCGGAGTCGCTCTACCTGTTGCTGACGAGCGCGAAGGCGCGCGAAAACCTGCGCTGCGTGCACACCGTCATCGTCGACGAAATTCACGCCATGGCCGACGACAAGCGCGGAGCGCATCTCGCACTCACCCTGGAACGCCTCGACGCACTCGTCACCGGAGAGAATCGCCTGACACCGGGCGCCATGCTGATGGGTATGGCCAAAGCACCACAACGCATCGGCCTCTCCGCAACGCAGAATCCGATCGAGCTGGTTGCGGATTTCCTCACGGGAGTGCCGAGTGGAAGGTTTAGAGAACAGGGAACAGGGAAGAGCGCCCCCTCTGAGATTTGTCATCCTCAGCGAAGCGCAGCGAAGTCGAAAGCCTGCCCTGAGCTTGTCGAAGGGGACCTGCATTCCGCGCGCACATCACAAATACCGGAGGAAGCCAGCAACTGTTCCCTGTTCCCTGTTTCCTATCCCCTTTACCGTCGCGCCACCATCGTCCAGGTAGGACAGCGTCGCACGCTCGATCTCGCCATCGAAATTCCCGCCACCGAACTCGGCAGCGTCCGCGACAGCAAGATGTGGATCGAGATCGTGGATCGCATGGCCGAACTTGCGCGCGAACACCGCTCCACGCTCGTCTTCGTCAACACCCGCAGCATGGTGGAACGACTGTGCTGCGCGCTGGGCGAACGGCTCGGGGAAGAGAACGTCGCAGCACACCACGGCTCCCTCTCGCGAGCACTACGTCTCGACGCGGAGCAGCGCCTCAAAGCCGGCGAGATCCAGTGCCTCGTCGCCACCGCATCGCTCGAACTGGGCATCGACATCGGTGCCGTCGACCTGGTCATCCAGCTCAACAGCACACGCGCCGTGGCCGTCGCCATGCAGCGTGTGGGACGCGCAGGCCACTGGCGCGGAGCCATCCCTAAGGGCCGCTTCTTCGCCTCCACGCGCGACGACCTGTTGGAGCAGGCAGCGCTCGTCCGCGCCATGCGCTTGGGCTCGCTCGACAAGCTGGAGATTCCACCGCAGCCGCGCGATGTATTGATGCAGCAGATGGTCGCCATGTGCGGCGCGGAGCCGTGGGAAGAGGATGCGATGTTCGCGCTGGTCACCCGCGCGTATCCGTATCGCGACCTCTCACGCACCGAGTTCGACGAGATCGTCACGTTGCTGCACACCGGCATTGAGAACTCTCGCGGACGCTACGGCGCGTACCTTCTGCGCGACGGTGTCGCCGGCGTGCTGCATCCACGGCGTGGCGCACGCATGACCGCCATCGGCAACGGTGGCGCCATCCCGGACACGGCGATGTTCTCCGTGGTCCTAATGCCCGAAGGCCACACCATCGCCACACTCGGCGAACACTTCGCCGTCGACAGCGGACCGGGCGATGTCATCCAGCTGGGCAACTCAAGCTGGCGCATTCTCACCGTCGAAAAAGAAGGCCGCGTCCTCGTCGAAGATGCGCACGGCGCGCCGCCCTCCGTGCCTTTCTGGGATGGTGAGGCACCGCAACGCACGGACGTCCTCAGCGACTTCGTCGGCGACCTCCGCAAAGCCATCAGCGACCGCACGCAAGGCGTGCACCATGAACGTGTCATTCCTGAAGATCCCGTCGTCGCGGACGCCGTCGCATGGCTGATGGAAGAATGCGCCGTGTGCCAAAGCGCCGCGATGCAACTGGTGCAATACATCGTCAGCGGCCGCGCCGTTTTGGGCTGCGTGCCCACCAAGACCACCATCGTCGCCGAGCGCTTTTTCGATGAGGGCGGCGGCATGCAGCTCATCCTGCACGCACCCTTCGGCGGCCGCATCAACAAGGCGTGGGGACTCGCGCTGCGTAAGCGCTTCTGCCGCGGCTTCAACTACGAGCTGCAAGCAGCCGCGACCGACAACGGCATCAACATCTGCCTGGCCGAACAGCACAGCTTCCCGCTCGCCGACGTCTTCCACTTCCTGACAGAACACACCGCGAAAGAGCTGCTCGAACAGGCCTCGCTCGCCTCCCCCATCTTCAAGACACGCTGGCGCTGGGCTGCGAACCGCTCGCTCCAACTGCTGCGCTTCAGCAAGGGCAAGAAGGTACCGCCGCAGATTCAACGCACGCGCGGTGAGGACCTGCTGGCCTCCGTCTTCCCGCAAGCCGCGGCATGCTTCGAGACGATCGTCGGCGACATTCAGATCCCGGATCACCCGCTCGTCCGTGAGGTGATGCAGGACGTGCTGCAGGAAGCAATGGATCTGGAAGGTCTGCAGCAGATCCTGCGCGCGATGCACGATGGCACCATCGAATGCATCGCCGTCGACACGCCCGTGCCCTCCCTTTTCTCGCACGAATTACTCAACGCCAACCAGAACGCCTTCCTCGACGAAGCCGACCTGGGCGAGCGCCGCGCCCGCGCCGTCTCCCTGCGAGGCACCATCCCCGACTCCGTCCTCGGCGAAGCAGGCCGACTCGACCCCGCAGCCATCCGCCAGACCCGCTGCGAGATCTGGCCCGACCTCCGCGACGAGCACGAGTTGCACGACCTGCTCTTCAGCACCATCGCTCTGCCGGTGGCACTGTTCAGAGAACAGGGATCAGGGAACAGCGAACAGCATCCGCGAGGCGAAAACGACCGGGTGCCCCATTCTTGCGAAGCAAGGGCGGGTTCCGATGCCTGCAATGACGAAGAAGTCCAGGCTCACCGAGCACAAGCAAGCCGCCACTGGCCGCTCTTCTTCGAGCGCCTGCAAGCACGCGGCCGCGCTCAGATCCTCCGTTTCGGCAAAGAAGACTGCTGGGTCGCAACCGAACGCCTCGAGCACGCACAGGCACTGCAAGCAATCACCTCAAACGCCGGCCCCGCAGCGAAAGGCGCAGAAACTGTTCTCTGTTCCCTGATCCCTGTTCCCTCTCACGAAGAAGCCCTCCGCCTCCTGACCCAGGGCATCCTCCAGATCCTCGGCCCCACCACCGCCCGCAGCATCGCCGCGCTCCTCTCACTCCAGCCACGAGCCCTCGTACAGCAACTCGTCGCCATGGAGATGCAGGGCCTCGCGCTCCGCGGCATCTTCGAAGCACCCGCCGCGGCCGAGGACGACAAGGACGTCGAGTGGTGCGAACGCCGTATCCTCCAGCGCATTCACCGCCTCACACTCGGCGCACTGCGCAAGCAGATCGAAGCTGTCACGCCCGCCGTCTTCATGCGCTGGCTTGTGCGCTGGCAGCATCTCGGGCCGCAGACGCAGCTCGCCGGAGAAGAGGGCGTGCTCGAAGCCCTCCTCCAACTCGAAGGCTTCGAAGCGCCTGCCATCGAGTGGGAGCGGAACCTGCTGCCGCAGCGCGTCAAGGACTACGACGGCAAGTGGCTCGACCAGCTCTGCCTCAGTGGCGCTGTCGGCTGGGGCCGCATCTCGCCGCACCCCGCGTGGGCCGCCGGCGACGGTGCCGCACCGCGCCGCGTCATCCCCACCAACATGGCGCCCATCACCTTCTTCCTGCGTGAAAGCGCCGACTGGCTACCGGCAGCGCTCGCCGCCAAGTGCATCGAAGAAGACAAACTCCAGCAAGCCCTCTCGCCCGAAGCGCTCTCCATCCGCAACACCCTGCGCGAGCGCGGCGCATGCTTCGCCAGCGACCTGCAGCGCATGTGCGTCCTCAGCAAGCAACAAACACAGACCGCCCTCTGGGAACTCGCCACCGCCGGCATCGCCTCTGCTGACGGCTTCGACCAGTTGCGCATCATGATGGATCCCAAGCGCAAGCCGCTGGCCGCCGAACCCGTCGTGAACGGCGCGCGCCGCGGCACACGCAGCACCGCGGGCCGCTGGTCGCTCTTCACAGAAGAAGAGCACCGCGAACTCTCCGCGCCCGAACGAGCCCGCGAGCAGGAAACCTCCCTAGCCGCCGCCGCACGCATGTTGCTGGCGCGCTACGGCGTCGTCTTCCGCGACCTTCTGCAACGCGAGGCCAACGTGCCCAAATGGCGCGACCTGGTCCGCATGCTGCGCCGCCTGGAGGCGCGCGGTGAGATTCGTGGTGGCCGCTTTGTCCACGGCTTCAACGGCGAGCAGTTCGCGCTGCCCGAGGCCGTCGAAAGCCTGCGCGCCACACGTGATCTGAAGCAGGACGACGTGGTGACACTCGCCGCCAGCGACCCCGTCAACCTCATCGGCGTCATCGTCCCTGGCGAGCGCACCAACGCCGTCGCCGGCAAAAAAGTCCACCTGCGCGGCGGCGTGCCGTGTGACGTAGCAGGAGAGCCTCTTGACGCAGTCGCAACACCGCAGGGCATCCGCCGCAACACCGCGCCGCGCGTAGACAAACCCATCCCCGTCCTCGAGCCTCCACAAAGCGGCCTCTTCGCATGAGCGACTCGCAGCAGCCCCTGGCCGACGAAGACACCTACTACGACGGTCCATTCCTCGTTTTCACCGCGGCTTATCTGCGTAAACGCGGTACCTGCTGCAACAACGGCTGCCGACACTGCCCCTACGACGAGAATGGCGAGATCGTGCCGGGTAAGGGCGAGCGCGATGGAACGCCCGCCCGCTAACAGATCGCCCAGCCATGTTGATCCCACAGCACTCCGCCGATCCTGCACCGGTACAATCAGAGGTGGTTTAGGAGCACGGATCGACATGGCACACATGGTTTTCTGTTCGAAGTACAAGGCTGAGATGGAAGGGCTGGATGAGCCGCCCTTCGATTCCGATTTTGGCAACAAGATCTACAACACCGTCAGCAAGAAGGCATGGGGCGAGTGGATTGAGCGTCAGAAGATGCTGCTGAACGAATACCGTCTGCAGCCCTGGACACCGCAGGCGCAGGAGTTTCTCGTCGAGCAGATGAACGACTTCTTCTACGGTTCCGGCGGCGAGCTGCCGAAGGAGTTCGTCGCTCCGACGGCGTAGCAGATGACCGACGTTTCAACAGTTGTCAAAATGTCAAAACAACGCGCTGACGGCCTGTCTGACAGCCGCTTTGTCCGTGCCTGCCTGTGTCAGCCGGTCGACCGCACCCCCGTGTGGTTCCTGCGCCAGGCCGGCCGTTACATGCCGGAGTACATGGCCGTACGCCGCAACCATTCGCTGCTGGAGATCTGCCGCACGCCCGATGTTGCCGCCGAGGTGACCATCACCGCGGCCGAGCGCCTCGACGTGGACGCCGCCATCATCTTCGCGGACCTGTTGCTGCCCTTCACGCCCATGGGTCTCGACTTCGAGTTCGTCAACGGCGAAGGTCCCGTGGTGCATCAGCCCATCCGCACCCGCGAGCAGGTCGAAGCGCTGCGGACCGACCGCGCGGATGAGTTGAACTACGTCGCGCGCGCGATTGAGCAGGTCGCGAAGCACTTCGCACCAGCCCGTCCGGACGGCGATCGCCTGGGCATCATCGGCTTCATCGGCGCTCCGTTCACGCTCGCCAGTTACATGATCGAAGGCGGATCCTCTCGCAACTACGTCGAGATGAAGAAGCTGATGTACAGCGACCGCACCGCGTGGTCCATGCTGATGGACAAGCTGAACACCGTGCTCGCAGCCTACGCCGCACAGCAGGTGCAGGCCGGCGCGGACGTCATCCAGATCTTTGATAGCTGGGCCGGTGCGCTCTCCGTCGCGGACTATCGTGACTTCGTTCTGCCCTTCACCACCGAGCTTGTGCAGCGCGTCAAGGCACTGGGCGTCCCCGTCATCTACTTCGGTGTCGACACTGCGTCGCTGCTCAGCACCATGCGCGAGACCGGCGCAGACGTGCTCGGCCTGGACTGGCGCGTGCCGCTCGAGGAAGGCTGGCGTCTCGCGGGCGAAGGCGTCGCCGTACAGGGCAATCTCGATCCCATTGCACTCTTCGCACCGGAAGACCTGCTGAAGCAGCGTGTGCAGCAGGTACTGGATGCGGCAGGCAATCGTAACGGTCATATCTTCAATCTGGGACATGGCATCGTTCCCGGCACACCCGTCGACGCCGTCATCAACGTGTCGAAGTGGGTCAAGGAGCTGAGTGCGCGATGATCAAGGACCTTCCCTATTTTCTGATTGGGCTCGCCGCGGAAAAGCTGAACCTCGAAGAGCAACTTAATCCGAACGACCGGGCGCCCCACGCCTCGCCTCCGAGACATGGGAGTGATGCTTCCGTAGGTAAGGAGGCTCGCATCCTCGCGCAGTATGAGGTCAGCAACGCCGACCAGATCGCCGCAGCGATGGCCGCGCCCGAAGTGAAGCAGCCGGAGCCGGAACACTTCGACGCCATCCTTCTGCTGGCACACGGCACCCCCGATGTGCTGGGCGAGATGGATGCGTACCTGAAGCTGGTCACCGGTGGACGTGGCGTCCCGCCGCACGTGGTGCACGAACTGCAGGAGCGCTATGCCGAGATCGGTCTGCGCGACGAACCCACCGCAGAAGGTCCGCACCTGACCCGGTGGACGCTGCTGCAGGGCAAGCTGCTCCAGCAGCGCATCGGCACGCCGGTGTACGTGGGCATGCGCAACTGGAAGCCCTTCATCGCCGACACCGTCGCGCAGATGAAGGACGCAGGCGTGAAGAAGATTCGCGCCATCTGCCTCGCGCCGCAGAACTCGCGGACCAGCGTCGGCCTCTATCGCCGAGCGCTGGAAGATGCGGCAGCAGGTGCGTTTGAGATTGACTTCGTCTCCGGCTGGAGTGAGCACACACTCCTCGTCCGCGCCTTTGCAGAGAAGATGCGCAAGGCCTATGAGACCGCACTTGCAACCGGCGGGAAGACGGCCATCCTGTTCACCGCGCATTCGGTTCCCTGCCGCACCATTCAAGCAAAGCCCAGCGAACATCACGGCATGATGCTGACGACCGATGCTGATACCTACGCCATCGAATGCAAGGCAACGGCGAAGCACATCGCCGAAGAGTTGAGCGACATCCTGGACGAGAAAGACTGGTACTTCTGCTTCCAGAGCCAGGGCCTCAGCGGTGGCCCATGGATCGGACCAGGCGTGCCGGACCTGCTGGCTGCGCTGAAGCAGGAAGGCTACACGCGCGCCGTACTGCAGCCCGTGGGCTTCCTCTGCGATCACGTCGAGATCCTCTACGACATCGACATCGACTTCCAGAAGGTCGCTGCGGAGATCGGCGGCATCACCGTCTCCCGTGCCGAGAGCCTGAACGATTCGCCCACGTTGATCGCTGCACTCGCGGACCTTTCCCGGCGCGGCGTGCGGAGCCTCCCGACCCATCCTGTGCAACAGCCGCACGTTGCTGCAGAGATCCTGCTGACGCTCGCTCCCGTGGAAGAAGCACAGACTGTGAGCGCCTGACCGATGGCTCGCTCCGTTGCTATCATCGGCGGCGGCATCGCTGGACTCGCCGCAGCCTACGAACTGCAGCGGATGCGCGAGGCTGGTGCGGATGTCTCCTTCACACTCTTCGAACAATCGAATCGTCTCGGCGGCATTGTGGAGACACATCGCCAGGATGGTTTCGTCATTGAGTGCGGCCCCGATGGCTGGGTGACGGACAAGCCGTGGGCACGCGAACTGGCCGAGGAGCTTGGCCTGGGCGACGAGGTCATCCCGTCCCAAGACGAGGCGCGCGTCACGTGGGTGCTCCGCGATGGCAAGCTGGTCGCCATGCCCGACGGCATGCGCATGATGGTGCCAGAGCGGCTGGATGCCGTGATGCAATCGCCGCTGTTCAGCGAGACCGCGCGCGCCGCATACGCTGCGGAACCGGGCCGCGCCGACGAGTTGAAGGCGTCGGCACCAGATCATGATGAGTCCGTTGCAAGTTTCGTAAGGCGTCACTTCGGCGAAGAGGTACTGCGCGTCGTGGGCGCACCGCTGCTTGGCGGTGTCTTTGGCGGCGACGTCGAAAAGCTGAGCGTGCGTTCGGTCATGGCGCCGTTCGTTGCCATGGAGCGCGAACACGGATCGCTGACGCTTGCACTTCAGGCCCGCGCAGCAGAGCGGGGCGGCAGGCGTGCGGCGACGGTCTTCACCTCGCTGCGCAGCGGTACGGCGACGCTGATCGATCGCATGGTCGCCGCAATCTCTCCAGACGCCATCTGGATCGGACGCGGCATTGTCTCGATGGAACGCACGTCCGTGGGATGGCAGCTGCAGGACACGCTGGGCGCCGAAAAAACATACGACCACGTGATGCTCGCAGCACCTGTCCACGTGGCTGCTTCGCTGCTTGAGCCGGTCAATGCCGAGGCTGCAGCGCTGCTCAATATCCCATCAAGCTCCGCCGTCATCGCAGGCTTTGGCTACGCGGCTGACGCCGCACCGAAGCTCCCCGCAGGCTTCGGCTTTCTCTCACCCGATGGCGAAGATTGCCAACTACTCGCAGGCACCTTTGCCGATCAGAAGTTCGACGGACGCGTCCCGCCGAGCGGCAAGTCCGTTCGCGCGTACTTCGGTGGCGCCCGCGCCGATGCACTGATCCCCTGCAGCGATGAAGAGATCGCCGCGACCGCAAAGCATGAGTTGAAGAAGGTACTGGGTCCGTTGCCTGAAGCCGCTGTAACCATCGTGCGCCGCTGGCCTGACGCGCTGCCGCAGTATGAAGTGGGCCACGGCGATCGCATGGCGCAGTTGCAGCAGTATGTCGATGCCATTGGTGCGCTGCACCTGCTGGGCAACGGCTACCGCGGTGTCGGCCTGCCAGACCTGGTCCGCGACGGTCGCGCAGCAGCACGATCCCTTATCGCGTAAGTGACGCCGTCACTTGCGAGCAAATGCTTGTTTTTCAGAGGGACATGGCTTCAGCCATGTCGTATCGGTGCAAAAGAAACGCGGCTTTAGCCGCTGAGGCGAATTCTTTAGGGGCTGAAGCCCATGCATCACTCGACTAAGAATGGCAGGGCTAAAGCCCTGTCCCTCCAAAAGCGTTGCTCCGCTCAGCACCCTCGCCAAAGAAGCTGAACCGTTGCATGTATTCCCACGGGCCATCGAGATAGCGCCAGAGATCCAGTCCAACCGCACGCACTGGGATCGGCTCAAACCGCACGAGCAGCAATGCCAGCGTCTCCTTCGCAACCTCAGGCGTGACCTTGTTTTGCACCACCACGTGCGGCCGGAATCCCTGACGATCCTGCGCGCTCAGGTGCTCCGCAAACGCCACGGACAACCTGCGATGGAGCAGCACGGCGGACGGCGCGTCGAAGAAGTAAGCTACACCGCGGCCGATGGATTTCGGTGCGGTCATGTCCAAAGAAAAAGCAGCCTGCGAGCCGCTAATCTCCCGCAGACGCGCGACTGTCTCGTCCGTCTCCGGCAGCGTATGGAAGAGCGTCAGATGGGCGGGGATGCGATTGCGCGCGATCGGGAAGTGCCGCTGGCGCAGCGACTCGAAGCGGTCTTGCGCTTCGTCGTCGAGCGCCAGCGTTAGAACACAGCTCATTACTTCTTGGTGGCAGGTGCGGCCGGCTTCGCCGTTGTGGTGGAGGGCTTCGCTGCGGGTGCAGCGGGCGCAGCAGCAGGTGCCGGTGCGGCGGCCTGCATCTTCTTTGCGTAGTCTTCCGTCATGGCGCCCAGCTTCGGCTGCAGATCCTTGATCTTGTCCTGCACCATCGTCATGGTCTTACCGGCAATCTCCGGGCTCTTGGTCAGCAGCGCCATGCCTGCCGGCGACTTGTAGAACGCGATGATCCCGTCGAGGTCCGCATCGGTAAAGGTGTCAGCGTAACTCTGTACGACGGCCGGGCGCAGCTTCTCCCAACCAACTTCGTCATTGGTCAGGTCCTGTACCTGCTTCAGGTAAGTGGTGGTCAGCGTCGTCTGCGCGGGCGTCAGCGTACCCTGGCCGGACTGCTGCTTCGCCATGCCGTTAATGCGCTCCTGCAGGTTGGAAAGCTGTTCCTTCATCATGCTGTCAGTGTGGGTCAGTTGCAGCATCTGCTCAGCCTTGGCGCGGTGGCTGGCATCATCGGCATGCGCGAAGGGCGCAGCGGCCAGGCAGAGTGCAACGGCGAGGGTGTGCATGGAACGCATGAGTCGATCTCCAATGTTGTTGCTGGGGCTGGCGCAGAACATCGCGCGTGAGTGCTGCTGGGCGTTGGACGGAGCGCGCTGCAAATTGGCTCTCATCCCCTCCAGACAGGATACGCGTTCCCGGCCCATGTACCCTCAGGAACATGGCACTGTTGTCCTGTTCTGACGCGTTACAAATCGTTGCTTCCAAGATGCCGTCCCAGGCCCTGAGTACTGCGACGGAGCGTATCCCGCTCACATCCGCCCGCGGCCGCGTCCTGGCGCAGGCGATCATGGCAGACCGTGACCAGCCCCCCTTTCCACGATCGACGCGCGACGGTTTCGCCCTGCGATCCAGCGATGCAAACTCGCCCATGCGATTAATCGGTGCAATCCGCGCCGGCGAGCAGTGGACCGGAGCGCCTCTGCAGCCGGGGGAGGCGCTTGAGATCATGACCGGCGCTCCCGTCCCCGAAGGCGCCGACGCCGTGGTGATGGTGGAACACGTCACTATCGAAGACGCGATGCTGACGCTGCAGCCGGGCCGCACCCTGTCCGTCGGCGAGAACATCGTCCCGCGTGCCGCCGAGGCCCGCGCCGGAGATGTCCTGCTCCAGGCCGGCGTGTGTATGGGTGCTGCGGAGATTGCATTGGCCGCATCGGTCGGGGCGGCAGAGATCGCGGTCTTCGCGCAACCGGTCGTAGCCGTGCTTGCCACCGGCGATGAACTGGTCGCGCTCGACATCACTCCGGATGCGATGCAGATCCGCAACTCCAACTCACACGCACTCGCCGCGCTGGTGCAGGAACATGGCGGGGTCGCGCGTATCCTGCCACCCGCGGCGGACACGCGCGAGTCGCTGCATGCCGCCATCACCGGAGCGCGCGATGCCGCGATGCTGGTGCTCTCCGGCGGCGTCTCCGCAGGCAAGTACGACTTTGTGGAGGACGTCCTGCTCTCGCTGGGCGCGGAGTTCTTCTTTACGGGCGTCGCCATGCAGCCCGGCAAACCAGCCGTCTTCGGCCGCATCCCACCGACCGCGGAATTCCCCGAGCAGTGGCTCTTCGGCCTGCCCGGCAACCCCGTCTCCACGCAGGTGACGGCACTGCTCTTCGCCATGCCTATGGTCCGCGCGCTCGCCGGGGAAGCCGAAGCGCAAGCCAATTTTGCATTGGCGAAGCTGACCGTTGAAGTCAAAGTCAGGCCGGGCCTTACGCGATTTCTTCCCGCGCGCATGGACTCGTCCCTGGCCGGTGCGACCGTGAAGCCCACGGGCTGGCAAGGTTCCGGCGACCTGAACGCGAACGCCCGCGCCAACTGCTACCTGGTCGTACCGCCGGACGCCACCGCGCTGCAGCCGGGCGACGTCGTGACGGTCCTGCTGCGTTCGCGGTAAGCTCGTCCGCATGAGGCCGGATCGCACCAACCCGGAACCGCGCGAACTCACGGCAAGCGAGCGCGCCGGCGCCATGCTGATCGTAGCGGCCATCGTGCTGCCGGTGCTGTGTACCGTGGCCATCCTCGTCACAAAGCACTTCCTCTGGGTGCACTACAACACGCACACCATCGAACTGTGGCTGGTACTCGACGCAGCCATGCTGATCACAGGTGTCCTGCTGCGCGGTGAACAGCACTCCTGAAGCTCACTGCGGTACGCTGAAGTCATGAGCACGGAACGCCGACACACCATGCGGGGCACCATCGCAAAAGCAATGATCGCACTGGCAGTGCTGGCGCCGGCCCTGCTGCTGCTGAGTGTCTTCATTGCCCGCAACTTCGGGCGTAATGTCGTCTGGAGCCGCAGCTTCGTGCAGACGATGTTTATCGTCTCCGCAGGACTGCTGGGTGCGGGCCTGCTGCTGCACCGTGGAGAAGACCTGTGAGTACACACCGAGACGGCGCAAAACTATCGCACTTCAACGACGCCGGTGAAGCGCACATGGTCGACGTCAGTGACAAGAAGCCAACACGCCGCGAGGCTGTCGCCGAGGCCTTCGTCGAACTAAACGCCGACGTGCTCGCCGCACTGCCGCAGAACCCCAAGGGCAATCCGCTGGAGGTCGCACGCTTCGCCGGCATCACCGCCGCCAAAAAGACCGCGGACCTCATCCCCATGTGTCACCCGCTGCCGCTCTCGTTCATCGATGTCGAAGCGACCATCGTGCATCCGGCCGCGCTGCTCAAGACCGGCGGTGGCGTTCGCATCCGCGCAACCGCCGCGACCGTCGCAGGCACCGGCGTCGAGATGGAAGCGATGACCGCCGCAGCCGTCGCCGCACTCACCGTCTATGACATGACGAAGGCGCTGGACAAGGGCATCCGCATCCGCGAGATCGTTCTGCTCAGCAAGAAGGGCGGGAAGAGTGGGGACTACGTACGCAGCGCCGAGCCGCTATAGATTGAAGAGTTCGCGCAGCCGTTTGATCTGCGCGCGTGCCACGGGAATCTCCGTGGCCTTGCGATCGTCCATCCGCAGCAGGTAGCTCGACTTGAACCACGGCACCACCTCGCGGATATGCTGGATATTCACGACAAAGCTGCGATGCGCGCGCCAGAATGTCTCCGGATCCAGCTGGTCTGTCAATTCTTCCAGTGTGCGGACGTTGCTCATGCCTTCGATCGCCGGTGTCACAACGGAGATCGCGCCCTCTTCAATTGAAGCAAAGCAGATCTCACGCTGATCGACCAGCAACAACCGCTGCGCGGAACGCACGACCACCTTGCCGGAACGCGGACGCGTCTGCGTTGCGGCAGCGGTCGCCTGTGTCTCCAGTAGCTTCAGCAGTGACTCCAGCCGCTCCTCCGCGCTTGCCTGGGGCACGGTCTCAATCGCAGTTTCGGACTGCGCCGTCGATGCGGCGGCGCGGCGCATCCTTGCCTTCTCGATCGCCAGTGCCACACGCTTTTCTTCAAAGGGCTTCAACAGGTAATCAATCGCGTTCACTTCAAACGCGCGCACCGCGTACTGATCGTAGGCCGTGGCGAAAATAACCTCCGGCATCACGAATTCGCGATTTTCCATCAACCGCTTCAACACGGCGAAGCCGTCCAGCCCCGGCATCTGCACATCCATGAAAACCACATCCGGCGCATGACTGCGAACCGTCTCAACGGCCTCGATACCATTGGAGGCCTCGGCAACCACCTCCACCTCGCCCACCCGATCCAGCAGGTAACGAAGCTCGCGCCGCGCAAGCGCCTCATCATCGACGATGACTGCAGATAAACCCATCGAGAGAAGTATAGGCGCGTAGGAATCCAGCAGTATTCTCAGGGCATGATCGACGCCGTCGCATGCATCGGCCTCCTGCTCATCGGCGGCGTCTTCGGCAGAAGCCTTCCTGCTCCAACCCTGATCTGTCATCCTGAGCGAAACAAAGCGCAGCGTCGTGCAATCGAAGGACCTGCATTTCGCTTCGCGGTTTCACAAATGTGGAGGGCGCTCCAGCCATATTTGTGCCGCCACCAGCAGGATGCGGGTCCTTCGACTTCGCTGCGCTTCGCTCAGGATGACAGCTCCTAGTGAGGCGGTCCGTTCTGCGCTTCGCTCAGGATGACAGCGCGAGCAAGGGAACGATCCGGCCCTGAAAGCAACGCAATCTGGCTCTGAAACCAACTACATGTTCGTGTGGCCGCCGCGCATCTCTTCGTTAAAGGTGGGACGCGTGAAGGCAAGTGCCTCGGCCATACGCTCCTCGTACTCGCCGTGGTGGCTCATCAGAGGCTCGGTGCTCGCGGCAAACTCGAACTTCGGATCGAGCTTCAGGATGCCCTCGCCGGCCAGTGCCTCAGCCGTCTTCTTCAACGACTCAACCGTTGTGTTGAGGTACTGCGCATCGCGCGGATCTGCAATCCACACCGGCTCACCGCCGCCCAGGATGCCGCTGGCCCAGTAGACCTTGGCCGCAAGGAAATCCGCGCGCTGCTGCTCGTCGGTGTCATTGAAGATGAAGCGGCCCTGCTTCGCCGAGTAGTAGCGCGTCGTCACCGGCACCGGCTGGCGGTTGCCGCTCTTCGTCAGTTCGATCTGGCCCTGATCCAGGATCTTGCGGACGGCGTTGTAGATAAAGCTCTCCGCAAAGATCTGCTCAGGCGCCGGAACGACCTCGGCAAACGTGACCGTCATGCTGGCCGAAACCTTGGCCTTGAGCTGCTGATCGGCGGGCGTCTTGCCGTCTTCCAGCTTGGTGTCGCCGTGCACGATGTAGGTGTCGGCGCCGCTGGTGGACAGGTGGAACGGCCACTGCCAGCCGCTCATGCTCATGGGCAGGCCGCCCAGCGTGACGTAAACATCAGGCCGAGGATTGCGCAGACGCTGCGCGACTTCCAGCAGGAAAGTATGCACGGGCTTGCTGCAGACAGGGTTCGCCAGGTCGAAGCCAACACCCAGTTCCAACTGCAGGGTCTTCTCCGGCGCGGACGGCAGCGCCAACGTGTACTTCTCGGTCGGCGCGCCGTTAAAGCCAGAACTGACGACACCATCCAACACGGCCAGACCGGCCTCTTGCGCAGCCTTCTGCACACCCTGCGACAACTTCGTATCCAATGCGATTGCCATTGCTGCTCTAAGCCCTCTTGCGGTTTCCGTACGCAGCCCTCACAGGGCCGCGCCAAATCTGAAATTTCGTGACACTCCATGGTAACGCGACGGGCCGGACGGGCCTAAACCGGCCGGTCTCCACGAGATCGTCCCGATGCCGGGTGCCCCCTCAGAGTTGTCATCCTGAGCGGAACGGAGCGTGGCGTAGTGCAGTCGAAGGACCTGCATTCTGTTTGTCGTTGCACACAGGTTGACGGCAGACCTCGCACATCTTTGCCGCTGCAAGCGGAATGCAGGTCCTTCGACTCCTCTACGCTCCGCTCAGAATGACAAATCCAGGAGGAGGACAACTCGAGATGATGACAACTCACTCAGGAGGAAACATCGAGAGAATGACAACTCGCTCGGACGACAACTCGAGGGGATCGCCATTCAGGCCCATTGAGTCCCGCTCCCGCGAACCCGTACCATGGAGGACGATGGCAAAGCGCCCCACCAAGACGGCAACTGCGGACGATTCGCTGGAAGTGCGCCTCCGCTACCGCTTCCGCGACGCCGCTCTGCTGCAACTGGCGCTTACGCACAGCTCCCTTGCCTTTGAAGCGGGAGACGGCCGTACCAACGCTACCGGCGAAGACAACGAACAGCTCGAATTCCTGGGCGACGCCGTCGTCGGCCTGCTCATCACGGAATTGCTCGTCCGCCACTTCCCGGAGCGCCGCGAGGGCGACCTGACCCGCATGCGCGCCATGCTGGTCAGCGGCAAGGGCATGGGCGAGGTGGGCGTCCGGCTGGGCCTTGGACGCGATCTGCATCTGGGCAAGGGTGAGGACGCCAGCGGCGGACGCACCAAGTCTGCCTTGCTGGCCGACGCCGTCGAGGCACTCGTCGCCGCAATCTATCTCGATGCGAACGCAGCCACACCCGGCGGCAACGGTGGCGCCGGCCTGAAGGCCGCGCGATCGTTCGTCGAACGAGAGATCTTCCAGCCGCGCCTGGCCGAACTGAAGTCTGCCGCGCAGCAGGGCGCACGTTTCGGCGGCATCGTCGGCGATTGGAAATCGGCACTGCAGGAGCTGCTGCAGGCGCGCGCAGCCGGCCAGCCGCTCTACCGGACGGTGGAAGAGATCGGCAACGACCATAACAAACGCTTCCGCGTGGAGGTTCTGCTGGGCGACCGCGTCCTCGCCGAAGGTGAAGGCACCAGCAAGAAGTCTGCGCAGCAGGCTGCCGCGCGCGTGGCGTACGACGTCCTCTCTCCTGCAGTGGGCGAACTCGCGGACGACTCCGGCATTCCGGCTACGGGCACGCAGGGATGATGGCCCGTATGGGCAATGCGTTCGCGGACGCCCTGGGGCAGGTGGTGGGATCGCTTGCGCGCCTGACGGTGGTCTCACTCTTCATCATCACGTTCCTCGTGCAGCCCTCGCAGATCCCCACCAGCTCCATGGAACCGACGATGCTTGTCGGCGACTTCGTCCTGGTGAACAAGCAGGTCTTTGCAACACCCGGCCACTGGCGCTGGCTGCTGCCCTACCGCGAGCCGCGCCGCGACGACATCATCGTCTTCCACTACCCGGTCGACCCATCGGAACTGCTGGTGAAACGTGTCATCGCCACGCCGACAGACCGCATCCACCTTCGCCGAGGGGCTGTCGTCCTCAATGGCAGGCCCGTCGCTGAGCCCTTTGCCGCGTACTCTCCTGCGGAACGCTCCGCCTACCGCGATGAGTTCCCTAACCTGCAGCGTGCCGACCCGGCAGCCGAAGCGACATGGTGGATCGAGCTGCGGCATCGCATTCGCGGAGCCGATCTACCAATCCCGGACAGCCGCTACTTTGCCATGGGCGACAACCGCAACAACAGCCAGGACAGCCGCTTCTGGGGCTTCGTGCCCCGCGAAAACATCGTGGGCGAACCACTGATGGTCTACCTGAGCACCGAACGCACGACCGGATCTGCACGAGGGCGGCTGCGCTGGGATCGCATCGGCATGGTGCTGCGATAGGCAGCCGGATGCCGACCCCACCAGACTTGTCATCCTGAGCGGAGCGTAGCGAGGTCGAAGGACCTGTATTCCGGTTGCAGCCACAGAGGTGCCAGGCATGCCTTCCATATGTTTGCCGCCATTAGGCAGAATGCAGGTCCTTCGACTGCACTCCGCTGCGCTGCGTTCCGCTCCGGATGACAAACTCTCTTTTCGACTTCGCTACGCTTGCTCAGGATGACAAGTCGGTGGGGGCTCGAGGAAGCGCCGGGACACGAATCTGCCCGGCCCCTCGTAATTCCCACTAACCGGCAATGCATCGCCGCCACGGCTCCGGTAATCTAAGAGCACACTATGCGCCTCTTCCGCGCCACCATTGCCGCTCTCTTCGGCGCTTTTATCGCACTCGCGTTCTACCTTGCGTGGTTCTTCCGGATCACGCACCACGACACGCCATGGGATGGCGCGCCGGTAGGATTCATTGCGCTGACAGCGGTAATCGCGGTGATCTGCGGCCTGATTGGCGGCTACCTGGCTGCTGTGCTCGCGCCGGAGACACCGCGCGGATCGGCAGAGGGCGCTGCTGGCTTCATCGCACTGGCAGCGCTGTTTGCGGAGACGCACACGCCCGGCCAGCATCACTACGCGCAGATGGTCGCGCTGCTGGCACTCGCTCCCGCAGCTTATGTCATCGGCCGCACGCGCCAGCCCAGGCTCGCAGACACGTCCTCGTAAACAGACTGACCCGGGTCAAACCGTTCCAAACTTCTGGCGCTCCGCGTGCGGTGCTATGTTTTGAGCGATGAGCTTCCGACCCTCGCGCCGCCGCTTCCTTGAGACATCCTCCCTCGCTGCTGCGGCCCTTGCGCTGCCGTCTATCTTGCACGCGCAGGACGCTGGGCCCTCTCCAGTCACGCTGAAGATCGGCTCGGGGGTTGGTCCGAAGGTGCCGGTGGACTTCATCGGCCTCTCGTACGAGAACATGCAGCTTGAGGATCCGACGTTCTTCGCACCGGAGAATATCGGGCTGGTGCAGCAGTTCCGCAACATGAGCGCACGCGGCGTCCTGAGGCTTGGCGGCAACACCAGTGAGTTCGGATGGTGGCAGCCCACGCCGGAGACACCCGCTCCCAAGCGAGTCGATTCGCCCTGGAAGCATGAAGGCGAGCCGACCTCTGCAACGGTCTTCGCCATCACGCCCAAGGCCATCGACAACCTGGACGGCTTTCTGAAGGCGACAGGATGGACCTGCATCTACGGCCTGAACCTGGGCTATGGCACACCGGAGACCGACATCGCCGAGGCGACGTACGTCTTCCACAAGCTGGGTTCGCGGCTGCAATACTTTCAGGTGGGCAACGAGGTCGACCTGTTCAAAGGCCACCTTCGTGATCCCGAGACATGGAACGTGGACGCCTACCTGGCGGAGTGGCTGAAGATCGCGCGCGCTGTGCAGAAGGCGCTGCCGGCCGCGAAGTTCGGCATCCCGGACGTAGCCAGCGATGTGACCTGGCTGCCGCAGATCGCCGAACGCTGGGCCGGCCTTGAGGACAAGCCGAACGTCATCACCCTGTCGCACCACTACTACTGGAGCGGCCCGCCCTCAAATCCCGCAGCCAACATCGAGAACCTGCTGAAGATCGACCCGAAGGTCGCGAAGCATGCGGCTATGACGAAAGAGGCTGCGGTAAAGATGGGCCCATCGGTCACCTGGCGCATGACCGAGGGCAACACCGTCTATCGCGGCGGCAAGAGTGGCGTGAGCGACGTGCTGGCAGCCGCCCTGTGGGGCGCGGACTACCTCTTCCAACTGATGAGCGATGGCTATTGCGGAGTGAACCTGCATGGCGGGTCGGGCCACGCACAGGCCGTCTCAGTCGGCGGCGTCTTCCATGGTGAGGCCCTGATGAAGGACCCGACCGCCCCTCACCCCAAGCCCTTCTACACGCCCATCGCCAACGAGGGTACGCTGGCCGGAGCAGGTGTCGACGGCAAGCTGAACGGCAAGTACGTCATGGAGCCGGCGGGCTACGGCATGAAGTTCGCCGCAGCCTTCGCAGGGTCTACGATGCTTCCGGTCGAGTTCGATCCGGGCGGTAAGAACGCCGTTGCCTACGCGGCAAAGCGGCCCGACGGCAAGACGATCGTCGCCATCCTGAACAAGGAAGCAAGTGAGCCGATCCGAATCACGGCTCCGCAATTTGAGACGATTCACGTCCTGACCGGATCCGCTCTTGATTCCCCGGAAGCCCATGTAAATACAGTAGTTAGAGAGACAAGCAGCAGACGCTCGGCGACCGGCCAAATCTTCACACTTCCGCCGCACATGGCGACGCTGATCGTGCTGAACTAGGCCTCGGACAATCACCCCAAGACAACCGCTCCGACATCTGTTCGAATGCTCATCGTGAATGCATTCGTCGAAGCAGGCTCTCTGAACCGCCGCAAGCTGCTGAAGTCCGCAGCGATGCTGGGCGCTGCGCAGGTTGCGCAGACGCTGTTACCCGCGCCCATGCTGGGCCAATACACCAAGCGCGACCTGACGACTCGTCCCGCGCCTGAGGCCCGTCTCTTCCGCTCCGCAGCGGTCGAAGAAGCGATCACGGTCGTCGGCCGGTCGATGGTTGATTCGGAGCTGCGAACGATCTTCGCCAACTGCCTGCCGAACACGCTGGACACGACCGTCTTCCACGGCACACGCGGCGGCAAGGCGGATACCTTCGTCATCACCGGCGACATCGACGCGCTGTGGCTGCGCGACTCCTCCGCGCAGATGCACCCCTACCTGCCCTTCGTAAAGCAGGACGCTGCGCTGGCTCGCCTGATCGTAGGGCTGATCCACAGGCATGCGCAGTGCATCCTGCTGGATCCTTATGCCAATGCGTTCCGCCGCAACCCGAACGACTCCCCGCTGGACTGGGCCGTGAAGGATGCCACGGATCACAAGCCCGGCGTGGGCGAACGAAAGTGGGAGGTCGATTCGCTCTGCTACCCCATTCGCCTGGCACATGGCTACTGGAAGGCGACGGGCGACACCAAGGCCTTCGACAGCGAGTGGGTCGCCGCCGCAACGCTGACCATCAAGACCTTTCGCGAACAGCAGAGGCAGCATGACCGCGGTCCTTATCATTTTCAGCGGTCGGCGAAGAGTCCCACGGACACCGTAATGCTCGATGGCTACGGCGCGCCCACGCGGCCCAATGGCATGTTGCATTCCATCTTCCGTCCTTCGGATGATGCGTGTACCTATCCACTGTTTGTTCCGGCGAACCTGTTTGCGGTGGTCGCCCTGCGGATGTTGGCGGAAATCGCATCCGCGATTCACAACGTCAAACTCGCAGGCGATGCCACCGCGCTTGCGGACGAGGTACTCGTTGCAACGGCTCATCATGGCCGCGTGACGCATCCTCGCATGGGCGAGATCTGGGCTTACGAGATCGATGGTTTCGGCAACGTAAACCTGATGGACGATGCCAATGCACCCGGACTGCTCTCCATCGCGTACCTGGGCGCGACGGGCCGAGACAGCAACGGCCAGCCCGAAGATGCACTCTACGCAAGGACCCGTGCTTTCGCGCTGAGCGATGAGAATCCCTACTTCTTCAAGGGCCGCGCCGCAGAAGGCATCGGCGGTCCGCACGTCGGTCTGGGCTTCATCTGGCCGATGAGCATCACGATGCGGGCGCTGACCAGTACGGACGACGCAGAGATCCGCACCTGCCTGCGCACGCTGCGCGACTGCACAGCTGGCACCCATTACATGCATGAGGCCTTCCACAAAGACGACCCCACGAAGTTTACGAGGCCGTGGTTCGCATGGGCGAACACGCTCTTCGGTGAGCTGATTCTCAAGCTCCATCGCGAACGCCCGGCGGTCCTGCGCGAGCCTCTCTAGCGGACCAGAAGTCCGCCGAATGCCCTGTCCCCGGCCATTTGCTCATTCGCCCCCGGCAGGCGCGTCTAAACTGAAGCTATGAGCCTCAAGGAACGCCGTGATGTCGTGGGACTGTGCCAGGCAGCCGGGTCCGGCGCGAGCGGCGTGCTGTTCAGCCTGGTGGCTGTACGTGGATCGTCCTACCGGCGATCCGGCGCACGGCTGCTGGCGCTGCCGGATGGACGCGCTGCCGGAACCTTGAGCGGTGGCTGCCTGGAAGCGGAACTACTGCGGCGTTCCGCCTGGTTCATTCGCGATGGCGCGCGCCTGGAACACTTCAGCACATCCTTCGATGACACTGCGGAGATTCCGTACGGCCTGGGCTGCGGCGGCGAGTTGGACCTGCTGGCAGAGCCACTCCATGCACCCGAAGCCGTCGCGCTCGCAGACGCCCTGCATGCCACCTTAAACGGCGAGCATCGCACCATCGCCACGCTGCTCCCGCAGGACGGTCAGCCGCTACAGCGCTTCGTGATGGATGCGCATGGCGATGTGCTCTTTGCGAGTGAATCTATCGAGACAGAAGACATTGTGGAGTACCGCCGAACCGCATTGCGCGCAGCGCACGGGAGTATGACAGGCCGCATCTTCACGGAGCGGATCGATCCGGCGCAGCGCCTGGTCATCTTTGGCGCGGGTGAGGATGCTCGCCCGCTGGCTCAACTGGCGCATGCGATGGGATGGGCTGTGGCCGTGGTGGACAGCCGTGCGGACCGTGCTGCGACCTCCCGCTTTCCTTCAGCAGAACAAGTACTTGTTGCGACCGATGTGGCCTCCGTGCCGGTGCACGCACACGACGCCGCCGTGCTGATGACGCATTCGTATGAGCAGGACCGGCGACTGCTGGCAGAGCTGCTGCCTCTGCAGCCTCGCTACCTGGGCGTACTGGGCGCGCGCCACCGGTCTGCTCTGCTGTTATCGGAAGCCGCCGAGCTAGCCGGACTGCCGTTGGCCGATGCACTGGAGCGCACGCATGCTCCCATTGGACTGGAACTGGGCGGGGACGGACCAGAGGCTGTGGCCCTCTCCATCGTCGCGCAGTTACAGCGAATCTTCACGCAGGACACGGCACCGCCATATAACCGCAGCGCCGAGACTGTCGCGCCAAGACGCATGTCTTTGGATGATCTTGAACATCTGCTTGCGGACGGGCCCGCGCGTCCCGCGGTAGAGAACTGCGCGATCTACACGGAAAACGAAATTTATGTGGAGACCGTGATTTCAACGTCGCCGGCAGACCGACCTGGGGTTAACGGATGAGCCGCAAGGTGGCCGCACTGGTGCTGGCGGCCGGCGGATCTTCGCGTCTGGGCCAGCCGAAACAACTGGTGGAATATCACGGGGAGCGCCTGATCGATCGCGCCATCCGCATCGCGCGGGAGGCGGGTGCCTCGCCAATCTTCGTCGTGCTGGGTGCCGAGTACGAAAGCATCCTGAAAGTGCTGACCCCGTTTGACAGCACCATACGCATCCTGATCAACAAGGGATGGAAGCGCGGTATGGCTTCATCCATTGCGCTGGGTGCATCGGCCGCGGAGCGCGTGGGCGCGGACGATCTGCTGATATTGACCTGTGACCAGGTCTCAGTGACGCGGGAACACCTGAAGAAACTGATGGAGTCGTCGCGTCGCGAGCATGTGGTGGCCTCGTACTACTGGGAACGGCGCGGCATTCCCGCGCTGTTTCCGGACTTCGCCTTTCACGCTCTGCAGGAACTGACCGGCGATACGGGCGCACGCGATCTGCTGCAGGACGACGCTGTCTTCACGGTACCGCTGCCCGGCGGCGAATTCGACGTGGATACGCCGGGAGACCTCGAACGCCTGCGCGCGATGGAGCACGACGCCGGCCACAAACGGGACACCACCAGCCCTGAACCAGAGGGCAATCCGTCAGCGACGGCAGGCACGTCTGGCTTCTGACGGGCGACCCTGATGGCAGCTTGCGCCGTACCAACGAAGTGGCCATCTGGTTGCCATGTAATCGAGTGCTATCAAAAAGTATTGCGTGTGGAGGACACCACGCGCTCTTATGCCTGAATCTGACATACAACACCAGCGTGATCTCCGCGCTTCCGCCATTGCTGCCGGAAGCGTAACGTGAATCAACTGTTGGATGTATCGAGGGAGCGCGTTGGACAAGCGTGTTGTCATAGTGGGTGCGGGACCGGGCGGACTGGCATCTGCCATGTTGCTGGCGTCGTCGGGCGTTGATGTCACGATCGTTGAGAAGCGCGACCACGTGGGCGGTCGCACCAGTACGTTCGAGCAGGACGGCTTCCACTTCGACTACGGTCCAACTTTCTTTCTATATCCGCGCGTTCTGCGGGAGATCTTCGCGGCTTCCGGCTACTCGCTGGAGCGTGAAGTACCCATGGTGCGACTGGATCCGCAGTACCGCCTGGTCTTCGGCCAGGGTGGTGAACTACTTGCGACCGGCGATCAGGAGCGCATGAAGGCCGCAGTCGCGCGGCTGTGTCCTGCCGATGCGAAGAATCTCGACCGCTTCATGCGGGATAACCGCGACAAGCTGCAGAAGTTCCTGCCCTTCCTGGAGTCGCCCTTCGAAGGCTGGAGTGACCTGCTGAAGCCGGGCATGCTAAAGCTGCTGCCCATCTTGGCGCCATGGCGTTCGCTGGATGACGAACTGCGGCAGTACTTCAGCGATGAACGCATCCGGCTGGGCTTCTCCTTCCAGTCAAAGTACCTGGGCATGTCGCCCTTCCGCTGTCCGGGCCTGTTCTCCATCCTGTCGTTCCTCGAGTATGAGTATGGTGTCTTCCATCCCATCGGCGGCTGCGGCGCCATCACGCGCGCCATGGCCCACATCTGCGAAGAAATGGGTGTCAAGATTCTCTGCGACGAAGCTGTCGAAGGCATCGAGTTCACCGGTCGCAAGGCAACGGGTGTGAAGACCGCAAAGCGTCAACTGAAGGCGGACGCCGTTGTGATGAACGCCGAGTTCGCCGAAGCTGCGCGACGGCTGATTCCACAGCATCTGCGTTCGCGCTGGTCCGACGACAAGATCGAGAAAAAGGACCATTCCTGCTCGACCTTCATGCTCTACCTCGGTATCGAGGGGCGCTACGACGACGTCTCGCACCACACCATCTACCTGTCGAAGGACTATCGCGGCAACCTGCACGACATTGAAAAGAACCATATGCTGTCGGCTGATCCCTCGATCTATGTACAGAACGCCAGCGTCAGCGATGACACACTCGCACCGCAGGGTATGAGTTCCCTGTACGTCCTTGCGCCCGTGACACACGGCTGCGATGGCGTGAACTGGGAGCGCGATGTTGCCCCCTTCCGCGAACGCGTGCTGGACCAGATGGGCAGCATCGGCATGGGCGATGTACGCAAGCGCATCCGCACGGAACGCGTTCTGACACCGGCCAACTGGGCGGCAGAGTTCGCCCTGCACAAGGGCAGCACCTTCAGCATGGCGCACAGCCTGAAACAGATGCTGCACCTTCGGCCGCACAATCGGTTTGAAGAGACCGAGGGTGTCTACCTCGCAGGCGGCGGCACGCACCCGGGTTCGGGTCTTCCTGTGATCTTTGAGTCTGCTCGCATCTCCGCGCAGTTGATGCTGGATGACATGGGTCTCAAGCACGCGTGGAACTTCGATCGATCCGCCTTCGACCAGTCGCATCTGCAGGACCGCGACCTCGCAGTGCAATAGGCTAAGGCACCGATCTTTGAAATACCCGTATTACCGTTAAGGGGCTCGGCCCCAGGAGTTCGCACATGCGCGTTGCAGTCATTGGTTCCGGTCTCGCAGGTCTTGCCGCAGCAGCAACACTTGCGGCACGCGGCTACAACGTTGAAGTCTTCGAGAAGAATCCGTGGCTGGGCGGCAAGGCTGCCGTGCTGCAGGAGCAGGGCTTCCGCTTCGACATGGGCCCAACCATTCTGATTCAGCCGTCGATGCTTCGCAAGATCTTTGCCGAAGCAGGCCGCAAACTGGAAGACTACCTCGCCATGGTGCGGCTCGACCCTTCGTGGCGATGCTTCTTCGAAGACGGCACTGTCATCGATCTGAAGGATTCCACACCAGAGATGATCCGCTCGCTGAACCAGAAGCAGGCAGGCCTTGGCGACAAGTATGGCGAGTTCCTGAAGGTCAGTGAAGATCTCCACGACATCAGCGACAAGTTCTTCTTCTGGAAGCCAGTCGGCTCCATGCTGGACACGCTCGACTGGCGCGGCGCATTCGACATCAACGTGCTGAAAGACGTGATGAAGATGCGCATGGGCAAGACCGTCAGCGGCGTCATCCGCGAGCACATCAGCGACGACAACACAGCCCAGATGCTGGACCACTTCGTCCAATATGTTGGTTCTTCCCCGGATGCATCGCCCGCGATCCTTTGTGCGATCGGTCACATGCAGACGCAGGAGGGCATCTGGTATCCCATGGGCGGCACGCGCGCTGTGCCGGAGGCGCTGGTCAAGCTTGGCGAAGAGCTCGGCGTGAAGTATCACGTGAACGCCGACGTCGCACGCATCGAAATCAAGCAGGGACGTGAGGCGAAGGAAGTCACCGGCATCACGATGACAACGGGCGAGCGTTACAGCTTTGACGCTGTCGTTTCCAACGAAGACGCGGTGCGCACCTATCGCGAACTGCTGAAGGACACCGACGCCAGCGCAGCCTTCGACCGGCGCAAGAACTGGGAGCCTGCGTGCAGCGGCGTGGTGCTCTATCTTGGCCTGAACAAGCGCTACGACCACATCGCACATCATGACTTCGTCTTCTCGCGCGATCCGCACGAGGAGTTCAACGCAATCTACAACCTGGGTATGCCGGCGCCTGATCCGACGTGCTACCTCGCGTCCACAGCACGGACAGAGCCGGCGACCGCGCCGCCGGGAGGCGATGCTCTGTACGTCCTGGTCCACACGCCTTATCTAAGGCCCAATCACGATTGGCGCAAGATGTTCCCGGGCTATCGCCAGGTCATTCTCGACAAGCTCAAGCGCACCGGAGGCATGCCCGATATCGAAGACCGCATCGTCTTTGAGCACGCCCTGACGCCGCAGGATATTCACGACCGTTATCGCGTTCTGGACGGAGCCATCTATGGCCTGAGTTCACACGGCCGCATGAACGGCGCCTTCAAGCCGTCGAATGTTGTTCGCGGCATTGAGGGTCTGTTCCTTGCAGGTGGAGCGGCGCACCCTGGCCCCGGCATGCCCATGGTGATGATGAGCGGATGGATCGCAGCCGATGCGCTCGACCGCCTCTATCAAAAGGGCAGTTCTACTAACCATTTCAGCGCTGCCGATCGAAAAGTGATTCAACGCGAAGAGGCAGAGACGATCAGCTTTTAGCCTGCATCTCTGCCCCTCTGCGACTAGCCCTGAATAAACTTCAGGATCTCCGCATTCACCGCATCCGCATCCACCGCGCACATACCGTGCGGTTGCCCCGGCAGGACGACCAGTGTGGAGCCCGGTACCAGCGTGTGGCCGATCTTCGCCGCGTCGTCGATGGGAACGATCTGGTCGTCGTCGCCGTGCAGAAAGAGCACGGGAATCTTCAGGCTCTTCAGGTCTTCGGTGAAGTCCGTCTCGCTGAACGCTTTCACGCAGTCATACAGGCCCTTGATGCCGCCCTGCATGCCCTGGTACCAGAAGTTGTCGATGACACCCTGGCTCTTCCTGGCACCGTCGCGGTTGTAGCCATAGAACGGGATCGCGAGGTCCTTGAAGTACTGTGAACGGTCGCCCAGAGTACCGGCGCGAATGCCGTCGAAGACATCGATCGGCAGGCCACCGGGATTCTTCTCGCTCTTGAGCATGACAGGCGGAACGGCGCCGATCAGGATCGCCTTCTTCACGCGCGAGGAGCCGTGACGGCCAAGGTAGTGCGCGACCTCCCCACCGCCCGTGGAGTGGCCGATCATGATGGCGTCCTTCAGATCCAGAGCTTCAAACAGCGCCGCCAGATCGTCCGCATAGGTGTCCATTTCATTGCCGTCCCACGTCTGCGTGCTCCGGCCGTGGCCGCGACGATCGTGCGCAATCACGCGATAGCCCTTGCTGCCCAGAAACATCATCTGCGGATCCCAGGCATCGGCGTTCAGCGGCCAGCCGTGGGAGAAAACAACCGGCGTACCGGTACCCCAGTCCTTGTAGAAAATCTCTGCGCCATCTTTGACCTTGATCGTTGGCATCTGTCTGCTCCTTAGTTGAGGGTTGAACCCTGAAGATCGCATTCCACGGGCCGCGTGTCCACACGAAGCTGTGTGAAAGTACGACGACCAAAGCTGCCGTCAGTCCACGTCGCCGCGACCGGATCCTGCATCCAAACCGGCTGTGAGTCTGCCTCTGTCATCCCCGATTCTTCCCATGCTCGCTAAGCGCGTGGACGCGATTCCAGGCGAAGGTGCCTGGAGTTTTGAGCCGAAGTGGGACGGTTTTCGAGCGGTCATCTTTCGCAATGGTGATGAACTGCTGATCCAAAGTCGCGATGGCAAACCTTTGGACCGCTACTTCCCGGAGCTGCGAGGACCGCTGTTGCAGCAACTGCCGCAGCAATGTGTTCTGGATGGCGAAATCGTCATCAAGCGCGCGAGTGGCCTGGACTTCGACGCCCTATCGCTGCGCATCCACCCGGCCGCTTCACGCGTGAAGACGCTGGCAGCGCAGATGCCCGCATCCGTTGTCTTCTTCGATCTGCTGTATGCAGACGACCGCGATCTACGAGACGCGCCCTTTCACGAACGACGTGCGGAATTGGAACGCCTCCTCGCGAAGGCCGAGGCGCCGCTCCACTTGACTCCCGCAACACGTGAGCAGGCTGTTGCACAGGACTGGTTCACACGCTTCGAAGGTGCCGGGTTGGATGGTGTGATGGCCAAGCCTCTGGAAGGTCCGTATACGCCGGACAAACGCACCATGCTGAAGGTGAAGCATGAGCGTGATTGCGACTGCGTCGTAGCCGGTTTCCGCTGGCATAAGGATGGCGAGGGATCGGCAGTCGGATCTTTGCTGCTCGGACTCTATGACGATGCTGGTGCGCTGCAGCACGTGGGTGTGTGTGCAAGCTTCACAGGAGCGAAGCGCAAAGAGCTCGTTGCATTCCTGGCACCCTATCGCGAAGACGCCCTGTCGAATCATCCATGGGCAAACTGGGCCGATGAAGCGGCGCAAGCGAGCGGACGCATGCCCGGCGGGCAGTCGCGCTGGAGCAATGGCAAAGATCTAAGCTGGCAGCCGCTGCGCATTGAACTGGTCGTTGAAGTCGCCTATGAGCACATGCAGGGAGATCGCTTCCGGCACCTGGCGCATTTTCGTCGTTGGCGTCCAGACAAGCCCGTGGGACAGTGCACCTACGCGCAGCTCGAGGTCGTACCACCGCAGGAATTGATGACCATCTTCTCCGGGGAGCGCTGAACTCAATAGCGGTTGCGAAACATCCGTTACACGCATCGTGCTTCCCTGTTGCTATCCATACGCGCACAATAAAGCCATGCCCACTTCCGCCAACACTCCGCTCCTGACGCCGCGCGAGGCAGCCCACATGCTTGGCATCAGTTATCCCACCATCAAGCAGTGGATCCTGAACGGAAAGCTTGCGACTACGGCCACCCCGGGCGGCCATCATCGTATCGCGTTGAGCAGTCTCAAGCCGCTGTTGCAGCAGGATGCCAGGAAGCCCGCGGCGGAGTCGCGCGAGCGCTTTCGAAAGGTCAGCGGGCGCAATCAACTCATCGGCAAAATTGTCAGCGTACGGATTGACGGCCTGCTGGCGCAGGTGGTTCTGGCCGTCGGTGATGCGGAAATCACAAGCATCATCACCGCCGATGCAGCGCGCGATATGCAACTTAAAAAAGGGGATACAGCCGCTGCCCTGGTCAAGTCGACTGATGTGATGATCGAGCGGATGGACTAAGTCTGAGCGCAACCTTAAGAACTGCAGGAGATCTCTCCACCTCTGCCTCCATTAGCGCAACCTTTGCGGTTACCGGTGTTTGTAAAGAGGTGAACGACGGACGGTCTGACCGCATCTGACGTTCCCGAGGTACGTATGAAGAACTCGATGTTTCGCACATCTGCGCTATTGATCTCCAGCATGAGTTTACTGCTGACCGGATGCAAGAACAATCAGGTTGGCCAACCCGCGCCTATTGTCGACGGAAATGCAGCCTTTAGCGATCCCGCCGCGGCGAACCTGATCGGCACACAGGTGGCTGCAGCCAGCTATGAGAATCAGCCGCAGAGCTCCGCTACCAGCTATGCTCCACTGGCGCCTGCGCCGCCGTACGGGACTTCGCGCCAGAATGAGGCCTACCAATACAACACCCAGCCAAATCAGGGACAGCCGACGCAGGGCTACCAGCAGGGTTACGCAGGCGATCCGCAAAGCGATGCCGATGAGTACGACCAGTACTCTCAGTTGTTAGACCCCGGCGACGGCGCAACGCAACCGCCACCCCCGCTGCCCGCTGATTACCAGCAGCCACCGGCTCCCGGCCCGGACTATCTGTGGACGCCCGGCTACTGGGATTATGCCAACACGGGCTACTACTATGTGCCTGGAACCTGGGTTGCTGCGCCCTACCAGGGTGCTCTGTGGACGCCTGGCTGGTGGGGTTATGTGGGTCATCGCTATCGCTTCCATCACGGCTATTGGGGACGCCACGTCGGGTACTACGGCGGCATTAATTATGGCTTCGGTTACATCGGCTTCGGCTACCAGGGTGGTTACTGGAACGGGGACCATTTCTTCTATAACCGGGAGGTCAACCGGGTTGATCCGCGGCGCGTAAACAACTACATCTACAGCCGCAACATCAGCGTGACGAATCGCGAATACATCAACAACACCCGCGTCTCGTACTACGGGCCGGGAGGCCTGAACCGTCGACCCGCACCTCAGGAGTTTGCCGCACTGCGAGAGCAGCACACGGCCCCCATGCAGGCGCAGATCGAGAATCGCCGCGTCGCGGAAGGAAACCGCCAGCAGTTCTTCGCGGCCAATAACGGTCGTCCGGCCACAGTGTTCGCGGCACGTCCACTGCAGGCCGACCGCAACATCGCAGCTCCGCCCCGCACCATGGTCCCGAACTTCGTCAACAACGGCCACCCTGGTGTGCCGAATGTACAGATGCCTGCAACTGCATCGCCCCAGCAGCGTCAGCAGTTCGAGCAGCAGCGCATGCAGCAACAGCAGGCAAACGTGCAACAGATGCAACAGCGCAACCTGATGGATCAGCAGCGGCAGCAGAATCTGCAGCAGCGCGGCCAGAACATCCAGCAGCAACAGGCCAACGTCCTGCAGCGTCAACAGTTCCAACAGCAGCAGCGCGTACAGCAGCAGCAGGCCAACGTGCAGCAGATGCAACAGCGCCAGCAGATGGAACAGCAGAGTAACCAGAATCTGCAGCAGCGTGGTCAGAACATCCAGCAGCAACAGGCCAACGTCCAGCAGCGCCAACAGCTGGAGCAACAGCGCCAGCAGATGCAACAGCAGCGTCAGCAGGCCGCGAACGTACAGCAGCAGCAACGACAGCAGCAGACGCAGCAGTTAAATCAGCAGCGTCAACAACAGCAACAGGCCAACGTGCAGCGTGAGCAGCTCGCGAACCAGCAGCGTCAGCAGCAGGAGCAGCAGCGCGTGCAGCAGCAAGCCAATGTGCAGCGAGAGCAACTCGCGAATCAACAACGCCAGCAACAGATGCAGGCGCAACAGCAACAACGTGCACAACAGATCCAGCAACAACAGGCACAGCAGCAGCAGCGCGTACAGCAGATGCAACAGCAGCAGCACGTTCAGGAGCAGCATCAGCAATCGATGCAGGCACGCCCCGCGGCACCTGCACCGCATTTTGAGGCTCCCCATCCAGGGCCTGCCCCGCATGCGGAAGGACCCCACGGTGGACCGCACCACTAGATGCAGGAACTCTAAACAAGAACGCCCCTCGCGAAATGCGAGGGGCGTTTTCCTTTGCGCTGCTTCTCGTTCTCTGTGGCTACCTCCCTAATTGCATGTTGAAGAAGCTGGCCATATAGCCCCAGGCTTCGCGTGTCTCCGGCAGCGTGCTGTTGTTCCAGAAGACGTGTGGCAGCGCTTCGAAGACGATCAGTCGCGCATCCCCACCGGCCTTCAGAAACGCACGATGCATATTGCTGGTGCTGCTCAGCAGCAGGTCTCGCTCACTCGTGATGAAGAGTGTCGGTGGCATACCACGCAGGTCCGCATAGATTGGCGATAGGACAGGATCCTTCGGATCGGTTGCGCCAACGTACTCACTGTTGATGGCGCCGCTCGCAACAGGGACATAGCCGCGCAAGCCATCGGTGTTGTAGAGCGACCGCGTGTCACCGCCTTCATCCATCCCGGCCTGTGTTGAGAAAGGTCCCAAGGCTGCAGGCATTGGCAGCTTCAACTGCTTCAGCTTCACCGCAGTCTCAAGCGTCAGACCGGCCCCCGCAGAGCTGCCAAAAATCCCGATGCGATTCGCTTTATAGGTCTTCAACAGTTCGCGATACACCGCGACTGCATCATCCACAGCCGCAGGGAATGGATGTTCCGGCGCCATGCGGTAGAGCACACTGACCACACGTGTGCCCGTCAGACCCGCAACAGGAATCGACTCAGAGTAGGAGCCCGAATCAGCGTTGAAGCCGCCGCCATGCAGGCAGATAAGGACGCGATCGGTGTGCTGCAGCTTCGACGGGATTACGTCCCGCACCGGAACGCCGGCAACGGTCTTGTCCGTGATGGTAGCCGGGAACATCTTCAACAACTCATCGCGATGTTTGGCCTGCGATGTATCGAGCTGCGAGCGACGCTCGGCAAGAGTCTGCGGCACGCTCACATCACCGGCCGGACGGCTGAGCCACGCCTGCGCCTCCGGGCTGATGGTGCGTGGCAGCGGCATTACTCGCTGCATCCGCACCGTACCATCGGCTTCTGTCACCGCGTGATTCGTTGTGATGGAAGAGGCGGGCGAGCCCTGTTGCGATTGAGCAGTCAGCGTAAACAGAGTTGCGAGCAGGACGAGATAGGGAGCGCGCATTGCGAAGATCTCCTGGAGTAGCAGGAGAACTTTACTTCAGATCCCGTTGCTCTGCAGAGATCTCAAGCGCTGAACATCTGCCAGAGCAGGACACAGTTGAGGCCGATGATAAGCGACGCTACCAACCAGCCTGCATAAGCCGTAAAGCGGTTGTTGCGAAACTCGCGCATGACGGTCTTCCTTCCGGTAAGGATCAAAAGCGGCACCAGTGCGAACGGTATGCCGAATGAAAGCACTGCCTGCGACAGCAGCAGCACCTTCAATTCATCCAGGCCCATGGCGATGACGATGATCGCGGGGATGACGGTAATCAGTCGTCGCAGGTAGATCGGGAATCTCACTTCCAGGAAGCCTTCGATGACGACCTGCCCTGCCAGCACACCGATTGTGGACGATGACAGGCCACTGCACAGCAGCGCGACAGCAAAGGCGACCTGTGCCAGCGAACCCAGCAGCGGTCCCAACGTCTGGTGCGCACCTTCCAGCTTGCTGATCGCAGCCTCTGGAACGCCAGACAGCGCGGCTGCGGCCATGATGAGCATGGCACTGTTGATGAGCCAGGCGCCATTCATGGCGACGATGATGTCGATCCGCTCAAACTTCAGATAGCGGTGGCGGAAGTCCTGCAGTTTCGCAGATGCTTCGGCCTTCGCCATGTTGGTGCTGACACCGTGTTGTACGAAGCTGGTCATGCGCGGCTGCATCAACGACGAGTGCAGGTAAATGACATGCGGCATGACCGTCGCACCCAGCATTGCGACGGCGATGTACAGCGTCTCGTGGTTCAGGTGTGGGACGAGGACGCCACGCGCCGCGCGCGACCAGTCCGGATGCACCAGGAAGATTTCGATCGCGTAGCAAAAGCCAATGGCACTGACCAGTGCAATGATGATGCCTTCAAAGTGCCGGAAGCCACTCTGATTCAACGCAAGCAGAAGGAAGACGAACACGGTCGTCGCCAGCGCGGCCAGCAGCATCACCGACGTTCGATTCATCCCATGCGCCAGGAAGTATGGGCCCACTAGCAGGTAGAAACCGAGCGCAGCCCCAAGGAACTCAGCAAGGTCGGTCGCGATGGCACTGACCTCCGCACCTATCCACAACACCCAGACCACCGGTCGTGAAAAATGTTCGCGACAGCATTGCGGTAGCGTGCGGCCGGTTGCAATGCCCAGCTTGGCGGACAGGTACTGCACCAGCATGGCCATCGCATTCGACCACAGCAGGACCCACAGCAGGGTGTAGCCGTAGCGTGCGCCGCCCACAATGTTACTGGCGAAGTTGCCGGGGTCAATATATGCGACCGAAGCAACGAAGGCGGGCCCAAAATAAGCCGACAGCTCACGCAGCGTAATGCGAGGCTTGGTTACTTCCACCGTTCTGTCCGGATTTAGGCTCACCTAAATCAGTATAGTGCAGCAACCGTCTGCGATATAACCGGAGATAGAGACAAACAGCGTGGGGTACCTCGCGCAGCAAGTGTTGTGGAGGATGCATTGAAGGTTCTGGTCATTGGTGGCGGCGGGCGTGAGCACGCAATTTGCTGGGCTCTGCGGCGTTCCGCCCGCGTGACGGATGTCGTGTGCGCACCGGGCAATGCCGGCATTGCCGCCGTCGCGACCTGCGTTCCCGTCCTTCAGGACGATGTGGCGGACATGCTCCGCGTCGTCAACCAAACTGAGCCACAACTGGTAGTGATTGGACCAGAAGTACCGCTAGCCGCTGGCATCGTCGATGCCCTTGAAACACGCGGCGTCCGTGTCTTTGGACCTACACGGGAAGCCGCACAGCTCGAGAGCAGCAAGGCCTTCACGAAGGACTTCCTGCAGCGTCACAACATCCCAACGGCCCGCTACCGTACGGTTCACACCATGGAAGAGGCGCGTGAGGCGCTTCCTCAGTTCTCCCTGCCCATCGTGGTCAAGGCAGACGGACTGGCGGCGGGAAAAGGTGTCGTCATCGCCGCAACGCAGGCGGAAGCCGATGCCGCCGTCGTGGAATTGCTGCCGATGAACGGCTCCGTGGTCATTGAAGAATTTCTGGAAGGCGAGGAACTCTCGTTTTTCGCGCTGTGTGATGGAACGCACGCCATTACCATTGCCGCCGCGCAGGATCACAAGCGCATTGGCGAAGGCGACACTGGTCCAAACACAGGTGGCATGGGGGCCTACTCTACTGATGCCCTGTTGCCAGACGAACTGCGGACGTGGCTCCTTCGGCATGTGGCCCAGCCCACTGTGGACGGCATGCGTGCCGAGGGCACTCCCTTCAAAGGCATCCTCTTCTGCGGCATCATGATGACCCCGGCGAAGGGCGTCGCAGGCGAGAATGTCGTCAGCGGCTTCGCTCCGAAGGTGCTCGAGTTCAATACTCGATGGGGCGATCCCGAGACCCAGGCGATCCTGCTTCGCATGGAGACGGACCTGCTGGACCTGGTGAATGCTTCGATCGATGGCACTGCCGATGAAATCTCTGTGAAGATGAAGCCCGGCGCCAGCATCTGTGTGATCCTCGCCAGCGCCGGATATCCCGCTGGCGCGGAGAAGGGTGTCGCGATCCACGGCCTGGATACGAGCACGCCCGCCGGCGTTGAAATCTTCCACTCCGGCACGGCGTTGAATGCAATTGGCGACACCGTCACAGCAGGCGGGCGCGTGCTGGGTGTCACAGCACAGGCCGAAAACCTCCGCCGAGCCAGCGGAAAAGCCTATGACGCGCTCGCGGGCATCAGTTTCCGAGGCATGCAGTTCCGGCGCGACATTGGCTGGCGCGCCTTGAATCGAGAGCGCGGCCAGGGTTGATGCTGGCATAACAACAGCCTGTGATTACCTACGGCCCGGGCCGCTGGAGTGTGCTCGCAAGAGGCAATAATCGGACAATTGGCCGCAGATGGCGCATAAGTCCGCGCGCTGCAGTTCGTTGACCTTACTCGTTTGCAGTCCTATACTCTAGTTGAGCTCTGGCGCCTTTGAGATTTGCGCGGGCTACTCCTGACATTTCGCATCTGTGTTTCGTCTACGGCTTTCATGCCGTACGTCTTCACGTCGAAACCGTTGCTGAGCCGGAAGTGGGCCTTCTGAATCCCCGAAGGACGTCAAGGCGTCAAACGCTTAGACCCGCCAACCACGGGTCCCAAGCAAAAATTGCTAGCGACCCAAACCATCGCTAAATCCCGCTTACTGAGAGCAAATCCCTGAGCACTGAACTGGAAACCATGCCGACCGAAACTTCCACCACCAACCCTGACACCCTCCACGAGGCCAACGGCCCTGTGACCGAGACGGTGGCTAACCCCGCTATGGGCGCCAACCACCTCGTCACACCCGCGCCTGAGACCGTTTCCGCCGCAGCCGATGGCCCTGATGACATCGACTACGACGCCGCCGACTTCGCTGCAGCGCTCGAGAACTTCGACCGCGAGCAGGCTGAAGACAAGGCTGCCGCCTCTGCCGCTATGGAAGAGGACAAGGTCATCACCGGTACTGTCGTGAAGATCACCGACAAGTATGTGGTGGTCGACATCGGCCTGAAGAGCGAAGGTCTCATCCCGAAGGAGCAGGTGCTCGACCACACCGGTGAGCCGAAGCTCGCAGTGGGCGATGCTGTGGAAGTGGTCGTCGAGCGTGAGGATCACGAAGGCGGCTACCTGGTTTCGTACGAGAAGGCTCAGCGTCATCGCCTTTGGGACCAGCTGGAGAAGGCTGCTGCAGACAAGACGCCCGTTACCGGCACCGTCCTGTCGCGCGTCAAGGGTGGTCTGACGGTTGATATCGGCGTCAAGGCGTTCCTCCCCGGCTCGCAGGTAGAGATTCGCCCCGTCCGCAACCTGGACACGTATCTGGGCACGCAGCTGGACGTTCGCGTCATCAAGCTGAACAAGAAGCGCGGCAACGTCGTCATCTCCCGCAAGGAAATCCTTGAGGAAGAGCAGAACGCACGCAAGTCCGTGACGCTTGAGACCCTGGAAGAGGGTGCTGTCCTGACCGGTGTCGTCAAGAACCTGACCGACTACGGCGCATTCGTTGAGCTGGGCGGCCTCGATGGCCTGCTCCACATCACCGACATGAGCTGGGGCCGCCTGACCCATCCGCGTGACCTGGTACAGGTTGGCGATGAGATCCAGGTCAAGGTTCTGAAGTTCGACAAGGATAAGCACCGCGTTTCGCTTGGCTTCAAGCAGCTGACGCCTGACCCGTGGCTGGACGCGATCGAGCGCTACCCCATCGGTGCGCAGGTCAAGGGCCGCGTTCTCTCCGTTACCGACTACGGCGCATTCGTTGAGCTGGAGCAGGGCATCGAAGGCCTGGTCCACGTCTCGGAGATGACCTGGTCCAAGCGGATGAAGCACCCGTCGAAGATGGTCAAGCCCGGCGATGAAGTCGACACCATCATCCTCGCAGTGAACCCGAACGATCGCCGCATCTCGCTTGGCATGAAGCAGCTGCAGGACAATCCATGGGAGCAGCTGGAGAACAAGTACCCCATCGGCGCAACGGTCGAAGGCCGCGTACGCAACCTGACCGACTTCGGTGCATTCATCGAGATCGAAGACGGTATCGATGGCCTGGTACACGTGTCGAACCTGAGCTGGACCAAGCGCATCAAGCATCCTTCGGAGGTCCTGAAGAAGGGCGAGAAGGTCAAGGCTGTCGTCCTCGGCGTTGAGCCGGAGAATCGCCGCCTGTCGCTTGGCGTCAAGCAGCTGGAGCCCGACGTCTGGGATACGTTCTTCGCGCAGCACCGCGTGGGTGATGTGGTGAAGGGCAAGGTCCTTCGTACGGCACAGTTCGGCGCATTCGTTGAGATCGCCGAGGGTGTTGAGGGTCTCTGCCACGTCTCTGAGGCTGTTGATCAGACCGGCAAGCAGTCCGCACTGGAAGTGGGTTCGGAACACGAGTTCAAGATCGTGAAGATGAGCCCCGAAGAGAAGAAGGTCGGCCTGAGCCTCCGCGGTGTTGGTGAAGAAGCCAGCCGTGAAGAGGTGGAGAGCTACAAGACGCCTTCCAACCAGTCTTCATCCTCCTCCTCGTCCTCCAGCACCACGCTGGGCGACCTGCTGAACTGGAAGCGCAGCGAACGCGAGTAATACTCGCTCCGCAGCAAGAAGTGAAAGGGCCACCCATCGCGGGTGGCCCTTTCTTCGTCTTCGATATCATCCATGTTCGAGCTGTGTGGCCAGCAGTTAACCCACTTTCGGCACCGCCAGCAATGTCAGGCCAGCTCCCTACCGCTCGCATGCTCCCTTCGCCACGCTCTCACGTCTCGTGAGCTATCCGTGCGCCCATAGCATCGTTGCGCCTTACTTCTCCAGGCGATCGGGCTTGGGCGCCTCAGTGGGTTCACCCAGCGCGTTCATTTTGGCAGATGCGCGGTGGAAGACTTCGATTTCAGCCGCGGCAAACGCCTCTGGCGGAATGCCGCCAATGGCAACATAGCCAGGATCCTGTCCGAGCAGCTCGGATATTTGGTTCCAGCGATGGAATGGTGACGTGGTGGGCAGCAGGATGAACTTTCGCTGCGGCTCTGGCACGGCGAAGTAGTAGATCCAGATCAACTCCACGACGCAGTTGGTCGCGGTATGGATAAGACCGTAGGTGCTGTACAGTACGCGTGGCTGCAGGAAGTAATTCGACTGCAGGGTGTTGATCAAGGAAAGCACAAACAGACCAATGCCCGTGCCGAAGATGCGACTACGAACCGACAGCCCCATCGGCTGGATCGCAATCCCGACGAAGAGCACCAGGCTGACCGTAATGATGCCACTGGCATGCTGCAACTGGCTGATCAGCGACTGGAAGAGCTCGTAGAAGTCCTTGCTCGGCTGCACACCCGCCTGCAGGGCGAGGACGACCGAGATGGCTGCCGCCCATAGGTACACGATGCGGCCCAGGCTCTGCAGGCCCTTCAAGGGACGCATGGCATTGTGGAGGATGCTGTAGGTCAGCGCAATTGCAGCCACTGCCTCGAACGCGAAGAGCGTCCAGTACATGAAGTAGAAGGTCGCATAGGCGTGTTGCGCACTGAAGTAGCGGAAGCGCTTCAGCAGTAGCAAAGCGAAATACGGCGGGGCCTGCCAGAGAGAGAGCACAAGCACCGGCCAATACGTCCCTACGGCCTTGGCTCGGATCAATAGGGCGAGCGTTAGCAGACCCAGCACAATCTCGATCCAACTCAGGCCCAGGTATAGCGTTGCGCTCGACACGGTCTTCGCTGCTCCTCCTAGACGGAGCATACTCAAGCCCGTACGGAACAGCAACGGAACAGGGCCGACCCGTGTGGGTCGGCCCTGCAATCAAAGAGAGAGTCGCGAAATCCTACTGGTAGATACCGCAGCCGTTGGGGTCGTTCGCGGGGCAGGTGGGAACCGGGATGGCGGCGGGCTGCGGCGTGGTCTTCTTGACCTGAGCCTGAGCGACGGGAGCGGAGACGGTGTACACGGAACCAACCAGCGCAAACAGGGCGACCGAAGTAAATACGAGTTTCTTCATAGTAAGGAAATCCTCCAGAAAACTTAGCGCTGGAATGGCCAGGCAGGACTTACACTAAGTCGCTCTTGAAGGAAGGTCCACTACTTAGACAGGTATGTCAGATCGTACAACGAGAAAGATTACTGAAGTCATCGAGTTGCTGTGCAGAACCGTCCAAAGCTTGCTCGTGAAGCAAGCTTTTGACGCAAAGCTCCTGTTTACCCATGGAATAGCAATGCGAGCCCCAATCAGCAACAGCGCCCCCGAGAACTGGCGGGCGCTGTTCATGTTAGTGACCATGCGCCCACTGTCAATCCAGAATATGTGGGATAGTGAAATTCAGAAGTACCCCCTGCTCATCGTTCCCTGTGAAGAAATACGAGTGGCAACGCGGAATGGATGACACAAAGTAAGTCAATTACGCTTCAAAGTAGAGATACTTTCGCCAGGTGGCATCCCCAGATCCCAGCATCCGCATGATGTGTCGCGACGTATGCAGGGAGAACGGCCGGGGCTCGCGAGCCAGCCGCATGTCCTGTAGTTCATGCAACAGTTGATTGCCCTTGCGGCGATTGCAGTCGTGGCAGCAGGCCACCAGGTTCTCCCACGTCGACAGGCCGCCACGCGACCTCGGCAGTACATGGTCGAGGGTCAAATCGCCCGTGGTCAGGATGCAGCCGCAGTATTGGCAGGTATTGCGATCGCGTAGAAGGATGTTCTTGCGCGACAGTGCGCGCGTCTGGTGCGGGATCCGGCGATACTCCAGCAGCCGGATCACCGATGGCATGGGCATGCGCACACGTGCAGCATGCAGCATGTTGTCCTGCTCTTCCTCCGTGCGAGCGACCCCTTTCAACACCAGCACCAGGGCGCGCCGGGCGCCACAGATATTGATCGGTTCATACGAAGCGTTCAGGACCAGCACCGGGGTCTGCAGCGGCGTGGCGCCGCGACGGGGTCTGTGATCTTCCCCGGGCGGGGTCTGCGCGTGGCACTTAACGAGTGACTTCTGTTTGCGGGCTTTGGCGGAATGCATCGATCACGGCTCCTGGCGGATGTTTCGATCTCGTTCTGTCTGGCCTTGCTGTTCTGTCGTTCGGTCTCGCTTGATTTGGGGACTGCATCTGAGTCGTGTCAGAAAGGCTTGGGCAGGTTCATCTGCGGGCCTGCGCGCGCCGCGATCTCTGGCGGAGGTTGCCAGCGCACAGCAATGTCGCGGCCTGCGCGTGCAAGCGTTGCCACCCGGACACTTTGGGCGCCTGCCTTCAATAGCACGCGCGTACATTCCGCAGCGGTGGCTCCCGTGGTGTAGACGTCGTCGACCAGCAAAATGTCCTGTCCGTTGACATCGCCGCGAACGGCGAAGGCTCCGCGAACATTCTCGCGGCGCTGGGCGGGTGTAAGCGAAAACTGACTGTCCGTCTTTCGAGACCGGACAAGGATGCCCTGGGCCAGTCGCAGCCGCCATCCCGGCGCCGTAAGGTGCACGCGCTTCAAGGCGCTCTGCGCCAGCAGGACGCTCTGGTTATAGCGGCGCTTCCCGCGGAAGAGTGGCACCGGAACGACCGTCATCGCTTCCGGCGCATCTACGCGCAACGAGAGGATCGCCTCCGCCAGCAGAAACCCAAGCGGGCGAGCCAGCGCGGGGACACCTTCAAACTTCATCAGGCGGATGGCGGGGCGCAGATCGTCATAGAGGCCGAAGGCGACGGCACGCGTAAATTTTGGCGGCTGTGTCTTGCAAGCAGCACAGAGAGACGTTGCCGACCGGGACAGATCGGCCGCCGCCACTGACTCAAACCCAAGCGGCTCGCAGCACAGGCTACAGACCCCGGAAAGAACGCTGGCGGCAAACCAGTCCGTGCAGTGATCGCATACGGGATAGTCCACCGCACGATTCAATGAGGCATGGCAAAGACGGCAATTGCCCGGCGCCAGGAGCGAGATGATGCTGTTTACAAAGTGCTGCGGAAGTGAAAAGAGCGGGTGACGCGATTCCGGGGCGCAGGAAGATCTCAGTCCTGCCGCGACCGCGCCGGATTCGGCAACTGCCCAACTCGCCGTAGGGAAGACGCACCTCACTCGGCTCCATCCGTGCGTTCCGGCTGCGGGAGCAATTGCGTCCAGCGCCGTGAAAAAGATGGATTGCCCGCAGTATATGCCCCCGCGTGTAGCGACGAAAGCACCATTCGCAGAATCGCCGCTGGTTCTACTTTTGCTCCTATGAAGCGTCGTGCGTTTGTCGGTGACGAGACCCATCTCCCGCCGTATGCTCTTTTTCACGGTGGCGGACGAACATCGCCGCGTATCGTGTTTTTCGGGTCAACAAGCGACAGGGTCATCGGTCCCAATCGGCATCAGCGTGCATCCAATTGCCCTGCGTGCCCTTGGCATGTCCCAACTTCTTCTCGCCCTCAAACGCTGAGGGCCCAGCGTGAAAGGCTCCCAGCATGGCAACCATGGCCCTTAGCCCCGCCACAAGTTCTGTCGTCGACAGCGCCGGTTCCGTGGCAAACGCGCTGCTCGTTCGATACCGAGCGGCCCGCGCCGCCACCGCGCACTGTTGTGCGCCGCTATCCGCGGAAGACCAGATGGTGCAATCCTGCGCCGAGGCCAGCCCCACCAAGTGGCACCAGGCACACACCAGTTGGTTCTTCGAAACCTTCGTCTTAACCCCTCTTCTGCCTGGCTACCGCCCCTTCCACCCCGATTTTCATTGGCTCTTCAACAGCTACTACAAGTCTCTCGGGAACGAGATTCCTGAGAAAAAGCTGCGCGCCTCCTTTTCTCGGCCGTCGCTGGAGCAGATCCTGGCCTTCCGGGCGCATGTGGATCACCATGTGGATCAGCTGCTGCAACGTCCAGACGTCCCTGAAGATGCTCTCCGTCGCATCGTGCTCGGCATTCAGCACGAGCAGCAGCACCTGGAACTCCTGCTGACCGACATCAAACACGCCTTCTTCACCAACCCGCTACATCCTGTCTATCGCGAGAACGCTTCCCTGCCCACGCGTCTGCCGCAACCAGGACAATGGGTGGAGTTCGATGGAGGTCTGCAGCAGATCGGCTATCCACTGGACGCGGCGAACCCTCTCGACTTCTCCTTCGACAACGAGACACCACGGCACACGGTCTACCTTCAGCCCTATGCCCTGGAGAACCGGACCGTCACCTGCGCGGAGTATTTCGACTTCATGAACGACAACGGTTACAACCGCGCCGAACTGTGGCTCAGTGAGGGCTGGGACACCGTCGAATCCGAACGTTGGGACGCACCGCTGTACTGGCAACGGTCCCCCGCGGAACCGAGCGGCTGGCGCATTTTCACACTCGGCGGATGGCGCCCCCTGAGCGAGATGCTTCACACTCCGGTGTGCCACGTCAGCCTGTTCGAAGCGGACGCCTACGCACGCTGGCGCGGTTGTCGACTTCCCACAGAAGCGGAATGGGAGTACGCTGCCGCCTCTTCGCCCGCAGATAACGGGAGTCTTCTGGAAGACAGCACTCTGCATCCGCAGGCATCGACATCCCGCGATCTGACGCAGATGCTGGGCGGCTGTTGGGAGTGGACCTCGTCCGCATATACCGGCTACCCCGGCTATGCACCGCTGCCGGGCGCTTTGGGTGAGTACAACGGCAAGTTCATGAGCAGCCAGATCATCCTCCGCGGCGGCTCCGCCCTTACCCCCGAAAGCCATATCCGCGCGGCATACCGAAACTTCTTTTCGCCAGCCACGCGCTGGCAGATCTCCGGCATCCGGCTGGCCCGCGCCTTTGCGGCCGAGCAGCCCACAGCATCGAACGGATCGGCACAGTGAGCACATCGTCTACCGCACCTGAAGTGATTGCATTACCCGCTGCAACGCCCGTAAATGAAGCCGTAGCACAAGCCGTCCTGGACGGCCTGTCGTCCACGCCGAAGTGGCTGCCTGCGTGGTTGTTCTATGACGCCCAGGGCTCGCGTCTGTTTGAGCGCATCACCCTGCTGCCGGAGTACTACCTCACACGCACCGAGCGCGCCATCTTCACCGGCTACTCCGACGGCATTATCGCGGCAGCGATTGACGCTTACGCCGCAGCAGGCGGCAAAGGTACAGGCAAGTTGCGTTTGCTGGAACTCGGCGCTGGATCGGCGGCAAAGACAGGAGTCCTGCTGGATGCGGCCGTCCGCTCCCAGGGCTCCACGGAGTATCTGCCGATCGACGTCTCCGAAACCGCGATGGAAGAGGCCTGCGAGTCCATCGCGCGCTCGTCAAGCGGCGTCGTGGTGCAGCCGCAGGTGGCGAACTATGTCACCGACACACTCAGCATTCCACCGCACGACGGCCCGACGCTGGCGCTCTATATCGGCAGCAGCATCGGCAATTTCGCACCGGATGAGGCCATCGCCATCCTGCAAAACTTGCGCGCGCAACTGCGCCCGGGCGACACCTTGCTGCTCGGCACAGATCTTGTCAAGGACTCGAGCAAACTCATCGCGGCGTATAACGATCACGATGGCGTCACCGAGGCCTTTAATATCAACATTCTGCGACGTATCAATCGTGACCTGCGCGCGAACTTTGATCTTGCGGCGTTCACCCACCAGGCTATCTGGAACGCAGAACAGTCGCGCATGGAAATGCATCTGCAAAGCACCAAGGTGCAGATGGTCCGCATCGGCGCCCTGCGCACCTCGTTCAACTTCGAAGCTGGTGAGACGATCCACACGGAAAACAGCTACAAGTTCACGCAGGAAGCAATCCGCAACCTCTTCTCCGACTCCGGCTTCCGGATCGCTCACCAGTGGACCGACGAAGATGGCTATTTCGCCGTGACCGTCGCGTCTGTTTCATAGTCCGGACCTGAACAACAAAAGGCCGCCAGTGACCACTGGCGGCCTTCCTTTTGTTCGGAATGCGTTTAGCGGTTCGTTAGCCCGGCAACGATGTCCATGACATCAGCGACGATCCGCGTGGTCGGATTGTAGGCAACGACGTAGCCGTCATAGTAACCGTACTGGTAGCCCGGCGGCGGCGCTGCCATGCCGTTCCAATAGGAGCGTGGCACAGGGCGAATTGCATAATTCCGCGGAATCACGTAACCCGGTGTAAAGTTCGGCCGGCGCTTGTTGTTCTGCCAGCGCCTCGCATCGCTGCCATAGTGCTGAGCGAACTGATTGCGATTGTTCTGATCGAAGTGGAAGTCAGGGCGCCCCTGCTGTCCGCGCGGCCCGCCTTGGCCACGGTTGTCGTCATGACGAACTTGGCCCGGAGGTGGCATACCATGCCCCGGCTGCGCGACAGCGGTGGCGGCAGATGCCATCATAGCTGCGGCAAGGGTGAAGGATACGATACGGTGCAAGGTCTTTCCTGTGTGCATGTGTCTTCTCCCTCGTGTGTGATGCGAACGCACTCACAATGACTGCTTGAACACATACTTTCGCGATAAGTCGCTTCTCTACGCAGGATGACGTCCACCGCTTCACAGCGTTACCCTGAAGGCGATGAACATCACAAAGTCCTATCACCGTGTCTGGCTGTGTTGCTTGGCTCTGGCAGCTTGCGTATTTCTTACTCCCGCAAACGCACAGGCGCCGGTCGCTCAAACTCTTGTCTCCGATGTTGATCCGTTCATTGGTACAGGTCCGGAGGGACATACCTTTCCCGGCGCAACGGTTCCCTTTGGCATGGTGCAGTTATCGCCCGATACGCAGATACGCCCTTTTAAGCAGAGCTATAAGTGGGCCGCAGGCTACCGGTATGAAGACACGACAATCCTCGGCTTTTCACACACGCATTTTTCCGGCGCAGGTCACAGCGATCTGGGTGACGTGCTGCTACAACCGATCAGCGGTGATGTCCGCCTGGAGCCAGGTGATATTGACAAGCCTGAGTCGGGCTATCGCTCGAAATTCTCCCATACCTCTGAGAAGGCCTCACCCGGCTACTATGCCGTCACTCTGGAAGATTACGGCATCCGTGCTGAGCTCACCGCATCGGCCCGCGTTGGTGTTCACCGATACAAATATCCAGCCGGTAAGTCAGAGCATGTGTTACTCGACCTACGATCGTCGATTTATAACTACCCTGGAAAAGTGCTGTGGTCACGCGTCCGTGTGCGCGCCGATGGCACCATCACCGGCGTGCGCGAGACACGCGGTTGGGCACCAGGTCGGCAGCAGTACTTTGCCATGCGCTTTTCGCAACCCATGGCATCGCACGAGCTCTATGACCGCGAGCCACTCCCTGTTGAATACAAGGGCTTCAAGACGCCGGGCAGCACACCACAGGACACGCAGAGTATCGAGGGCCGCGGCCTTATCGGTGTCTTCGACTTTGCCTCCTCTTCGGAACCGCTAGTTGTGAAAGTAGCGTTGTCCTCCGTGAGCGAAGACAATGCCATCGCCAATATGACCGCCGAAGTTCCCGCCTTCGATTTCGAGTCGGTGCACGCGGCCGCTGCAGCGCAATGGCAAAACGCTCTCAGCGTCATAGAGATCACTGCCCCCGAGCCCGTGCGTAAGAGCTTGTACACCGCGATGTATCACGCACTGCTGGCTCCATCGCTCAGCATGGATGTCGATGGCAGCTACCGCGGACCGGACAATCAGGTCCATAAGGCCAACGGGTTTCACTACGTCAGCAGTCTCTCACTCTGGGATACCTATCGCGCAGAGCAGCCTCTGATGACGCTGCTGCAACCACCCGATCGCACCAGCGATCTCGTAAATTCGCTCATTGCGTCGCAGCAGGAGAGCCCCTTCGGAATTCTTCCGGTGTGGCAGTTCCAGGGCATCGAAACATGGTGCATGATCGGCTATCACGCAGTACCGATCATCGCCGATGCTTACCTGAAAGGCATCAAGGGATTCGACGAAAAAGCAGCCCTCAACGCCATGGTTGCAAGTGCAAACTACGCGCCCTACGGCAACCTGGGCACTTACATGAAGCAGGGCTACGTGCCCGTCGACAACGATGGCGAGGCTGCATCGAAGACTGTGGAATATGCCTTCGACGACTGGACCATTGCACGTACCGCGGCGGCGATGCATCGCAAGGACGTCGCCTCAACGTTTTACAAGCGCGCGGGATATTGGCGAAACAACTTCAACACCGCAGACGGTTTCGTAGAACCGCGCCTGGTGAACGGCGACTATCGTAAACCCTTCGATCCCACCAAGGCGGGCGCGAACAGCGGCTTTACCGAAGGCAATGCATGGCAGTACTCCTGGTACCAGCCGCAGGATGAGCAGGGACTTATCGGCCTGCTCGGCGGACCAGATAGGTTAGTTGCAAAACTAGACGAGATGTTCGATCAGAAGGTTGATCCCGCGAAGTATGCGGATGTGGAAGATATCTCCGGCATGATCGGCCAGTACATTCACGGCAATGAACCGAGTCACCACCTGCCGTATCTCTACATGTACGCTGGACAACCCTGGCGCACACAGGCGCGGTTGAAGCAGATCATCGATACACAATACAAGCCGGCACCCGATGGTCTGGTGGGCAACGATGACCTGGGACAGATGTCCGCATGGTTTGTCTTTACATCGCTTGGCTTCTATCCGGTTGCACCTGGATCGAATCAGTATGTACTCGGACGTCCTTTTGTGGATCGCGCCGTGCTGCACTTACCCAATGGCAAGACACTCACGATTGTCGCGGACAGACTGACCGAGACGAATGCCTTCGTGCAATCCGTCACGCTGAATGGAAAAGCTCTGGATCGTAGCTTCGTCACCCACCAAGAACTCATGAGCGGTGGCGAGCTCCGCTTCGTGATGAGTCCGAAAGATAAAGCAGCCTGGTCCCTGCATGCGCAGCAGCCTCCCTACTCGATGAGCACAGCGAAATAAAGCGGGGCGCGACTGTTACGTGTCGCGCCCTTTTGGATCGACTACAGACGTTGCAGTTAGAAGATGATCTTCAAACCAAACTGCACGATGCGAGGATCCAGCGTCGACGTGATCGTGCCACCCGTAAGAGTGGTGCCGCTACCAGCCACGCCGCCTGCTGTTGCGAAGTTGGTATGGTTCAGGATGTTGTAAAGCTCACCGCGGAACTCCATGTTCAGGCGTTCGATTGGTGTGTTGAAGCGCTTGTTGAACGCCATGTTCAGGTAGTTAATGGCTGGGCTACGACCTGCGTTGCGTGCCAGGCTGCCAAATGGATTCGCTGTCGAAATAGATAGTGGCGACCCGCTCGTTGGTGTGTAAGCTCCAACATTCAGATATTGCAGCGCTGTGCCGGTAGAGCGTTTCTTGTCCAACGTGTAGAGCGGGCTGGTACCGACGCGATTGGGACGATAGATATTGCCGCCACGATAGCTTGGTACGCTGCTGGCCGTGACTTGGATCGCGGCCACCGGAGTATCCGTGATGTTGAACTGGTAGCCGCTTGCAGCGGAGTTGATGGCCGATACCTGCCACTGCCCCAGCACGGCATTCACGATGCCGCCGGTGTTCAGGAAGCGCTTGCCCCGGCCGAATGGCAGGTCATACACAAGGCTGGTCGTGTTGTAAATCGGCTGGTTGTAGTCGCTGTTGCCGTAGTCTCCGCGCAGATTCCGCAGGTCCTGCGGTGCTGGGGTTGCACTCTCAAGCGATGCGCCTGCGTTGTCCAGGGCGTGGCCGTAGGTGAAGCTATTCAATAGAGTCAGGCCAGCCACCATCTGCTGCTCATACTTCACCTGCAAAGAGTCATAGTGCGAATAGGCCTCACGGATCGGGTAGGTAATATCGCCGTACGCAGGCAGGGGACGAACAAAGTTATTACTTGGATCTTTCTGGTTGTAGTTCGCGAGCTGCAGCAGCTTCACACCGTGGTTCCCAACGTACGCAATATCCAGAAGTGTGTTCTTCGCCAGCTGTCGTTGCACGCTCAGGTAGTAGCTCTCCACGTAGCTGTCGCGGTAGCGCTTGCCATCGATATAGCTGGGGTTGGCCGTGACCGGATTGAAGGTGAGCGTGTTGGACGGGAAGCCCGCGTCGAAGCGGACATAGCCTGCTGCACTGCCACCGGCCTGCGGCGCCACCTGAGAGGCATTGGTGAAGAGCGCATTGGGTGGGTTGATGGCGAGCACGTTCCCGCTGCCAGCCCGGTCATAGTGAGCAAAACTGATGCCGAAGGCGCCCCGCACGCTGGTGTTCCCGTCCGGCGAGTAGGCAAAACCGAAGCGCGGCGCAAAGTTATTTTTGTCCGGGCTGAAGCCATACTTGTTGCTGTCGGTCGCAGGGACAAACGCGCTGATGGAACCAGTGGTCGCACCGGTTGAGGTGGGATCGAAATTTGTCAGGCGCTTCTGCCCATCGCTGTACGGCGAAACATACTCGTAACGAAGGCCGGCATTGATGGTAAGTTGCGGCGTGACCTTCCAGTCATCCTGCACATAACCAAAATTCGCCACTGTACGCAGCTGCGCTACGAAGTAGCTGGAGAGCGAATAAATACTGGATGCGCCGAAGAGGAAGTCTGCGACATAGTTATCACTGGTGGCTGTCTCCGTTGTCTTGCCACCGACATACTGGCGCGAGAAGCCACCGCCGAAGGTGTACCCACCATAGAGCGGGTTGGTATCCTGCACATCCATCCACACCTTCTGGAATTCATAGCCGAACTTCAACGAATGCTTGCCGCGGATCCATGAATAGTTCACCTTCGGGTTGAAGATGGCCGGGTTCTGGAACTGCGGATTGGTCGTCTGGCGGCCCAACGCGCTGAAGCCAGTGATGCCGATACCGGGGATGCCACCGGCAACCGCAGGGTCCGTCGGCAGTCCCGCAAAGGTGAAACCTGGGTTTGTACCAATGGACGTCGAAAACTTACCCGCCTTGGTTTTGGAGATACCGACACGCACATCCAGCAGCTGGTTTGCACCAACCACGCGCGTGTAGCCAACGGCTAGCTGCTGATCGAGAATGCGCTGGTACCCGTTCGAATTGCCATCGAGCGGCAGACCAAAGATCGGATAGTCGATTGCATTGGTCTTCAACTGCGACGCGCGCACGAACATGGAATTCCGAGGATTGAAGGTCCAGTCCAGCCGCAGATCCCCCTTGTCTCCCTTATTGGTGGAACGCTGCAGCGTGGTGAAGTTGGAAGCGGCTGCAGTCCCCGGTCCAAGCTGCGCAATGAAACCCGCGATCTGGCGCGCGATGGGCGAAACGTTTGGGGAGCTGAAGATAGAAGTTCCTGCCGCATACGCTGTGCCGGTATACGGGTCGTACACGGTCTTGGAGAAGACGCCACCAAGTTGGTTAGGCGTAGGCAGCGTGGCGCTGGCAACCTGCTTACGAACCTGGCGCAACCCCTCATAGTCCAGAAAGAAGAACGCATGGTCGCGAACGATGCGGCCGCCGATGTTGCCACCGAACTGGTTGCGGTTGAACTGCGGCTTCTTCCCACCGGGAGGGTTGAAGAAGCCGACGGCGTTCAGATCAGTGTTGCGAATGAACTCGTAGACGCGGCCATGGAAGGTGTTCGTTCCCTGTGCAGATGCGACGTTAATGGTCGCACCCGCGCCGCGTCCGTATTCTGCACCCGCATTATTCGTGACCACCTGGAACGCTGCAACGGAGTCAGGAATGGTCGGAATGATCTCATTGCTGAAGCCCTGGTTACTTTCGCCATAGGCGTTATTGTCCATGCCATCCAGAAGATAGTTGTTAAACATGGATCGCTGACCGTTCACATTGAACGAACCTTCACGGACCAGGCCGGTATTGCTGGTGGTCTGCACCCCGTTCGCGGTGGCACGCACGCCCGGTGCAAGGCCGACCAGGTCGCTGAAGTTACGGCTCACCAGCGGCAGGCTTACAGTCTGTCGCTGAGTTACAGTTTCACCACGCTGGCTCGTGTCGGTTTCCACCCCCAGCGCAACATCACTGACTTCGACGCTTGTGGCAGCAGATCCAATGTTAAGGGTCATGTCAACGCGCTGACGGGATGACACCAGGATGGTGATGTTTGTAGCCGTGGCGGCCGCGAAGCCTTCCTTCTCTACCTTTACGTCGTACTGACCCACACGCAATGCGGGCACTTCGAAGTTTCCCTGATCATCGCTCTGGCGCTTGCTCGACACGCCGGTGGCTCGGTTTGTGACGGTCACCGTGGCATCGGCAATGGCAGCTCCGCTGCTGTCACGTGCGGTGCCCACAACGCTGCCGTTCTCATACTGTCCGAGCATGGCGGCAGGCGCGGACAGACACACGGCCGCCACAAACAAAGGGGTCAAACGAAAAGTTCGCATGGGCCGAAACTAGGTTGGTTGTGTCAACGGCAAGCGAACAGAGTGTGAAAGACCTGTTACGCCAGCTATCTACTTTCAACAGCCGTCGGAGACTTGCCCAAGATAGGTGAGCAGCATGGTGTTTCGCGCGGCTCAAATTCCATCATCTCCACGCGCGATAAGTCGGGATCGTACAGGTTCATCTGCACCTTACCGTCCAGACCCACCTGCGACTTACCGCACTCGGCGTCACTGCAGCCGTTGGCCCTCAGCGCGGCTTCCACCTGCGCCATGTCTTTCGTGCCCAGCGAGACATGATCGTTGACACCGATCGACTTGAGGCTGGCATCAGCGGGAATGTTCAGCATGAATTCAACCCAGTCCGTTCCGTCTGGCACCTGCAAACTTACCCAGCTTCTGACGTTGTTTCGGCCTCCATGCCAGTACGGACGAAAACCCAGCAGGTCCTGATAGAAAGCTGTCTCTCTCGCCTCATCCTTCACCACATAGCCAACGTGGATCAGCCGTTGTGAGACGGCACGCGGCGCGGGCTTCGTATTCGCCACACGCTTGTTTGCCCCGGCCTGCACGAACCAGACCTGGTTGCCCTCCGGATCACGCACAGCGAAGATGCCATTCCGTAAGGGCTCTTCGACGACGACACCCTTGGACTTAACGAAACGTTGTAAGGCGGCAACATCACGCGTGGTGAATCCAACGGCCTCCATGCGTGATTTCATCCCTTCCGGCAGGGGTACCGTCTCGATCCACTGAAGAGAATTCACTGGATAGATAGTGGCCTTCCCGGCCTTTAGTTGGGAAAGTCCAAGTACGCTGCCATAAACATGCTGAGACGCACCGGCCTCTGCTGTGTAGAAGCGTGCAAAGGCAACGCCAGTGATCGCAGGACGAGTCACCTGCGCCGTCAACGGCAGCGCACAACAGAACAGGATCGTTTTCAGCACAAGAAAGGCAGGGCGTTTCATCGCCCAAATACTTTAGGCCGACCGCCGCTCCAGGGTCAAAGCAGCGGCAGTCTTTTCGGTATTAATTCAAGCGCAACCCGGCAGGCACAAAGTCACTCGACAGCAATTTGTAGTTATCTGTCAGGTAGAAGGTCTGTATCTTCGGTTGCTGCTCTTCAATCAGCTGCAGTGTACGGAAGTCAAAGCTCTGCACCGCTGCGCGGCCTTCCATGCGTTCCTTCAGGATGATGCCTGCCAGCGCATCAACAAAGGCCTGCGGTGGCAAAGTCTGGTTCTTGTACATCTCTGCAGGAACCTTGGGATCCTGGGCCCCGGCGACTGCAGGCGGCAGACGATCCGGCAAGACCTTCGTTTCAATATTGAAGCGTACGGTCCGCGCATTCGCGGCGCGCTCTTCCGCGTGCGGTGTTCCCTTGCCCGGTCCTACGGAGTAGTACTCGACATAGAAGCGGACAAACCGGAACAGCTCCGCAACATAGGTCGGCGAATAGATGCTGGGGCGACCTTCTTTGGCTGAAAAAGCAACCGTCACCGGTGACAACGACGGATCGTTCTTCTGGTCAGCACCGAAGTGCAGCTTGTCACAGATGAACGTCTTCTGCGCCTCGGTCGAAGAGATATCGCGCAGATAGATACGGTTTGCAATTGTGTACTCACTGCCGTCAGCCTTGCGGCACGCCTGTGGATTGAAGAACTGGTCGTGCCAGATGAGTGATACATGATCCGTTGAGACACCGGTGTCCGTTTCCAGTTCCGTGGAGAGCTGATCCAGGCCGCTCTCAAACGAAGGCAGTGTGTTTTCAGGGCGCAGGCCGCGTCCGCCACGGTGCGCGCTCACAACAAAGCGCTTCAGCTTCGCATCCTCGGGCCGCGCTGCGCGCTCTTCGGCGAGCACTTTCTGCAACAGGTCCGGACGGTCGCTGATCAGGCCATCGACACCGGTGCGGATCACCGCGCGCATCGCCTCGGGATCGTTTGTCGTCCATGGCACTACGCGGATGCCCTTCGCCTGCAGATCGGCAACCGGTACCAGCGGGGCATCGGCCGGCGTGCTCTTCATCCGTACCACGCTGTGGTCTACCGGGCTCAGGAGCGGCGTCGGTGCGCCGTGCGCATGGGCATGCGCCGCCGCCTTCGTCATCAATTGCGTCCATGGGTTGGGTACAACCGCTGCGTTCGTCACAGTTGGTGTAGATGCGCCGGTCTGGCCTGGAAGTGGTGCCGTGAGCAGCACAGCGGCAATTCCAACGGTGGAGAAAGCGATTCGTACGTTCATAGCAATCAGCATGCCTGCCCTTTGTTGCGTAGTAGTGAATGACCGTCAAAACTCGGCAAAGCAGTAGGAGCCGGGCGATCTCTCGCCCGGCTCCTACGCCCTGATTTCGAACGCTTACTTCTGTAGCGTGAAGGCATACATCGTATCGCCGGCACCGACCAGGATGTACTGCTGGCTGTCCAGCATGTAGCTCTCCGGGGCGTTGGTGGGATTGATGTGTGTGTGCCACAGCGGCTTGCCGGTTGCCGCGTCATGCGCCACCAGGTTGCCGCGTGCGTCATTGGCGAAGAGCAAGTGGCCTGCGGTCGTCAGCAGACCATTCATGCCACCGCCGGCCGTGACGCCGGGGTAGCGAATCTTCCACGCGGGCTTGCCCGTGTGATAGTCCATCGCCACAAGGTAGCTGCCAAGCGAGCCCAGCCCCAGCTCATCCTTACCGCCCAGCCCCATCGCTCCGCGCGGATCAGTGGTGGCCAGGTAGTACATGGCGTAGCTCTCCTGCGCGTGCGCATAAAACAGGCCGGTCTGTGGGCTGTACGCCGGCGGTGGCCAGTTCACAATGCCGCCGTTCGCTGGTGAGACGAGTGCACCACCCAGGTCATAGTCCTTTGCCGGGATGCGCACCGGATGACCGTCCTTATCCAGCTTCTCGTCTGCCCAGTTTGGCGAATCGACCAGTTTGCTTGTCAGCAGATGCTCGCCGGTCAGTCGATCAATGACAAAGAAGTAGCCGTTGCGAGCTGCCGTCAGAACCAGCTTGCGCGGCTTTCCATTCCACGTGCCATCGACAAGCGTCGGCGTCTGTGTGGAATCGAAATCATGCGTGTCATGCGGCGAGGTCTGGTAATACCACTTCATCTTGCCGGTTTCGATGTCCAGCGCAACCAGCGAACATGTATACAGGTTGGCCCCGGGCCCACGGTTCATCGACGTGTAGGCAGCAGTGGGATTGCCCGTTCCGATGATGTAGAGCTTTGTCTCCGGATCGTACGCGCCCGGCACCCACATATTGCCGCCGCCATGCGACGCTGCATCCAGATTCTTCCAGGTATCCAGCCCGGGATCGCCTTCCTTCATTGGCACGGGATAGAACTTCCATTGGACCTCGCCCGTCTGCGGATCGAACGATTGCAGCAGGCCGGGTTCGTCGAGATCATTCCCAGTGCCGACAAGCAGGTGGTTGCCAACAACGATCGGCGACATCGTCGAGAAATACTGCAGATCGAAGCTGGCGATCTCTTTGTGCCAGATCTCTTTGCCGGTCTTGTTCTCCAGCGATACCAGGTAGTTATCCGGAGTCTCAAAGAAGAGGCGATCCTTCCAGATGCCCACGCCGCGGTTGCCAATGTGCGTACCGCCACGTGTCTTCCATAAGTAGTGCCAAAGTTCATGCCCATCGCGTGCGTCGAGCGCCCACACATTGTCTGGTGTGGTGACGTAGATCACGCCATCTACCTGGAGCATAGCGCCCTTGATCTGGCCCATCGGTGCTTCCAACGTGCCGATGCCGCCGACAATCGTCTTCACTGCCGGCGCAGCCGGACCAAACGGAGCTGCCTGCGGCGCTACGGAACCCGCAGTCAGACGTTGCGACCAGGCCAGGCTCAAGCCCTTCACGTTGGCCGTATTGATTTCCGTCAGCTTGCTGTAGCGATCGCTCGTGTAATCCCCCGAGTACGTCGGCCAGCTATCGGCCTTGGGGTGCAAAATATCGGCCGGGTCAAGAGACTGCGCGCGCGACGCGGCAGGTGCCGTAAGTGCCACGGCGAATCCCAATGCAAGTGCAAGCTTTGCTGATTTCCGCATCGTCATCCTCTTCACTTCAACGAAACCAGGTAGGCCGTGATGTCGTGAATATCCTTATCGTTGTACTTGCGCATCAGTGCGCGGTGCTCCGCCAGCGGGTCATGAATATCGACCTTCGGCATGCCGTTGTTCCGTGTCCACCGATGCGTCTCGCCATCGTCCGTGACGACCGAGACATAGAAGTCATCGATAGCCTCAAGCCTGCCCGTCACCTTCTGCGTTGGAGATGCCGTCACTGTCGCGGTCACTGGCGGCACGTGCAACTGCACCTGCGGACCTGCCGGCCCAGGCCCACCGCGTCCACCGGCACCGCCCGGCAACATCCATGCCTGCTGCATTGCGCGCGGGTCAGTGTACTTCGCTGCGAAGCCCTTCAGGTCGCCCGACACCGAGTGGCACGAGCCACAGGTACGATCGAACGCGGCCTTTCCTTCATTCGCGTTGCCCACCACGATGTTGATCTTCTCTGTCATGACGGCGCGGCTGCTGACCTTCAGGCTGTGCAGCCATGCCGCAATGTCCTTCACCTGCGCGTCATTGATGTCGATCTTAGGCATGCCCTTCTCAACGCGTGCGCCGTGCACGATCGGCATGATCAGTTCGCCATCCTTGTCCTGCAGGACAACTTCACTGCGCAGCAGGTTTGGTCCCACCGATCCGCCACCAGCGTCCGAGCCATGGCAGAAGGCGCAGTTCACACCGAAGTTTGCTTTGCCACGTTCCAATACGGCAGCGGGCGCCTTCGGACGATCGGGATAGGCGACGAGGCCACCGCGTGCTGCGGGTCCGGCCGGTGCCTGCCCATGCTCCGGATCAGCAGCAACTGCCTGCGCTCCCTCGCCAGGACCAGCAGCAGCACCACCTGTTGCATTCTGCGATCCGCCCGCAGCGGGTGCTCCACCGCGTGGTCGCGCGGCCGCGGGAGCCTGTTGCTGCGCGAGAACCTTGGTTGAGTTGGGAATCGCGTATCCTGCGAACACAACACCAAACGCAACTGCGACACCGGTAAATAGGCTTCGGCGAAGAACGTTCGAGGGCTTTTTCATGGAGCCAACCTTGAATGGACCGTTTACGGTGCGCAACGTTTGTAACACCTTCCGCATAGCGCGGAAAAGGGACTTGGGGCCCTCCCCGGAAATTATTGATAATCCCGCATTACCCGGAGATTTTAGGCATGTCACAACGCTTCGCCGCTCCAACGCTTGGACTTACTGCCCTTGCCTTCCTTCTTCCTGCTGCCTCCATCGCGCAGAACACACAAATTCGACCGCACAGCATGTATGAGCCGCCCGCCGCTGCCGCCGCCGTCTCGCTTGCAGCCAGCACAAAGGACGTACCCGCTGACGAGCTCACCACCGGCGAAAAGACCAGCTTCGAGAAGACCGCGCGCTACCAGGAAGTCATCGACCTGGCCCGCCTGTACGAGAAGCGGTCGAAGTACATCAAGGTAATCACCTTCGGCACCACCCCCGAAGGCCGGCCCATGACGGCCATCATCGTCAGTAAGGACAAGGCCTTTACCCCCGAAGCAGCACATAAGACCGACAAGGCCGTCGTGCTGATCCAGAGCGGTATCCACTCCGGTGAGATTGAGGGCAAGGACACAGCGCTGATGCTGATCCGTGACATGGCCGTGACTAATCACCCAAAGCAGGCGGCATGGCTGGACAAGACCATCTTCGTTATCATTCCGCTCTTTGAGATCGACGGCCACGAAGATCGCAGCCCATTCAACCGCGCGCAGCAGCAGGGTCCGGACATCACCGGCACTCGCCCGCAGGAGCAGCAACTCAACCTGAACCGCGACTACATCAAGGCAGACGCGCCGGAGATGCGCGCCTTTCTGAAGCTGTACAACGATTGGCTGCCTGACTTTATGTTCGACAACCACGTTACCGACGGCGCGGACTTTCAGTACGACGTCACCTGGGATATGACGCAGCATGAGGACATCGGTCCCGGCAGTCGCGCGTGGGTCAACAGCCGCTTTGTGCCCGAACTGAATAAGCGCATGGAAGCAGACGGCCATCTCGTCGCTCCGTATGGTGGACTCCGCGGAGACTTCCCAGGCACCGGCGGCGCCGGCCTAGCGAATGGAAACGCTCCCGGCGCTCGTGCCGCAGCAGCAGGTGCGCCAGGTGCGGGCGGGGGCGATGATCGCGCGGCCCGCTCTGCTCGACCGTCAGGCAATGGTCAGCGCGACTTCAATGTTGAGGTCTTCTCGCCCCGCTACAGCCACTACTGGTCCGGCGCACGGAACCGTCCCTGCCTGCTGGTCGAGACACACTCGCTGAAAACGGCAAAGACACGTGCCTGGGCAAACTACGACATCATGGTGCACTCCATCGACATCGTCGCGGAAGATCCTCAGGCGCTGCGGAAGGCGGTGCGCGACAGCGATGCTGCAGACGCCGCGATGGCCGGCCACAAGGATCTGCAGATGTTCCTTGGCGGTAAGACAGCCGACAGCTCACACCCCATCGTCTATCACTCGCTCAAGCGCGCCAGTGAGATCAGCCCGATCACCGGCAAACCCGTGATGCACTTCACCGCAGAAAAAGACGACATCACCGTGAACATGCACGATGGAGTCGATACCACCGCTGCCGCCCCTGTACCCACTGGCTTCCTGATCCCGCTCGCATGGAAGTCGATTGCGGACGAGCTCGCACTGCAGGGCGTCGTCATGGAACGGACGACGAAGGATCTTGGCGATCAGACCTTCGACACCTGGCGCTTCACAAGCGCGAAGAAGCAGTCCACCCCCTTCGAAGGCCGCACCTTCACGGACTACACATTGCAGCCCGTCAGCGAGAGGGTGCACATGCCCGCCGGCAGTTATTACGTGCCCATGAACCAGCCGCGCGCACGCATCATCATGGCCATGCTGCATCCGGCCGCGCCGGACGCCCTTGTACGCTGGGGCTTTATGGACGCGATCTTCGAAGGCTTTGGGCGCATTGGCGCAGGTGAATACCTCTCCGTGCCCATCGCAACCAAGATGGCCGCTGACCATCCAGAGTTGTGGACCGAGTTCGATGTCAAGGTGAAAGCCGACCCAGCCTTTGCTGACGACGCCGACGCACGCCTCCGTTGGTGGATGAGCCGCAGCAACTACCAGCCCAGCGCTGCGAACAAGTACCCGATTGCAGAGGTCTGGACGAAGAACTGGTAAGTCTCCGTATCCAAAGCCGCAGAGACAAAGACCTGCAAGGGAGTCCTTTCGACTTTCCTGCAGGTCTTTTTCTGTAAATTGTGCCGTCCGTCGGTTACGTCGCAGAACAATCAGGGCAATGGCTTTATACTCCTCGCATTCTGAACGGGCATTTCATTGAAGACTTTCGCTGCTGCGTTTGCACTGCTGCTTGCCACGACGACTGCCTGCCATGCTCAGCTTGGCCTTTACGGTGGCTTCACCACCTCAACCCTCAAGCTTGCGAACACGCCCCGCCTGAACGGCGGTACCTTCGGTCTCTATTACGACACGACATATGGTCAGGTCGTCGCCTTAGGAATCGATGCGCGGGTTGAAATTGTCACCAACACGACGAACCCTGGCACCACGGTCACCTCTGTACTGTTAGGTCCTCGTCTCGCGATACCGTTACCGGCGGTGGGGCTGCGCCCTTATATTGAAGTGCTCGTCGGTGGAGCGCATAGCAAAGCAGGACAGGGTTTTGCTTCCACCGACAGCGGTGGAGTGGTTGCCGGCGGCGCTGTGGGAGCCGACCTTCGCATCCTTCCCCACGTCGATTGGCGCGTGCTTGATTACAGCTACATGCGCGTCCAGGGTCTCAACACCTATCAGCAAAGCTTCACCACGGGCGTTGTTGTGCGATTCAAGTGAACGTGGGCGTTGCAAGCACCGTTGCACAACAGTCCGTTGAACCACGCAGCAATCCGTCGCGCAGACTCAACCCGCACGGGGCGCCCGGTACAGCTCTTTCTGAGGTGCTTGTTTTGGTGCATCAATTCCCTGCCCCTTCCGAAGCCGCTCCAAAGCAGTTTCTGTTTGTTGATGCCGTCCGCTTCTGGAGCATGCTTGCCGTTGTCGCGCTGCATTCCACCCAGTGGATCGTCAGCAAGCCTTCGGAGGGTATCTTCCCACTCGCAGCAGAGTGCCTCTTCAAGTACGGAACGATCAGTTTTTTTCTGATCTCGGGATTTCTGCTTGGAAACCGGATCGACACGGCTGCTCCGTTGCCCTATCTTTCGCGGCGACTCAAAACCCTTCTGGTTCCCTGGACGTTCTGGTTTGGTCTGTACGTCCTTTACCTGATCGTGGGAGACTTCGGCCACCGTCGCATCGTTTCGTTATCCCTGGTCTCGTGGGCCGACATGGTTTTGACCGATGTATGGATCGCAGCATTCTCGACCTCCTTCTGGTTCGTTCCAAACCTCGCTCTGGGCCTGTGCATTCTCGTGCTCTTCCGCCGCTATCTGCACCATGCAGGACTCGGAGTGGCGCTCTTCTCCATCAACTTCCTCTACGTCCTGAATATCTACAAAGAATGGTTCCCGCCCCGACATACCTACGCGCTCTTTGCCTTCGTCAGCTTTCTCTGGCTTGGAAGCTTCGCCGCGCAGAATTTCTCGCGTGTCAGCCGCGTGCTTGACGGCGTTCCCATGCCGGTGATCGTGGCTCTTGCCGGTCTGTCTTACGCAGGAACTATCGTTGAGGTGCAGATCCTGACCGCTCGGCATTCTGTTGATCCACTGAATACGCTTCGGCTCAGTAATCAGGTGTTTTCTACTCTCCTGGTACTTCTGATCGTCAGGCTGAAGTCCGCTTCGTGGCCGGGCTTCATCCGTGTGCGCGAACAGACATTCGCCATCTACCTGACGCACACGATCTTTCTCCGCGCTGGATCATTCCCCCTGAACCACTGGATCCGCCCAGGCTTCGTCGAGGAGTCCGGCCCTGCCATGTCGTTTCTGCTTCGCGCCCTGCTTTTCATTTTTGCCTACGGCGGCAGCCTGCTTCTGGGCAGATGGATTTCGACCCGTGACCGTTGGCGTTGGACGATCGGGCTGAAGCCTCGTGCCGCCTCGGCGCAGACCGGAAGAGCGCTCGCCGGTGAAGAGGTGCCGACCTTTGGCTAACAAACGGTTGGCCGACGACCACTCTCAAGTCGCGTTAGTTTTCCCCACGCGATCGCACTGGGCGCGCAAGCGGTTACTGCTGTTTCCGGTTACTGGTCTGGTGGCAATGCTCGGGTGCAAGACTGTCGTAAGCGTGGTCGCGGAAGCAAATCCGGTAAGTACAACAACCACAACGACGCCGACTCCCGCGCCGTCACCGACACCCACCCCAACGCCTCCGCCAACACCGACTCCTCCTCCGACCAACCTGAGTCCGGAACTCAATGCGACATCGATCTTCATCGGTGCTTCCATCATTAACCGCTGGCCACTACCTCTACACAACGCCGGTATCTCCGGTGAAACAAGTGGCCAGGTGCTGCAGCGTTTCGCAAGGGATGTTCTGGGGCACGGATACTCCCGGGTCATTATCCAGGTAGGCAGTAACGACGTCCTGCAGCAAGTCAAGGACCCGCCGAGTACGGTGTCAGCCAACATTGCATCGATGGGAGAAGAGGCACAAGCGGCCAGCATGCCTGTTTACGTCATCTCCTTAGGTCCCATCACCTCGGGAGGCCAAAACCTTGATGCATCGGTGATCGCAGTCAACTCAGCTCTCCGCGACCTCGCGACGAAACGGGGCTATGGGTATGTGGACATCTTCACTCCCATGCAGGGACACCAGGAGTTCTTCGTCGATGGGCTCCATCCAAGCGCTGATGGATACGCGGTCATCGAGCGCGCGCTGGCGCAGGTGTTGGCGAGTAAGTAATAGATAAGTTAGTTATCGAACTTACCTAAGGACCTCTCAGCTGCGATACACGATTTCAGAGCAGCATCATTCATGACTCAACCTCATGGTCAATTACTCCTTCGTTGCAGGAATGGAGCATACATTACCTGCTCCGTTTCCTAAGTAACGTTAACTGTGCATCAGTTTGCTTAGTTTTGGTGCGCAAGTGCTTTTCATCAGGGATAATGTAGGCGTGAAGCCCACTTACATGAATTATTTGTGCGCGTGCGTACTTATTGGTTTTGCGTCGTCGGCTATCGCCGGCGCGCAAGCTGTCGCGACTGCGAGCCGTTCGGTCTCGCCGTCAGCATTTGTTATGGGTTCCGCTGTTTACACAGGGCTCGAAGCCAACGGATCCACCTCCTGGGGGGGTGGCAAGAATGTGGGCGTGACCGCCGGCTTTGATATCGGTGTGTATGCGTTGGGCCGGTACGTCCTGGGCATCGAAGCTCGCGGCCGCTTGCCCGTGGACAAGGGCAACATCGTGTCCGAGACGAACGTGATGGGGGGCCTGCGGATCGCCCGTGAGCCGGTTGAGGGCGGGCGTTTCCGGCCCTATGTCGACGGCCTCTTTGGACGTGGACAAATGACTTATCAGAACGGCGGCTTTGTCTACACGAACCTGCTCTACACCCAAACGGCAGGCGCCGTTTATGGCGGCGGCGTCGGCGTCGAGTACGACGTGTCCCAGCACTTCTCCGCAAAAATCGATGGACAGGTCGAGCACTGGAGCACACCGGTCACTACGAATGGTTCCGTTCACAGCACAGTCGCGAGCGTGGGAGTGGCCTACCGGTTTGGAGCGGGCGAAGGACCGCGCTAGATCGCAGCACCGAATACAACTTGAGACCAAGGCCCGCGTGAAGCGGGCCTAATCTTGCTGTTTGCGACGACGCCGAAGGAATGCGAATCCGCTGACGCCGCACGTGGTGCAGACCGCGACCAGCAGGGCCAGCAGGGCAACCACCGCCAGCAGCGCCGGTACAAGGTGCGTAAAGACGGCAAGCAGCAGAGAGGCGATCGCCTGCACGATGGCATGGATCAGAAACGTAATGATCTTGAAGACAGCCACGTGGAAATACCTGTGTCGCATGGGATGCGGTTTGTGCAAAGCAGGATGACGTCGCTTGCAGGTAACTTTGCGAAAGCGCAGCCGGATCGGTGCGTGCCCTATACTCCGAGACATGGACAGGCTCTGGACACCCTGGCGATACGCCTACATCACTGGCTCCAAGCCCTCCCGTCCAGGCGTTCCCGCGGAACTGGAAGCCTACCCGGATGATCTGGGATCCGTCTTCCTCAATCTCATTGGTGCCGTTCAGTGGGCGATCGCAAGCGGCTCATTTTCTGCAACCGTAGCGGAGAGGTCCGGCGGGGTCCTGTTGCGGGCAGAGCATAACTTCGTCTGCCTGAACGCCTATCCCTACACCTCTGGCCATGTGATGGTGGTTCCCTACCAGCAGCTGGATTCTCTCGCCAAGCTACCTGTCGAGGCCGCAGAGGAGATGATGTCTCTCGCCCAGCGTCTGGAGACAGTCCTGCGCGAGGTGTATCGGCCCGACGGTATCAACCTGGGCATGAACCTCGGCGAGGCCGCAGGTGCCGGCGTCGCCGAGCACCTGCACCTGCACCTGCTTCCCCGCTGGTTTGGCGATAGCAACTTCATGACCGCCACCGCAGAGACACGGGTGCTGCCAGAGTCCCTGGGAACGACATGGACACGCCTAAGGCAGGGCCTGCGTCAGCCGATACTCTGACCTCGGAAGGAGATTCCTGAGGTTGGGCACAGATCGACATTTGGCCAAGTTGATCTGTTCGCCACCCGACAGGGCAACTCCCGTTCCCGCGACGCCATCCGACCATAGAACAGCAGCGACCTTTCAACGGGCCACGGGCCCACAACGCAATACAGTCGGGGTTACTTATGATCGGGACTCGTCGTGCCTGGCCCACCGATATCGTTTCTGGCATCGCTTCGCGTAAGCCGGAGATTGCAACATTAATGGTTGCAGGTTCACTGCATGGTCGCCGCAACGCGGTAGCCTCGGCGGAACCGGAAGACGCTCACATTACGGGAATGACCCGATCCCTCGACCGGCGCCTTCTGGCGCTCAATCTCAAACCAGTCGCTTCGGCGTCCACTTCGACCATGCGGACTCTTCGCGTGGCGTAACGTCCCTCCCTCAGGATGTACAGAAAGCCCCGCTGCGGCGGGGCTTGTCTGCGCTCACGATCAGAGTAGGTTTGAACTCTTGCTGTCACTGACGGCCGTGGGGATTCGCCTCGATCGGCATGCCGCGTTGCATATCTGTCTCGTCGCCGTGCGGCCCTGAGACGCGCGTCGCTTCAAAGTTCAGCACGCGCCACTGTCCACCCTGAGTGCGGGCATAGACCTTGGTGTAGCGGTAGATTCCGTCAATCACGTGGCCGTCCAACTGGCCGGTGACGCGGGCCTGAGAGATCACAACGGCGGACATGGGCTGCACGCGAACCTTAGTATCCATCAGATCGATGCGCGAGAACTGGTTCGCATGGGATCCCAGGCGACGCAGATACTGCTCCTTATCGCTGAGCGTGCCATTCGCGGAGATCGCCAGGAAGTCGTCTCCCATCAGCTTTTCCAGCAAAGCGGTATCGGACTTCAGAAGGGCCTGCCGCCAGTTCTCTTCAAGACTTTCAATCTCGCGCGATTCCATGCGCTTGTTTTCTTTCTTGAGCTTGACGGTCTTTTCGGCGTATGCAGAACATACGGCGCCTGACACCAGACACAGGACCACTGTCGCCGCCAGAGCGCGGGCGATGCGTGCCGGGATGGAGAGCCGCAGGTCCATCGCGTAGGGCATCCTATTCTCAGGATTCATGCTTCGTCAAAACGGTTGCATGATCCGCACAGGACAAGGCACGTCTCGATGCGCCGGGAGACTGGCATCTCATACAGCACCAGTGTCCTCATCTTCGCGCACAAACCTTGATCTGTGGTCGTTTCTTTTCTAGACGATTTCCTGCAGCGTCTCTAGAGTGCGTTCGCGCAACTTGCGGTAGAGCCCGTTGGTGGCCCACTGCTCGAAATGCGGTGAGCTGCGGTGCGCCTCCAGCGCCTCTGCGTCGCGGTACTGCTCGTAGATCAAGACAGTGTCTGGATCGTTTTCAAGGGTGTGGGCCACATAGTTCGCGCAGCCGGGCTCCTGCCGCGAGGCAGCCCCCAGATTCTGCAGGATCGAGCGGATCTCCGCGCGATCCTCTTTGGCGAAACGCATACGAACCGTAAACGAGATCACGCGGATACTCCTGCATTGGTTGCGATGTCGAAATCCGGCACGGCAAAGGTTTCGTTACGGTCGGGCCCGGTGCTCACCATACCGATACGTGCGCCGCTATTGTCTTCCAGGAAGCGCAGGTACTTCTGCGCGTTAGCCGGCAGAGCCTCCATGCTCTTGGCGCCAACAGTCGACGTCTGCCAACCAGGCAGGTTGGTATACACCGGCTCAATCCGGTCAAACTGACGGATGTCTGCCGGGATGACATCGGTCTCGACACCGTCGATCCTGTAGTGCGTGCAGACCGGAATCTCGGCCAGCGAATCCAGCACGTCAAGCTTGGTGACAACCAGCCATTCCGTGCCGTTGATCATGTTCGAGTAGCGGAGCAGCGGCAGATCGAGCCAACCACACCGGCGCGGCCGGCCAGTGGTCGCACCGTACTCCTGCCCGCGGGCGCGCAGTTCGTCGCCGGCTGCAGTGAAATCTTCCGTTGGGAATGGGCCTTCGCCTACGCGCGTGACATACGCCTTCGTAACGCCGATGACGGTGCCGATCGTGGTCGGACCAACGCCCGTGCCAATCACCGCGCCACCCGCCGTTGCAGACGAGGACGTGACGAACGGATAGGTGCCATGGTCGATGTCCAGTAAGGCGCCCTGTGCGCCTTCAAACATGACGGACTCGCCATTCTTGATGGCCTTGTTCAGCAGCACGGCAGTATCGGTAACGTAAGGAGCAATCTGTTCGGCGAAGCGAGCATACTCCTCGTAAATCTTCACGGGATTCAGAGGCTCCGTGCCGAACAGCGCATGGGCAATCTGATTCTTCTCATTGCACGCGTTCGTGATGTGGGTACGCAGCAGCTGCGTATTCAGCAGGTCAACGATGCGAAGACCGTTGCGGTGCATCTTGTCTTCGTAGGCGGGGCCGATGCCGCGTGAGGTGGTGCCGATCTTCGTACGGCCTGGGGCGTTCTCTGCCGCCAGTTCGATCATGCGGTGGTACGGCAGGATGACCTGCGCACGGTTTGAGACAAAGAGCTGTCCATCGACCGGCAGGCCCTGATCCTTCAACATGCGGATTTCCGTCAGCAGAGCCGCTGGATCCACCACAACGCCATTGCCGATGATGCCCAGGCAGCCCGGCCGAAGAACACCGCACGGGATCAGGTGCAACACGAACTTCTTACCATCGATGATGACGGTATGGCCGGCATTATGGCCGCCCGCATAGCGCGCCACTACCTTATACCGCTCACTCAGGACATCAACAATCTTGCCCTTACCCTCATCGCCCCACTGCGCGCCAAGCACAACAGCTGTTTTTTTCATGGTCATAACTTTCCCAAATCTCCGCAGGCGCACAAGGGTCGCGGCGCGCGGGCCGCGAAGCAAAGTCGCAATTGTCTTGGACGCAAAGCAGGTAGGCGAACGAGATCGTACGTCTTCCCAAACAATTTTACCCCGGCCCGGCAGCGATGGCACCACGGAAGCCGAACTGCCTTTGGCGCAACGAAAAGAGAGCCGGGGACACTTGCCCCGGCTCTCCTGATTCTGCGAACCGACTACATGCGGCCGGCGAACTCGCGACCTTCAGTTGCGATCTTGATCTTGTCGCCTTCCTTCACGAAGGACGGCACACGCATGACGAGGCCCGTCTCCATGGTGGCTGGCTTGCTGGTGGTGCCGGTGGCGGTATCGCCCTTAAAGCCCGGTTCTGTCTCCTTGACGGTCAGTTCCACGTGCATGGGAAGCTGCAGACCGATGGGATTGCCCTCAAACTTTTCGATCTGGACGGCAGTTCCTTCCAGTAGGAATTCCAGTGCATCGCCCAACATTTCGTTACTCAATTGAAGCGTCTCAAAACTCGTCTGATCCAGGAAGTAAGCGCCGTCTCCATCGCTGTAAAGGTACGTCGCTTCAACGTCTTCCAGGTCAGGTTCCTTAAACTTGTCATCCGCCTTGAAGGTCTTGTCAAAGACTGCGCGCGTCAGCAGGTTGCGCATCTTCAGGCGTACCAGGGTCTGTCCGCCGCGCGCTGTCGGCGTGCTGATTTCCTTGTCCAGGCAGTGGTAGGGCACGCCCTCAAGTTCGAAGTACATCTTGCGCTTGACGTCGATCGCGTCGATCAGTGAGGCCATGGGTGCTGCTCCCTTTTGCGGTAAAAACCTCACACCAGCATAGCGGAAGCTCCCGCCGCTGGCGCGCATCCAATCCTAGCGATGCCGGAACTCCCTGAAGTCGAAACCGTAGCCAATGGTGTCCACGAGCGTGTGCATGGCGCTCGCATTGATGCCGTCACCATCGGTCCACACAAAGAGCCGCTGAAGTCCACGCCCGCGCACATCGAAGAGACGCTCACGGGAGCACGCATCGAACGAGTCAGGCGCGTCGGCAAAACCATCGTGATGGATGTCGCGCAGCGCAACTGCAAACCCGCGCAGATGACCGTGCACCTTGGCATGACAGGCAGACTCCTCGTAAGCAAACGGGACGTGCCCATGCCGCCGCACACGCACGTTACGCTGCATCTGCACGATGGCCGCGATGTACGCTTCGTCGATCCGCGCCGCTTCGGCCGCGTCGGCATTGTGGACGATGGCACCGCGTATGAAGGACCCGGGAAGGAGCCGCTGACCGTCTCGCTCGACGACTTCGTCGCACTCTTCAAAGGCCGCAAGACACCGATCAAGTCTGCCCTGCTAAATCAGTCGCTGCTGCATGGTGTCGGCAACATCTACGCGGACGAGAGTCTCTTCCGGGCCGGCATTCGGCCCAAGCGCCACGCAGGCCGCCTTACCCGCGCCGAACTCACCAAGCTCCACGCGGCATTGAAGACAGTGCTGAAACACGCGATCCAATTGGGCGGATCCTCCGTCAGCGACTATGTGGACGCCGACGGTGTGCGCGGCTTCTTTCAACTGGAACACCGCGTCTACAGCCGCACCGGCGAACCCTGCAAAGACTGTGGCGTACCCATTGAGAAGATCGTGCTAGGAGGCAGGTCAACACATTTCTGCAAGAACTGCCAGAAGTAGACATCACCTTGTGAACTCAGTAGAGAACGGCTTCAGCCGCCAAGATGAAGGATCAGGCCCCGGAACGGGCAGCAGATCATGCGCACCAGGCAAACATACGAATCCCCGCGACACCCGCGGCTCCCGAATCCACGCAAGCCTGAGCATTTGAGTCGTCCACGCCCCCCAGCGCGAAGACCGGCATGCCTTCTGCCGCAGCGCAGGCTTCGCGCAGCAGATCGAGCCCAACGCCCTCGCTCACCAGTTCGCCTGCAACACGCTTCTCGAAGACAGGCCCAAACAGGATCAGGTCCGCAAACTCCGCGGCACGCCGGACATCGGCAATGGTGTGGCACGAGGCGCTGACGATCAGGCCACGCATTGTTTGCAGGTTCTGCGAGAAGGTCGTGGACGACAAGTGAACGCCATCGGCGCCTGCCCACTGCGCCAGTGCAGCCGTGCCGTTCAGCAGCAGTTTGGTCGATCCGCCCGCGGCTGTTAACGCAGCGCGTATTGTCTTGACCAGCGCGACGGTCTCACTCTCGGAGAGGTCTTTTTCGCGCAGTTGCAGATACTCCACGCCGTCGCGTGCCAAAGTCGCGGCCTGTGTCGCTAACGCCTCGCGGCGTCCCTGTTCATCACCCGGAAACATGCTCCGGTCTGTAATCGCATATCGCAGCATCGTTCTTCCACGATACTTGCGAAAGCATGCGCCATGCTCGCGACCGCTGCAAAGAGAAGGAGCCAAAGCGGTTTGCCGTGCATCCCACACAAGACGGATCTACGGAGAAACGATGAGCCCCATGCAGGAACAGCAGCATCCCGCGCCGCGGAGCTATGAGCGGGAACAGCAGGCACAGGACACGCAGGCAAACGAAAATCGTGCGGGCACCTCTGCAAAAGATCTTGAGATCTCTTTCTGCAATCACATGATCCACACCGTGGGTAAGCCGCTGGAGGCAGCGTCCACACTGGACCAGTACCACGCATTGTCAGCCGTAGTGCGCGATCGCCTGATGGACCAATGGCTTGAGACGATCGAGACCTACCGCGCGAATGACGTCCGCGTGGTCAGCTATCTGTCGGCGGAGTACCTGCTTGGGCCACATCTTGAAAATGATCTGTTGAACCTCGAACTGACGGCACAGGCCGAGGAAGCCTTGAGAAACCTCGGGCTCGACCTGAAGACCATTGCTGCGGAGGAGCCCGAACCGGGTCTCGGCAATGGCGGCCTGGGTCGGCTGGCCGCGTGTTTTCTTGACTCGCTCTCTACGCTCGATATGCCCGTGGTCGGCTATGGTTTGCGTTATGAATTCGGTATCTTCCGGCAGGAGATTCAGGACGGCTGGCAGGTCGAGAAATCCGACAAATGGCTGCAATATGGCAATCCGTGGGAGATCGCTGCCTCCATGTCGTACGAGGTAGGCTTCTTTGGTCACACGGAAACCTATACCGATGACAAGGGAGCTCTGCGACACAAGTGGCTGCCGGGTCAGCTCGTCAAGGGTGTTCCCTACGACACGCCGATACCCGGCTTCCAGACCCGCACGGTGAACCGCCTGCGGCTGTGGAAGAGTGAAGCTGTCGACAGCTTCGACCTGGCCACCTTCAACACTGGCGATTACATGGGCGCGGTGCGCGCCAAAATGGAGTCAGAGACCATCAGCAAGGTGCTGTATCCGCCAGACGAAAAGATTGAAGGCAAGCGCCTGCGGCTGATGCAGCAGTTCTTCTTCACGTCATGCTCTCTGCAGGACATGGTCTGGATGCACCTGTCACTCGGCAAACCGTTGACCGAATTCGATAAGAAGTGGACCGTGCAACTGAATGACACGCATCCGTCGATCGGCATTGCGGAGCTGATGCGGTTGCTGATCGATGAGCACGACATCCCGTGGGATGAAGCATGGCGCGTGACGCAGAACACCTTCGGCTACACCAACCACACACTGCTGCCGGAGGCGTTGGAGCGTTGGCCGCTGGAGATGTTCGGCAATTTGCTGCCGCGCCATCTCGAAATCATCGACGAAATCAATGAGCACTTCCTGGATGCCATGCGGCTGAAGTTCCCCAACGATGACGCGCGCATGCGCCGCATGAGCATCATCGGGGAAGACGGAGAACGCAGCGTACAGATGGCAAAGCTTGCTGTCGTCGGCAGCAAGGCCGTGAACGGCGTTGCAGAGCTGCATACGCATCTTCTGGAGGAGAACACGCTACACGATTACTACGAGGCCTTTCCGGAACGCTTCAGCAACAAAACCAACGGCGTCACCCCACGACGCTGGTTGATGCTGTCGAACCCGGAGCTGAGTGCGCTACTCAATGAGAGCATCGGCACAGCCTGGCATAAAGATCTGTACCAACTGAAAGCGCTTGAAAAGTTTGTCGACGACAACGGGTTCCTGGAGCGCTGGCGCAAAGCTCAGGAGGATTCAAAGGCGCGTCTGGGCAGCTTCATCAAAGACACCATGTCGATTGACCTCGACCCCGCATCGATGTTCGATGCGCAGGTGAAGCGGCTGCACGAATACAAGCGCCAGCATCTGAATGCATTGCACATCCTTTCGCTCTACTGCGCTATCAAGAATGGCACTGCGAAGAATCTGACACCGCGCACGTTCCTCTTTGGCGGCAAGGCCGCGCCGAGCTACACGATGGCGAAGCTCATCATCAAGCTGATCTGCAGCGTGGGGGAATTAGTAAACAACGATCCCCAGACGCGCGACCTGTTGAAGGTCGTCTTCGTACCGAATTACTCGGTCTCGGTCGGACAACGCATCTATCCTGCGGCGGATCTTTCGGAACAGATCTCAACAGCCGGCCTGGAAGCAAGTGGCACGGGCTGCATGAAATTCATGATGAACGGGGCAGTCGCCATCGGCACGCTGGACGGCGCCAACATCGAAATCCGAGAAGAGGCAGGCGAAGAGAACTTTTTCCTGTTTGGTCTGACGACGCCACAGATCGCCGAGCTCAAAAAAGGCGGATACAAACCAACAACGTACTACGACAAGAGCCCGGCGCTGAAAGAAGTGATGGATGGCTTGCGCGACGGTCGCTTTTCGAACGGAGATCGCGACCTGTTTGCTCCACTGGTCAATGAGTTAATGACCACCGATCGATACTTTGTCCTTGCCGACTTTGACGCGTACGCTGCGGCGCAAGCGGAGGCGGGGAGCGCGTACGCCGATTTCGCACGATGGGGCCGCATGTCGCTGCTGAATACGGCACGCTCCGGCAAGTTCTCAAGCGATCGTACGATTCGCCAATATGCTCAGGACATCTGGAAGGTGCCGACGCGATAACTACCGCTTCGGAGAGGACATTAAGCGTCAATGAGCCGCGGTGCTGTCCACCGCGGCTTTCACCTTTGCCCAGAACGATGCGCGCGCCGCGGTGTGCGAGGCTCCGGTCGCTTCCGGCCAGTCGCCCAGCGTGACGATCACCAGTTTCCGTTGCGGGTCGATCAGAATGGACTGCCCAAAGATGCCCAGCGCGGCGAAACTACCGTCCGGCTGCGGCCACCAGCCGTAACCGTAGGCGGTATTGCCGGCCTTCACCTGGGCGCGGGTCGCCTCTGGGAACCAGTCAGGGCTGACCGCGCCGTCACCGCCACGCAGAACCCAAAGGCCCAGCCGCCCGAAATCGCGCAGACTTGCGGACAATCCCGACCCGCCGAACTCTTCGCCGGCTGCGCCGGGTGCCGTCGCAATCCAGGTCGCGTCGTGCTCCATGCCTGCATGCTTCCATATGGCGGCCGAGAGTTGCTCCCCCAGAGTCTTCCCCGTGGCACGGCGCAGCAGGACACCCAGCAGGTCGGTTTCACCCGTGTTGTAGTGCCAGCGAGCACCCGGAGGAGCGTCGCGTGGGAGAGTCCGCATGTACTCCACGGTGTTGTTCTTTCCGGCGGCGCTGGACGTGGTGTAGAGACGGACGTTGTCCGCGTCCGAGGAGGTGTAGCTCTCGTTCCAGCCCACGCCACTGGTCATGGTCATCAACTGCCGCACCGTGACGCCGTCATAGGCACTGCCGCGCATCTCCGGCAGATAGGCTGTTACAGCATCGTCCAGGGACCGCAGCGATCCGTCGCGCAGGGCGGTCCCGGCCAGCGTGTCGGTGACTGCCTTTGTGACGGAGAAACCAGTCCAGTGGCCGCTCGGTTTCAGTCCCAGCGCATATCGTTCAGCCCACACCTTGCCGTCCTTCAGCACCAGAACTCCCGCCAGGTGTTCGGCAGCCATGTACCCGGCCACCTCCGTATCGAGCAGACGGCGCCCGGGGGGCAGCGGCAGGACCGGCTGTCTGCCTCTGCGAACGACATGCACCGGGAAGACCTTATCCATCTGCTGGAAGCGGTCATCCCTTTGCGCGACCGTCCAGTTCAGGTCATCCGCGAGCCGTTGACCAACCGTTTGCGATGGCGCTCCCAGGTCTGTACTGGGGCCATCAGCATGCGCCGTAACGACAAAGATGAGGAGTAGCGCAAGGGCTAAATTCCTGCTCCGAGCTGAGGAACGCAAAGTGCAATCTGTGGAAAGCGCGGATTTCGTAAATTCTCGCCGGAACATCACCTTCATGCCCTATTCATATTGCAGGTTTCGCCAAACACATGATTGCAGGGATGATAGCGCACAAATTCACATAAGCGGCGAAGTGCGACGTCGCTGTAACAATATAGACCGGTCCAAAGCTGCACGGCGATCCACAGAAATTTCCACAGCTTGGAGTGTTCGAGAGCGAGCATTTGCCGCCTATGTGCGGCTAAACACTTGAAAGGGCAGAACCAATCGGTTCTGCCCTTCCAGGATGCTTCAATCGAATGCGCTTCGACTTACTTGGCAGCCGGCTTGGGAGCTGCAGGGCGGGGTGCCGTGCGGGCGGGTGCAGGGCCGGCAGCAGGCTGCGCTGCAACGCCCGAGCTGGTGTTGTATGCATCGATGACGGCGCGCGTCACGTCGGTCTGCGGTGCAGCAAACAGGACAGCGCTCTGCTGACCGCTTACATCCAGCATCAGGGTATAGCCGTTGTCGGAGGCGTACTTCTGCATGACTACATTGAACTTCTGGGCGACCTTCTGATAGGCCTCCTGCAGGTCGTTCTGGTACGCAGTCTGGGCGTCCTCACCGTCGCGCTGCAGTGCCTTCTGCTTCGCATCGATGGTTCGAACGCGGCTTGCGCGGTCTTCTTCCGAGATGGTCGTGGCAGCCTGCAACTGCTTCTGCAGGCTTTCGATCTCTGCCTCTGAGGCGGCGATCTTGTTCTTCTGGGGCTCGTACTTCTTGCCTACATCGCCCAGAGCCTTCTGGCCCTCGTTGGTTGCGAAGACTGCCTGCTCAAACGCGATCAGAGCGATCTTGGCGGGAATAGCCTGCGGCGCAACAGGGGCAGCAGCGGTCGGCTGCGGAGCAGCGGCCTGGGCAAACATGGCGGGGGAGCACGCAAGAGTAGCGATTCCGACGACCAGCGCCGAGAACTTGGAGACGTGATTCATGAGATTTGGTATTGCTCCTTGGGACCCGAAGATCCATCATGGGCCCGGCGCCCAAAGGGCAGCCGTTAGCCTTGCTCCTGTGCGGTGTGTGAGCGCGCGACAGGGAGAGCCGCGTCGCCGACGAAACGCCCGGCAATGCTACGGATTATAGGGGTCTGCAAAGTGCGGGTCAAACAGGACGCGGACTTCGTGCGCCAGCCATCGTCAGGCTGTTGCAGGCGCCACCGCTGCCGTCCGGCCGATGACAGCCGCACCCACCACGACCATCTCCAGGTTCTCCGGACGGATCTCGATCGAGAACGCCTGCAGCGGACTCATGCGCACCATCTGCTGCACGTAGTGGTTCAGCAGCGGAAGCTCAACGAACCGGACGTTATAGCCCGTCAGATAGAACTTTCCGGCACCAGCCATGTGGATCGAGCTGGCCGTGCCTGCAGCCAGCGCCTTATGCCACAGCTTCTTGAACTCAATGCAGCGCTGGTCGCCTTTATCCGCTCCCTCGAAGACGTCCTCAGGCTCCATGTCCAGGAACCGGAGGCGCATGGCGCGGTGCCCCATGATGCCCTCAATGTGGCCTCGGCCACCGCAGCCGCAGTAGGTCTCCCGGTCGTCGAGCGTCACCACCGTATGGCCACCCTCACCTACGCCGTCCACCATGGGATACCGTCCAAAGCCGATGCCGGTACCGATGGTCCAGACACGGATCATGCTATCCAGCTTTCCCTGCTGCTGCGCCAGACCGGCTGCAGCCGCGTCGGCATCGTTCACGGCAGTCACCGGGACATCAATTCCGTGCTCCTTCAAGAGAGCAGAAAGCTCTGCGACGATGCGCGCGCCCTTCATCTGCGGCAGGTTGGGCGCATCTTCCACCACGCCATGGCGCACGACGCCGGGAAGTGCAACGCCGATGCCACCCAGCTCCGCACCCTTGTTCTCCCTGGCGACCGCAACAATCTGCTCGCACATGGCCGCGATCAGATGCTCGCGTGGCATCTCCACCAGTGCATCCTCATAAGCCTGGTCTTCCGGATAGGAGAGAAGATCGCCAATCAAACCCTCAGGTCCAACCAGCCCTGCGATGATGCGTTTCGATAGCGTCAGTCCAATGGTGCGTGCCTGTTCGGTCATGGCTGGTATCTGCTTTCTGTGTCTTAGATTGCGAGTCCGAAGTTCTGTCCGAGTCGTTCAGGCCGCCCGCGGAGAGCGGCGGCAGGTAATGCAAGGCGGAAGGTGCCGTGCCGCGGATTATGAACCCGCAAGGGCCGCAAGCGCAAGCGGTCCTACGCCCTTGGACTTTTTAAGTCAGAAAAGGCACCTGCGTTGAGACGATTCAGAACATAGAGCCGAGGCCGGGAACGGCGTCGCTACTTCGCCGCTGCGTTCTGCTGCTTGAGCCAGCGATACAGCGGAGCAAAGTAGTCGAGCATGGGCTGCGCGTCGAGGTGATCCGTGCCCGTCATCGCTTTCAGCGTCTCCTGCCACGGCTGTGACTGACCCGCCATCAGCATCGCATTCAGCTTGTCGCCCGCTGCCTTCGATCCGTAGAAGCTGCAGCGGTTCAACGCGCCCTTATAGCCGCTGGCGTCGCACATGGCTTTGTAGAACTGGAACTGGTAGACACGGGCCAGGAAGTATCGAGCGTAGGGCACGTTGGCGGGTACATGCATCTTCGCGCCTGGATCGAAGTCGGTTTCGGAGCGCTCCACCGGCGGCACGATGCCCTGGTACTTTGCGCGGAGCTGCCACCATGCCTTGTTGTAGTCGGCCGGCTTGATCTCGCCGCTGAAGACCTGCCAGCGCCATGTATCGAGCGCAAGGGCGAAGGGCAGGAACGCCACCTTATCCAGCGCCGTGCGCAGTTGCAACGGGATGTCCGCTTCTGCAGGTGGTTCGGTGTTTGCGAGCTTCAACTGGTTCAGATAGCCGGGTGTGATGCTGAGCGCGACCGCGTCGCCGATGGCCTCGTGGAAGCCGTCGTTCGCACCGTTGCGGAAGAGCATGGGCTGCTTGTTATAGGCGCGCTGATAAAAGTTGTGGCCCAGCTCGTGGTGCACCGTGGTGAAGTAGTCGTCGCTGACAGTGATGCACATCTTCACGCGGAGATCGTCCGCCTGGTCGATGTCCCATGCGCTGGCGTGGCAGACCACATCACGGTCGCGCGGATGCACGAACTGCGAACGCTCCCAGAAGGTCTGCGGCAGTGCGGGAAAGCCGAGCGACGTGAAGAAGCTCTCGCCGTACTTCACCATGTCCTTCGCAGCAGCGGTCTGCGCTGCGTGTCCCTTGTCGTCGCTCAGGTCCGCCGCCGTTACGAACGAAGCTGCTGCGGCCGGGTCCTTTGCAGCGATCTGCTGCTTCAGTGCCGCCTCAAGATCCAGCGGCTTGAATTGCGACAGCTTCGGATCGGTCGGCGCGACGATGTCGTAGATGTTGCCCCACTCCTGCGCCCAGGTATTGCCCAGCAACTGCGCTGGAATCAGACCATCCTTGCGATCGGCAACCGCGCCGTACTTTGCGATCAGGCGATGACGCACATAGGTATGCAGCTCCCGGTAGAGCGGTTCGAGCTGCGTCCATGCGCGATTCAGCTCCGCTGAGAACTCCGCAGGCTTCATGTCATAGCCCGCACGCCAGAGTTCGCCGGTGTCCTTATAGCCCTGCTCCTTCGCGCCGATGTTCTGCAGATTGACGAGGCGAGCATACTGCTGCCGCATGGGTGCCCCTACGCTGTGCCAGCCCACCCACACCTTCGTCAGCGCATCCGCATCGCGGGTCTTCGCCATGAAGGTGTCGACGTCATCGATGCTCATGCACTTGTCCGGTGTGGGACAGTACTTCCCTTTGCCGTATGCACCGGTTAGTGCGGCAGCCAGTTGCGACTCTTCTGCCAGCAGCTTCGGATCGTGTGGCGCGGCGGGTGCGTTCACCTGCAGCAGCATCATCTGGCGGCGCATGTCCGCGGGCAGCGTCAGCTTGTCGAACTTGTGGCTCTCTTCGATCAGGTCCAGCGACAGCTTCGACGACTGCTCACTAAGCAATGCAGTCGTGGCCTCACTGTCTTCGTTGATGTACGTCTCCGCCAGCCACTCCGCGTGGCTGCCGTCGACCGCGGCCTTAAGCAGCGAAGCATTCGCGCGATCGAGGAACGCTTTGGCATCCGCCACGGTAGGTGGTGTCTGCGCGACTGCGGAGAGGGACAGCGAGGCTGCGAGGACGAGAGACGGAAAACGCATGGCGCGAGTGTATCGCGGGATTGGTCCCCTGGGCTTTGCTTGTTTGGCTTGGTCGCGCGTTGCGCGAACGGGGCGGGTGGTGGTGCTGCTGGGATGGAGTTGGAGCGTTGGGCAACTGCGGATCCCGGCTGGTCTCGCCTCGCGCGATACCCCACCCTTTGCTTCGCAAAGAAGGGGGAACCCGCTTTGGAGCCCGACTAGTGGCAAGCCATGGTGGATCACCTCCGCTCAGGTATTCCCTGGGCCCATCCACACCCGAATCTGCGCCATTCAATGAAAAGCATGGGTGGCAAATATCTAGGACCGAATTAGTCTTAATTCCAGAAGCAGCAGCGATGAGGGGCGTTGCTCTTTCCGGAAGCCCGCGTGAATCGCGGGTTTGAAGCCGATCCGTCGGAAGGAGTGCACCACGATGAGCCACAAGACGAAGTATAAGATTCAACGCGCACTCGGCCTGGAACTGCCCGGCCTGGGCAAGCCCGGGGCATTGGACAAGCGCAACTACCCACCGGGCCAGCACGGCCAGAGCCGTCGCGGCAAGCTGAGCGAGTACGCACTGCAGCTCCGCGAGAAGCAAAAAGTCATGTTCCACTACGGCCTTCGCGAAGAGCAGCTACGCCGCTTCGTGCGGCAGTCCATTGCAGCCTCCGGCGGATCGAACTGGATTGAGCAGTTGCTCAGCCTGCTGGAGCGGCGGCTGGACAATGTGGTGTTTCGCCTGGGCTTTGCGCGGAGCATGGCGGCGGCGCGGCAGCTTGTGTCACATGGGCATGTGCTGCTGAACGGCCGCGCCGTCAACATTGGCAGCATGGTCGTGCGCGTGGGGGACTTTATCAGGCTGACCGAGTACGCGGCAGGCAGCATGACGGAACCTGCCCGATCGAATCCGCGCCTGACATTGCCCAGCTACCTGCAGTTCGCCATGCCGGAGAACAACACGCATGGACGTGTGCTCTCGGTGCCTGGGTCGATCCATGTGCCGTTTGAACTGAATGCCAAGCAGGTGGCTGAGTACTATGCGCAGCGCGGTGTCTAGCGGTGGTCGTAAGAGCTACTCGCCTGTCTCGAAGACAGGCCATACCGTCCTTTGCTTTCGGGGGCTGGGCCCTGCCCCTTCCGAAAGCAGTTCATTCCGAGACTCGTCCTTCACGCCCGATAAGGAGAACCACCATGTGCACTTCAGACACGTACTCTCTCGCCGAACGCAAAACACTTGGCGGCGTCTCCATGTGTTCCTGCGGAACGATCCACCTGACTGTGGGCGGCATCACAATCCGTCTGGAGCCCGAAGCCTTCGGCGAGATGGTTCGCATGTGTCAGGATGCTGCCGACCGGCTGATGATGCATGCCGAGATGACGCCGGGACTCTCGAGGCTTGCCAACTAAGCCACCGATCTGTGCCAAGGGCAATGACTGCACAGTAAAGACAACGGTTGCACTTACTGGCGGACTGAAGGTCCGCGCCTTCCTAGCCCAGGGCAAAGCCCTGGGTCTTGGGAAGAGCGAAAGATTGCGGGCTGAAGGCCCGCGACAAACTTTCTTTGCTGCGAATGAGTTATCAAGGATTTCGCTCTTTGTCGCGGGCCTGCAGCCGTCTGACCTGTCCTCCGCGATCGCGACTTGTCATGAACTCTCTACCGACAGGATTTGAAAACGACGCACAGGTCATGGCACGCTTTATGCTCTTCACGAGGGTGCCATGGCCATCTCCGCTCGTTGCGTTCGCACGCTGTGCCGGCGGTTCGTGGGCCATAGCATGCTGCCGTTGCTGCTCGCGACCTCTGCCGGGGCACAGCAGGCCGATACGCTGCGCGCCACGAGCACGCTGGTGCTGGTACCCACGCGGGTGACGACAACCTCCAGCGCCTCCGGCAACGTCACGCTGCATGCAGAAGACTTCATGCTCACCGACAATGGTGTGCCGCAGATGCTGCGACTGGAAGAGGCCAGCCGCGAACCGCTGGCCATCATTATTCTGCTGCAGACGGGCGGTGCCGCACCGAAGCAGTTTGCCAACTATGGCGGCATCAGCAGCCTGCTGGAGTACGCGTTGGGATCGGTTCCCTATCGTGTATCGCTCATCACCTTCGACAGCAAGCCGGAAGATCGCTGGCCCTTCTCCAATGATGCGTCGAATCTACGCGATGCGTTCCAGAAGCCGACGCCCGGCGATGGAGGTGCAGCCGTGCTGGATGCCATCGACTATGGACTCGACTGGTTTGGGGATCAGCATCCGCGCGGCCGTCGCCTGATCCTGCTGGTGAGTGACGAACACTTCCGGGCCAGCGACGAGGCACTGCGACAGATGACGCGACGGCTGGCTGAGACGAACACCACCATCTACAGCCTGAGCTTCAATGCGCAGAAGACATACCTGATGGATGAGCTGAAACACAGTAGTCCAGAGAACCCGCCGCTCTTTATGTCACCCGATCATCCGCCCCTGCTGCACACCTTCAACCTCGACCGTCCGCTGCGACAGGCGTTGAGCGCGATGCAATCCAACGCGGCGGAGGGCGTGGCCGCACTCTCGGGCGGGACGTACATGCCCTTCACCAATCGCAAGGATTTGTAGTTGCGGTTGACGACGTTTGCGAACGACCTGAGCAATCGCTACATTCTGAGCTTCCAGCCGACGAACCCGACCGTGGGTCTGCATTCCTTGCAGGTGAGCCTGCCGCAGCATCCGGATCTGAAGGCCACAGCACGCACAGCATATTGGCATGCGGCTACCGACGAAAAGCACTAGGCGTAGTGTCCTGATCCTGCGAGACTGAAGACACTCCCTTTTGCATTTTGATTTGCAGTCCTACCGTTCTACTTATTGAAGGAGATCCATGCGATCGATCCGTATTGCCGGTGTTGCTGCCTGCGCTGCCTGCCTGCTTGCCACCAGCCTTTTCGCCCAGATGGGTTCCGGCCCTGCGCCGACCGGCATGGCTGGTGTGCCCGGTCCGCTTGCTGCGAAGTACAAGGCGACGGCTGACAAGATTCTGACTGCGGGCATGGCCGATGACGATGGCTATAAGGCGCTGACCTATCTGACGGACCACATCGGCAATCGCATTACCGGATCGACGCGGCTGAACGAGGCGACCAACTGGGGCGCGGAGTTGATGCGCAGGGCCGGTCTGCAGAACGTGAAGGTGCAGCCTGTGATGGTGCCTCACTGGATTCGCGGCAATGAGTCTGCCGAGATTGTTGGACCGGTGAAGAAGCCGCTGCACATGCTGGGCCTGGGTATGAGTGTTGGGACGCCGAAGGGTGGCATCACGGCTCCGGTCGTCTTCTTCAGCGACTTCAAGGAACTGGACGCGCTTGGCCCGGACGCGTTAAAGGGCAAGATTGCACTCTTCAACCCGGGCTGGAAGGGCTACGGTGTTGGATCGCAGTACCGGACCGGATCCGCTTCGAAGGCCGCTGCGCATGGCGCGGCTGCGGTGCTGGTCCGTTCGGCCACAGGGCTTGCGATGCAGACGCCACATACCGGCACGCTGCGCTATGACCCGGCGGTGCCCACGAAGATTCCTGCGGCTGCGCTGTCGGTCGAAGACGCTCTGCTGTTGGAGCGCCTGATCAAGGAAGGTCAACCTGTCACCGTGCATCTGCAGATGGACGCACGCCTGGAAGCGGATGTGGAGTCTGCCAATGTGATGGGCGAGATTACCGGCAGCGAAAAGCCGAATGAGGTGGTCGTGCTGGGTGGCCACATCGATAGCTGGGATGTGGGTCAGGGCGCGCAGGACGATGGTGGCGGCATCATGGCGACGTTTGAAGCTGTGTCGCTGCTACACAAGCTGGGATTAAAGCCGAAGCGCACGGTACGTGTGGTGTTCTGGGTGAGTGAGGAGAGCAACGACTCCGGCGGCATCGCCTACCGCAAGATGCTGGGCGACAAGGTCAGCGAGCACGTCGCGGCCATTGAGATGGATGGCGGCGCGGAGAAGCCGCTGGGCATGAGCTATGGCGGATTCGGACGTCGCAGCGCACCGGGCGCCGCTGCGCCTGCGACGTCGCCGGAAGATCAGCAGTCGCAGGCCGTGATGCTTGACATTGTGTCGCTGCTGGGACCGATTGATGCAGCAACGCTATCACCGGGTGGCGGTGGTTCGGACATCAGCCCACTCACGGCGGACGCTGTGCCCGGCCTGTCGCCCCGCACCGTGGGCGAGCACTACTTCGACTGGCACCACACGGAGGCTGACACGCTGGACAAGGTCGATCCGGACAGCTTCAAGCGCAACACCAGCATGCTGGCCGTGACCGCGTACATCCTGGCGGATATGGATGGGAAGCTGACCGGGCATAAGAGCCGCGGCGAATAAATCGGTCTTGCTGATTGCAAAGAAGGTCCGGCCGCGTGCCGGACCTTCTGCTTTTGGATGGGCTGGGAAATAGCATCGAATGTGCTGACATCCCTTCCCCCGAGGCCTGCCGTGCACTTGCTGCTCCTGCTTTTCCTGGTCGCAACTACCTCCTTCGCACAAGCGCCGGACTCGGATCGCGATGGGCTTTCCGATGCGCTGGAGAACGCGCTGCTGCAGCAGTACGCGCCCCGTCTTGAGATCTCATCGGACGATTGCTCCGTGCGGCCTGCCTCGTTTACCCCGGGAATCGCCGTGCCGACAGCTTTGGCGGATGACGGAACTTTGTACGGGCAGGCAATGCAACGACACGTCGCTGCGGGAGCGCCGCGTGAGATCGAGCTGCACTATTACCACCTCTGGCGACGCGATTGTGGCCGCATGGGGCATCCTCTGGATGCAGAGCATGTGGCCACGCTGTTGCGTCTCAACGACCCGGCGAAGCCGACCGAGCCCGATAGCTGGCACGCCGCGTACTGGTATGCGGCGGCGCATGAAGACACCGTTTGCGACGCCAGCCACCTCACGAGGGCCAGCACTATTGGCGCGGAGACGCGTGGTGCGCGCGTTTGGGTCTCCACAGGCAAGCATGGTTCGTTTCTGACCGAGAAGATGTGTACGCACGGCTGCGGTGGCGACCGTTGCGAACGGACCGTGGAGCTCAAGAGCCCGCCCGTTGTGAATCTGGGTGAGCTGCATGTGCCGATGAATGGTGCAGTCTGGAGCACCTCACCCAACTGGCCGGGACCGCTAAGCGACAAGATGCTGCGCAGCGACTTTCTGCCGGAGCGCACGGCGCGCGTGGACAGCCTGCGGAAGACCGACGTGGCCTGGGCCAATCCGGCGAAGCGGCCGGCGCAGGCTGCAATCCTTGGCGGGAATTCGGCCATCGATGGCGCGGTGGTCGGCGGTGACTCTACGGGAAAAGCGATCTCCGTTGCGGGAGACCAGACCGGCGACGCGCTCGGCACAGCGGCGCACAAGACCGGCCACGCTCTAGGCAAGAGCTGGCACGCCGTCCGCAAGGCACTGGGAGGCGGCGAGGCCGCGGCGGCGAAGTAGCGTGGCCACAGATATTCTGGAAGGCATGAGCGAATCAACCGCATTCACACTGCGCCGGTGCGCTGCCGGCGATGAGGCGCGCCTGCAACTGGTGGGCGGCGCCAGCTTTCTGGAGGCCTTTGCCGACATCCTGAACGGCGACGACATCCTGGCACACTTCCACAAGAACCACTCGGTGGAGACGTACGCGAAGTACCTGGCCATGCCGACGGGACGCACCGCCGTTGCGGAGGTGCCACCGGGTGACGGGCCGGTCGGCTACATTGTCTGCTGCGAGCCGGACCTGCCGGTCGATGTGACGCCCGAAGACTACGAGCTGCGCCGCATCTACCTGCTCCACCGCTTCCAGGGTCTCGGCATCGGCAAAGCGTTAATGGACCAGGCGATCGCGTACGCGCAGGAACTCGGCCGGAAGCGACTGCTGCTGGGTGTCTATGGAAAGAATCATGCTGCCATTAGGTTCTACGAGAAGGCTGGCTTCGCCCAGATCGGCGAGCGATATTTCACCGTAGGCGCGACGACGCACCACGATGCTGTGATGGCCCGACCACTGTAGTGCGGGGATGACCGGCAAAGACAAAGGGCGCTCGAATGAGCGCCCTTTGCGTATGCTTTACGACCGGAGCTCTACCACTGGCCCCATGCGCGGGTGAAGTAGTCCAGCATGGACATCATCACGAGCACGAAAAACGTGAAGAAGCCGGCTGAGACCGTCAGCTTTACCAGGCGCGAGCTGTACTTCACGTGCATGAAGAACAGCACGACGAATACAGCCTTCGTGCAGGCAATCGCGATGGCGATTGGGGCGTTGAAGATGCCGAGAGGAAGCATCGACGCGCCGACCGTCGCCAGGGTGCCGATCATCAGCACACCGAAGATCATGCCGTAGACGGCGGGGCTGACGATGTGGTGCGCCACATGCTCCGGGTTTGTGACGTTCATCGGATCGTGATAGTCGAGATTGTGGTGCTCGCTATCGACGGGAGCCAGATTGTGGGATGTAACTGGTTCGCTCATGCTGCTTCCTCAAAGTGTGCTGTTGCGGTGGCGGCGGCTCTTGCTGCACGGCCCGGCATCAATGTCGGTTGATCAGGTACAGGAACGGGAATAGGAAGATCCACACAATATCGACAAAGTGCCAGTACAGGCCGAAGTTCTCGATGGGTTGGACATACCCCGTTGTGTACAGGCCGGATCTCGCCTTCACCAGCAGCACAAACAGGATGGCGATTCCGATGATCATGTGCAGCGCGTGGACGCCGGTCATGGCGAAGTACAGCGAGAAGTAGATCTGCGTGTGGTTCGCCATGTCGACGGTCAGCGGCTTTTCCTTGCTGTCCGCGGGCGGATGCACAAAGTCGCGGATGTCGAATGAAGCGCCGGGCACGTGATGCTCTTCAAACTTCTGCGTGTATTCCACGGACTTGATGCCGAGGAAGATGAAGCCCAGACCGATGGTTGCGATCAGCGACCATTCCAGAAACTTCTTGTTGCGGATCTCTGCGGACCACACACCCATCGCCATGGTGAATGACGAGCTGATGAGGACGACCGTGTTGATCAGGCCCAAGGGCATGCTGATCGAGTTCGAGGCCGCTACAAATGCGTCGTAGTACCAGTTGCGGTACAGCAGGTACGCGAAGAACAGCCCGCCGAAGAACATGATTTCCGTCAGCAGGAAGAGCCACATACCAAAGGACGCCGCCTCGCGCTGCTGCTCGGCCGTCTCAAAGTGGTGCTTCTGGTAAAACGGGTGCTCGTGCACGTCGTGCGACGCGTGGATCTCGGGCTCCGGCGGATGCGTGATGGTCGAAGCGATCGACATGCAAAACCCTCTCAGGTACAGCGTAGTTCGTCTGTTACGAAACTCGTTTGAAACCCGGCGGACCCGACACCTGTCCGGTCCGCCGATAATGCTTAGCCGACGTGCTGCAGCTCGCGCTGTGTCTTGCGCTCAAGCCATTCGTAGTCGTATGCCTCGTGATCCACAATCGGCGTCTCGAGGAAGTTCTCCGTCAACGGTGGCGACTGAATCTGCCACTCGAGGCCGGTAGCCTGCCACGGGTTGTTGCCCGCAACTGCACCATACTTCAGCGACCAGGCGAGGTAGAAGATCGGCAACATGTAGCCGACACCCAGCACCGTTGCACCTGCGGTCGACAGTACGTTCAACACCTGGAACTCAGCCGGGTAGGCTGCGTAACGGCGTGGCATACCGAGGTAGCCGACGATGAACTGCGGGAAGAACGTCAGGATAAAGCCGATGAAGGTGACGACCGCGGCAAACTTGGACATACCTTCGGGATACATGCGGCCGGTCATCTTGGGCCACCAGAAGTGGATACCCGCGAGGAATGCCATCAGCATGCCGCCGACCATGACGAAGTGGAAGTGCGCCACGATGAAGTAGGTCTCGGTCAGGTGAACGTCCATACCGAGCGAACCCAGGAAGACGCCGGTCAGTCCACCGATGGTAAACAGGCCGATAAATCCGAAGGCGTACAGCATCGGGGTCTCAAACGTAATGGAACCCTTCTGCAGTGTGAACGCCCAGTTGAAGATCTTAATGGCCGAAGGTACAGCGACCAGCATCGTCAGCAGCGAGAATACGAGCGCCGAGTAGTTCGACACACCCATGATGAACATGTGGTGGGCCCAGACGAAGAAGCCGAAGACCGCGATGGCGACTGAGGAGAATGCGACTGCCGTGTAACCGAAGACGCGCTTACGGCTGAATGTCGAGATCACTTCCGAGATCACACCGAAGCCGGGCAGAATCATGATGTACACGGCCGGGTGTGAATAGAACCAGAACAAGTGCTGGAAGAGCAGCGGATCGCCGCCCTTGGACGGGTCAAAGAAGCCCAGTCCGAAAGCACGCTCGAGAGCGACCAGGACGATGGCAATTGCGAGAACCGGCGTGCCCAGAACCATCAGGACCGATGCCGCGTAGTTCGACCACACGAAGAGCGGCAGGCGGAACCACGTCATACCCGGCGCACGCATGCGGTGAACCGTCACGATGAAGTTCAGGCCGGTGAAGATCGACGAGAAGCCGGCGATGAAGATGGCCGTCGCGGTGGTGACCACGTGCGTGTTCAGGTAGTGCGTCGACAGCGGCGTGGTGAACGTCCAGCCGGTATCAACACCACCCAGGACCAGCGTGGTCAGGACGAAGATGCCGCCGGCCATGTACAGGTACCAGCTCAGCAGGTTGATCTTCGGGAACGCGAGATCCTTCGCACCGATCATGATCGGGATGAAGAAGTTGCCAAGCGTCGCCGGGACAGACGGCACCAGGAACAGGAAGATCATCACGATACCGTGCATCGTGAACATCTTGTTGTAGGTGTCGGCTGCCATCAGATCGCCCGCGGGCGTCAGCAGCTCAAGGCGTACCATGCCGGCGAAGAAGCCACCGATGAAGAAGAAGAACGTGATGCTGAACAGGTACAGCATCGCGATCCGCTTGTGGTCCGCGGTCAGCAGCCAGCTCAGCAGGCCATGCTCAGCCGTAATGTAGTTCTTCTTCGGCACAACGGCCGTCGCCTGGTCAGGCAGGGAGACGATGGTACTCATTGCGTCACCTTTTCGGGCACCATGGGCGCCGCGTCGTTTGACTTGGAAGTGTCCAGCGTCTGCTGCACACGGTAGTTGGTCTTCAGGCCCTTGATGTACTCCACCAGATCGATCAGACCTTCTTCGCTGATCTGACCCTGGTAGGTCGGCATAATCGGCTTGTAGCCCAGTGGGACGTGCTGCGAAGGATTGAGGATGGTGTCGCGCAGCCAGCCGTCGGTCGCTACCTGCTCGGTACCGTCATCCATCCTGATTTTAGACCCGTAGACGCCTGCGAGGTTCGGGCCGGCTGCCGTTGCGTTTCCACTGTGGCAGCTATTGCAGCCCATGGACGCAAACAGTCGCTCGCCGTTCTGAGCAAGGCTCATGCCGCTGGTAGACTCTTCCGTCCAGCGCTGGTAGTCTTCCGGCGCCATGGCAACAATGTCACCGATCATGCCGGAGTGAAGCGTACCGCAATACTGTGTGCAGAACAGGTGATATGTCCCCGCCTTGGTCGCGTTGAACCAGACGGTCGTATAACGACCCGGAATGACTTCACGCTTCACGCGGAACGCCGGGATTGAGTACGAGTGGAAGACGTCCTGCGAGATCATGGTCAACTGGACTGGACGACCGGTAGGGACGTGCAGAGCGTTGATCTCATGCTGGCCACCGGGATGCTCGGCCTTCCACATCCACTGCTTGCCCACAACGTAGACCTGCATCGCGTCTGCGGGCGGGTTGTAGATACGGAAGTAGAGCCACGCACCCCAGACGAAGACGAACAGAAAGATTCCCAGAGGGATGATGGTCCACGTTGCTTCCAACAGCGTGGAGCCTTCGATCTGCGTCGCAACCGGGCTCTTCTCTTTGCGGTACTTGATGCTGAAAACAAGCAGCAGGGTGCCCACCAGCACCAGGCCCAGAAGCGTCACCAGCCAAAGGAAGATGTAAAGCGCATCCGCCCATGGCGCGATGGTGGAGGCCTCCTGCGGCCATAGCGCCGAGGTGGTGAGCCACTTGGTTAGAAACTGCCAAAGTACTGGACTGATTCCCATCGTCTGCCTTTATCTCTTCCTGTCCGGATCTCTCGTTGCGGTGCTGCTGTTTCGGCGGCGGTTTCAAACTGCGCTGGAACCTACGTATGGTCCTGGTCCTTGCGGGTCAGAGCATGGTCGCGCCCTAATTTCAGGTCACGCCGAAACATCAAAAACATGAATCCACCCAGACCCGCCACCGTGATCATGCCGCCAAATTGCACCACGCGGGCGACGATCAGGCTGTGCTTGTTGCGATGGGGGTCGTAGTGGTAGCAATACGTCAAAATATTCGCGACCGGCGATCCGATCTTGTGGTCCGAAGACTCCACTAGACCCAGCATCAGGTCCTTCGGGGAGTACTCCACGCCCAAGTAGTACTGGGAGATCTTTGCTTCCGGCGTCAGCAGCTGGATGGCGCTGGCGTGGGCAAACTGCGTCGTCTTGCCGTCCGGCGAAGGGATCTTCACATAACCGAAACCCACGGCTTTCGTGACGGCGTCGATCGATGCCTGCTGCCCGGTCAGGAAGTGCCAGCCGGCCTCGGTCCCCGGACGGGCGTAGCGGCGGGTGTAGAGCGCCTTCTTCTTTGCCGCCTCGGCAGGCGTATCCGTCGGATCGATGCTGATGACGAGGACGTTGAAATCCTTCGAAGGATCCAGGTGCACCATGGCCAGGGACTGCACCAGGCCATCCAGCTCTTCCGAGCAGAGCATGGGGCACTTGAAGTAAACCAGGGCCAGTACTGCAGGCTTGCCATGACCGAAGTAGTCGGCCGTATTCACGGGCTTCCCTGTCTCATCGACAAAGGGCACGCCGGGCAAGGTGGTGTTGAGGTGCTGGTCGATTGCCGCGCCCTTCAGGACGGCCGGCAGTTCGTTGCCATACTCTGATCCGGTCTGCTTGTCCCCGTAGCTGGAGACCTGGCTACGCGACGGCAGCGCAGAACACAGCAGGCCGAGCGTCAGCGCCAACAGGCCGAGCCTGTTGGTCGTACGCTTCATCCGAATTGTGTTCTGCTGCTGCATTGTCGCTCCCTGCTTCTGTACGACTTACTTCTTTGCTTCGGCTGGATTCTCACCCAGGCTCATCTTCTGTTCGCGGCTCTCGATCTGGTCGAGTTCGTAGCCGGTGCGGGCGAACCCGCTGGTCAGCGGTGCGACTGCCGTGTACTGCTTGTCACCGGTCAGCTTGCCCTGCGTGGCGCTTGCCATCGAAGACGCTGCCGGCAGACCGCGCTTCACGACGAGCTCCATTGCCTTTTCGATCGGGATACGAACCGTTCCAGCCGGTCCCTCAGAGGCTTCTGCTGCGGTGTAGTGCTCCAGCAGAAGATCTTCCCGGGCGTGCATGTCCGCCGTCTCCTGATTATCGTCGTCGGTCGGGACGCGGGGTGTCGGGAAGCTCTGTGCGATCTTCGCTGCCGCTTCCTGCTCCTGCACCGGGTTGTTTGCCAGGCTCTCGCCGCGGCGCTGAATGCCGGCCGGGCTGCCGCCTGCAAGGGCTGACTTCGAAGCTTCATCCACGTCCTGCTTCAACAGGCCGTAGTTGATCGCCTTACCCATCGCGTAGCAGAGCACGAAAAAAACGATGAGGAAGCCCATGAGGCCGCCAAGGAAGACGACGACGCCGCGGGTGTTGACGTCCGTGGTCTCATAGCCCGGGTGCTCCGCGTCAAACTTCTCGGACGGGTGCGGAACCGGCTTGGGAAGGCCATGCTCGTCGTGCGAGGTGGACGGCCCCTTGACGCTCTCTACGTGATCGCGGTCATTGAACTCAGTGGGCATGTTCGGGCTCCAGGACCTCGGCGGTGTGCGGGTCGTTCAGGACGATCACCGGACGCGAGGCCAGGTTGGTCAGGTAGAAGTACAGCCACACACCAAGCACGAATACGGGCACAGTGATGTAGGCAAAGATGCCGAAGCTGAAATGCAGGTTCGCAGCCGCATCCGGGAAGTTCGGCTCGATCATCCAGAACAGATCGAAGCAGCGGGCGAAGATCATCCAGCCGGTGAGGGCGAGCATCTTGCGGCTGTCGTACTTGAACTGGCGGCTCAGCAGGAGGCAGAACGGCACAACCCAGTGGAAGATGAAGTCCAGCGAGCAGATAACCCACCAGCCGCCACGAATGCGGTTCAGGTACCAGGGAATTTCTTCCGGCGAATTGGCCGACCAGATGATGAGGAACTGCGCGAAGCTGAGATAGATGTTCAGCATCACGAAGCCCAGCATGAACTTGCCGAGATCGTACTGTTCCGTTTTACGGAGAGCGGTCCGCAACGGCTCAAACTTCGAGAGGCGGATGATGGTGTGGACACCCAGTGCCAGTACGCCGTAGCCCTGGCCGACCAGGAAGATGAGGCCATACATGGTGGAGTACCAGGTGATGTCCAGCGACATGACGAGGTCGATCGCCACAACAGTCAACAGTGCCACATAGATCAGGATGCCGATGCCGGAGAGGTTCTCGGCCTTGATGCGCCAGTACTCGAACGAGGTCAACGAACCTGCTGCGGGGTCTGCGTCACGCTGCAGGGACCACTTGCTGAGGATGCCGCCCCAGAGCGCCATGAATCCGAAGACCACGACGAACTCGATGATCACGCTCGTCGGGCTGAGCATAATGCGCTTCCAGTCGAGCGAATGTGCCTGGCCCTCGTCGAGGAGACCACTGTGCAGGGCGTTCTCGACCGCTTCGTGCGTCGGGAAGGCAGCCCACATCCAGAGGCGCTTGGCGAAGATCATCAGCGGGATGAACAGCACCACGATGACCGGGAGCGTGTTGCTCATGGCTTCCATGGGGCGACGCATGATGAGGCCCCACTTGCCGCCGGTGACGTACTGCAGCATCAGGAAGCATAGGCCGCCGCCGCAGAAGCCGAACGTCAGCATGAAGCCGAGCAGGTAGGCGCGCAGCACATGGTCAAAGCCGAGCGGTCCGCCCAGGAGGGCGATGATGGCCGACAGAATGAGGCCGGCACCGGCGGCGATGAGCGCGCGCGTCTTCCAGACCGCGACGACCGGCGGAGCGTTCAGGTCGGCGGGCAGCACCCGCGGGCCGTGATCGGCGTGCAGGGCGTGTGCCGCTGCGCCGGGGTCTCCGGCTCCTTCGTGGGCGAATTGTTCGTGTCCGTGTGCCATGCGTTGCGGGCCTTCTCGATTTCCTTCAGGACTTGGTTCTGTTACTTGCTTGCTGCGAGGAACGCGATGATGTCATCCACGTTCGCCGTCGTAAGTTGCGGGAACGCCGGCATCTTCACCGGGCCCGTCTGCGCGCCGTTTGCAACCTGCGCGTGAATGTGTGCCGCGCCTACGCGGGCAACGATGCCCACCAGGGACGGAATCATGGGCGCCATGCCAGCGCGGTTCGGCTGGTGGCACACACTGCAATTTGCCATGTACAACTTCTGCCCGTTTGCGACATCGCCTGCAGCAGCGTGCGGTGCGGCAGCCGAGGGTGCACTGGCGCTCGCTTCCGTCTTTGCTGCAGCCGCCGTCGCAACGGTGGGCTTGGCTCCGGCTGGCAGGGCAGATGCCAGAGGAGCCGTCTTAGGGTTTGCTTCAGAGACCTGGGCCGGCTTTGCTGCTTCGGCTGCCGGTGCGGGCATGGGGGCAGGCAGCGGAGCAGCGGCCGGAGCGGAGCCCTTGATCTGACCAGCCGTTGCCGGCAGGTCCCAATCCTTGATGAAGCCGGCGGCAAAGCCTTCGTGCGCCTCGACGTCTTCCATCTTTTCGATCTTCGCTCCACCAGCATCTGCAGTGGTCGCGTGCTGGCTCAGCTGGAGTGCGCGAACATACGCGGCAATCGCCCAGCGGTCAGCCGGCTCGATCTGTCCGGAATAGTCCGGCATGGCGCCGTAGCCGTTGGAGATCACGTTGAAGAAGTGACCCAGCGGTGCAGAGCGCAGACGCTCCGTGTGGAAGTTGCCTGCTGGCATGAAGCCACGCATCACGATCATGCCGCGACCGTTGCCGGTACGCGAGTGGCATGCGGTGCAGTACACGTTGTAGCGCTCCTGGCCCCGCTCGATGAGCTCGGCCGTCAGCGGTACAGGCAGACCATCACCCTCGGCGCCGTTCACCATTCCTGTGCGGAAGTACGATCCCGCATCTTCCTGGCCGCGCGCGATCGTGCCCTGCACCTGCGGACGGACCGAACGGCCGTCTGCATAGAAGCTGGTACCGCGCTGCGGATAGAACTTCGGCTGGTTGTGCATGTCCTGACGGCAACCTGCCAGTCCGAGCATGCTGGCGCAGGCGATAGTTGCCGCGGCAAGCCGCTGGAACCGTGTCCCCTTTGCCCTGTCTGTCGCCTGCAACTCAGGCTGGGACAGTGTTCCGTGTTGCTTGATCCCCAGAGCCTGCATTACAGATCTACCTCCACCACGCTGATCGCGCGGAACTGTTCCAGGAACTGGCGTGTGTTTCCCAGGTCGAACTGGGGGTCAGTCGCCTCCAGGCACAGAAAGAACTTGTCATCCGTGGCGCCAATGCGGAAGTTCGGAGCATTGAACAGCGGATGGTACGGCTGCGGCAGGCCATTCAGCGCGAGCATCGAGAACGCTGCCGACAGACCTGCGAACAGAATCGTCCACTCATATGCCGGGATAATGAACGCGGGCCACGAGAACAGCGGACGACCGGCAATGTTCTGCGGGTACGAGATCGCGGACATCCATGTCTGCATGGTGAACGCAGTGGTCAGGCCCATCAGGCCGCCCAACAACGTCAGCAGGGGCACACGATTGCGGTGCACATCCAGCGCGCTGGCCGCTTCTTCTACGGGATAGGGTGTGTAGCACTCCATCCGGCGGAAGCCCGCGTCCCGCGCCGCGAGGGTAGCTTTCACCATCGCCTGCGGCGTATTGAATTCGGCCAGGAGGCCGTAGACTCCCTCTTCGACTGGCATTAGACAGTCTCCTCGACGGTTTCTTCCGCATCCATGCCGCCCGCAAACTTAGTCTGCGGCAGCATCATCTTGATTTCGTTCATCGGGATCATCGGAGCGAACCGAACGAACAGCAGGAACAGGCTGGTAAAGATGCCCATGGTGCCGATGTACAGGAGGTAATCCCACTTCGTCGCGCGGTAGGTGCCCCACGAGGATGGCAGGAAGTCGCGGTAGAGCGATGTGACAACGATCACGAAACGCTCAAACCACATACCAATGTTGATCACAATGGAGATCGTGAACAGGTAGGCCACGTTGGTGCGCAGCTTGCGCCACCACAGCGTGCCCAGCGGAAGCGCGATGTTGAAGAGGATGAGCAGCCAGTAGCCCCAGCCCATCGGTCCGAACATGCGGTTCCACATCATGAAGAACTCCCAGTGGCTCGCGGAGTACCAGGCCATGAAGACTTCCAGGCCATAGCCATACGCCACGATCAGGCCGGTGCCCAGCATGACCTTACCCATGTTGTCCAGATGACGCAGGGTGACCAGATCTTCCATGTGGTAGAACTTCCGGATCGGAATGGCCAGCGTGAGCACCATGGCGAAACCGGAGTAAATAGCACCCGCGACGAAGTACGGCGGGAAGACTGTCGTGTGCCAGCCCGGCAGAGCAGCGACCGCAAAGTCGAAGCTGATGACGGTGTGCACAGAAAGCACGAGCGGTGTGGACAGGCCGGCGAGCAGCAGCGATGCCGTCTCATAACGCATCCAGTGGCGGGTCGAACCGCGCCAGCCGAGCGAGAGAAGACCGTAGGCCCACTTGGCGAAGGGCAGCTGAGCCTTGTCACGCAGGGTGCCGAAGTCAGGGATCATGCCGATGTACCAGAACACAACCGAGATGGTCGCGTAAGTGGACACAGCGAAAACGTCCCAGCAGAGCGGCGAACGGAACTGCGGCCAGATGTTCATGGTGTTGGGCAGTGGCAGTAGCCAGTAACCCAGCCAGGGACGGCCGATGTGCAGGACCGGGAAGATACCGGCGCAGACCACGGCGAAGATCGTCATGGCTTCTGCGAAACGGTTGATCGAGTTACGCCAGCTCTGCTTGAAGAGCAGCAGAATTGCCGAGATCAGCGTACCGGCGTGGCCGATACCGATCCACCAGACGAAGTTGACGATCGCGAAGCCCCACGCGCCCGGGATGGTGACACCCCAGATGCCGACGCCCTTGAGCACCAGCCACGTGATCGCGATAACCGCCAGCGAAGCCACACCACCGGCCACGATGAGGCCAAAGAACCAGCCGAGCGGCGTGTGCGAGGTGAGGACGACGTTCGCGATCTTGCGCGTAACGCTCGTAAAGTTGTGGCCCGGCGCGAGTACCGCAAACTCACCCGTGATCGGATCGATCATGGGGTCGTTTACCGGGTGGCGGTACGGATCAATGACAGGTTTGGTCGCCATTACGCCATCTCCAGCTCAGGGTTCGGGTTGGACACGCCTGCGGTGTAGCTGGTCCGCGGACGGTAGTTGAGGTCAGCGAGAACCTGGTAGTTCCGCTCCTCTGCCTTGCGCCGAGCGACCCGGCTGCCCTTGTCGTTAATGTTGCCGAAGACGATTGCGTCGGTCGGGCAGGCCTGCTGGCATGCCGTGACGATCTCGCCGTCGCGAATTGCGCGGCCTTCCTTGTCGGCCTCGATCTTCACGGCCTGGATGCGCTGGGTGCAGTACGTGCACTTTTCCATGACACCGCGCGAACGCACGCTGACGTCTGGATTGCGCATGAACTTCAAGCTCTCCGTGTCGTAATCCGAGTACAGCAGGAAGTTGAAGCGACGAACCTTGTATGGGCAGTTGTTCGAGCAGTAGCGTGTGCCCACGCAGCGGTTGTAGACCATCTGGTTCAGGCCTTCCGGCGTGTGAACCGTTGCGCCGACCGGGCAGACCTGCTCGCAGCCTGCATTTTCGCAATGCTGGCAGAGCATGGGCTGGAAGTGCGCCTTGGGCGCGTGCAGGTCACCTTCAAAGTAGGTGTCGATGCGGATCCAGTCCATTTTGCGACCGACCTTGACCTGTTCGCGGCCGACGACGGGGATGTTGTTTTCCGCATAGCAGCTGACCACGCAGGCGTTGCAGCCAATGCAGGAGTTCAGATCGATCGACATGCCCCAGGCGTTCTGAATCTGTCCGGTGGACTTATCGACGTTGTCGTACTTCCAGGCCTCCGGGAAGAAGCTATCGTCCTTCTTCGGAGTCTCGTACAGGAGGTTGCCCTCATGCGCGAAGCCGGGATTCTTCTGTGCCTCTGCCAGGGTTGCCGTGCGGATGACACCGCGCTCCATGGCTTCGTGGCCAGGTTCGGAGATGGCTGCGTTCGGATCGGTCTTGACGGCGAGATCGCTCTGCGCGAACTTGCCACGGTGATCGAGGTCGTGCACCTGCGTAACGCAGAGGTCGTACTTGCCCTCAGCAGGCTTGACCTTCACACCGCTCTGAGCCCACTGCGCGTCGATGGAGCGAAGCTTGTTCGCATCCGAGCCGACATACTGGCCGACACGACCGAACCAGCGGCCACCACCGAGATGCACCGTGATCACGCCTTCCGGGTGACCGGGCAGGGCGAACGGCGGGAAGACGACCTTCTGACCGTTGATCTCGAGCTCGATGAGATCGCGCTCTTCGATCTTCAACGCGGCCATGGTGTCGATACCCATGATGGCGGCGTTGTCCCACGCCATGCGTGTGACCTGCTTCGGCAGTTCCTGCAGCCAGCCGTTGTTGGCGAAGCGACCGTCATAGATCGACGGATCCGCCTTGAAGGCAATCTCGTACGTGCCGGCAAGTGCTGCGCTCATGGTCGGGGCGATGCTGCCGCCCTTGCCGCTGACGCCAGACTTCGGCTCGAATGCGGTGCCTTCGACCCAGCCGTCATGCAGGGCCTTCTGCCATGCCGCGGCGTCGCCGCCCTTGGCGTAGGTCTTGAAGTTTGCCTGAACGACTTCGTGCGAGGTCATCTGCGCGTTGTCGAGGGCAGCCTGCAGCATGTCATGCGCAGTCTTGCCACCGTAGAGCGGATCGATCATCGGCTGGATGACGGAGATGGTGCCGTCATACGAGCGGGCATCGGACCAGCTCTCAAGGTAATGTGCCGCGTTGACGTGCCAGTGAGCGCGCTGTGCGGTTTCATCGAGGTACAAACCGTGGTGCGCGACGAACGGCACCTTGGTCATGGCATCGCCGAAGCGGAGGTCAGCCGGTGCGTTGTACGCCGGGTTTGCACCCAGCATAACGAGGACGCGAACCTGGCCGGCGCGCATGGCGCTGACGAGAGCCTTCAGATCCTGGCCGCCTACCGAGGGCAGAGCCTGGACCGTCTCGGTGTAGACCACGGTCGATCCGACTGCGCCGAGCTGTGCGTTCAGGGCATGCGCGGCAGCCTGTACCGCGGGCGAACTCTGCTCACCGGCGACAACGACTGCCTTGCTGCCAGCCTTCTTCAGGTCGGCAACCACTTCCTTGAAGAACTTCTCAGCCCACTCGCTGCCATTAAAGCCCGAACCGGAGACGAGTGCTGCTGCAAACTTTTCGATGTCGCTGGGCTTCAGGCCGAGGCGATGCTCTGCCTTGCCACCGGTCACCGTCGGCATGCTTTCGACGACGTACAGGCGGTTCATGACCTTGCCGGTCTCGTAGCGATGACGCTCAGCGTACGCAGCCGACATGGGCAGGAAACCCGGGAAGGCGTTGGACGAGAGGAAGTCGGCATCGAGCGACAGGATCACATCGGCATTTTCGAGCTTGTACTGTGCGTCGTAGAAGTCGCCCAGGGCAGCCTTCGACGCGATGCGTGCCGAGTCATTGTTGACGGGGGACCACTGCACCAGCTTCGCGCTCGGATACTTGGCCACGAACTGCTTCCACTGCGCCGCCAGCGAGGGCGAAACGATGGGCTCGCTCAGGACATACACGCCCTGGCCGCCACCGCTCATCTGCAGGGCACTGCGAAGCGCGTCCGAGAAAGCACCGAAGTCAGAGTTCAGCGTAGCGCCACCGACGTGCTTGATCACGTGGGCCGAGCGGTCCGGGTCATACAGGTCCAGCAGGGTCGCCTGGGTAAAGACGTCCGAACGACCCTTGGAGACCGGGTGCTCCGGGTTACCATCGATCTTGATGGGCCGGTACGCCTCGCTCTTCACCAGCACCGGTACAGCACCAGTGGGGAACGGATAGGCCGTTGCGAAGTAGTTCGGCTTGCCGAGGACGAGGTCTTCGGGCGACTTCACGTAGGCGAAGATCGGCTCGTCCGGCTGCTTGGTGCAACCGGTGGTTGCGGCCAGCGCCAGCGACGCGCCCATGACCTTCATGAAGCCGCGGCGGCTCACGCCGTCGGTCAGTTCGGATGCCTGCCGCGGAAACTCCTCGTGCAGCATGTCTTCAAAACCCGGCGCGTCGGAGAGCTCGTTCATGCTCTGCCAGAAGCGCTTTCCGTTCTTGCCGTCCAAGCGCTTGCGCACGTCGGCCAGAGTCAGCTTCGCTGACTGGATCGTCGTGACAACCGTCGTGCTGGCAGTCGCGGGGGCGGTTGCGTCGAAATTTACTGACTCAGCCATTCCGTTTCCGTTCTTTTCCGTGTACGAGGTGCTCATCGGTGGCAGACCTCGCAGCTCTGCAGCTCATTCGGGGTACGAATGCGGTACTTGTCCGCCAGGTAGGTTCCCAGCGCCTGTTGCGAGGTGAACTTGTGGTAGCTGGCTGGCAGGATCGCCATGGGCGGTACGTCGGTCATGGTCTTGCCCGCGCCGCTGAGTGCGTTGGGGGAAAGCTGGACGCCGCTGCCCTTGTTCGATTCGCCATCGCTGGTGCGAGCAGTTGCGTTGGGCTGCTGCTCGGCCTGCAGGAATGCCAGCTGCGGATTCACCGAGCCGGGGTCCTTCGTGGTGCAGGTGACTGCCTGTGCCGTGGGAGCGAGCTTGCCCGTCTCAGCGCACCAGACAGGCTTGTTGCTGGAGGCACCGGCCCATGCCATGTTGTAGATCTCACTGGTCGGACGGAGATTCTTGACCGGGTCACGATGGCAGTTGAGGCACCACTCCATCTGTAGCGAATTTTCCGCGTACATGATGGGCATCTCGTCGACGCGACCGTGGCAGCTGGCGCAGCCGATACCCTTGTTCACGTGAATCTCGTGGTTGAAGTACACGTAGTCCGGCAGGTCGTGGATACGGATCCACTGGATCGATTCGCCCGTCGCCCAGCTCTTGCGAACCGGCTCCAGCATCTGCGCGTTGGTCCAGATCTCTGCATGACAGTTCATGCAGGTCTTGGTCGGCGGAATGCCTGCGTAGGCCGACTTCTCCACCGAGACGTGACAGTACTGGCACTGAATGCCAAGACCCTCAACGTGGTGGCGGTGCGAAAACGGTACCGGCTGGTCGGCGCGCTGTCCCTGCTTGGTTACCCAAGGGGAGCGCTGCAACTGGTTCAACGCCACGCCCAGTGCGACCACGATCAGGCCCGTCAACACCAGAGCGGCGCGGGCCAGAGCGTTCGAACTGCGGTCAAAAACTTGCGCCATGAGTGCGTCCTGCTTCCTCTAGTCCGTCCGGCAATCGTTCGCCCGGCGGGGGAACGCTGTCCAGAATTCTTCAAAACACCCCGGGAAGAGCCGCAAAGTGGCTCTCCCTGTCCTGGCCTCAATACCTTTCGGTAAGGGCGGAGTCTAAGTCGGATTTCTACCAAAACTATAGCAGTGCAATGACCCGGATAAACCTGCGCCAGTACCCGCCTGAGCTACTTTCCTTGGTTCAACTTCGATAATCGAACCCAGCGAAAAGTGCCGCTGCACAATATCTCGTGCACGCATTTCCTAAGTGTCGAAATGACCACAATATGTACCTTCTCGCGGAGGCATCCTGCTTGTAAATTACGGCCAATCTGGTCCGAGTTCGATCAGGCGATGATCGGTCAGAGGACCTTCCCAAGAGTGCCCGAGGAACGCGCTAAGCGCGGTGACGATCATCACAAATTGTCCCCGATCGATATCATCCGGCTCTTAATTTCGGTACTTGAGCCATGCCGGTCCCGATATGGGAGACTGGGTGGCAATGCCGCGCATGACTGCCACCCGCAAGCCGCCCTATCGCGCCGACGAGGCCATCGCAGCGCTCTCTGCTGCAGACCCGAAGCTGGCGCGGCTGATCGAGCGCGCCGGGCCCTTGCGGCTGCGCATCTCCGGATCCCTTTCGCCGTTTGAGGCGCTGGCCGAGTCGATCATCTATCAGCAACTCCACGGCAAAGCGGCAGCTGCTATCCACGCACGCATGGTGGAAGGCTTTGTCGAGGTCTGCGGGATCGGCGTTCACCCGTCGCCGGAACATCTGCTGGAGTGCCCGACGCAGCAGCTGCGTTCCGCAGGCCTCTCCGCGAACAAGACGCTCGCACTGCGCGACCTGGCCGCCAAGACACTCGACGGAACCGTGCCGCCGCTGGCGAAGATCCGCCGCATGAGCGATGAGGCCATCATCGAGCACCTGACGCAGGTACGCGGGATTGGCCGATGGACGGTGGAGATGATGCTGATCTTCCGCCTGGGTCGTCCGGATGTTTTCCCTACCAGCGACTACGGCGTGCGCAAGGGCTTCGCACTGACCTTCGGCAAACTGAAGCCCACGGACAAGATCACGCCCGCCGACCTGCCCAAGCCTGCGGAGATGGAGAAGCGTGCGAAGAAGTGGCACCCCTGGTGCTCGGTGGCGAGCTGGTATCTGTGGCGAGCCTGCGACCTGGCCAAGCCTGATGCGGCGGCGAAGCAGCCGATTTAAGACTGTTCGAATCAGCGGCGTGTGACACTAGGGACACCCATGGGCTTCCTGCTAATGATCGCGCGCGCATTCATCAACACCTTCGGCATTACGCAGCCGAGTGCCCAGGGCGAGCGCAACATGGCTTATTACATCGGTGGCCTGCTGGGGCTGATCGTGCTGGGCATGATTGTCGCGCTTGCAGCTTTTCTGCATCTGCGCGGATAGAACTCAGCGCTCGCGCACCATCCGCACAATGCCATACTCCTGCGGCGGCTGGAAGAGTCGAGGATCCGGCTCACTCCGATTGATGGACTGCATATCGAAGTCCTGCGCTCCGCCCCGCGGCTCAAAGCGCTTCACCTGCACATTCAGGCCGAGCAACGGCGAATACCAAAGCTCCTTCACTGTGGGCTCCGCATCTCCGAGGCGTGGTGAGACGGAGATCTCATGCGCGCCCTGCACCTGCAGGCTTTCCATTGTCTTTTGACCAATACTCTCGCGCGTGATCTTCAGACCGGCAGGCGTGGTCATGCTCGCGGGCAGAGGCAACGGATCGTCCACGGGCAGTGACGCTGCACGCACGGTGCACAGCCTGCGGACCGGTTCGCAGACCGTCAGCTCTTTGCGCGCCGGGTCGTAATAGTCCAATTCCGAAAGACGTGTGACATCCGTGTTGCCGGACGGCGAGAAGAAGCGACGCTCCTGAAAGATCCGTCCTGTGCTGTCACGCGCCACGGTGCGGTGGTTGTACACCGTCACCTGCGAACCATCCTCCAAGCGACGTTTCCAGGTCGTCGTGACCGTCGCCTGGAATGGCGCACCGGGCTTCGCTGTAATCGTCAGGCTTTGGATCGTCTCGCGTGTGCCGCCGTCCGGCGCATACGTAACCTGCGCAGCCGCAGAGAGAGTTGACAGGGCGATGGCGGAAGCCAGCAGAGCGCTTCGCAGACTCTTCGCTGAAACGATCATGAGAGCCGAGCTCCTTGTGAGCGGCAGTCTACGGCACCCGATGAGAGACCGCATCGGAAATGTCAGGAAGGCGTGGATTGGCGGTTGTACCGGTAGACCCAGTGGCGCTCGATGCCGCCGTGGGTCATTCTCACATCGCGTAACTCGCGAACGAAAAGGCTGCCGGCATCTTTGTGCTCGGTGAACCCCTCGTACTCATCCAGCGCTCGCAACATCTCTGGACCTTCCGGAATGGCAAACACTTCGCCGGGTACAGATTCCAGTTCTCCATCGAAGACAAGGCCCGGATACTCACCCAGGTCGAGCAGACGTCCCTTCACCGTGCCGGTCCCGAGCGAGACGAACTGTCGCGTCAGGTGGCGAACCTCAGCCGGTGCACGGTCCGGATGCAGTGTCCCGTAGACGAACAAACCGAGCTTCATCCCTGCTCAAGCGGCTTGCGTGCGAAGTAGTAGAGCGAGAAGGCCAGCAGGGCGAACATTGCGATCGCGATGGGATCCCGGTACAGCGGGTTATGTTCGCTGAAGCGTGGGAAGAGCCAGTGGCCGCCGCGCTCTTCGGAGATGCTCTCCATGGCGGCGACCGCGACGCCCAGCAGACCGGTGATGCCGCCTGCCGCGATGAGGCCGCTGGCGAAGAGTGAGCCGGGGCTGATCTCGTCATTGTCCAGGTCGGTGAGCGCATCGTTGTTGGTGAGTGCGGCCTCCTGCTCGTCGACGGTGGGGAGGACGGGCATGCCCGCGTCGTCGTAGCGCACGACGACCGTGGTGCCGACTGGTGCTACCGCAACGGCGCGATCGGCAAGGGCCAGCGCACGGTCTCGCGCACGTGCCTTCGCGACCGCGGCATCGGCCATCCAGCGCACGATGCTACCGACGAAGATGGCGAGCGTGGTCGCGATGGAGAGGTACGCGCCGACAGCCAGTGTGAGCGAACGGATGCCGGCAAGTTCCACCGCCAGCACCAGCGCGACGCCCAGCAGCACGAGCGACCAGGGCAGCTTGCGCGACAGGATGCCGTTGATGACCGTGGCCATCAGGCGGCCCTGCGGAGCGGCGACCTTTTCACTGCCGATGCCCTGCACCCATTGAATCTCAAGCTTGCCGGTCTGCCGGTTCATCAGGTACTTGCCGTCTTCCAACTGCGCGGAACCGATGGCGTTGATGAGCTCATAGTTCGTAGCGTCATTCACTTCGTGCTTGCTGCTGCTGTCCTTCGGATCGACGACGCTGATGTGCGGGCGCGTAAAAGCACCCTTGTCCTGCAGCCCTTCCGGCAGTGCTGACAGGCTATACGTCGCGGACGTGGGCATGGGACGGAAGCTCTCAAACGCCTTGTTCATCGCGCTGAGTGTGAGGCCGATGACAAAGGTCGACACGACCACGCCGATCATCACGGCGAGCTGCGTCTTCCACGGCGTTGCGCCGATGATGTAGCCCGTCTTCAGATCCTGAGCGGTATCACCTGCGTTACTCGCAGCGATGCAGACCACGCCGCCGATGGTGATGGCGAGCGCTCCGAAGGCGGGTGCGGTCCAGCCCTGCACGAGAAAGATGGCGGCGGTTGCCATGAGTGTCGCGATGGTCATGCCACTGACCGGCGATGCGGACGATCCAACGATGCCGACGATGCGTGCGCTTACCGTGACGAAGAGGAATCCGAAGACAACGATCAGCAGCGCTGCTGCCAGGTTCGCCAGCGCCCCTACCTGCGCTCCAGGTACGGGCTTGAAGTAGAGGAAGGCCCACATGATGATGATCAGCAGCACCGATCCGCCGTAGACAAAGCTGTTCGGCAGATCGTGAGAGGTGCGTGCGATCGTATCCGTGGTGTTGCCTGTGGTGGTCGCCGCGTTCTTCTTCGCTTTGAGAGAGCCGGTCACCGCGCTCACGATGGTCGGCAGCGTACGCAACAGCGTCAGGCAGCCCGCGGCGGCCACGGCGCCCGCGCCCATGGGGCGGATATACGTGCGCCACAGGTCGCTGGGGCTCATGTCATGGATGGGCACAGTGCCGGGATAGAGCGGCGCGGTCAGGTGCGATCCGAAGAAGTAGATGGCAGGCATCAGCACCAGCCAGCTGAAGACGCCGCCCGCCAGCATGATGCCCGCGATCTTTGGCCCGATGATGTAGCCGACGCCGAGGTATTCCGACGTCGCATCCACGCGAATCGAACCGCCCTTCAGCAGGTGCTGGTCGCCGATGTCGAAGTTCTTCGTCGGGGTGCCGGGCCAGAGCTTGAGCAGATTCTCATTCTGGAAGAGCGTGTAGAGCGACCCGAGCCCCATGCCGAGAAAGATGCGTGAGGCAAACGATCCGCCACGCTCGCCCGCGATCAGCACGTCCGCGCACGCCGTGCCTTCGGGATACAGGAGCGTTCCGTGCTCCTCGACAATGAGTTGTCGTCGCAGCGGAATCATGAAAAGAACGCCGATCCAGCCACCGAAGAGTGCCAGCGCAAAGATGCGTGCGTACTCCAGGTCAAAGCCCAGGAAGATCAACGCGGGCAATGTAAAGATGACGCCGCTGGCGATCGACTGGCCGGCGTTGCCGGTGGTCTGCACGATGTTATTTTCAAGGATCGACGACTTGCCCAGGACACGCAGGATGGAGATCGACAGCACCGAGATGGGGATCGAAGCCGCGACGGTCAGTCCGGCCTTCAGGCCCACGTAGACCGTGACCGCGCCGAACAGAATGCCGAAAAGCGCGCCGATCAACACGGCGCGGAACGTCAGCTCTGGCCGCGACTCGTGCGCGGGGACAAACGGTCGGAAGGCTGGGGTCTGCGGCGGGGGTGCGCTGGTTGTGGCCATCTGCGAATCACTCGGGTGTTGACGTTCCTGTGCCACTCGGCGCAAGTGGAGCGAGTGTATCAGCGCCGCGCAGTTCGGCGTCATGGCATGATTCCGACGAACGCACCGCGTCTTTCCGTGAGAAAAAGCGTCTGAATGAGCACGCGCCTGTGCGCATGAGGATCTGGAAATGAGCCGCAATCCCTGGAAGTCTGCCGTTCTATGCTGTGCTTTTCTGTCTGCCGTAAGCCTTTCTGCCATGGCGCAGAACGCAACCACCGGGGGCGATCAGCAACCGCAGCCCGATGCCCAGACGGGTGCGCAGGCCAGTGCACAGGGCCGTGGCCCCGGCGGCCCTCGTCGCGCCGGTGGTGGCGTTCGCGGCACGGTCACAGCGGTCAGTGGCGCGAATGTCACGGTGAAGGACGAAGCCGGCACCACGTGGACTGTCATCACCACGGACAACACGCGCATCATGCGGTCGCAGCAGGTAACCCCAATCAGCAGCGTGCAGGCGGGCGATGAGCTCATGGCCATGGGCATGCCCGATGCCGAGAAGCACGAGCTGCACGCCATGATGGTGATGGATGTCAGCGCGGCCGATGTCGCCAAGGCCAGGGCCAACATGGGCAAGACTTACATCGTCGGCCGTGTCACCGCGATCGACGATACGAAGGTCACGGTGATGCGCACGGACAAGGTTTCGCAGACGATCAACCTGGACGAGACCACTTCCCTGCACAAGGGCGGCCGTATGAACCCGGACGCCATGCGAGCTATGGGAGTGGACGCGGGCATGATGGGTGGCGTGGGTGGCGGGATGGGCATGGGGGGTGGACGTCGAGGAGGTGGCCAGGGTACGCCGGGCGCCGGTGCTCCTCCACCCGAAGCAGGTGAGGCCATCACGCTTGCAGACGTGAAGGTCGGCGATAGCGTCCTTGGCATCGGTTCGATCAAGGGCGGCAGCTTCGTTCCGACGGATCTGCGTGTGCAGGACCGGCCGATGGGTGGACGCCGCGGCCCGGGTGGCAGTGGTGCATCGCCCGCAGCACCACCGCAGTAAGGGCTCAGACGGGTGCCCCATTCTTTCGCGGCCCCATCGTGAAGGGTGGGTATTAGCACGAAGTGCGAACCGCCTTTCGCCCGGCGGCATCCTCAGCCCTAAGGGGAAAGGTCGCGCTAACGCGCGATAGCCCCACCCTTGCTTTCGCAAGAATTGGGCGCCCGGATTTGGAAGCCACTTCCGGTCAAGCTGCCTGTTTGGCACGTCCGCGAAGCCAGATCAGCCATGCGCCAAGCACCATGCAGACGGCGACACTGATCCCTGCATCGGCAAGCATGCCGCCGGTAAGGCCGTGCAGATCATAGATGTGCGAATCGATCAGCCCCATGTAGGTGATGGGCACACCGCTGGCTGCCATCAGCAGCGAGAACTGCGTACTAGCCAGCGGGTTGTCGCTGCCGATGCTTTCAAACGCGATGCCCGCCTCGACGGAGAACGCGGACGCCTGGAAGATGTTCTCGCCAATCAGTGCAAGCGCGAAGACCCACGGCATGCGCGGCATCGCCCACACGCCGAACGTAAAGAGCGCGCCGACCACACCGATGGCCAGGTAGAGACCTTTCAGCGGGATGCGACGCGCGAGGATCGGTACGGCGAGACTACCCGCAAGGCCGGCAAGCAACACCCCGATGCCGCCGGAAAAATTGATGACACTCGCGCTCGCATGAAAGTCTGCGCCCACACCAGCAAGGATGTTGCAGAGCGCAAACGACGCTGCCGGCATCAGGAAGAGGACCAGCACGATCAGCACTGTGCGCCGACGCAAAAGCGCGACGATCTCCCCGAAGAACTGGCGGAAGCTCTCACTGGCTAGGCGCCGGTCCGGCCCCGGCGCGGGTACGACGAGGTAGATCAGCGTTGGCAGCATCATCATGGCAGCGAGCGCCGCCGCCGCCGCCGCTGGGCGCAATCGAAAGACCAGGTCGCCACCGACCAGGATCATCAGCCCGCCAGCGCCGGTGTTGCCAATGGCGAACCATGCGCCCAGCTTTGCGTCGTCCTGCCGCGAGATCAACGACCCCATCCATCCGCCCACGGCGGCCTGCAGCAGGCTGGCAGCGGCGTAGGTGGCCACCATAACCATCTCGACCAGGAAGGAGTTGCCGTGGTGCATGACCGTGACGGCAACGCCGCTGGATGCGAGCGCGGCGAAGACGAGCGCGTAACGCCTCCGGCTGAAGCGGACATCGAGCATGGGCGAGAGGAAGAAGCTCCACACCAGTGCCAGCAGAATCCAGGCCACGATGGCGCCGATGCGACCACCGGAGACGCCCTGCGCAGCCAGCATCTCCGGCAGGACCACGCATGCAAAGCCGCCGGCCATGCCATAGGTTGAATTCGTCAGGCCCAACAGGAAGATGGGCGGCAATTTTGCTCTGCGATCCAAGATGAATTTCCTGTGACGATATTTCACACGCGCCGTTTACATCGGCAACCGTTAGCTTTCCTAACCAAATCCACCGAAACAAACGGGATGGCGCCTGCGTCTGTACTCTACAGAACAACGGCACGGCTTCCATACTTGTGAGGTTTACTTTTGCGCGCACGCCGTCCATGGCAGCGTCTTTCTCTGTCGGCTCCACTGCTCAGCGGCGCGATGTTCAGCGCTGCCATGCTGCACGCGCAGGTGACGACTCCGGCACCGGATGCGGCGGGACCCCCATCGCCCACGGCTCCCCAGTCGACGACCGCACCGGCCGAGGTCCAGGGCGGCATCATCACGGGTACGGTCACCAGCAGCACCACGGCAGACAACAGCGGCAAGAAGCCCACGGGAACACCGCTGCCGGGCGTGACGGTCACGGCGACGAACACTCTTACAGGTAAGAAGTACACCGCTGCGACCGACATTACGGGCAGCTACCGGATGACGATTCCGCGCAACGGGCGCTATGTGCTTCGCGCCGAGTTCGCCGCATTTGCACCCGTCACCGCAGAAGTTCTGCTGAACGCCACACAGCATGAGGGCAAGGCAGAGTTTGCGATGGAGCTGGCATCGCGCGCTGCGGCACGTGCTGCCGCAGCCGGGGAAGGCACCGGCATCACTGCTCTCGCGGGCGGATTGAGCGCACAGGCGCTGGGTCGAGGCCTGCAGGCCCTGCGTGCAAGTGTGGGGGGCGATGCCGACACAATTGCCAGCGGCGGCGCGGGCGCGGAGACCTCTGCGCTGCCCACCATGGCATCGCTTGGCGGTGCGGATAACAGTGGTTCGGATTCGGTTGCCATCAGCGGACAGGGTGGCCAGATCAACGGCCTTGCAGGCTTCAACGAAGACGACCTGCGGGACCGCATCCAGGGCGCCATTGCCGACGCGCAACGCAACGGTGGTGCGCAGGGCGACATCGCCAATTCCATCGTCAGCCTCATTGGCGGCATGGCCACGGGCGGTCCCGGAGGCTTTGGCGGACCGGGTGGCGGCGGTCCTGGAGGCTTCGGCGGCGGACCGGGTGGCGGTGGTGGTTTTGGTGGAGGGGGCTTCGGCGGGGGTGGTTTCGGCGGACGCGGCGGGGGTGGCTTCCGCAACTTCAACCCGACGGCGATCCACGGCAACGTTTACTACACGGCCGGCAACGGTGCCCTCGATGCAACGCAGTTCTCCATCACCGGCAACGCTCTGAAACCCGGCTACAGCACCAACCGCTACGGCATCGCGCTCAACGGCTCCCCGTACATCCCGGGGCTGACCAAGCCGAACACCAAGCAAAATCTCTTTCTGAACTGGACTGGCCAGCGCAACGAGAATCCGGTCAACATCTACGCGACGGTGCCCACACTGTTGCAGCGCACTGGTAACTTCAATGGCCTGACGCAGACAACCAACGGCGTCGTCGCCCCGGTGCTGCTCTACAACCCTGCTACCGGCACCACCTATGGCGACTGTTCCAGTTACCTGAATCCAGGCTGCAACGTCATCACCACGCCGCTCAGCGCGCAGGCACAGGCGCTGCTGCAGTACATCCCCACGCCGAACACGACCACCACAGGCACGGGCACTACCGCTGAGAATTACAACTACCAGCGCATCACCACGGCAGGGTCGAACAACTCGCAGATCTCTGCCCGCTTCACGCGTGCATTTGGCGCATCGGCAGGTCAGGGCTTCGGTGGTGGTGGTCGTGGGGGTGGCGGAGCCCGCGGCGGTGGTGGGCAGCGCGGCCAGGGTCAGCAGAACGTTAAGATGCTGCGTCAGAACATGAGCGCGAACTACTCCTACTCGCACTCGGCCAGTGATCTGCGTGGATTAATATCGGCGCTGGACGGTAAGACCGAGAGCAACGGCTACAACCTGACCACGGGCTACCAGCTTAGCTACGGCCGGTTGAGCAACAGCTTCACGCTTGGCTGGAACCGCGCGCACGCCATCACGACAAATAACTTTACCTACGGACAGGTGGATCCGGCACAGGCTGCTGGCATCAGCATCCCCAAGCCTGTCACAGCGCAAGCCGGTCTCTACAACGGCGTTCCGGGCATCACGCTCAGCAACTTCACCTCTGTCTCGGACACGCAGCCCGCGAACCGACTCCAGGAGACCTTCAGCCTGAGCGACGTGGTGAGCTGGCGCCACGCCAAGCACAACTTCCGTTTCGGCTTCGATCTGCGGCGCGCGCACAACGACCTGATCGCCGGCAGCAACAGCCTGGGGCAGTACAGCTTTACAGGGTACGCGACGAAGAACCCAGCCACCGGCAGCAGCACCAGCGCGGCGGTCAGTGGATCGTCCTTCGCAGATTTTCTGCTGGGTGCGCCGCAGAACTCCGCGATCCAGACAGGAGCGCAGAAGATCTACCTGCGCGAGTGGGTCTACGACGGCTATGCCAATGACGACTTCCGCGTCTCCAGCAACATCACGCTGAATGCGGGCCTGCGGTATGAGTATTTCTCACCTTATATCGAGGAAAACAATCGCCTCGTGAACCTGGATCACAATGCGGACTTCACCGCCTTCTCCCGCGTCACACCGGGTGTTACCGGCGTCTACAGCGGTGCGTTCCCGCGTTCGCTGGTGCAGCCGGATCGTTCGCTTATTTCGCCACGATTGGGCATTGCATGGCGTCCGAAGTGGACGAAGAACACCGTGATCCGGGCTGGCTATGGCATCAACTTCAACACGGGTCAGTACAGCAGCTTTGCGAATTCGCTGGCGTACCAGCAGCCCTTCGCCGTTACACAGAACAATGTCGCAGCGACGCAGGGCTGCGGCACGTTTACGACTCCAGGCACGACGGTCACAAATAACTTCACACTGACCAATGCCTTCAACTGCACCAGCAGCACGGTCCTGCAGAATACCTTCGCCATCAATCGCGCTTACCGCCTGGGCCGCGTGCAGGCCATCAACATGGATATTCAACGGACGCTGCCGTTGGGTACAGTCCTCAATATCGGCTACAACGGGTCGTTCGGCAGCAGCCTGGATCTACGCCGCGCACCGAACCGTAGCGCCACGACTGTCATCAGCAATGCGCAGTCGATCGTCTACGAAGACTCTATCGGCGAGTCGCGCTTTCATTCGCTGAGCGTCAACCTGCGCAAGCGACTGCAGAAGGGTGTCTCCATCCAGGCGACGTACCAGTACGGCCACTCCATAGACGACGCCAGTTCGATCGGCGGCACGGGGAACAACACCATCGTGCAGAACGACGCACGCATCGACCTGGAGTTCGGCAACAGCACCTTCGATGTGCGGCACAAGGTCACTGGCAACTATGTCTTTGAGTTGCCCTTCGGACCGAACCGGCTATTCCTGAACAAGGGCGGCAGGTTGTCCCGCGTGATGGACGGCTTCAGCGTGAGCGGCAACTTCACCTTTGCCACCGGCACGTATGCCACGCCGCAGTATCAGAACTCCATTGCGCAGGCCGCCACCGGCAACAACTATACGCTGCGCCCCGACCGGGTATTTTTGCAACCGATCGCAGGCGCGGGGACTCTGCGCAGCTGGTTCAACACCGCGGCGTTTGTCTCGCCGTCAGCCGCAGCGGTCTTCGGCACAGCATCGCGCAACAGCATTCAGTTGCCCGGCACCATCAGCAACGACATGTCCCTATCACGCACGGTCGCGCTGGGCGATCTGCGCAACTTTGAGGCGCGTGTCACCGCATCGAACGTCTTCAACACCGTTCAGTACAGCGGCATCAACACGGTGCTGAACTCGTCCACCTTCGGCCAGGTCACCGGCACCGCTGCACCGCGCAAACTCAGCTTTCAGGCGAGGTACAGGTTCTAATGACGACGCTCCGAACCCTAGCCTCAGTAGCGCTTTGTGCCACGCTTGCGGTTCCGCAGACCAACGCGCAACAGACGCCTGCGCCGCAGACCACGCAGCCGCCCGTGCAACTGAACACGCCGATGCAACAGGCTCCCGCACCGCAACCAGGAGCACCTGCATCCACCGGCACGACGATTCAGCAGGTAGGCAACAGCACGTCAGACAGCTTCACCCTGCGCGTCAACACGCAGCTTGTTTTGACGAACGTCGTTGTCCGCGACAAGAAGACGGGCAACGTCATCCGCGATCTGAAGGCGTCTGACTTCACCATCCTTGAAAACAACAAGCCGCAGAAGATCACTTCGTTTGATTTCCAGACGGTCGACGCGGCCGCGCGCCTGAATGAAGCGACAGTCAGTGGTACGTCGCCCACCATCGCGCAGATCCTTGATCGCAGCATGGGCGCCGACGCGAAGCAGCTGCGCGACCACCGCCTTATCGTGCTCTTCTTCGACCTGTCCAGCATGCAGGATGAGGACATTGACCGCGCTGTCGCTGCCGCGCAGGACTACATCAAGAACAAGATGGCGCCAGCCGATCTCGTTGCCGTTGCGAGCCTCAGCACAGCACTCACGCTCGACCATGACTTCACCGCGAACAAGGCCGATCTTCTTCGCGCCGTCGACAAGTACAACGGCAGCAATGAATCAGGCGCCTTCGCCGCCGGTGCTACGTCGACCACCGACGTCACCAGTGACGACACCACCGGCTTCACCGCGGATGACACCGAGTACAACAACCTGAACACCGACCGCGAACTGTATGCGATCCAGTCGATCGCGAAGTCGCTCGAACGGCTCGACCAGCGTAAAAGCATGCTGTACTTCTCCGGCGGCCTTGCCCGCAACGGTATCGAGAACCAGGCGAGCATGCGCGCGGCAACCAACGAAGCCGTCAAGGCCAACATGGCCATCTACACGGTGGATACGCGCGGGCTGGAAGCGTTGTCGCCGCTCGGCGACGCCTCCTCCGGATCGCTCCGCGGTACCTCTGCGTACAGTGGCCGAGCCATGCAATCGCGGCTCGACTCCAACTTTGCCTCGCAGGAGACTCTTGGCACGCTCGCCTCCGACACTGGAGGAAAGTTCTTCAGCGACTCCAACGACTTCGGCCCGGCGTTTCAGCAGATCCAGCACGACACCGAGGCGTATTACATCCTGGGCTTCCGCTCCTCTGATCCGAAGCGCGACGGCACCTTCCGCCACCTGACCGTGAAGCTGAACCGGCAGGACGCCAAGCTGGAGTACCGTCCCGGCTACTACGCTCCAGCAGACTTCCAGCACCAGAAGACGGAAGACCGCGAACTCGCACTGAGCGAACAGCTCAAGAGCGATCTGCCCGCCGTCGATATCTCGATGTATCTCGAGGCCTTCTACTTCCGCGAAAACCCCAACCTGTACTACGTGCCCATGTCGCTCATCGTGCCGGGCTCGCAGATCCCGTTCGTGAAGGCGAAGGACCAGGACAAGGCCACGCTGGATGTCATCGCACAGGTGAAGAACGCGCAGGGCATCGCCGTGGGCAATGTGCGCGACACGTTGAAGCTCGCGGTTGATGGCAACGTCGGCGCGGCTCGCCGCAACATCCAGTACTCCACCGGCTTTTCGCTGGCACCGGGGCACTACCACGTGAAGTTCGTGGCGCGTGAGAACGAGACAGGCAGCATGGGATCGTTCGAAACGGACCTTGTTGTCCCCGACCAAAAGAAGCAGTCGATGAAGCTTTCCAGCGTCGTTGTCAGTTCGCAGCGCACGCCCGCAGCGCAGCAGCCACGCCGACCCGGCCCCATGCCGCCGGGCATGCAGGCGCCCGTGAATCCGCTCATCCAGGATGGTCAGCAATTCGTACCCAACGTGCCGCACGTCTTCCGCCAGGACGCACATCTGTACCTGTTGTACGAGCTCTACGATCCGGCGAAGGAAGCGACCGCGGCAGCGGCCCAGGCGACGACACAGGCTGCCGCGCAGCAGAGCGGCCTGAAGGCACGCCAGTCGGCCGGTGGCATCCGCGTCCTCACGTCCATTGAGTTCCTGCAGAACGGCGCGAAAGTGCTGGAAACACCCATCGTCGCAACCGATGTGCTGAACGAGCCGGAGCGCGGCGCGGTGGCCTTTAACTTCGACGTACCGCTCGCGCAGCTGAAACCCGGCACCTACATCTGCCAGGTAAATGTAATCGACGATGCCGCGGGGGCGTTTATCTTCCCTCGGCTTGCGTTGAAGGTCGTGGCGCCACCGGCGGCGGTTGTGCCGGGTCCTCCGACGGCTCCGGCACCACCGCCTCCCGCAGGCAATTAGCCCTTCAAGATTTGTCATCTTGAGCGGAGCGCAGCTAATTTGTCATCCTGGGCGAAGCGTAACAAAGCCGATTTGTCATCTTGAGCGGAGCGCAGCGCAGTCGAAAGACCTGCATTCTTCTCCTGTGGCACAAATGTGGATGGACTGCCATAAATATTTGTGCCGCTCCATGCGGAATGCAGGTCCTTCGACTGCACTTCGCTTTGCTCCGTTTCGCTCAGGATGACAAATTTATTGTGCTGCCTCCGCTCACGATGACAGATCGATGGCACGTTAGATTGGATCTATGGCCACCACACGCGACATCCTTCTGCAGACGCCGCATCTGCAACAGGCCACAGACTTCTACCGTGACGTCCTTGGCCTGGAGGTCTTCCTGACCACGCCCGGCATGGTGGGCATGGAGGCCGGCAGCTTCCGCCTCTTTCTTGAGGACGCCGAGCCGCTCGGCCCCGTCCTCGAATTCCTGACGGACGACTTCGACACCACACGACGCGATCTGCTCGACCACGGCTGCACCCTGATCGTGGAGGATCCGGAGATTCCGCGCTGCTATCTGCGTGACCCTTTCGGGCTGATCTTCAACCTGGCATTGAATCCTCTCGCCAACCCCACCGCGCAGGCCGACGCGGACGACCCCACGCTCGACCGGGGGAACGAAAAGCCTCCACACTACTGACGCGCCACGCTGAGACATTACTTTGCGAGTCAAAGAAACCCTGCGCTAGACTGGTGCGCACCTCAGGGAGACCCCTTTCGTCATGCTCAATCGCCGTGACTTCGCCCGTCTTGCCGCTGCCACCGCCGCCGCTGCCACGCTTCCCTCCTCGCTGCTCGCACAGGCAGCGCCGCCGAAGAAGATCCGCTACGCTGCGATCGGGCTTGGCCGCATTTCGCTGCAGCACTTCATGCCGGGGACGAAGGCCAGCCAGTACGGCGTGATCACGGGACTTGTCAGCGGCCATCCTGAGAAGGCGCACAAGTATGCCGCGGAGTATGGCGTGCCCGAAGGCAACATCTACACTTACGAAAACTTCGACACCATCAAAAACAACCCCGACATCGATGCGGTGTATATCGGCCTGCCTAACAACATGCATGCGGAGTACACGATCCGTGCCGCGCAGGCGGGCAAGCATGTGCTGTGTGAGAAACCCATGGCGAATACGCCCAAAGACTGCGAGGCCATGATTGCAGCCTGCAAAAAGGCGAACCGCAAGCTGATGATTGCCTACCGCTGCCAGCTGCAATCGACCTGGCTGCAGGCAAAGCAGATGATCCACAACGGCGTCATTGGCAAAGTACAAGCCATCGAAAGCGCCAACGGCTTCAACATTGCCCCGGGTGAGTGGCGCAGCGATGCGAAGTTTGCGGGTGGCGGACCGTTGATGGACGTAGGCATCTATTCCCTCAACGGGTGCCGTTTCCTGCTGGGCGAGGAGCCGAAGGAGATCTCCGCCTACATGTACACGGACCCGCAGGATCCCCGCTTCAAGGGCGTCGAGGAGACTTTGGGCTGGACGATGAAGTTTCCGTCCGGAGTCATTGCCATCTGCAACACCACGTATGGCGCCAATATGGAAGGATTTACCCGCGTCCACGGGAGCAAAGGGACGCTGGAAATCTTTGGCTTCGGCTACGAAGGCATCCACATGACCGTGACACACAACCTGCCCAGCGGTCCCGGTCGCGCGGAAGAAACGCAGGTCGACAGTAGCAAGGATCCTGCGCAGTTCGTCGTGGAAAGCGACTATTTCTCCCGCTGCATTCTCGACAACAAGGAACCCGGTCCAAACGGCGAAGAGGGCCTGCGCGACCTGCAGCACATTGCGAATATCTATGCTGCAGCACGCCGATCCGCCTAAAGAACTGCTCTCGAACTTCGGGCATGGTCGTTTTACCGCTTTACTGCGAAAAATTGTCTTATTCTGACCTCGCCACGTGGGCGGGTATTCTAGCGTTGAGCTTTTCGTGTGGTTGCAGGCAGTATTGCGCCTGCTGTCATGACTCAGATGGAATGCGCTAGCCGGAGTATGTCGGCAGGGATTGGAAGCGGTTTGGCCTCAGTACAGAAAGTCGCGGAGCCGATGATGCCGGCCGCCACACACGGTGGGTCGCCCTTGGAACTGCGTCTCCGAGAATTCGCCGACGAAACCGAAGCCAGCCTCGCCAGCCTGTTGCAGGGCGATGGCCCGCCGGAGCTGAGCCGGGCCGAGCACTATGCTCTCTTCGGCAGCGCAAAGCGCTTCCGGCCGTTTCTTGCCGCAGCCTGTTTCGATCTGCTGGAGCTACCTGCCGAACAGGCGAAGACCGTCGGTGCCGCGGCAGAGATGGCGCACGCCGCCTCGCTGGTCTTTGATGACCTGCCCTGCATGGACGCCTCCGAGATTCGCCGGGCAGCGCCGTCCCTCTACCGCGCTACGGACGAGGCGACCGCCGTTCTCGCAGGACTATCACTGGTCCTGCGGGCCGTACAGCTTCTGACTTCACCGGCATCGGGCATCGATGCGGAACTCCGGGCACAACTGGCCATGAGATTTGCCGAAAGCTGCGGCGCGGCCGGCCTTGCGGGCGGACAGTTTCTCGACCTCGCCGGTGCCGTGACGAGCAACGCCCAGAAGACAGCGCCGCTGATGGGTTTCTGTTGCGAGGCTGCCGCCATCTGCGCCGGGAAATCGCCTGTGATCGTAGAGCAGTTCCGTGACTTTGGCGAAGCCCTGGGCCGACTCTACCAGCACCGCGACGACGAGCTGGACGACGACGGCACGGGCGAGCCTTCCGCCAAGCAGGTGGAATACGAGCGCACGCAGCATCTGCTGGCGCTACTGCCGAAGCCTGCGCCGGGGTCTGAACTCGGCGCGCTACTGCCCGCAATGGTGGATTGGGTCGCGGGCCGGGCAGCCTGAACGCTGCCCGGCGATCTTTTATCCCTTGATCACTGCCTTTACCGTGGGCGGCGCCGCGATTGCATCCTTGATGGCGGCGTTCGAGGCCATGGCATCGAGCAACAGGTGCACGATCTTCTCATCGGTCGTCGCGGCATCCTTGATCTCAACCGGGAACAGGACGGCGTACTGCAGGCCGTTCTCCGCCAGTTGCAGCCGCGGCTCGATGTGCGGTGCCTCCAGAGCGGTGTCCATCCATGTCTCCACCGTGTGGTGCTGTTTTTCGATCAACGCGCGATAGCTGTCATACGTGGTTTGCACCGCATGCAGGACAGCTTCGGTCGCCGGGCGGTAGTCCGTATCGGGTTTCAGTCGAACCGTAAGCTCATGCCAGGCGTATTCCGTGCCCGGCATCTGCTTGTAGAGCGGGGTTCCGCTCTGGAACAGGATGGAGTTCGCAAAGACCGCAACACGACCCGTTGGATGCAGCTCAGTGCCCGTCCCCGTCAGCTCCATCATGTAGAAGCGAACCAGGCCAACCTCCACTACGTCGCCCGTCACGCCCGCTACCGAGATCCGGTCGCCAACGCGCACGCCATACCGTCCGATGATGAAGAAGTACGCCGCAACTGACAGCAGGATGGTCTGCAGACCGACGGCGATACCTGCCGTAATGAATCCGGCAAAGGTGGCCAGCGAACTGAACTGCGTTACGAAGCCGAAGATGACAATCAGACCACCGAGGAAGCCAAGCACGGCTCGACGAATGAGCATGATCTGCCGCCGGCGTCGCAGGTCGCTGATGTACTTCACCGTCAGCCGCTTCCACACATAACTCGCGATGAAGAGCGCCAGCAGCGCCAGTGCGATGGTAAGCACACGCAATAGCAGTGACCGCAATACGGTGCTGTACTCCGCGTTCACGGCGGCACGCCAGCTCTGGAGATTGCTGCGCGTCTGTTCCAGCATCACCATCTCCTGGCTGAGCGGGATGACTGCAGTGGAGAGCACACGGAAGGTTGTAGCCAGTGTGTCGTAGCGCTTGCGGGTAGCCGCAAGGGTCTGTGCGTCGGACGCCGTTGCATCCGGAGCGGCCTGCATAGCCGCATCGCCCTGCGCGATGGTGGACTTGAGCAGGTTCACCACCGGCTCACGCATGCTGCTGGCCTGCTTGGTGAGCGCGTCGACCTCCCTGGTCATGTCGTCGATACTCGTGCGAGCGGCCAGCAACTGGAACAGGTTGACCGCCTGCGTGGAAACGCCACTGTCGCGTTCCGCGGCGAGGCTTTCAATGGGTGGCGGAGCCAGCGGCTTGTTCGCAGCGGCGCTGGAGAGTTCCGGAGCCGCGCGCAGCAGCCGCTGAATGTCGCCGGCAAGGCCGGTGCTGGTCTGTGCCTGGGCCATCGAAGCGACCTTGCCCAGGGCTTCCAGCATCGCCTTCTGCAGCTCTAACTGTCCCTCAATCTGCTCGTCTTTCTGACGGAGCGCGGGCAGTTCTTTCGCCTTGGCGGTCTGAATCTGCTTGTCCAGAGCCGCGTCCTGGGCGGTCAGGTCCGCCAGCCGCGCCTGCGTGGTGGCGCGGAATGCCGCAATTCGCTGCGCCTGCGTTGGCGCCGGCGGTTCATCGCCCGCTGGTGCGTTATCGCTGCCGGAATTGGGAGACGGCGCGACCGCACCGCCGGACAGCTTCGCCAGCAATGCAGCTTCGTTGCCCGCGGCCTGAAAGGCAAGTTGCGCAATCTGGGTCGACTGCTGCCTTAACTGCTCGCTGTACAGCACATCGCTCGGCTCGCCGATCTTCTGAATCTGCGCGGCGGCGCCCCGGTAGAAACGCAGGACGTCGTTGAGGTGATCCAGGATCTCTTTGCTGCGCGCGCTTACGTCTATCCCGGCATTGTCCAGCTTCGGCAGGGCTGCGATCTGCTGTGGCAGCGTCAGCGCGGCCGGTGCGGACGCTGCCGACTTCGCCGGTGCTGTCGGAGCGGCGGCCGTCGTGGTTGCTGCTCCACTTGCAGCGGGAACCGAAACGGTCGGCGCAGTGTGGCTCGCCTCAGTGGATGCAGCTGTACCGGCCGCCGGCGGGGACGCAGGCGCCTGCGTGGCCGCCATGGTCACACGGGGCAGGCTGAGCGCGGCGGGAAAACACAGCAGTGCAGCAACTAAGCCGGCACGCTTGACGAAGACGGATGACGCAATGCCCATCCCATAAGGATAGACGCCCTGCCGCCGTCGCATAAAAGGGGCCACCCAACAACGGCGTCTGCTCCGCGCGGTATCCTGAATCGATGCTTGCAAAGTGGTATGCGGACTGGATGATCCGCTGGGAGACCGAGTTAACGACGCGCGACACCAATCGCGTGGTGCGTCCACTCGAGTGGGGTTTCGACTGGCTGGCGGACTTCAGCCCGCTCGCCGCCGAATCGCGCGAGGACAGCCCGGATGCATTGAGCCGCATGGTCGCCATCAACCAGGACATTGTGGCCAGGGGCGAAGAGTTTTACGGCTACACCACGCCAACCGACTTCCGGCTGGAAGAGCGCCATCCCGAACTCTTTCCGACCAACGTACGGCCGGAGACGCTGGCACAGGCGCAGCAGGTGCGCGACGACGCCGCCAGCGGCAAGCTGAATCCGGCACGGTTCCTGCGTTTCACCTCGCCCGTGCGGACGAAGTATCCGGAAAACGACATCGTCAACGCGCGCTGGTACCCGGAGACTCCACACAAGGACCCGAAGCGCAAGAAGCAGGCCATCATCGTGATGCCGCAATGGAATGCGGACGCCTTTAGCCACAACGCACTCTGCAGCATCTACAACAAGTTCGGCGTGGCCGCCCTGCGGCTCTCGAAGCCGTACCACGATATCCGCCGCCCGGCCGAGCTGGAACGCAGCGACTACGCCGTCAGCAGCAATGTGGGCCGCACCATCGCCGCCTGCCGCCAGGCCGTCCACGACATCCGCGCCTGCGTCGACTGGCTGCAGTCGCAGGGCTATGAGCAGTTCGGCGTCATGGGCACGTCACTCGGCAGTTGCTACGCCTTCATGGCCGCGGCGTTCGATCCGCGCCTGCAGGTCTGCGCGTTCAACCACGCGTCGACCAACTTTGGAGACGTCCTGTGGCAGGGCCAGAGCACACGCCACGTGCAGGCTGCCTTTGAGCGCGCCGGCATCACGCAGGATCAGGTGCGTGCCATCTTTATGGCCAACAGCCCCAGCAGTGTGATGGATCGCTTCGCTGCCGATAAGACACGGCAATCGCTGGTGATCTACGCGCCATGGGACCTCACCTTTCCGCGAGCGTTGTCGCTGGACGTGCTGGCGAACTTCAAGGCGCGCGGCGTGAACTTTGAGAGCCGCATTCTGCCCTGCGGCCACTACACCACGGGCGAATCGCCCTTCAAGTTCATCGACGGCTGGTACCTCGGCTCGTTCATTCACCGTGCCTACAAGAAGATGCGAGAGCGTGCCATATGAGAAGCGTTCCTCAGGGGCTAAAGCCCAATTTTTTGCCCGGGATCTTCGGCACAGCTAGAGCTATGCCCTTCCGAACAACGGGCGCCGTTGCAGCAGCCGCGATGCTCTGCATCCTGGCACTCACTGGCTGCAAGACCATACCGCCACCCAAGCCGCTGGACCAACTCACCGCGCAGGAACAGGCTGGCCATGCAGCGTTCGTCACCAATTGCGGCGCCTGTCACTATGACCGCGAGAATGGATCGCTGCACGGGCCTTCGCTGCTTGGCACCTACAAGAAGGACTATCTGCCCAGCGGCGCGCCCGCAAACGACGACCGCATTACACATACCATCCTGTTCGGCCGCGGCAACATGCCCGCGCTCGGTTCGCAGGTGGGTAAAGACGACATCGCCGACATCCTCGCCTATCTGAAAACGCTGTAGAACCGGGTGCCATGTCTTGCTTCGTCGCACTCCGATACGATGGAGAAGCCTATGAGTGACGAGATCAAGCGCATCAAGCTGCCGCCCGGTTCCATACCGCCGCAGAAGACGTTCGAGGGCCCACGCATGCTGCCGGGTATGGCAATGATCGCCATCTTCATGCTCTTCATTGCGCTGGCAAATTCCATCAACGTGATCGCGCATCGCTCCACAACGCGGCCCAGCGCCACCTACGCGATCCTCTTCGTCTCAACGATGATCGTTCTCGGAGTCTTCGGCTTTCTGCGCCTGCGCCGCTGGGGATGGGCGCTGCTGCTGGGCGGCTGCTTCTTCTACTCGCTTGGTAACGTCGTGCTCTTCGCACAGACACATCTGCCCGGCTACCTGCTGCCCGCTGCCTTCAGCATGGTCTTCTTCCTCTACCTTGTCCGCACAGAGATTCGCGAACGCGTCCACTAGGAACGCTTCGGCGACCACATACCACCCTGCTTATAAGCGAGGTTTGCGATATGCCCCGCATTCGCGCAAGCAACACCAGCCTCGACCGGAGCATTCGGCTCCTTGCGTGACCGCATGCAGTCGAAGAAGTTTTGCATGTGATCCACCGTGCCGTCCTGGAAGCTGTCCGCCTTCAGCACGGGGTTCTGCTCTTTTCGTACGCGTTCGCGATAGACATTCATGCCACTGCGCGTCAGCTTCAGCGTCGCGTCGAAGCCGCGGAACTCCAGCCCGCCGTCATCAATCGACGAGTTGAGCGACCCTTCATAGACCACGTCAAAGCTGGGATAACGGAGCGCAGCCTGCTGCGTGTCCGGGCATTCCCACTTCTGCTGCACAAACTTGTCGCCCAGCATGAAGGCGGTCGTGGGCTCGTTCTCCTTCATCGCCCAGTGCGCCACATCGATCCAGTGCGCAAACAGGTCGGTCATCGCGCCGCTGCCAAAACTCCAGTACCAGCGCCACCGGTTGTACTTCTCCGTGTCGAACGGCTGATCCGGCGCGCCGCCCAGCCACATCTTCCAGTCCAGCTTCGATGTGTCGATGTTCTCGGGAATCCACGTGGTGTTGTAGTTCTGCCACCAGTAGGTGCGGATCTGCGTCACGCGACCGATCGCGCCGCTCTGGACCAGATTCACCGCGTCGCGAAAATGCTCCCAGCTCCGCTGTTGCATGCCGCACTGCAGGATCTGCTTGCTGGACCGCACCGCCTTCTTCAGAGTCACGCCCTCTTCCAGCGTGTGGTTGACCGGCTTCTCCAGGTACACATCCTTGCCCGCGGCCAGCGCTGCAACCGCAGCGCGCACATGCCAGTGATCCGGCGTTGCGATCAGCACGGCATCAATGGACTTGTTGTCCAGCACCTCATGAAAGTCGTTGTGAAGCGTGGCATTCGTGGCGCTGGGACGCGTCTTCACCTGCTCGCGATGCGGCTCATAGACGTCGCTGACGGCAGCAATCTCAAAGTTGAAGCCTGTTCGCTCCGCCGCGCCCGCCAGCGAACGCATCCGGCTCCCCGCACCGATAATGCCGAGGCGAAGTCGATCATTCGCTCCAAAGGCCGAGCGTGAAGCGAGAGCAGACATGCCCGTGGCAAGCAGAAAGGTGCGGCGGTTTGGCCTCATGGGCATCGTCTCCTCAGACAGGGTGAATGATTGCAATTTCTTGGTGGGCGAATCAGATCACGATTCTTATGCCGGGGACAAGCTGCCGACGACTGTGCCCTGATGAAAGAGCATCTGCCAGTTCTCTTCGGAGCGAATCCAAAGCGAAGAACGCAGAGACCTTCGCCCGTTTACGGTCACCCGATAGGTAAGCAGGGCCGACATGGCATTGATCTCTGCGCAACGAACATCGCTCATTTGGTATACCCGCTCTGCAGTCGATGCCAACTCTGCGAGGATCGACTCGCGGGTCCAGACTGTGCCTGATGCTCCGAACTCCACAAAGTCGGGCGCCAGCAGTCGCTCCATGCATTCGCGTGGGCACTCCGGACCAAGCCGAAGCAGCCGCGCCTCCAGTTCCTGCAGCTCTTCGCACAAGCTCATGCAGCCGAGCATAGAATAGAAAGCGTGACACCCGCCGCCGCAGCCGAGTTAATCCAGATCGATCTGTCGCCTCGTAAGCCGGAGCGCAAGCCCGAGTGGCTGAAGGCGCGCGCCCCCATGGGCGAGACCTTTCACGCACTGAAGGCGCTCACCCGCGAACTGGGTCTACATACCGTCTGCGAGAGCGCGCACTGCCCCAACATCGGCGAGTGCTGGAACCACAAGACCGCGACGTTCATGATGCTGGGCAACAGCTGCACCCGCCGCTGCGGCTTCTGCGCGGTACCTAGCGGCAAGCCTGACCCGATCGACTTCGATGAGCCGCGCCGCGTCGCCTATGCCGTCGCAAAGCTCGGCCTGCAGCACGCCGTGATCACCAGCGTGAATCGCGACGACGACAATACCGGCGCCGCCCGCGCCTTCGTGGAAGTCATCCGCGAGATCCGCGCACAGGCGCCCGGCTGCCAGGTGGAAGTGCTGACCCCCGACTTCCAGGGCACGGAGGAGGCCATCCGCCTCGTCGTCGCCGCGAAGCCCGAGATCCTGAACCACAACATTGAGACCGTGCCGCGGCTCTACCGCGTCGCCAAGTCCGGCGGCCGCTATGAGCGCTCCATCGGCTACCTGAAGCTGGCGAAGGACCTGAACCCGAACCAGGTGACCAAGACCGGCATCATCGTCGGCATGGGCGAAGAGACGCACGAACTGCTCGACGTCTTCCGCGATCTCGCCGCCATCAAGGTCGACATCCTCACCATCGGCCAGTACTTGCGCCCATCGAAGGATCACATCCCGATGAAGCGCTACTACACGCCGGAAGAGTTCGAGTTCCTGAAGATCGAAGCGCTGCGCATGGGCTTTCGCCATGTGGAGAGCGGCCCGCTCGTCCGCAGCAGCTATCACGCGCACGAACAGGCGCAGTCGACCGGCCTGCGGTAAGTCATGCGCGCGAACCGAATCGCGAGCAAATGGAATCACTTCATACAGCAATACACGCGGCGAGCGCAACGAGGCCAAGAGCCCAATGACCGTGGTTATGATCGCAAGGTTGAACAGACCTTGCGTCGTATGAAGCCTGAAGCCGTCGACGAATTGCTGAACGGTGATGTGGGCGATATAACTTCAGACGAAACCAAGCTGGAGCCATTCTGGAATGACGTTGACCGCTAAGACACTCCTTATATTTGCGTTGACGCTGCCCGCCTACGCCCAGCGCGAGGTCGCGCCCACCGACTTCGTCCAGCCCACAGCGAAGGACATCGTCATCGGCGGCAACGACCTGTCGAAGGACGTGACCTGTACCAACGGCAACTCTGTCTACGTGGAAGGCCAGCACAACGAGGTGCAGGTGCACGGCTCCTGCGGCAGCGTTCGCGTCCAGGGCAATCGCAACTTTGTGTGGGTGGATCACTTCACCACCGTGCCCGTCGAGGGCAACGACAACACCGTCTTCGTCAGTGACATCAAGACCCAGTACAGCAGCCGCGGCGAGGGCAATCGCTTCGAGAAATCGAAACATTAGAATCGCCGGAGGTACGATAAAGTACCTCCAGAGGTATCGCCATGCCGTCTAGAATCAAGCTTTCCGAAGACATCCAGCCGATGACCACCTTCCGGAACAACTCCGCGGAGATGCTGCGCCAGATGAAGAAGAACAAGCGTGCCGTCGTGTTGACTGTGAGTGGCAGGCCGCAGGCAGTAATCCAAACCGTAGAAGACTATGAGCGACTGCTCGACCTTGCATCCGAAGCCAGCGAAGAGGAAGGACTGCGGCAAGCGCTTGACGACCTGAAGAATGGACGCACCCGACCAGCAGAGGAAGTCTTCAAGGAGATACGTCAGCGCCATGGCTTTTCCGATAAAACTGACTCGGCGCGCCGAGCGTGATCTAGCCCACATTGCGAATTATGTTGATGTGCAATTGCACCTGGCTGCGAGCGACTGGTTTGTAGGCCTGACGGATACGATCCTTAGCCTGCGGCATCTCCCCAAACGGGGCTCTCTCGTGGCGGGAAAATCAGGTCGACGGCAGCTCTTCTACGGATCGAAACCGCACGTGTACAAGGTCATCTATGTGGTGAATGACGCGGCAGGAAAGGTGACGATCCTGCAGGTGCGCCATGGCGCGCGCCGCCCCATCCGATAGAATCGACAAGTCGCGCAAACGCGCTTGAGGGAAGCACTAATGGCATCACAGATGGCAAACATCCCCGCCCTGAAGGACCTGCAGGGCCAACTGACGGCACGCATGACGAAGGCCGTCGAGGACTTCCGGACGAACCTGATGGCAGTGCGCACGGGCCGCGCCAGCGTGCACATGCTGGACAACATCCGCGTGGACTACTACGGCAGCGAGATGCCCATCAACCAGCTGGCACAGCTCTCCGCGCCGGAGCCGCAGCAGATCGTCGTGCAGCCCTTCGACATCGGCGTTGTCGGCCTGATCGAAAAGGCCATCCGCACCAGCGGCCAGGGCTTCAACCCCATGCACGACGGCAAGACCATCCGCGTGCCCATTCCGCCGATGACGGAAGAGCGCCGCAAGGAAGCCGTCAAGCAGTTGGCTGGCATCCTGGAAGATCACAAGACGGCCATCCGCAACATCCGCCGCGACGGCAACGACACCATCAAGAAGGCGACCAAGGACAAGCTCATCAGCGCCGACGACGAGAAGCGCGCGCAGGAAGAGACACAGGCCATGACCGACGCCCAGATCAAGACGCTCGACGACATGTTCAAAGTGAAGGAAAAGGAACTCCTCACCGTCTGAGTGCTTCGCACCGTTCTCGACGCTTCGCGTGTACTTGCAACGATTGGAATTGGAGAAGCCCGGCCTCGCGCCGGGCTTTTGCATTAGTGCTCAAACGAAGGCTAGAACAGCCGCTCGGCGCGCCGTAGATTCCCTGCCGTGCCGATGTTTGCAAGCGAAAAGTTGAAGCGATACGCGTTCTCGTTGCGCACGCTGCCAAGTTCGTACTTGCGATACTCCGCGCTGAAGCCGCAGCAGTTCCAGTTGTAGCTGAACTGACCAGTGGCGTACTGCACCTGGCTCAGCTTGAGGTCCAGCCCCACGTTGCCTGCGATACTCAGGCCCGGTTTTGCGGGGTTGCCGTAGCCCATCAGGACGCGCAACTGGCTGAAGTCAGAGATGAGGGATGTAGCGGTCGTACCGCTACCCGTATCTGAGGTGAATCGTCCTGGTGCGTACAGCCGCGCATGGCTCAGGCCCGCGAAAAAACCGTTCTGGTGGACTTCAACAAAGACGTTGCTCTGCCGCATCGCGTTGGCCTTCAGGTCGTAGTTCATATCCCACTCGATGTCGATGTGGTCGGTCGCGCTCAGCTTCATCTGGCTCACGATCGGCGACGCGCTGCGGCGATCGGTGAGGAAGGCCACTCCGGAGAGATCCAGCGTGCTATCGAGCACATTGCGCCGGTTCAGAACGAGGATGCCGGAGGGGTTAGCGAGAGAGATGTAGCCTCCGAAGCTTTCATCGAAGTAGTGCCGCTGCAACAGCTTCCAACGGATGGTTTCGCGCGTTCCACCGCAGGTTCCGTCGGTCTCCGCCGGAGTCTCGCCCGTCTCACAGGCGCGTGTTTTGGTCGGCCGTAGAAAGAGCCGCTGCGTGAAGCCGTATTCCAGCTCGTTCTTGTTGGCGACGACGTCCGCATCGTCAAAGCGAAGCGTGCGGGAAAAGTCATCGACGCCGCTAGCATAGCGATAGTGCAGCTCGGGTTCGATGGTGTGTTTCGCCTCGCGCCCCAGCAGTTTGCCGAAGCTGCCCGTTTCAAACGTGCGCTCCAAAACTGGCATACGCACTTCCATCTCCGCCTCAGTCACCAGGCGATTCAGACCCGCGCCGCTCTCGGTGGGCGTGGGCCCCGGCAGCGGGGACGTGATGCGAGAGTGCGTGTAGTACGTGTCGCGTATGCCGACGGTTGGCCGGAAGTGAAAGCCCGCCAGCGCGAATGGCAGAGACAGCTTTGGATGCAGATCGACCCGGTTGGTAAAGTCCGACGCGAAACCAGTCTGCGCCACCGGCGTTCCCTGCGTGCGCTTCAGAGCCGCGTACTGCGCTGTTGCGCTCCAGACGAACGGCGTATTGGCGACATGCCGTTCCATCACCTCGCCCTGCAGCATGGGCGCGTGGAAGATGCGGATCTGCTCGCCTGTGCTGACGATTTTCAGGCCCTGGTAACGATCGACTTCGCCCGACGCAACGTAGCCGTTGCGTGCGTGCGTTCCATACGCATACGACGTAATGTCCGACGACACCGCCTGGTTAAAGTTGTCGGTGAAGGCCTCGCGATAGATGTAACTGCTCAGGTACTCGACGTTGGCAGCGACACGCGTGTGCTGCCCGATATCCCTTCGCCCACTGAAGGTGGCATCTTCACCGCCCTGGTTTACGTAGGTATTCGCGGTGGTCGTGGTGCCGTTGGCGTTGGTGGTCGTCACGTTCTGGTAGAAACCGCGGTCCAGCAGGCCAGAGTAGTGACTTTGGATGAAGTCCAGTCCCCGTCCACGCATTCGGAAGGTCGCCGACTGCTCCCAGCCACGCCGCGAGTAGTATTGCGCACCCACCGTCAGCTCCGACGATCGCCCCATGGCGAAGTAAATCTGCTCGCCGATCACGATTCCCTTGGAGGAAGAATTGCCGATCACCGGGATCAGAAAGCCGCTCTGCCGCTCTCCCTCCGCAGTGGGGTGTGTTGCGTAGGGCAAAAAGAAGACGGGTACGTTCAGCAGGCGGAAGATCGTCTTCGTTGCGCGCGCCTCACCGTCATGCACGCTGAAGTGAGCCGATGCCAACTGCCAGTCGGGCTTGGGCAATTGGCAGCTGGTGACTGTGCCGTCGTAGATATCGAATTCCGCCGGACCGTTCTTGACTACCATGCGTCCGGTAAAGAGGAATGGATTCGCCGTGGTGTAGACGTTACTCAACTGCGACGTATTCCCCATCACGCCGCCCATCGCCTGGTTCCCCGGGGATGCCGTGGCGTGCGATACCATGCGCACACCGACGGATCCGCTCACATCATAAAATTTGCCGGTCTCTGTTTTGATGTTGAGCGTCGCCCGCGAGGCATGGATGTTTTCGCTGCGGCTGGCGCCCGTGACCACGATATGGCCTGTCGCTTCCAAATCGCCGGTCGCCTGGTTGTAGGCGACGCGGTCCGCATCGACGCGGTAGTCACCATAGGTGATGGTGACATTGCCTTCCAGCAACACGGTGTCGCCGCTGCTCTTTTGCGAGAGACTTTCCCACGTGACCTTGGTCGAGGCTGGTTCCGGCACAGGTACGGCCACGGGATAAAGATCGGCGCCGGGCGAATCCGGCAGGCTGGAAGCGCTGTCCTGATGCGTCAGATCCGGCGGTGCCGAGGTCGTTCCACTCCCGGGCACCGGCGCATTGGCACCAGCGTGCACAACGGGTGCCGAAGTCGTTACCTGCTGCGCGCACGCCGAGACTCCAAGTGCCATGCCCAGCGTGATACACCAGCAGATACAGGCTTCCTTACGCTCCGATGCGGATCGTCCGAAGCTCGAGAACCGGCTCCATCGGCGTGTACGTTCCACCCGCGTAACCCGACCGAATGTGCCTTTGTTAACCACTGAAGTTTCTATTCTACGAAAGCGAGACGCCTTGAGCACCGCCAGCCCTCTCCCACTGCAGCCGTTGCCGACGTCCACCCTCTCCGAAGACGAAGCGCGCGCGCTGAAACAGCAGGTCGCCAACCGCCTCGCCGAGCACCGCCAGCGCCGTCCGCGCCCGCACGAATCGCAGCCCAGCCTACCGCTTGAGAACGCGCCCACCTCGCGCTATCGCGTCGCGGACCAGGTAGCCGCACGCTTCGCACAGTCTCTTTCGTACCGCGACTTCCTGCAGCAGGAAGCCGAGCAGGCCATCCGACAGGCTGAAGCTGCTGCCGAGGTCGCGCGTCGCAGTGCCGAGGCGATCACTGCCGTGCAGCAGGAGCTGCTGGACGAGATCCATCATTGGGACACGGAGGCAGGCGCCCCCCCGGCTGGCCCCGCGGAGGTCATCACCTTCGCGCCCACCACGGAAGAATCTTCCGTTCCCCTGCGCAGTGAAGCGGCAGTCGAGTTGCGCAGCGAGGCGACGGTAGTCCTGCGCAGCGAAGCCATTGCCTCCGAGCCTCAAGATCTCTCACCGACGATCAGCACACCGGCCGTTACGACGCCCGCGATCTTCGGCAGCATAACCGGCAGCTTTGCCGATAGTCTCCCTGCGGCGACCATCAGGACCAGCTACGTGGCTTCAATCGGCGACGGGACCGCCGAAGAGTACATTGTGGAGCCGGTGGAGCCTGCCGTCGCCCTGCCCGCCAACCTGATCGAATTCCCTCGTCAGCTTGTCGCTGCACGCCGTGCCCGTCCGCGTCTGGCGGAAGGTCCTCTGCGTGACGAGGCAGACAACTCTCCCGAACGCGCCCAGCTGCGGATCTTCGAGGTGGAAGCGAGCTCCGTCTCCATCGAGCCGATGACCGACAGCGTCCTGCCCGAATGGCACACCATCCGGCTTGAGGCGCAACTGCAGACCCGTACCACAGATGACGCGGATTCGGGGATCTCGTTTGGGATTCCGCTTCACGTCGCTCCCATTTCGCAGAGGATCATGGCAGCGACGGTCGACGGCTGCTGCATCGCGACGGGCTTCCTCGCAGCGGTCGCGGTTGCAGCATACGCATCGCCGAGTTTGCCCACCGGCATCCCCGCGGCCATCGCCGCCGCGGGATCGCTCTTCGCCTTCGCGCTGATGTACCTGACGCTCTTCTTTTCGCTCTCGGGCATCACGCCGGGCATGCGGTACGCCCGCATCGCCTTCTGCACCTTCAATGACGAGAATCCAAGCCGCTCCGCCATGCGCCGCCGCATCTTCGCTCTGCTGCTCGCCGGAGCTCCGGTTGGCCTGGGACTCGTCTGGGCCTGCATGGACGAAGACAAGCTCGGCTGGCACGACCGTATCTCGCGCATGTACCCGCGCGCCTATTAGTCACAGGACCGCGCGACAGGACCACACGAATCGGGTGCCCCATTCTTTCGCAGCTTCCTCGCGAAAGGGTGGGGTCTTCGCACGAAGTGCAAACCCTCTCGGCCCTCCCTGCCCCTCTGACGTCCCCCCGAAAAGCTCGCGCTCTATGCGAGACCCTATCCTTTTGCTTCGCAAAAGATTGGGGAACCCGGATCCATTGCCCGTAACACCCGCGATAGGCTCATCTCAGCATGTTTGAAGCCTCCACACCTCGACGCAACCGATTGATGCTTGCGGCGTTGTGGTTCTTCCTCTACGCATCGTTCGCCTTGCTCTCTCCCCCGCTGCTTGACGACGCAGACTCCGTCCACGCCGAAGTGGCGCGAGAGATGATTCAGCGGCATGACCCTGTGACGCTGTATGCGAACGGTATCCGCTACCTCGAAAAAGCGCCGGTCCTTTACTGGTCCATGGCTGCCAGCATGCGCGTCTTCGGCGTTGGAACCGCGCAGGCGCGCTTGCCGCTCGCGATTTTTGCACTGCTGCTCTTCCTGCTGACCGAGAACTTTGCCCGCCAAGCCTTTGGCAGCGCGCGCGCCGGCCTTTACGCAGGCGTGAGCCTGATGCTCAGTTTCGGACTCTTCATCTTCACGCGCATCCTGATCCCGGATGCCATCGTGTGCCTCTGGCTGACGGCTGCGGTGTTTTGCTTCTGGCTGACGGAACGCCACGGTGAAGGCCACGCGCCTGTGCTGCCCTGCCTTGGCTTCGCGGCAGCGTGCGCCATGAACGTTCTGACGAAGGGCCTTATCGGCCTCGTCTTCCCCGCCGGCACAGTTGCGCTCTACCTGCTGACGACCCGCGGCTTCAAGGGAACGTTACAGCGCATCGCGCAACTAAACCCGCTCTTCGCGGTATTAGCCTTTTTTGCCATTGCCGCACCGTGGCACATCCTCGCGGGCCAGGCGAACCCGACGGAAGGTCACCCCGTTGGCCTGACGCACACGGGCCACGCATGGATCTTCTGGAAGGGCTGGCAGGTCGGCTCGCCCGCGGTGGGCAGCGTGCATGGATGGACGTGGTTCTATTTCATGAATGAGCACCTGCTGCGTTATCTGAACCTGCGGGTGCCGCGCGACTATGACACCGTGCCGCTGCTGCTCTTCTGGGGGCTGGTGCTGGTGTGGATGATGCCGTGGAGTGCCTTCCTGTTCGAAGCGGTAGCCGCTGCGCCCTGGCGCGCCCTGCGCTCACGCGCGGAAGCAACGCAGCTTAACGGCGAATCCCGCACGCTGCTGCTGTTCTCCATCGCCGGCCTGTTGCCGATCGTCTTCTTCTCCTTCTCAACGCGGCAGGAGTACTACGTGCTTCCGTCCCTGCCGTTCTTCGCCCTCCTGGTTGCGCGCTGGCTGGACCGCGAGGCCATCGAAGCCGAGACGATGACGGTGCCGCCCGTGCTGACGCGCGCAGGACAGCGCATCTCGGTGTTGCTGCTGATCGGCGGGACAGTCGCTTCGCTGGCCTGCGTCTTCTTCCTGATGCACACGCAGGTGCCTCCGCCCAACGTGGACCTGGCTACACTGCTACAGCAGAATCCAGGAGACTACGCGCTCTCATTCGGCCACTTTCTGGACTTGAATGGTCCTGCGATGGGAGCCTTCCGGAGGCCCTTGACGTTCACGGTCGTCGCGCTCTTTGGTGGCACAGTCGCAAGCTGGTGGCTGCGTCGGAGCTTCCGTCCGCATGAGGCAAATATCGCGCTGGCGGCGGGCACGCTTCTGTTCCTGGTGGCGGCGCATATGGGCCTGACAATCTTTGCGCCGGTATTGTCATCGCAGAAGCTGGCTCGCGCCATCGCTCCGCTAATCAAGCCGAACAACATGATCTGCATCAACGACGAATACGAAGCGGGCTCAACGCTTGGCTTCTATCTGAAGCGAAATGACATTCACATCTGGCATGGCCACTCCGCGAACCTTTGGTACGGGTCGTTCTTCAACGATGCACCGGACATCTTCGAGACGGACCTCTCCATGCGCGAACGCTGGCTGGGGCCGCAACGCATCTTCCTGTGGACAGACCCGGCGAAGCTGCCTGCGCTTCCGAGCAAGGCATACGTCATCGCCGAAGGCGGTGGTAAAGAGATCATCAGTAACAAGGCCGGCGATTATTAGTACCGGCAGCATCTGAAAGGCAACATGCGTTCTGTTCTTCCGAACCACACGCGGCCCATCTGGGCCGAGATCTCTGCCTCGCGATTACGCGATAACTTCCACGCGTTGCAGGCGGCCGCCGGGCCACAGATCGAAGTGCTTGCTGTCATCAAGGCGGATGCCTATGGCCATGGCGCGACCGAGTGCGCACCCGTGCTGGCTGGCGCCGGCGCGCAGTGGCTCGGTGTTACGTCTGCGGAAGAGGGCCTTGCCGTACGGGCATCGCTCGCTATCCTGCCGCAGGGTATGTCGCCACGCGTGCTGGTGATGTGCGGCCTGTGGCCGGGCGAAGAAGCCGGCATTCTCGATCGCGGACTAACTCCCGTGGTGTGGGAACCGTATCACCTGGATCTTCTCGAAGCCGAGGCCCACCGCCGCAACCTGCCTGCGCAGTCTGTCGCAGTGCATGCCGAGATCGACACCGGCATGGCGCGGCAGGGCGTTACGCCGGGCGATCTGCTGGAACGTCTGCTTGCCCGCTTTACAACTGACTCACCCCTGAAGCTTGAGGGCGTAATGACGCACCTCGCATCCACCGAGGTTGGAGACGACCCGCAGAACCAGGTGCAGATGATCGCTTTTGCCTCGGCACTGCAGCAGGTCGCCGCCGCTGGCCTGAAGCCAGAGTACGTACACGCCGGAAACACCTCATCGACCGACAGTGGCTACATCCCGCAGGATCTGCCCGCACTCGCGGCAGGTCTGGGAGCACGCGCCATGACCCGCGCCGGGCTTGCCCTTTACGGCTACGCCCTGCCGCTGGAATCAGCAACAGATCGGGTGATCCAAAGCGAGGGCTTCCTGAAGCCGCATCTTGCCTCCAGCCTGAAGCCGGTGATGACCTGGAAGACCCGCATCGTCAGCCTGCGCGAGGTGCAGTGCGGCGACAGCATCGGCTACAACGCCACGTTCGTGGCACCTGGAACCATGCGTCTGGCGCTGCTGCCTGTGGGCTATGCAGATGGCTTTCGGCGAGCGCTCTCTGCCTCGAATGCGGAAGCGGGCGGATTGGTACTCCTGCACGGCAGACGAGCGCCCATCGTCGGCCGCGTGTCGATGGACCTGACGATCGTCGATGTCACCGCGATCCCCGAGTGCAGCATCGCCGATGAGGTCATCCTGCTGGGCGAAAGCAATGGTGAGCGCATCGGCGCGGACGAGCATGCGAGGCTCGCGGGCACGAGTGCCTACGAGGTGCTGTGCGGCATCAGCAACCGCGTGCCTCGCGTCGTCGTCTCTTAGCTTCTAGACGCCGAGTTCGGCACGGATCGCGTTTGCGATGGCGTCCGCATGGTGCCGCATGACGGTCTCATCTTCGGCTTCGATCATCACGCGTGCGAGCGCTTCTGTGCCGCTATAGCGGATGACCACACGTCCGGAGTCAAGTAGCGCTTTTTCAGCATCTTGGATCGCTGTGGCGACAGTATGAATCGATTCAAGTGGCTTCTTTTCGCGCACTTTGACGTTCACGATTACCTGCGGGAAGGTCTTTAGATCGGCCGCAAGCCCCGCCAGCGACTTTCCGCTGCGATGCACGATGTCAAGCAGCAGGAGCGCCGTCAGCAGGCCGTCGCCCGTGGTGCTTCGACCGGTGAAGAGGATGTGTCCGCTCTGCTCGCCACCGAGCGACGCCTTCGTCTCCTGCATCTGCTGGAGCACGTACTTGTCACCTACCGGCGCGCGCAGCATCCGGATGCCACTGCGCTTCAGAGCAGCCTCAAGTCCCATGTTGGACATAGTCGTGGCGACGACCGTGTTTTCGTGGAGCAGACCGCGCTCCTGCAGGTCGCGCGCGGCCAGCAGCATCACCGCGTCACCGTTGATGACGCGCCCATTCTCATCGGCGAACATGGCACGGTCAGCGTCGCCGTCGAAGGTAATGCCAATGTCCGCCTTGTCTTCGAGCACATACTTTGCGACAACCTCGGGCTTCGTCGCCCCGCAGTCCACGTTGATGTTGCGGCCGTCCGGGCTGGCGTTGCGAATGCGTACTTCGCCGCCCAGGCCCGCAAAGAGTTGCGGTGCCACGGACGAAGCTGCGCCGTTCGCACAGTCGATGACGATGCGCTTGCCGTCGAGGCTCAGGCCATCGACAGCGGCCAGCAGAGAGCGGACATACTCGGCGCGATCACTCTCTTCGACAGCAGGCGCAGCGGCGTCGTCCGCAGTCTCAACATGGTTGGTGGCGAGCTGCCTGAAGATCTCATCTTCAATGGCGAGTTCGGTTGCGTCCGGCAGCTTGTAGCCATCCGGCCCGAAGACCTTGATGCCGTTGTCCTGCCAGGGATTGTGCGACGCGCTGATGACTATGCCCGCGCTGAAACCATGCGAACGCGTGAGAAACGCGATGGCCGGTGTCGTGATCACGCCGGCGCTCTCGACGGTTGCACCACCTTTACGAAGACCCGCGGTGATCGTCGCTGCAATCCACTCGCTGGACTCGCGCGTGTCCATGCCGAGAATGATCTTTGGCTGCTCGCCGGCCTTTGCGACATGGTGCGCCAGTGCGACGCCAACAGCGAAGATGGTCTTGCGATCAAGGGGTGCTTCGCCTGCAACGGCGCGGATGCCGTCCGTTCCAAAGAGCTTTCTCATGCGTTTTCGTTTCCTGTTCCTGTGTTGCCGTTGACGTCAGACGAAAGGACGCGGGATCGCACTTCTCCCTCGCCCAGCCGTGTGCGAATTTCGTCACCGGCCGTTACATCCTTCGCGCTCCGCAGAAGTCTACCTTCCCCGTTGAAGACGAGGGCATAGCCGCGTTGCAGCACTGCCGTTGGGGACAGCGCATGCAACCGTGTCTCGGCGCGCGCCACACGTCGCGACGGTGTTGTCAGCAGCGAGGAACCTGCACGCAGCAGCCGCTCGCGCAGGCGTTCATTCTTTGTCTGCGCACGCAGAACACTGCGGTGCACATCCTGCCGCTGCAGGCGTTCCGTCAGCAAGCGCAGACGCGCGGCACGTTCGCGTAGCAGCGCTTCGGTCGCGGCTTCCAGGCGGAAGCGATCCTGATCCACACGTTGCTGCCGGCGGCCGATGCTGTCACGCATGCGCGCAAATGCGCTGGCCGCAGAGACGCGTGTGAAGCGCTGCTGCGCGTGCATCTGCTGATACCGCATGGCACGGAAGAGCCGCGCGGCCAGCGACTGCACACGCTCTTCCACGCGATGCTGCGCGGCCGTCACCAGCTCGGCTGCAGCCGAGGGGGTGGGTGCGCGAAGGTCTGCAACAAAGTCAGCAATGGTGAAGTCCGTCTCATGCCCTACGGCCGAGACGACCGGCAGATCGATCGCAGCGATGGCGCGTGCAAGCGCCTCATCGTTGAAGCCTGCGAGGTCTTCCGCCGACCCGCCTCCACGCGCAATGACGATGACATCGACGTTGTGTTGCGGGTTGGCGTTCAGATAGCGCAGACCGCGGATGACATCCGGCGCGCAGGTCACACCCTGCATCGCCGCAGGAAAGACAAGGATGTCGAGGCAGGCATGACGGCGTCGCACCACGGTGACAATGTCACGCAGCACCGCGCCCTGCGTCGACGTGATGACGCCGACGGTGCGCGGGAAGGCCGGCAACGGACGCTTGCGCTCCTGCTCGAACAATCCCTCGGCACGTAGCTTCGCCTTGAGCTGTTCGAAGGCAAGCTGCAGCGCACCGGCGCCACGCGGCTCCAGGGTTTCTGCAATAAGCTGCAGCTGTCCACGGCTCTCAAAGACGGAGATGCGGCCACGTGCCAGCACCGCCAGGCCATCGGTCGGTTTGAAGCGCAGAAGAGATGCCTCGCGCCGGAAGAGCACGACCAGTAACTGCGCATTGCCGTCCTTCAGCGTGAAATACAGGTGGCCGCTGGGAGCGGGGCGGCAGTTGGAGATTTCGCCCTCCACCCACACATCGCTGTACTCACGCTCCACCTTGCCACGTAGCGCGCTCACCAACTCGGCAACAGCCCACAGCTTGCGCTGTTGCGGGACCTGCGCTGGCGACGCGGGAGCCTCGATGCGTTCGCGCTCGGCGATCACGTCGGCAACGGTCACCGCGCCGTCTTCTGTGGCTGATTCCGGCTCTGAAAAAAGCAGTCCGAACTGACCGAGCTTGTCCGGCTTCGGCTTAAGCGACGACGGCGGCCCGGAGGACCTGCCAGCCGCTGCCCTGCGCCGGATGAACTGCGCGAGCGATGCTGGTGGGTTTTCCGGAGCCGCCATGGTGTCTGCGAAGCCCTTCCTGCGATTACTGCGCGGAGGGTCCGCTCAGTTTCTGCGTTGCGATCTCGGCCGAGGCGCTCTTGGGGTCCTTGTCCTTGATCTGTGCATAGATCTTCTTGGCTTCCGCCTGCTTGCCGTTGGCCTCATACATCTCAGCCAGTTCCAGCTGCGCCAGACCCGCGGGAACCAGCGTGCTGGGCTTCGCGATCACCTTGTTGTACTGCTCAATGGCAAGGGACTCGCGCGCAGTGCTGCGATACAGGCCGGCAAGCGCCATCTGTGAGAGCGTGGCGATGTCGTGGTTCCAGCTGTCGGAGGACTTCTTCAGCAGTTCCTCAGCGCTGGCGTTCTGGCCTGCCTGCATGGCGGTCACGCCCTGCAGATAGAGTGCGTTACGACCGGCATCGGTTGAACCGTATTTGTTTGCGACATCCGCAAACTGAGCATTGGCGGCCTTCGCGCGCTCTTCCAGACTGCTGAAGCTCTTCATGTTCGCGGGCACGGGCTGATCCGGTGTCGCGATGGGTGCGTCGTACGTCTGCATCGCCTCGGCCAGAGCACTGCTTGCAGCCTCAGCGCGGTGGCTGCTGACGAATGCGAACACGCTCGCGATGACGACGAGCGCAACGACCGCGACCGCAAGGCGGATGGCCAGCGCACGGTTGTTCTGGATGCGGTCGAAGAAAGCAGTGCTGCTGCTGTTGGTGTTGACGGCAAGAGGACCGTCTTCACGGATGGCAAGCGGCTTGGTGCGGGTCGGTGTATCCAAGGTCGGGAATCCTTTTGGCGGCGCGAAAGGCCGCAGATGAGCCGGCGCGGGTGCGGAATCCGCAGGTACATGCGCCATCCGTAAGTCTAGCAGCGGCAGGAAAGGTGGGCAAAAGGGTCGCCCGGTCGGGCCTCCCGTTTAACGGTGAGACAGCATAGGGCACGGCTGAAGCCGTGCCCTTACGACTCGTGCTGTCCGGCAGCGGCTGTTTCGTGCTGTCCCCCGCAGCGGCCGGGCGGTGGTGCTTGCCCATCGTTCCGTGAATCCATACTCTGAATACAGCACCGTTGAAGGATGGGCCCAGGCATGTATGAGGACTTTGTCGTAGTCGACAAGTGGACCGGCGAGCAGTTGCATTGCGTTTGGAAGGCGACCATGGTCGCCATTGCGACGCGTCACGCCGACGCTACGGATATCCGGTTCGACGTGAATGGCCGGCCCATGTGGATCGCCATGCCGAATGTTGCATGGGTGCAGATGAAGCGCGCCACCGGCTACGTCATCACGGACTACGCCGCGGCACAGGCTGCCGGGCGGTATCTGAAGACCATTGTGGAGAACGGCTATGACAATGGTCGCGAGATGTACACCATGACGGTCGAAGAGGTTCTGACCAACGTGAAGGCCGTGGTCGACCAGGCGGGCAGCACGCTCAACCTGCCCTCCCTGCCCGTCATTAACAACGACGTGAAGCCGGAAGAGTACGCAGGACATCTGCCAGGCGAAGGATAGGCTGATCTTCGGGGAACTCCGGGCGTATGCTGGTCAGCGTTCCCCGGAGTGCTCATGCTTGATCGCCGAAGCTTTCTTGCCACGCTGCCTGCAGCCGCGCTGCTTGCGCGCACGTCCTTCAGCCAGATGACACCGCCCACGCTCGGCACCCAGCGTGCCTTCATCGGCAGCACCGGTAAAGAGGCGCAGGGCATCTTCTCCACCTACTTCGATCCCAAGACAGGCAGTTTCTCTCAGCCGGAGATGGCGGCAAAGCTGCCCGGCAACGACAGCATGACACTGCATCCAGAGCGCCGGCGCCGTCTCTATGCAACATGCGTCGTCGACGGTATTGCGAACGTGGCCGCCTTTGAAATTGTGGACACGCCAGACCTTCTGCGCCCCATCAACCGTGAGACGGCGAAGGGTATGGGGCCGAATTTTCTCTCCATCGACCCCAGCGGCCGTGTTGCCATGGAGGCGAACTGGGGCAGTGGGGACATCTCGACCTACACGATTGCAAAGGACGGGACGCTGTCGCCGCTTGTCGAGCACATTGAGTACGGCGACGCCCACCACGGCCCCGCGCCTGCTCAGCCCCACAGCCGCTGCCACTCCATCCTGACGGCGCCAGGCGGCAGGTTTGTGTTGGTGAATGACTACGGCGCCGACAGGATCTACATCTACGCGCTGGACGCCGCAACGGCGAAGCTCACACCGCACGATCCGCCGTTCTATCAGGCTGCGCCCGGCTCTGCGCCGCGACACCTGGTCTTCTACCCCGGCGGTAAGTGGATCTACTGCAACAACGAACTGACCAACACCGTGGACCTGCTGGCCTGGGACGAGAAGCGTGGCACATTGACCAAAACGGGGTCGTGGCCGACGCTGCCTGCGGACGCCCCACCGAAGTGCCGCACGGCAGACATGGCATTGTCGCCGGATCACCGCTTCCTCTACGGCAGCGTGCGCGGGCTTGAGAGCATGGTGGTGTGGGCCGTGGGTAAAGACGCTCGGCTGCAGCAGATTCAACAGACCAAGGTGGATGGCGTGGAGAACCGTTGCATCACCCTTGATGCGACCGGCAAGTGGCTGATTGCGGCGAACCAGCGCAGCAATGACGTGACGGTCTTCCCGCGCGATCCGAAGACCGGGATGCTGAGCGCGCCCGCCAGCAGCGTCAAGATTGCGGGCGCGTGTTTCGTGTTGTGGGCGTAGCGATGTTTGTGCGACGGATCACCATCGAGCGTGTGACGGCGGACGGCGTGGTCATGCCGTGCCCTCTCAAGGCAATCGACAGCTTCTGCATGCGCAACTTCACGAATGACGCGGTCTTCGACGACACGATGCCGATTGCCGATGGGTTACTGGAAGCTGGTCTTCGCGTGCCGCTCCCTCTGCTGGAAGAGCGCATGACGGATTGGTTTCGGCGGAAGCGGTATCTGGGTGAGGGCGAGACATTGCGAGTGACGGAAGTGCTGCGGTGAGTCAGTAAACTCGGGCCGCTTCATCTTTTATGCATTTGTCATCCTGAGCAAAACACAGATCGCTCAGGATGACAGGTCATGGGAGAGAACGCAGATCGCTCAGGATGACAGGCAGATCGGCACAGGAAGCATCCCGCCGAACTGCGACAGCGGGCCAACCTGCTCATGATGTGACACCATCGTTAGCGAAGACCTTAAGCCGGAGAAGCACCATGTCACACGAACGGATTTTTCTGGGCACCAGCGGTAACGATGGCCGCGGCGTCTACACCGCTACCTTCGATACACAGACGGGCACGCTGACCGAACCCGTACTCTCGGCCGAACTGCCGAAGGCCAGCTTCCTCTGTTTCGATGGCCGCAATGAGAGCCGTCTCCTGGCCATCTCGCAGACACCCGGCGCGCCCGCCGGCGAGGTCGCATGCTTCCACATCGATGTTGCCGAGGCGAAGCTGACGGAGGTCCATCGCGCCAGTACACAGGGCACGGGCGCAGTGCATGTGTCCGCGCAGGGGGGCACCGTCGTGGTGGCGAACTATGTTGGTGGATCGGCCGCATCGTTCCACATGGATGCGGATGGCACGCTGCATCCGGCGTCGTTCTTTCAGTTCAACGCGGCGGATCACGGTCCGGACACGAAGCGTCAGGACCACGCCTACGCGCACGCCGCAGACATCACGCTGGACGGCGGCTACGTGCTGATCAATGACCTCGGACTTGATCGCATCCACGTCTTCAAGCTGGACGCGGAGACCGCGAAGATGACGCCGCACGGCGAGTGGCTGTCCGCACCAGGCGCGGGCCCGCGACACATCGCCCTGCACCCGAACGGCAAGTGGATCTACAACATCGATGAGATGGGCTGCACGATTAATCAACTCGCGTGGGATGCGATTGCGGGTACCTTGACCACGCTACAGACCATTGAGACGCTGCCACCGGGCGCGAGCAAGGTCGATGTGCGCGCCTGTGATCTCGTCTTCAGCAAGGACCTGCGCTTCCTGTACGCAGCGAACCGCGTGCATGAGGATTTCGTCGTGTTCTCGCTGGATGCTGCGACGGGCGCACTCACTGAGGCACATCGGCATGCCAATCCCGGCAAGGAGGCGCGCCACATCGCCATCGATCCATCGGGCAAGTGGTTCCTGAGCGCGAACCAGTTTTCGAACGAGGTTTCGGTCTTCCCGATCGATACGGCCACGGGCAAGCTGGGTGACCGCTCCAGCTCGGCACCCGTCAACAACCCAAGCTGCCTGCTGTTCGGCTGAGGAGAGAGATGCTGACACGCCGAAAGTTTTTAGGGAGCGCCGCAGCCGGTGCAGCCATGATGCTGCGCACAACAACGTCATCGGCGCGCGAGATGGCAGGGACGCAACGATTATTCGTTGGCACCAGCAGTCAGACGGAGTTTACCGGGCACGGCGAGGGCATCTTCGTCACATCCTTCCGCGATGGCCGGCTCGGTTCCCCGCGACTGCTCGCGAAGGTGACGAGTCCGAGCTTCCTTGCAGTACCGCAAGCCGGTCACCCGCTCTTCGCGGTACTTGGGGGAGACGACGGTGCGTCACGAGCCGCAAGCTACGCGATCTCGCAGGGTCATGACGTTGCGACGACCACACTTACTCCGATCGACACGGCAAGTTCCGGCGGTGGCGGCGGATGCCATGTGAGCGCCTCGCCGGACGGTCGTTGCGTCTTTGTCTCGAACTACGGCGGCGGCAGTGTGGCGTCGTTCCATGCGGACTCGTCAGGCAAGCTGACGCAGGCGAGCGTCATCCGCTTTCCGCCGACAGAGCATGGTCCCGTCCAAGATCGGCAGGAGGGCAGCCATGTGCACTCTGCGATGGTCTCGCCGGATGGCGCTTTCGTGCTGGTGAATGACTTCGGCCTCGATCGTATCCACGTCTTCGGGCTGGACCGAGCGACGGCAAAGCTCACACCGCACCGACCGGACCACTGGCTATCCGAGCCGGGCTCCGGGCCGCGTCACCTCGTCTTCCATCCGAATGGCCGCTGGATCTACTGCATCTGCGAACTGAACTCGACCGTGGTGCAACTGCAATGGAACGCCACCCACGGCGTCCTCACGCCGAAGAGTGTCGCCAAGACACTGCCGGATGGCGTGGATGCCGCGAAGGCACGCGGCTGCGAGATGGTCTTCTCGAAAGACATGCGGTTCCTGTACGCATCGAACCGCCGCGCCAGCGAGAGTTTCGCTGTCTTCGCGGTGGATGCATCGACCGGTGCGCTCACGAAGATCCAGAACAAGCCGAACCCAGGTCTGGAGGCTCGCCACATTGCCGTCGATCCATCCGGCAGGTGGTTCCTGGTAGCCAATCAGTTTTCGGGGGATGTTACTGTCTTCGCACTCGACATGGCAACTGGTCACATTGGAGAGCCGGTCTCAAAAATCGAAGTCAGCGGCGCGAGCTGCCTGTTGTTCGCGTAAGGATGTACCCTGGCCCGCGTCCTATCATCCTGAGCGGAACGCAGCGCAGCGGAGTGCCGTCGAAGGACCTGCATTCGGCTCGAAGCGGCACAGAGGTGTAAGGTCTGCCGTGCACTTTTGTGGGGCCGCGGGCGGGATGCAGGTTCTTCGACTTCGCTGCGCTTCGCTTCGCTCAGGATGACAGATCGATGATTACAGCGGCAGTTCCCAGAACTGGCCGATGAGCGGCACGCCAAAGCTCGCGTGAGGCTCTTCGCTGACCAGCTTGAAACCTTCGTTTTCGTAGATGCGCCGGGCGGAGCTGAGTATGCTGTTGGTCCACAGCGTCAGCTTCCCGTAACCGGCCTCGCGGGCGAAGGCGATGCAGGCTCGTACCAGCATTCGTCCTACGCCCAGGCCGCGTGCCGTGGGTTCGACCAGCAGCAGTCTCAGCTTCGCGGCCGATTCCGCAGAGCGGTCACGGACGAGGAAGACACACCCCAGAAAGACGCCATCGCGCTCGGCGATCCAGCAGCGTTCGCGCTCCGGCTCTAGCTGATCGATGAAGTCGGCGGTGATACGCGCGACCAGCGCCTCAAAGCGCTCGTCCCAACCGAACTCCTGCGCATACAAAACGCCGTGACGGTGCACCACCCAGCCCATATCTCCTGGCCTGTGGGGACGCAATGTCACGGCGCTCGTCTCGCTCACGTGCGGTTACTCGTTGTAATGGAGAAGGCTGTAGACGTCGACCTCCGGGAACTTCGACCGGCCCTTGAGGAAGTCGAGCTCCACGGCAAAGGCCACGCCGGCGATCTCGCCGCCAAGCTGCTTCACCAGCTGTACCGTAGCCTGCATGGTACCGCCGGTTGCGAGCAGATCGTCGACGATTACGACTCGCTGGCCGGGCTGGATCGCATCCAGGTGGATCTCGAGCGAGTCCGAGCCGTACTCCAGGTCATAGGTGACCTTGGCGGTGGCTGCCGGCAGCTTCTTCGGCTTGCGCACGGGCACGAAGCCAGCGTTCAGCCGGTAGGCCATGGCCGGTCCAAAGATGAAGCCGCGCGCCTCGATGCCGAGCACCAGGTCGACCTGCTTGTCGATGTAGTACGCCGCTAAGGCGTCGATCATCTGCGCAAAGCCGGCCTTGTCCTTCAGCAGCGTGGTGATGTCGTAGAACAGGATGCCGGGCTTCGGAAAGTCGGGAACGGTGCGGATGAGCTCCTTCAGGGGCTCGCAATTGATGGTGTGCGACATGGCTCCATTGTACGAGGGCCGCCAGCGCGGCAGCGAGATTCCGCATCCCAAAGCGAAGGAGGGTACCTTCATGTCCACCGAGAAGCACTACTTCGTCGAGGTCAATCACGACGGTCGGTTTGCCGTTCGTGCAAAGGGCAGCGAACGCGCCAGCGCCCTGTTCCACACGCAGGCCGAGGCCATTGCCGAGGCGAAACGCCTGAACCCCACCGACCATCCGAATGTCGAACGCGTAAGGGAACGCAGCGAAGGCGGCCCCGATAAGTGGCGCACCGCATAGCCCGCTCTGGCGGTCGCCCAAGCGCCGGCTAGAAGGCGCCCTCAATCACAAACGCCTTCAGATCCTCGGCCTCGCTGTCCTGCAGGTCGTGGATGTGGACCCGGTCGACACGGCTGCCGCGCGATCCCTTGTGGAGCGCCACCTCCAGCACGTCAATCTGGTCTGCCGAGCCTGCGGCGACAGCTTCCACATGTCCAGCGGTGGTGTTGCGCACCCATCCCCGCAGCCCAAGTTCCGCAGCCTCGCGATGTACAAACCAGCGGAAACCCACGCCCTGCACACGTCCTTCGATCTGGTAGTGACGAACCATAGGGTCGATTTTAGCTGGACCTAAGTTGGCTCACTGCCCAGCAGTGCGTTCGCCCAGATGCCGCAGGATCTCCTCCGCCACCAGCTGTGGGTTCTCGCGCTGCGGGAAGTGGCCAACGGAGTCGATGAGGACGCGACGGTAGCCGTTGGTGAAGTAGCGGCCCATGCCGTCACTGGTCTCTGGCAGGCCGCAACGATCTTCCAGGCCCTGCAGAAATACCGTCGGAACGTCCAGCGTTACCGTCCCCTCGAAGCGAGTCTGCAGCATGGCATAGCTCGGATCCAGCGGCGAGTGTCCCCAACGGGAGCGGTAGCTGTGAAGGACGACCTCCGTGAAGTCCTTGCCGGTCCAGCTCTTTGCCGCCTCCGCCAGGTCGGCCGGGGAGTACCAGCCTTCGGGGCTCCAGGTATCCCACATGCGCTTGCCGTACGCGACAGGGTCTTCGCGGAACGCCTTCATGCCGGGGTCGGTGCAAAGAAACCACTGGTACCAATACGCCTGCGACTGCGGCAAAGGCGGTGTCTTCGCAGGCCCCGGCTGAAAGACGGAGGACAGCACCACCATACGTTCCAGCCGCCGGGGAAAGAGCGCGGCCAACGCGTAGCCCGTACGGGCGCCCCAGTCGTGACCCACAAAAGCAAATGTCTGAAGCTTCAGCTCATCCGCCAGGTCGATGACATCCTGCGCAAAGGCCACTGGCTGGCCCGTCCGCCGTGGATTGCGCCCGAAAAGATGCGAACGGAAATGCGAGAGCCCGTAGCCGCGCAGGTACGGAACAATGGTCCGGTAGCCCGCAGCGTGCAGCGCGGGCAGAACCTTGTCCCACGTCCGCGGCGAGTCCGGCCAGCCGTGGACAAGAATCACAGGCTTGCCGCCCTTGGAGCCGCCCTCTTCGTAAACCATCTTCAGAACGGAGGTCTTGATCTCGTGAACGCGCATGGGATTAGGATGCACCCGTTGCTGGGGTCGTGTCGCTGCGATGCCGCGGGAAAGCTGTTGATTTCCTTCACCTGATGATCTCCAGCGCATGAGGAAGGGGTGGCACCGCTCGATGCGGCACCACCCCCTTTGGATCTTCGAGAGCCTCGTTTGTTATGCGCGTGACATGTAGGCGCCTTCTGCGGTGTCAATGCGGATCTTCTCACCCTCATTGATGAAGGCGGGAACCTGCACGACGAGACCGGTTTCGGTCGTCGCGGGCTTCGTCACGGACGATGCCGTGGCAGAGCGGATGCCCGGCTCCGTCTGGACGACGGTCATCTCGACGACGGTCGGCAGTTCCACGCCGACGGGCTTGCCGTCGATGAAGCTGATGTCGATCTTGATGTTGGGCAGCATGAAATCCACGGCATCGCCAAGGATGTCGCGACCCAGCGTGGTCTGCTCATAGTTGTTCATGTCCATGAACACGTAGTCGTCGCCGTCCTTGTACAGGAACTCCATCTCGATGTCATCGACGATGACGCGGTCGATCGCATCGCCGGAGCGGAAGCGGTGCTCAAAGATGGCGCCGGATTCAAGGTTGCGCAGCTTGGCCTGGATGAAGGCGCGCAGGTTGCCGGGGGTGCGGTGCTCCACGGCAAAGACCGAGTGCAGCTTTTCCTTGTGCTTGATGACCATACCGGGACGCATCTGTGTGGCGGGAATCGACATTGAAAACTTCCTAAGTTGCAGATCTTGATGGACCGGAGGGGCGCGAATCCACAGTTGTGGGCCACACGCAGGCACCCGGGCCGCAGGTTTGATTGTAGCGCGCTGGCTAATGCACCTGCAGCAGCGCGAGCACGGGCTCTGCGGTCGAGCGATCAAGTCCAAGCAGGGTTTCCGCTTCCCCCTGCAGCCGTCCGAAGCAGGCCTCGCAAAGGTCATGCAGCAACAGACGGTCGGCCGGCGGCAGATCGTGCAGTGCTCCAAGCATGCCCTGCTGCGTGACGGGAGCAAGCTTCGCATCCAGCGTGGCCAGTCGATTGCGCAACGAACCATCAGCCAATGCGAGCTGAGCGGGGCCACGCAACACAGCGTGCAGCGTGTTGCCGATGAGTATCCACGCGTTCAGGCTGAGTTCCGGGTCCATGCTGCCTTCCTGCGCCCTACTTCGACACGCCGAAGATGCGGCGGAAGAAGCGGCCGATGGCATGAAAAGGATTGGGACCGGCGGGCGGCGGTGCTGCACTTTCAATGCGCATATCGGTCGCGTCAGGGGCGGGGGGTGCCGGTCGGTTGGCTGGCGTAGGTGTCTGGCTTGTGACCGTCGCGGCCGGTATAGCCGGCGGTGCAGAAACGGCAGCCACGTCAGCCGGAGTCGTCGTCTGCCCGGGCGGCCCGCTTGCCGTGCCCGTCTCTCCGCTGTAGCTAAGTTGCGAGGTCACCTGTGCATGGACCTCCCCGACGGGTGCCTGTGGGGTGTCCGGTCTGACCAACCCCTGGCTTACGGCCTCTGGAAACGGGTTGGTCCTGACGGCTTCCGGGATTTTGCCGTCGCCGTGTTTGCCCTTGCCTGCCAGCACCAGGTTGTCGCCGTTGCGCGGGCAGCCACAGCTATTGGCCTCATGGTCTACGACCTCGCGCAGGCTGCCGCGCTCAAACAGCACACGCTGGCCGGGCCGGATGAAGTACGTTGCATCGCCGAAGGTCTGCGTTACGTGCAGAACGGGCGCGTCCTTGCCGACGTTTTCGACGCAGGTATCTCCGCTCGGCACAACTCGGATACGTAGATCAAGTGCCGCCGCGCCGGAGAGTTCAAAACGCAGGTCCGGCGTCAGGATGCTGTCCGTCTTCTCGGCCGAGGTATGAATCTCGACAGCTCCGCGATCCAGCGCAAGCATCAGCGGCGGCTTTGCGATGGTCATGGTGGTTTGCGAAATATGGATGGCGGAACCCGCGCAGACCTTCACCTCGCCGCCACGCTTCAGGCTGATCTGTGCCGGAAGCGCGCCTGCGGTGACCGCAGCACTGTTACCGATGGTGGCACGGCCATCGCTTACGGCGACCATGCCGCTGACTTCAGCGCCTTCGGTTTTGAGGGAACCCAACGGGGCTTGTGCGTGGATTGTTGTTGCAGCAACCAGCACGAATGCTGGCATCGCGAGCCGAAACCATGTCTCAGGGGCGAGCCACGGGGCACCCGTTTCTCTAGCGGGAACTTTCACGGCGATGGGGCGGGGTGGCATCCGCTACATCTTCAGGAAGTTTTCGATGAGGCGTTTGCCGCCGTTGGTCAGCACGCTCTCCGGATGGAACTGAACGCCTTCGATGGGCAGTGTGCGATGGCGCAAACCCATGATGACCTCGCCCTCCGGATCCTGCGTGCGGGCAGAGACTTCCAGTTCATCCGGCAGGCCCTCCGGGCTGACGATCAGCGAGTGGTATCGCGTGCAGGTCATGTCCTGGTCCAGTCCCTGGAAGATCGTCTTGCCGTCATGCTGCACCGCGCTGGTCTTGCCGTGCATCAGTCGCGCCGCGCGAATCACGTTGCCACCGAAGGCTGCGCCCAGCGCCTGGTGCCCCAGGCAGACACCAAGAATCGGCGTTGGCTTGCTCTTCTCCGCGTAGTGCCGGATCAGGTCAATGGAGACACCTGCCTCCTGCGGTGTGCACGGGCCGGGCGAGATCAGGATGTGATCGGGGTTGAGCGCTTCGATCTCTTCCGGCGACAGTTCATCGTTGCGCCGGATGACCATCTCCGCGCCAAGTTCGCCCATGTACTGCACCAGGTTGTAGGTGAACGAGTCGTAGTTGTCCAGAACAAAGACCATTGCGGAACCGCCTCACCCATAAGTGTAATCGCGTTGCAATCTCCCACGGGCAACTCTGAAATGCACCAATCGTTTTCCGGAAATGTCAACTCTGCCGAGTGTTGCACAGGCAACATTCGGCGAGCGTTAGGACTCACACTTCCAGAGATTGCTCAGCAAGATGTTTTGCGATGCTGCGGAGTGATGCAGCGACCCGAGAGCGTCGATAACAAAACAAAAGGAGAAAACACGGTGCGCGCACTTACCTTCACTGCTGCCCTTTTGCTTTCGTTACCCGCCTGCTGCTTCGCCGCCGAACACGCTGCGCCGGTCATGGTTTCCGCCGTTGATTCAATCCCTTCGATTCCTATCGCGCAGCCTGTCGCAGGGCCGGTCTCCGCGGGCGTTCTGGCCGCACTGCCGGAGGAACCGTCGACGAGCCGGTTGCCGGGCGCTCCGCTTTCGTTCTATCTCTACCGCCTGCGCGGTCGGGTGGAGACCAGGACGCCGGCACCTAGTGAACCCATCGAACAGATGGAAGCTCCCCGCTTCAACGACCAATCGATGCTGCACATGATCCAGGCTTCGCCGCTGGCAAGTATCTCGCGCGAGATTCGTGCGGACAAGTTCAATATCGATGACGGTGTCGCGGATGACTTTGCCATCTGCTATCGCATGAATGCACGCACCAGCGTGCAGGTGATCCCAGGTGACCCCGCGCCGGTGAAGCTGCCGATCACCAGCATGGCGAACAACATGGGCGTCACCGTGGGCATGGTCCTTCGGTTGTCACGCAACCGGTAGACGCAAGGAAGTCGTCCTTTACCGGCTGCCGTTTTCTATCTCCACCTCAACTCTGCTTCGACTGCATTTCCTTCCAGGGGATCCGGGCGATTTCGAACATGTCTCGTGTCGTCGCGTAGTCGCCACCGCCGTGCATGCGACCGATGAGACGCATCTGCGCCGGATCAATGTGCAGGCGTGATTCATCCTCGAAAGCATCGTGGCGAATGTGCATTTCGAGAGCCTTCGCGACCAGGATGGTGCTGCTGCCGCCGGGCTCGATGATCTGAAACGTGCGGCACTCCAGCGATACGGGTGAGCCCGCGATTCGGGGTGGCGCTACCTGCAGACTTGGAACGGTTGCAAGGCCGGCGAGCGTCAACTCATCCAAGCCGCGCGGTGCGTCCGTCGCGGTGATATTCATCGCCTCCGCGAGTTCCTCGGGCACGAGGTTTACCACCAATTCGCCCGTGCGACAGATGTTGGCAAGGGTGTCCTTCCCTTCGCGGTCCGGCGCGGCAGAGAAGCCGACCACGATCAGTGGCGGGTCTGCCGATACGACGTTGAAGAACGAGAACGGCGCGGCATTCGGTTTGCCGTCGTCATCGAGCGTAGTGATCCACGCGATGGGTCGCGGCAGAATGGTGGACGCCAGCAGCTTGTAGGTGTCGGACTTTGAAAGTGTGCGGAGATCAAATGCGGCGTGCGTGTCGCTCATGGGTATTGGATGTAATCCATGCGCCAACGGGATCGGGTGCCCCATTCGTGCGCGCTCTTGCGCATGAATGGGATTAGGCGAAGTACGCATTCTGTAAATCCATTCATGACGATGAAGCCATCATGAATGGGCCCCGATTCTGTCGACGGCTCTACGCTCGCGAGCGAGCTCGTTCGATCGCTCGCACGACTGCCTTGGACTTGTTGACGGTCTCTTCGAACTCCGTCTGCGGCACGGAGTCTGCCACAACGCCGCCGCCGCTCTGGATATAGCCGGTGTCACCGTGCATGAAGAGTGTGCGGATGGCGATGCAGCTATCCAGATTGCCGCTGAAGTCCGCATAGAAGACACTGCCGCCGTAGACGCCGCGGCGGGTTGGCTCCAGCTCTTCAATGACTTCCATGGCCCGGATCTTCGGAGCGCCCGAAAGCGTACCTGCGGGGAAGCAGGACTTGAACGCGTCGATCGGCGCCATATCTCCACGCAACTTGCCTTCGAGCGCGCTAACCAGGTGCATGACGTGCGAGTAGCGCTCGATGAACATCAGCTTCTTCACGCTGACGGTGCCGAACTCGCTGACGCGACCGACATCGTTACGGCCCAGGTCGACGAGCATCACATGCTCCGCAGTCTCTTTTGCATCGCGCAGCAAATCTTCTTCCAACCGCTTATCGCTGGCTTCATCGCTGCCGCGGGGACGCGTGCCGGCGATGGGATGGTACTCGATGGTGCGGTTGTGCACGCGCACCAGCAGCTCAGGTGACGAACCGACGATGTGTGCGAGTGTTTCTGTCGTCGCACCCGGGGCCTGCATGGGAAAGCGCAGGAAGTACATGTAAGGCGAGGGGTTCACGATGCGCAGCGAGCGGTAGATCTCAAACGGATCGACCTCGGGCTTGCAGTCGAAGCGCTGCGACAGAACGCACTGGAAGATGTCGCCCGCGGTGATGTAGTTCTTCACCTTGTCGACGGCCTTCATGTAGTCGCGCTTCTTGGTGCGGGGCGTCAGCTCAAGCGGGCCGAGCGGCTTCCTTCGTTTCGACACTGCCGGCAACGGGTTGGCGAGCTCCTTCTCCAGTCGGTCCAACCGCTTGAGGGCGCGCTTGTAGGCTTTCGCGGCATCTGGCTCGCGCGTAAGGTCCGCCGTCAGAATCAGGTAGATCTCCTTCTTGACGTGGTCGAAGGCGAGCACTTCGTCAAAGAACATCAGGCAGGCATCGGGCACGCCGAGTTCGTCGATCGCTGTCTCGGGCAGCCGCTCTATCTGGCGCACGACGTCATACGCGAAGAAGCCGACGGCGCCCGCGGTAAAGGGCGGCAGGCCGGGCAGCTTGGCAGGATTGTGCTCGCTAAGGGCGCGCTTCAGCTCTTCGAAGATGTCACCTTCAAAGCGGCGAAACCTCTTGCCCTCGGTCGCGACAATGGCCGTGCCACGCGACACAAGCTTTTTGTAAGGACGGATCCCAATGAAGGTGTGCCGGCCGACGTGTTCGCCGCCCTCCACGGACTCCAGCAGAAACGCCTCGGGCTCCTGTGCGGCGATGCGCAGGAAGACGGAGACCGGTGTCTCCAGGTCGGCGGTGACGGTGCGGTAGACGGGGATGAGGGTATGCTTCTTCTTCGCGAGGGCGAGGAAGGCCTTCTCATTCGGTGTGGCGGTCTGGCTTTGCTGGCGGGGCATGGCGGTTGAGAACCATCGTACAAGGCCGCTTACCCGAATTACGGGCAGGAAGCGAAACCGGTGTCCGGAGGCCGGTGTGCGGAGCGGCTCTCGCCTCTAGCGGGTCTCGAAAGGAGACGCCGGTTACAGCTTGCGGCCGTCGTCCAGAGGCATGCAGAGACGGGCAACGACGCAGGGAAAGATCACGGCGGCAAACGCCAAGAGAACAAGCGCCAGGTGATTCATGAGCAGATCCTCGAGCTCTCTTGTAAAACGTGGAGCTTACTTAAAGAACGATGCCCGTCGCATGGCAGATGCAGCGACGGGCATGACGCCAGCAGAGATCGCAAGATCAGCCGGGTTCAACCTCGCGACCGCGGTAGCGGATTGCGATGTAGCAGGGCATACCAAGCATAAAGAGATATACAACGACCGTCAGCAGAGTCAGCACTGTTCCCTCTTTTTTCCGGAGACTTTCGTTCTGTCTCTCTCTGCATGTACCTTCGCCCACGCCGTGCGAGAGGGCTATTCAACATTGGCGCGCCTGCTGTACCGGTTCGGGGATGCCCGATAACTTTGGTGTTAGCCGCGCCACGCGCGACCGGGAATGAAATAATCAAAAGGTATTTTGCCGCTGCGAATGGTTTCGCACGCAGGATTCATCCCAGTTTTGCCATCGGAAGGAACCCAAATGATTGATCTGCAGGCCCCGCTCTCAGTCTCCGACCCTGAGATTGCGGCACTAGTTGCGCAGGAAGTTACCCGCCAGCACGATGGCCTGGAGATGATCGCCAGCGAGAACTTCGTCTCGCGCGCCGTTCTGGAAGCTGCGGGCACCGTGTTTACCAACAAGTATGCGGAAGGCTATCCAGGCAAGCGCTACTACGGCGGCTGCGAGTTCGCAGACGTGGTGGAAGACATTGCGCGCGATCGCGCGAAGGCGATCTTCGGTGCGGAACATGTCAACGTGCAGCCGCACAGCGGCTCGCAGGCCAACGCCGCGGCCTACATGACGCTGATCAATCCGGGCGACACCATCCTGGGCCTTGACCTGGCGCACGGGGGCCACCTGACACATGGCCACAAACTCAACTTCAGCGGCAAGCTGTATCGCATTGTGGGCTACCAGGTCCGCCGGGATACCGAGACCGTCGATTATGACGAACTGGCGGCGCTGGCCGCACGTGAGCGGCCCAAGGTAATCGTTGGCGGCGGCAGCGCATATCCGCGCATCTGGGACTTTGAGCGTATGCGCGCCATTGCAGATTCGGTTGGCGCATACCTGATGGTCGACATGGCTCACTTCGCGGGATTGGTCGCCGGCGGCGTACACCCATCGCCTGTGCCGCATGCGCACATTGTGACTACCACCACGCATAAGACACTGCGCGGACCGCGCGCCGGTATGGTGCTGTGCAAGCAGGAGTTTGCCGCAGCCCTGGATCGTTCGGTCTTCCCGGGCCAGCAGGGTGGACCGTTGATGCACGTGATCGCCGCGAAGGCTGCGGCCTTCAAGGAAGCACTGCAGCCCGAGTTCAAGACGTACGCGCGTCAGACCGTCGCCAATGCTCAGGAACTGGCCGATGCGCTGGCAGGTGAAGGCTTCCGCATTGTCAGCGGCGGCACCGATACGCACCTGATGCTGGTTGACGTCTTCGCCAAGGGCATCCTTGGTTCGGAAGCGGAAGTGGCACTGGGCAAGGCTGGCATCACCGTCAACAAGAACGCGATCCCCTACGACACGAACCCACCGCTGAAGCCAAGCGGCGTACGTTTCGGCACGCCTGCTCTCACTACCCGAGGGATGAAGGAACCGGAGATGCGCCAGATCGCCTCATGGATCGCAGAGGCACTGGACCACCGCGGGGACGACGCAAAGCTGAAGTCGCTGCACGGTAAGGTGTCGGAGATGGCCGAGAATTTTCCGCTGTACGGCTGGCTGCAGCAGGGCGCTCCACACTTGGAAGAAGTACTCGCCGACTAAATCGCCGAAACCTCTGCGCTTCGTTGTGCCATCCGCGGCGAAGCGCAGGGTGTACCAATGACCGGCACCTGCGTGGTGACGCGGAAAATCATGAATCCTTTGGGGTCGCTACGGTAAGATGAACACACCGCCCCGGTTCTAACGGTGCAAGGATTTGTGAGCAGGTAGCGAATTTGCCGAAGTATTTTTCCTCAACCCTGTTCGTCAGACTGCTCGCCCTGACTTGTGCCGCGACCGCTCCATTCGCCTCTGCGCAGACGACGCCGTCCCCAATCACTGGCCAGAGCGGCTACACCGGTACCTCCATAACTGGCGCGAACCAGTCCGAGTACTGTCTCGACCCAAGCCTGGGCTGCATGACGGGTATGCCGCTGAATGGCAACAACCAGACAGGCCTGCCGGTCTCGGGTTCGGGTATCGGCATTAACGGCTACGGCAATGGGTTCGGCCAGAATTACGGCTCGCAGTACTCGCAGCAGAGCGGCAACGTTTATGTCGACTCCGCCGGCTTCCCAACGACAAACAATCAGAACAGCCAGACACCGCTCGGACCGCAGCCTTTAACCGATCTGCAGCGCCTGGCGCGTGAGTCCACCGGTGTCCTTCTGCCGATCTTTGGACAGGATCTGTTCTCAAAGCCACCGTCGACCTTTGCACCGGTGGACCAGATACCGGTTACGCCTGATTACGTGCTTGGGCCCGGCGATGAAGTGTTGCTGCGCATGTGGGGGCACAACAGTCTCAACGCCCGTTTGACCATTGATCGCACGGGATCCATCTACATTCCTCAGGTCGGGTCGGTACACCTGTCCGGCATGCACTTTGCCGAAATTCAGCCGCTTCTGCAGAAGGAGTTGAGCCGAACCTATAAGAACTTCGAATTCTCAGCAGACCTGGGTCGCCTGCGCTCGATCTCCGTTTTCGTCATGGGAGAGTCGCGACGGCCGGGCAGCTACACGGTCAGTGCCCTCTCGACCGCTGTGAATGCGATCTTTGCCTCCGGAGGCCCCACGCAACAGGGTTCGCTGCGGCACATTGAGATTCTTCGCGCGAGCAAAGTTGCCGCAACACTGGATCTCTACGACTTCCTGCTGAATGGCAATCGAACCACCGACATCCCTCTGCAGGATGGCGATGTTCTCTTTATTCCCTTTGTCGGTCCGCAGGTCGCAATCAGCGGAGCAGTGCGACATCCGGCAATCTATGAACTGCCGACGACGGCCCCGGCGAGTTCCGCACTGCCCGCAACGGCGCCTGTTGCGGCCACCGGAGTCTCGGTCGATGACCTGATCAAGCTGGCAGGCGGATTCACCTCCACCGCCGCTGCGTCGCGGCTGTCCATCGAACGGATTGAGAACCACCGCGAGCGCCGCGCCATCACGATTGCGCTGGACGCGGCCGGACTTGCCACGAAGGTTACGGACGGCGATGTACTGCGAGCTGATTCGGTTCTGCGGGGCTATCGCGACTCGGTTACCATCCGCGGAAACCTCGCGAACTCCGGTCGCTTTCCATGGCATCCGGGCATGCGTCTGAGTGAGATCCTGCCAGATCGCGAATCGCTGCTGACCCCTGAGTATTGGCAGGCACGCAACCGCCTTGGCTTGCCCACGCCGCTCTTCCAGCCCGCTCCAGCACCGCCCGTAACTGCCCCCACCACACCGGGCCGTGTCGGCGCTAACGCCGGTAACACCGTGGCGAATCAGATGAACGTCCCTGGCTCGTCTGTCCCGGCAGATGCGCAGGTCATTACCGGTGTCGACTCTGCAGCATCTGCGTCGACCAGCGGCCCTACCCGCCTGGTTGGCGCGACGGAACAGCGCGATGAAGTTCTGCCAAGCGCTGAAACACGCGCTGGTGCCTCAGCCATTGCGGAGCAGCAGGAGTCGGCGGCCGACCGGCTTATGGCGTCCAACGCTCGTCGCACGGACATTACAATCGCCGCGCCGGAGATCGATTGGTCTTACGCCGTGATTGAGCGTCTTGACGCAAATACGCTGCGTAACTCGCTCATTCCATTCCATCTGGGTCGCCTGGTGCAGGATCACGATGCGAACGAGGACAAGGAACTGCAGCCAGGAGACGTCATCACGATCCTGTCGCAGTCCGATATTCATGTGGCGCAGGATGAGCAGACGAAATACATCCGCCTCGAAGGTGAGTTCGGCAGCTCTGGCGTATACAGTGTCGCTCCCGGCGAGACGCTGGCGGATGTTGTGAAACGCGCTGGTGGCCTGACCCGGAATGCCTATCTCTATGGCGCATCCTTCACCCGCGAGAGCGCCCGTGTGCTGCAACAGCAGCGTCTCGATGAGTATGTGACGAGCCTGGAGCAGCAGGAAGAACGGGTCGGCTCAATCCGCGCGATCTCGGCTACCACGCCCTACGGAGCGTCGCAGACTGCCGAAGAGCGCGCCCAGTTGGAGCAATTGCGCAAGCTGCGTGCGACCGGTCGCGTTGTGCTTGAGTTCAGTCCGAACAGTGCTGGAGAAGCTGCCGTACCGGCGATCCCCCTGGAAAACGGCGACTCATTCCGCGTCCCGTCTCGTCCCGCCGTAATTAGTGTGGTCGGATCGGTTTATGGGCAGAACGTTTTTCTCTGGAACGGGTCTAGACGCTTGGGTGACTATCTCAACCTGGCGGGCAAACCCACCCGGATTGCGGATAAATCCCGGTCGTTTGTGATTCGTGCGGACGGGTCCGTTCTGAGCAAGCAGACCGTGAAGAGCGGTCTGTGGAGCAACAACTTCAATGCCCTGCTGGTCTTCCCCGGCGATACGATCGTTGTTCCGGAGAAGCCCATTAAACCCACCATGCTGCGTAACTTCCTTGATTACTCGCAGGTGTTATCGCAATTCGGCGTAGGTGCGGCAGCTATCACCGTGCTGAAGTAGAAGCCGGGATGATAAGTCCCGCACAACCTTTACGGGGTGGCCTGAACGCGGCTAATACCCTTTAATTTCAATGGCTTATGCCGCAACGGGTTGGCAACCAAAGCCATCGCCATTATGATGACACGAGCGCTTGAGAACGTACGGGAAACCAGCCGGGGATACATCGGCACCTGTCGGTTGGTTTGAAGCGATTGTAAGCAGTTCTCTTTTATCGCTCGTCACACGGAGCGCCTCCCTTTCCGCAGTCCAACGAAGCCAACCCACGAAACCAGAGAATCGATGAGCTACTGGAGCAGCGGATATCAAGGGCTATTGGGTGTCGCCGACATCGGCCTGCCAGCGCAGGACGCTGCGGGGGGCGAGACCGGCTACGCCACGGAGGCCGAGCTCTTCCGTAGTTTTGCGTACACGGGCTGGACGACGTCCGCCCGCAAGCGGGTCTTTGACGCAGCGATTGCGGTCCCTGCCCTGCTGGCGTTCCTGCCCCTGATGGGCGCGGTCGCCGTCCTCATCAAGTTCACCTCGTCTGGCCCTGTACTTTTCCGCCAGGAGCGCGTCGGCCTGGGACAGAGGCCTTTCACCATCTACAAGTTCCGCACGATGGTGCCAGCCTCCCATTGCTCCGGGCCTTCCGTCACGCGCCACGGCGACTGCCGCATGACTGGCATTGGTCGCGTTCTCCGCAAGCTGAAGCTCGACGAGATTCCCCAGTTGTTCAACGTTGTTCGCGGCGATATGAGCCTTGTAGGCCCGCGTCCCAAGCTGGCCGAGCATGAGCAGATGTACCTTTTCTGCCGTCCCGGCATCACCGGGGCCGCCACGCTCGTCTTCGCGCGTGAGGAAGAGATCCTGGCGAAGGTTCCCGAAGAGCACGTGGAAACCTACGCGGTTCACGTCCTGAATCCCATTAAGGCAAAGCTCGACCTGGACTATGCCCACAGCGCCACACTTCGGTCGGATCTGCGAATGTTGCTGGATACGGCATTCCGTCTGGGCAGTCGCGTTCGCGTCGAGCACCTGCCGGAGCTCTCCAAGGTATCGCTGCCGTCCAACTCCTAGCCTCCAATCGCGATATCCTCCGAGAGATGAGGAGCACGCATGACGGAACGCTATGACGCAGTTGTGATCGGTTCGGGCCAGGGTGGCAATCCACTGGCAAAAGCAATGGCAAAATACGGCTGGAAGACTGCCGTGATCGAGCGCCGCTATGCCGGCGGCACCTGCGTCAATGACGGCTGTACCCCCTCCAAGACAATTGATGCCAGCGCTCGCGTCGCCTACCTTGCGCGCCGGGGAGCAGACTTTGGCGTCCACGCCGGCGACATCCGTGTGGATATGGCGGAGGTCTACGCGCGCAAGCAGAAGATCGTGCTCACGTCCCGCGAGAACAATGCCAAGGGCCTCACATCGCAGGAGAACGGCTCTTTGCTGATGGGCGAGGCGAGCTTTGCCGAGCAGCAGCCCGGAGACGGCACCTACCTGCTCGATCTGAAGATGACCGACGGCACAGCGCGGCAGATCAGCGCAGCACGCGTCTTCTTGAACACTGGCGAACGGCCGCATATCCCCGAGGAGATTGAAGGCCTGCGCGATGTGCCGTACCTCGACAGCACCTCCATCATGGAGTTGCAGACGGTGCCCGCGAAGCTGGTCGTAATCGGCGCAGGCTACATCGCGCTGGAGTTTGCGCAGATGCTCCTGCGCTTTGGCTCGGAGGTCACGGTTCTGGAGCGCGGTGAACGGCTCGCTCCACACGAGGATGATGACGTTGCAGAATGTCTTCGCGGCATCCTGACCGAGGATGGTATCCGGATCATCACCTGCTCGGCCGTTTCGCACGTCTACGGCTCGGGAGAGGCTCTGAAGCTGGATGTGGTGACCGATGACGGTCCGCTGACCCTTGACGCCACGCATGTGCTGGTCGCGACCGGCCGTTCGCCGAACGTGGAGCCGCTGCACCTGGACCGCGCCGGGATCGCCCAGTCGAAGTCCGGCCATGTGCAGGTGAACGAAAAGCTGGAGACAACGGCGCCCAACGTCTGGGCGCTGGGCGATGTGAAGGGCGGCCCCGCCTTCACACACGTCTCCTACGACGACTTCCGGATCCTGCGCGACAACCTGCTGCAGGGCGGTCAGCGCTCCACGAAGGATCGTCTGCTGACCTATGCGATGTTCACCGACCCGGAACTGGCGCGGGTCGGCCTGAACGAAACCGATGCGAAGAAGCAGGGTCGCGAGGTACGCGTCGCCCAGATTCCCATGAAGTGGATGGCGCGCGCGCTGGAGATGGACGAGCCACGCGGCATGATGAAGGCGCTGGTCGATCCGAAGACCAACCTGATCCTGGGTGCCACTGTGCTCGGTGTCGAGGGCGGCGAGGTCGCCGCGCAGCTCCAGATCGCCATCATGGGTGGCCTTCCTTACACGGCGCTGCGCGAGGGCATCTTCGCCCACCCGACTAAGTCCGAGGCGCTGAACACGCTGTTTACCACCTTCCGGGACGGGAAGGAATAAGCCTCCAAGCACCCGGCTTGATGACAGAACGCAAGATGGCAGAAACACAAAGGGGATGCGCTCACGCGCATCCCCTTTGCTATTCCTTATCCATTGGTTCTGTTCCCTATCTCATTAGAACGTCGTGCTGACGCTCAACCGGATGGTCTTACGAGGTTCGCGCAGGATGTAATCTGCGCCGTAGAACTGCAGGGCCTGTGCGTACGAGTAACGGCCTGCTCCGGTATCCGGGAAGAACGACTTGAAGGTCGCCGAATCGGTTGCCAGTTGCTGGGGCAGCGTCTCGTAGAGACGCAGCGGGTTGTAGGCGTAGAAGAGCCGGAAGGGCGCGTTCACGATCGGCAGAATCACCTGAAGCTCGGCGCCGTTGGACATGCGCGGCACGTAGTTCGTACCGGGAGCCGTGTTCAACCGCGTCGGGAAGGTAAGCTGCTTGCCACCCGAGCATGCTCCGTTGGTGAAGGTGGGGCAGCCATACAGTGGGCTGGAAAGCGTTGCCGCGCCCAGAACGCTCTGCTGCAATTGGCCCGGCAGCGCGTTGAAGGTCATGTTGAAGTCCGTAAAGAACGCGAACGTGACCTGCGAGATGATCGGAATTCGATACTCGAGATTCGCCGTGAACGACGTATCGCCACCGACCGTGACCAGGCGATAGATCGGCAGAGGAATCTGCACGTTGCCCAGCGTATTATTCGTTGGGTCGCGCGGAACCACGGATCCGTCCGGGTTGGTCAGGTTGAACTGTACCCGCGTCGGGATAAAGACGTAGGGCGTTGCCGACCGGATATCGAAGCCACGGATATCGCTTTCGCCGCCGCCGTAGACGCGGTTGAAGGGAGGTGCAACCTGTCCGCCGAAGCCCTGCGCGTGCGCCAGCTGCATACGCATGCCGAGCACGTTGTGGCCTTCGCGGTTGATGCGCAGACCCTTCATCGGGAAGAACTGACGGAAGCTGGCGGCCGGTGAGAAGTACTTCACGTTGCCGCCCGCGCCTGCGACCTGGATGGCCAGGTTGAAGTCGCGACCGCTGTGCGGGCCAGCCGCACGATCCACCGACGAGTAGGTGAACGACGGCGTGATGACCGACGAGATGATGCCGCCAAGCGCATTGGTCTGCTGAATGCCGCTACGGAAGTTCAGCGTTTCAAAGACGTTCCGCGTGTTGTCGTTGAACGTTGTGATGTTCGAGCGCTGCAGTGCGTACGAAATACCCACGCGCTTGAATGAACGGCGGATGGGATATCCCAAGCTGACCGTCAGTCCCGTGCTGGACTGGTTGTAGTTTGTCAGCAGCGACTGCTGAGCATTGCTCAGGTTCGCGCTGGCGCCGGTCGCCTGGTAGCTCTTCGCAGGGTTGTAGTCATACTTGCTGGCGAAGACCTGGAAGCCGAGCGACAGTGGCTTGTTCCGCAGGTAAGGCTCGGTAAAGCCGAAGGTCAGGCTGCGCGACAGGTCGCCGATGTTGGCGACAACGCTGAGCGTCTCGCCGAGGCCCAGGAAGTTGTTCGTCTCGTAGTTCAAGCCCACGAAGGAGCCGGAGAGGCCGGATAGACCGCCATTCAGGCCGATCGAGTTCTTGCCCTTTTCCTTCAGCTTCAGCAACAGGTCGACGGTGCCTTCGTCGTTGTTGGTGCGGACTTCGCTGTCCTGGTCGGCCTTCAGCGTGTCGAAGTAGTTCAGCTGGTTCAACCGGAGGATGGATGTCTCCCACGCCTGGTTGTTATAGAGCTGTCCTTCTTCCAGCATCAGTTCGCGACGGATGACGCGATCGCGCGTGATGGTGTTGCCACTGAATTCAATGCGCGACACGTAGAAGCGCTTGCCCGGATCGATGTCGATCGTGAGGGTGATGGTCTTCTTTGCTTCATCGAAACTCGGTGTTGGCGTGCCAACGAAGTTGATGAAGCCGAGCGAGCCGTATGCCTTACGCAGGTTCTCAAGTCCCTTGCCGAAGACGGTGGCGTTGAAGTATTCGCCGTCCTTCTGCGCGAACTGAGCGCGCAGCGCACGCTCATTCACGATGGTCTTGTCGTAGCCAGTGAAGTTGATGGCCGCCAGCTTGTAGCGGGCACCCTCTTCAATTGGAATCTCGATGTCGATGCGCTTGCCTGACGACGGATGCATGGTCAGGATGTTAAGACCGCCTGCATCGCGCACCTTTGTGGCCGGCTCACCCGGCTGCACCTTGAAGTAACCGCGTTCGCGATACACCTGGCGAACGCGCTCCACGTCTTCATCCAGCTTGGTCGCGTCGAATGTCTGCGCGAACAGGTTTTCCAGGATGATGGAGTGCGGAATACCGATGGGCTTGGAATTCTTCATGGCCGCACGCAGCGTGCGGCTATTGATGCGCTCGTTACCGCTGAAGCCGATCTTTCCAACCTTGACGGTAGGACCTTCCTTCACGATGAAGGTGACGGCGACGCGTGCCGGCGGGATGGTGCGGATCTCCGTCTTGACCGTTGCAAACTGGTGGCCATGCTCTGCCAGAAGCTGCTTCAGGATGACTTCCTTGCGCTTGATGCGCGTGGGATCGTACTGACTCTCAACCGTGACGCCAACCTTGGCCTTTTTGTCACGCTCCAGAACGTCACTGACGGTGACGGAGCTCAGGCCCTTGTAGTTGATCTCGCCAATGGTCGGTTTTTCCGACACATAGATGATCAACTGCGCGCAGCCATTGCCCTCAGCACGTTCAATGATGATGTTCTCGAAGAAGCCTGAGTTCCACAGCGAATTGAAATCGCGCTCAACCGTGGCGGCGTCGTACGGATTGCCCTGGCGCGAGAAGAGCCGGGCGAGAATGGATTCCTTCGGGTAGCGGCGGTTGCCGATGACCTGGGGAGCGCACAGCGGTTCCTCCGCCGAGGGCGCCGCACTGGGCAGAGCCGTAGGGACAACCGGCCGCCCCGCAGTCTGCGCCCATGCGCCCGCAGGCAGCATGCCGGCAACCAGTACAGCCGCCATGGAGAGCCCAACGGCTCGCTCTCCAACGGTGGCGCGACCGGCCCCGATCAAACGATGAAGTGAGGAGTACCGCACATTCCGATGCTCATGGTCTGGGACGCCGACGGCGCCCTGTTTTACGGTTTTGATAACAACACCCTCACTGCCTGAAACTCGCCCGCACGCGCTTCCGCGAGGTCTCCGTTCGCGCGGTCTGCGTGTACGTATGTACGAAAGACGATTATAGGGGAACGAAGAGAGCGCGACCACGCCCGCAATCTCGTACAAGGTATCGAAGATCGCACTGTGCACCGAGCTTGGTGCAGCCCACCGAGTATTTTGAGGCGAATCTGCTTCGACCGAGGACCTGTGCGGCTTTGGCATTCCCGCAGTCGCAGCGGAAAATATGCAAATGCAGCGAGCCGAGGCCAGCCTCTGTGCACCTCTCATCCTGCGTTCAGGAAAGATGGCGATCCAGGCACGCGCCCGCAAAAAACTTCATACGCGTGAAGTGGCGCAAAGAAAGTAGCGTTCCTCGCCACCTTTCACGCGTCTCATCCTATGAACCCAACTGCTGGCCGAAACTTGCACCGCTTGAATCGCGATGCGTGTCCAGACGAGACGGTCCCTGAGGAGTTGCCTTGAAGCGGAAGCTGTCTGTGACCATCGTTCGCCACGCTGCGGCCCTGCTGGCCCTCACGGCCTGCCTGGCGGGCACAGCCCAGCAGGCATCTGCGCCGCGACTCCTCAACGCGCAGTACACACGCAACACGCCCCGCAACATAACCGGGACGGTGCATGATGGTGGCAACGAGCCGCTGCGGGGCGCTGTCGTCCAGGTGGAGCAGGAGGGCACGATGGTCATCCAGAGCTACGTCACGGATGAGCGCGGGACCTACCGCATACGCAACCTGAGTTCCAACAGCGACTACCAGGTATGGGCCACCTTCCGGGGACACCATTCGAAGCACTTCGACATCAGCAAATTCGACAAACAGGCCGACCGCGATATTGCGCTGGTCATCGATCTGACGAAGGAGTAGCTGCTCGTGCTCCCGTTGACAGCGACGCGAGCAACGAGAACAACCGTATACTCAAGAAGCAGGCGGACCGAACGATCGCTGCTGCCCTACGCACGTTTGTTGGGGCAGGGGAGGAAAGTCCGGACTCCGAGGGGCAGTGTGCCGGGTAACGCCCGGGATCGGCGCTTCAAGGCGACGAGACGGCCAGTGCCACAGAGAAGATACCGCCCTGAGCAATCGGGGTAAGGGTGAAAAGGTGCGGTAAGAGCGCACCGCGCCGGCAGTAATGCAGGCGGCATGGTAAACCCCACACGGAGCAAGACCAAATAGGCGGGAAGACTGCCTCCGCGCAAGCAGAGGCAAGATGCGTGCCGGCCCGGCGCGCCAGACTCGCGGGTAGGTTGCTGGAGCCATGCAGCAATGCATGGCCTAGAGGAATGATCGTTCAGGGCAGCAATGCCCGGACAGAATCCGGCTTACAGGTCCGCCTGCACATTAATCAGGGATTCAATCCCGCCGAAATAGCGGCTGACCCATGTCTCGCCTTTGAGACATGGGTTCTACCTCGGTGATCCCGCACGGGGATACCCGCGCGCTGCTCGTCTCAGGCACGAGACTAGCGGCACACGGCTTCGCTACTTGACCCAAGTCCCATCGTTTCCGACAAACAGCACGCTATGCACAGCGGCCAGGTGCAGCAAGGTAATGCTGAGGCCGATGGCGATGACGTCCTCCAGCAAAGCGACCGGCAGATCCGGCACCTTCAACGCAGTAACCACGCGCGTGCGCACGAACCAGCCGCCGAACGCCCCCGCAACGCCTCCAAGGGCGCCAAGCGCAGCGGCCGCGAAGAGGTTCAGTTGCAACGGCTGAGCCAGCAGCACGCCACCCAGGGCTCCGAAGACGATGCGCGCGCCGAGGCCCGGTGCCGCAGTGCGGGCCGGTGTGTTCGGCAGCTTGTCGCCGATATATTCCCCAAGCGCCGCCAGCGTGAAGATACCCACAGCGATGAGTGATGCCGTGAACGAGCGCCAGCCGGAGAAGTGCAGCAGTTGCCGATAGGCGAACCAGCAGAGCACGGCGATCGGCGTCATGGCGCGCAGCCCCGTGCACGCGCCCAGGAGAGTTACCAGCAGAAGATTCATGCTGCCTAGCTTGCACCACCGCGGCTCGGAATTCCAGTACAGTCTTCACCGGAAGAAGCAGCGCAGCGACCACGGGTTGTGATCGCTGCGTTCCTGCTTAGCGAGTCGACGGCAGTTGCAGCATCATGCTGCTGCTGCCGGCGGTCTCCACGCTGGGCAGTTGGCCGTTCCATCGTTCAATCAGCGCGCGCTGATTCTCCAGGGAACGCAGTTGCAGTAACTGCGGCGTGATGCTGGTCTGCCGAATGCGGTTGGCCTCCGCCTCACCCTGCGCACGGGTTACGCTGCTCTTCGCCTCGCCCTCCGCCTCCGCCACCTGCTTGGCAGCTTCCGCCTGGGTCTTGGCAAGTTCATTGCGAGCACGCTCTGCATCCTGGATCGCCTGAGCCTTACCCGTGATGGCATTCGCAATCACAGCGGGGACACGCGGCGCACCGATAAAGCCAAACTGCTGGATGCCGACACCCACTGCATCCATCTGTTGCTGAATGTGGCGCTGCACCTCATTCAGAAAAGCAGCCTTCTGCTCCCCGTAGATCTGCTCGACCGTGTAAGTCGATGCCACTTCATTCAGCGAGTTACGCACCACATCGCGAAGAATACCGTGCGTGAACTGGCCCAGGTCCGTGACCCGGTATTTTACATAGAAGTCAGGCACGCGCTTCGGCTCGATCGAGTAACTCAGACTTACATCCGAATAGATCTCCATGCCTTCCTTCGAGTTGAAGCTCATCGCTTCATCCGTCGCGCGACCTTCATTCAGATCGCGAGTCCACTTCACGGTCTGCACATACGTCGGGAACTCCACAATCTGCGAACGCAGGGGCGAGTAAAAGACCCAGCCAGTACGAATCGGAATCTCGGAAGCACCACGCTGCGAACCGCTGAGCACCACCTCAACACCCACGTGTCCCGCGCCGATGCGCGTGACCGACACGATGTAGTTGAACAGGATCGACAATGCCACAATGCTGGCAGTTAGCATGCCGCCGAGCTTGAATGCAACTTTCAGGCGGCGCATGCCGTCGTCGTCATTGTGATTACTACCATTAAAAACTTCTCCAAAGAGCGTCATCGCGCACTCCTCCTCCAGAGGAGTCGAACCATGGCTAAGAAACCGATCACCGAAACGGCAAGCAGGAGCTCACCCCCATAGAGGGCTTTATCGCTTGGCTTGTTCATCAGGGAGAACGCAGTCACCATCAACTTATAAGAAAGGACGGTAGACAAAAGCGTGAGGACTAACTTACGGTACTGCAGCGTACAATCGCCTGGCAGCGCACTACTTAGCGGCCTAACAACATCTCTATGTTAGATCCGATAACATACCGCTGCTAACTGATCGAAAGTGCTATGGACAGTGCAGGAAACCGGCGTATCATGAGTACAGTGAATTCCTAGGCGCGGCCAACCTGGCGGCGCCTTTCGTATTTTGCGGCTGGTATACCCTGATGCTGCGCATGAAGCTACGCAACGACAAGCTGGAGCCGGGCACACAGCCCGCAACCGAACTCATCTTTGGCGAGTGGTATCCGGCGTTACGGGCGGACACTCTTGCCAGGGGCAAAAGCACGACACTGCTTCTGCTGGGTGTGCCCCTGCTGATGGGTCGCAAGAACGATGGCAGCGTCTTTGCCATGCGGGACCTCTGTCCGCACCGCGGCATCCCTCTCTCCGCCGGCTGGTTCGACGGCGAGACAGTTCAGTGCCGCTACCATGGCTGGAAGTTCGAACCATGCGGTGGGCAGTGTACGGAAATCCCCTCGCTCACACAGATCGACACACTCGAGCCCTCGAAGATCTACGCTGGCGCCTACCCTTCCCGCGAGCTCGACGGCTACGCCTGGGTCTATCTGCCGGAAGCCGGCGCAGGCCGCATCACCGACGAGTCCAAGCTGCCGCCCGTTCCCGAAGTGCCCAAGTTCTCCCCGAAGTTTCGCAGCGCCCACCTCACCGCGGACCTTCCCTGCAACGTGGACCACGGCATTATCGGCCTCATGGATCCGGCGCACGGACCGTTCGTGCACCAGGCATGGTGGTGGCGCAGCTCCGCGTCCATCCACGAGAAGACGAAGCACTTTGAGCCCATCCCCGACGGCTTCCGCATGAGTTCCCACGCACCCAGCAAGAACTCCGCGCCGTACAAGCTGCTGGGTGTCTACGGGCAGGACGTGACGACCACCATCGACTTCACGCTGCCAAACCGGCGCTACGAAGTGATCCGCGCCGGCGAGAAGTGGTTCGCTTCCCTCACCACCGTCACGCCGGTCACGCCATCGTCATGCCGCATCGATGTCATGGCGTGCTGGAACATCTTCTACAACGTCCCGCTGGTACCCACCATCGCCTCCTACTTCGGCGCAAAGTTCGTCCGGCAGGACCAGGAAACCATGGTGCAACAAGCCGAAGGCCTACGCTACCGCCCCGCCATGATGCTGATCGACGACGCCGACAAACCCGCAAAGTGGTACTTCGCCCTCAAGCAACGCAGACTCACCGGCAAAGGGGAACACCCACTACAGGGGCCAGTCGAACTGCACTGGCGCTCGTAATCGATTCACGACTCACAACGATCTTGTCATCCTGAGCGAAGCGCAGCGGAGTCGAAGAACCTGCATTCTAATGGTCGTGCCGGAAATATGCACAGCAAGACCTGTAGATCTCGACCATCCACATTTTTGCGACTGCAAACGGAATGCAGGTCCTTCGACTGCACTTCGCTGCGCTCCGTTCCGCTCAGGATGACAAATCTTTACGACAAGAGCCAGGTCGCACTCTACCGCTGAATCGTCACGCTCTTGATCATCACCGGCGTAATCGGCCGGTTATGCCCCGTCCGCGGCACCCTCGCCATGCGATGCACCAACTCCACCGTCGCATCATCGCACTGCCCAAAGACGGTGAACTTGTTATCCAGCGTGTGCGCCGGCGCGTCCATCACAAAGAACGATGAGTCATTCTTCTCCGGCCCATCATTCGCCATCGCCAGCCGTCCGGGCCGGTCAAAGGTCAGCCCCGGCACCGGCTCAATGCCGTAAGCAAACCCTGCATCCTCCGCACCACCGGGATAGTCCTGCTGCTGCACCATGAAGTCGGGGATCACACGGTTGAAGTGCAGACCGTTATAAAACGGCTTTGTGGTCGTGATGTGCGTGGTGGGGTTGGTCCACGGCCGCTTGCCCTCCGCTAATTCCATGAATGTTGCCGTGGCGATCGGCGCCTGTTCGGTAAACAGCTTGCAAGTGAGCGTTCCCATTGTGGTGTCGATCACCGCGGTCGGCCCCTTCGGATCGGGGGATGGCAGCGTCTCGAGTGCGGGCGGCACGGGCTGCGGCACGATCTTCTTCGGATCGACATCCGGCGCAACGGGCGGCATCGGCTGGCCCGGCTGCACGATGGTCAATTTGTTGATGGCGATCGCCTTATCCGTGCGATTGCCCACGATCATCATGGCGTGCGAGATCTGCGCTGCGACCGCCACACCCGCGTCATCGCACTGCCCGAAGATCGCTCCGCGATGGCCCTTGTCGAACTCATCATCCGCGTGCAGCGTGATCAGGTAGAACGAACTGCTCACCTCGCCCAGCCGCGTCGCCATCGCAAGACGCCCAGGCCGGTCGAAGGTAACACCGGGAATCTTCTCCTCCTCGATGGGATCGTTCGCCGCGCCCTCTCCGCCGCCATAGCGGTCGCCGCCGCGAATACCGTCTGCAATGCCCGCGATGGCCGTGCCGTCATAGAACGGCGTGTTGTGCACGACGGACAGGTTCAGGTGGTCGTGCCAGTCCTTCGTACCCTGCGCCAGTGCAATGAAGTTAGCAACCGTCTTCGGCGCCTGCTTCGCGTACAGGCGGCAGCTAATGCGACCCATGGTCGTGTCGAAGACTGCCGTCGGCCCCGTCGGCTCAGGCCCCCGGTGTGGCTGGGCGAACGCGAAGGCGTTCGACAGGAGCAGGAAAGTGACGGCGGCAACGTTGCGCATGCACATTGCCTCATGATTTCACGAAGCAGCACCGTCTTCGCGTGGCAAGATGGGAGCGGAAAGCGGAGGTCAGGAATGCGAAGAATCGTATCGGTCGGTCTGCTCCTAGCAGGTTCAGCTGGGGTATACGCGCCTGCACAAACAACCTCTGCAGATGATGCGACCTTTCAGAAACTCCAGAACGATTGGGCAGAGGCCCGCAAAAAGCAGGACGTCCCATTCCTGGAACGCTTTTATACCGCTGAGTTCAGCGTCGGAAACATGAATGGCCAGGAGGCTACCCGCGAGCAGGACATCGACATGTTCCGCAGCAAAATCCTGAAGCCGGCAGTCATCACCGATACAGCCATGAAGGTCGTACGTATGGGAGACGCGGCGATGGTCACGGGCGCGGAACATCTCGAAGGCATCTACGCGGGACATAGCGGTTCGTACGATCTGCGCTTCACAAATGTGTATGTCCATCGGGATGGCCGTTGGCAACTGCTGCGACACCAGGCGACCCCGATTGGCAAGCCCTAAGTGTTCTCCAACGCACGTTCCAACTCCACCCTACCGTTCGTCACAAGACGTCCATGTCCGGTCGCAATACAGACCATCCGACATTCCAATAAGCGACGTGCCGACGCATCCGCTAACTGGAAATCCCACGTTGCCATCTTCGGCAGCGGGAAGTACCAGGGCGGATTCGTAACCGGATGCAGGCCCCCAATGGAGGTCAGGGCGTCGCCCGCGAAGAGCGTGCCGTCTCGCTCATCCAGAAAACTCATGTGCCCCGGTGTATGGCCCGGCGTACTGATGCAGCGCAGCGATCCGTAGAGTTCGCCATCGGTCAGCGTGTGTGTGGGCCTCGACTTCGCGCCGGGATAACTGCCCTTCAGTTTGCCCTTCGGTTCGTCCGCCCGGAGCGTCATGTCCTTATGCAACAAAGGCGCTTCCCGTTCGCTGATCGCAACATCCACCCCGCCCAGCAAATCATGCAAGGCGTCCAGCGAACCGATGTGATCTCCGTGTGCGTGCGTCAGCAGAATGCGCCGGATTTCGCCGCCGAACTCCCGCGCGGCCGCTGCGATCTGCTTCGCGCAACCACCTACGGACGTATCGATCACCGTGAATCCATCAGCCTCGCGCAGCAGGTAACAGTTGGAAAAACCAAGGAAGGTGATCTGGCGGAGATTGTTGCTGTGCTGTGTGATTTTCATCGCGATGCACCATACCGGTTCAATTCGAGCGAATCCAGAAGTAAGGATGCGAAGCGCGCGACGCGGTTTGTTTGGAACTCCGGATTCTGCGCCCTTCCAACGCCCCATAGAATCGTGAAGGCATGAATCGTGAAGGCATCAATGTAGACCCGCAAGGCCGCGTTGCAATCGTTCTGGTGCGTGCGCGCAATCCGCTCAACATCGGCGCAGCCGCTCGCGCGATGAGTAACTTCGGCTTTGACGATCTGCGCGTGGTGAACGACTATGACGTACCGTTCGCCGAGGCGCGGTCCGCAATCGATGCTGCCCCCGTGCTGGCCGCGGCGCGGCAGTTTGGCAGTGTGGCCGACGCCATCGCGGACTGCACACTGGTCTTCGGCACAACAGCCCTGGGCGATCGCCGCCTGCAGCATCCCGTTGAACTGCTTCGCGACGCCGGACCACACGCACAGGCGGCGAGAATGGCTGGCGGCACCGTTGCCATCCTCTTCGGATCGGAGAAGACCGGCCTGTCCGCCGAGGAGATGAGCCACTGCCACCGCCTGCTCACCATCCCGATGCACCGCGGCGGCGTCTCCATGAACCTGGGCCAGGCCGTCGCCGTCTGCCTGTATGAACTGGCGCGCGATGGCGCCGCTCCGCGCACACTGCCGGAAGAAGCACGGCCCGCAACCGCTGCGGAACTGGCGCGTTATGAGACGCTTTTGCGCGAGGTGCTGGTTACCAGCGAGTACGACCGGCGCTTCCCCGGCAACATGGGCGAAGACGCTTTGCGTCGCCTTGTCCGAAGACTGGCTCTGCAGGGCGATGACGTGGAAGTGTGGCTGGGCATGTTACGCCAGGTGCTTTGGAAGCTTCGCCAGTAAGCCGCTGATCGCTTGGTACACTCGCCAGCATGAGACTTTCCCATGTGTCCGCCGTTCCGATGTTTCTTTTCGGGACGCTGCTCGTTGCACAACAAAAGGTAGTGACGACGGCGGACTACGCGCGCGCCGAGAGCCGTCTCTCCGGCACCACGGCCGAATTGATCGACCACGCGGTGGCGTCAGTGAATTGGCTGAAGACCAGCCCCGGCACTACCGGTCCCGATCGCTTCTGGTACCGCGACATGGTCGGCAGCAACAGCACCTTCATGCTTGTGGACGCCGCGCAGGGCAAGTCTACGCAGGCGTTCGACCATGCCCGCATGGCATCGGCGCTGAATGCTGCGGGAATCCGCAATGCCTCGCCGGTTCATCTGCCCATCACCGAGATGGAGTTTGCGGACGGGGACAAAACTGCCGTCGTAACCGTCAGCGCGGAACGCTATCGTTGCGACCTGACGGCCTATGCCTGCGCCAAGCAGCCGATTCCGCTAGCCCGCCAGCAGGGCTCGAATGGAACAACGCCGCTGACGGGCGGGAACTCTGCAGCCGTGGATAGCCGTGCAACACAATCGCCGCTGGGGCCCGGCCATGACAAGGCAGTGGTATCCCCGGATGGCAAACGTGCTGTCTTCATTCGCAACTGGAATCTATGGGTCGTCGACACAGGCACCGGCGAAGAGAAGCAGTTGACGACAGACGGCGTCGAGAACTACGGCTACGCTACCGACAACGCCGGCTGGACTCACAGCGATCGCGCTGTCGTGGTGTGGTCTCCCGACTCGAAGATGGTGGCCACCTTCCAGCAGGACCAGCGCAAGACCGGGATGATGTATCTGGTCACCACCAACGTCGGCCATCCTTCGCTACAGGCCTGGAAATACCCCTTCGCCGGCGACAAGGATGTCACCATGATCGAGCGCGTGATCATCGATACGGACAAGGCCGTTGTGACACGACTGCAGATGCCAGCGGACGAGCACCGCTCGACACTCTGCGATGACATCAGCTGCCGGGGCGGCGGTTGGGATGATGTGCAGTGGGCAGCAGATGGGAAGACCCTGGCGTTTGTCTCCACGTCACGCGACCATCGCAAGGAAGATCTGCGGATGGCCGATGTCGCTACCGGCAAGGTTCGCGATGTTCTGCACGAAGAGGTGCCGACTTATTTTGAGAGCGGCGCCGGCCGCGTCAACTGGCGCTACCTGTCCAAGCGTAATGAAATTCTCTGGTTCAGCGAACGCAGCGACTGGGGCCAGCTTTACCTGTACGACGCGGGCACCGGTCAACTCAAGCATCCGGTCACCACCGGCGACTGGAACGTCGCGCAGGTGATGCGCGTCGATGAGGTGACAGGCGACATCCTGCTGCAGGGCGTGGGCCACGAGAAAGGCTGGGATCCGTACTACGCCGCGCTGTATCGCACGAACCTGGAGGGCGGACCAGTTCGTCTGCTGACACCGGAGAACAGCAACCACAGCCCCAAGCTGAGCGCTGACGGTAAATATTTTGTCGACACCTTCAGCACCACGCAGGTGCCGCCGGTGACGGTGCTGCGCGATACCGAGGGTCGACAGATTGCTGAGATCGCGAAGACCGATATCGCACGCCTGAAGGCATCGGGATGGAAGGCTCCGGAGAGCTTCACGGTGAAGGCTCGTGACGGCAAGACCGATCTGTACGGCATCATGTTCAAGCCGTCGAACTTCGATCCCAAGAAGAAATACCCGATCATCAACTACATCTATCCCGGACCGCAGACCGGCTCGGTGGGCTCGCGTTCGTTTGCTCCATTGCCGGGAGATGAAGCGAGTCTTGCACGCACGCGCGGCTATAACGCCGGTCTCGCGGAACTTGGATTCATCGTGGTGTCGATCGACGGCATGGGAACACCGGGCCGCTCGAAGAAGTTTCATGATGCGTACTTCGGCAATCTCGGCGACAACACACTGCCGGATCAGATCGCCGGCATGAAGGAGCTTGCAGCGAAATACTCCTGGATCGATCTCAGCCATGTCGGTATCTGGGGCCATAGTGGCGGCGGCTATGCCACGGCGGACGCGATGTTCCGGTATCCCGAGTTCTTCAAGGTGGGCTGGTCTGAGAGCGGCAATCACGACAATCGTAACTACGAAGACGACTGGGCCGAGAAGTGGATTGGCGTGAGCGATGCCACCACCAGGCAGGCCTACGAAGATCAGGCCAACCAGTCCCTTGCAAGCCACCTGACAGGCAAGCTGATGCTGACGCACGGCACGACCGACGACAACGTCCCGCCAACAAACACCTTGCTGGTGGTGGATGCGCTGATGCGCGCCGGGAAAGACTTCGATCTGCTGATGATCCCTAACTCGCGTCACGGTTACGGTGACGCAACACCCTACATCTCGCGCCGGCGCTGGGACTATTTTGTGACCAACCTGATGGGGGCCACGCCGCCGAAGGAATACCACTTCAAGTCACCTCAGTAACGACGACAAAAAGGCGGCGGAGCCAATGGCTCCGCCGCCTCTTGCGTTGCAGAAGAGCTACTGCACGATGCCGCTGTCGCCGGTCGCGCCCTTGGCCACGGGCTGCATCTTCCAGCCATCACTGGTCAGTACCAGCGTTGCCTTGCCGTTGTTGGTGGCGGTTAACGCGGTGCGCAACTGCGGAAACGCATTCTGCGTCTCTGCTGCCTGCGCCCAGTCCTTCACATCACCCAGCGTGTAGGTGTAGTTGACCGTGGTGGTGGCACCGGGCTCGGTCCCCGCGGGCGTGTTGCTCACGATGTCCTTCACCTTGCGGTGTGCGTAGCAGAAATTGCCATAGCCAGGCTGGTTCACATTCGGAGTCCAGTTGGTGCGGCCCTTGTCGGTGAGGTCGTAGCTGTTGGCCTCTTTTTTCAGCACCAGCAGCTTTGTCTTCTCGACTGGGGTGCGCGACAGCAGCCCCTGATCGACCAGCGCGTCAAAGGGCATCACCTTGGTCGCATCGTCCTTGTCATGCTGCTGCGGCATCTGGATGGGATCGGGCCACAAGCACTCCGGCCACTGGTCGTAATAGCCGTTGATCGCCGACTTCAGGTTGCTGCTCGTGTCCTTTGGCTGCTTGCAACCAGTGGTGACCAGAAGGGAGGTGGCAGCGAGTGCCACACACAATTGCAGATTAATTCTCATACTCTTCAACTCCAGGGCTTGTGTGAGCCCTCAATTCCGCTCACGCCTGCGATATAGATGCTTGCTCAAAGCAGTTCCGCCGCCCGGCCCGGTGGCTGCGCAGATTGATATGGTGCACATCCGGACGTCGGCTTAGGCTAGCCTTAGGGAGGAGAGCAATTGAGCACGTTGGCCGTCAAGGCAAAATCCGGAACAACGCCGACACGGACGAGCGAGTCGATCGACGACTACCTCAAGGCAGTTTTCACCCTGGGCGGAGATGAGCAGCGCCGCATCGGCAGCTCAGAACTTGCCGTACGTCTGCACGTCGCACCCGCCTCCGTAACCAACATGCTGCAGAAGCTGGCCGCCGAGCGCAAGCCGATGATCGAGTACGAGCGCGGCCGGGGTGTCCGCCTCTCCCTCTCCGGCAGGCGCCGTGCACTGGAGATCGTGCGGCATCATCGCCTGATCGAAACCTTTCTGTTCGAGATTCTGGGCTATCCCATCGAAGACCTGCACGATGAAGCTGAGAAGCTGGAACACTTCATCTCGGAGCACTTCGAACAGCGCATCGCTGCGAAGCTAGGGCATCCTGATACCGACCCGCACGGCCACTGCATTCCTGCGCTGGACGGCACCATGCCGGCGCGTCACGGCGTCAGCTGCCGCTGCGGTCTGGACTAGAAATCCGTCGGAAACAGATGCAACACACCTACATGTAATCCACGCCATACTGCACAGGAATCTGCGTAAAGGCAATCCGCGTGGGGGCCGAATCGCGCGCGGGCAGCATCCCTGCGAAGTGCAGCGTGGTGTGGCCGTACTTCAGGTTCAGCTTGTCCAGCGTGCGAGACAGTTGGCCGCGATTGTCCGCATCCGCAAACAGTGTTGGCTGCTGTTCACTCTCCGGGATCAGCCTCCCCAGCGTGACACCAACAAAGAACGGGCGTTGAAATTCGGGGCCCCTGGGTTGCTGCGACCATAGCTTCTGCAACGCCTCCAGCAGCGATAGCGTGTCCTGGCAGGTCGGAAAGCGCGCCTCCATGCCCCATGCATCGTGCTTGATACCGCTCTGATGGTGTCGAACTTTGCTGCGGCCCTCAGCCTCCTGCCGGTTGAGCTGATAACGGATCGTCAGTCCCAGGGACGCCGTTGCAAGCTTCTCCATCCGAAGTCGCATCGCGGCCTTGTGCAACAGCTTGTGAGCAATGGCCCACGATCCCTCCGGCGAACGATGATCCGGGCCCAGCACGTGCGAGTGGCCCAGAGACTTCTGCATCTCGTTGGGCAGCGGCGCGCCATCATCGCCCGTGTCGTGTCCGCGCAGCCAGTGATACAGCCGGTCGCCCCACACGGAGTTCCACAGCTTGTGCATGCCCTCGCGGTCCAGCTCCAGCAACTGCGGCATCGTTGTGATGCCCTTCCTGATCAGCATCTGCTCGGTCTTCGCGCCGACGCCGGGCAGGTCGCGCAGTTCCAGGTGCGTCAGCGCGCGCGGCAACTGCGACGGCAACAGGCCGATCAGGCCATCCGGCTTCTGCATGTCGCTGGCGATCTTTGCCAGGTAGCGATTTGGAGCCATCCCGATCGAGCAGCGAAGCGTATCGCCCACATCGTCATAGATAGCCTGCTTGATGTCGAGCGCGATGCGGCGTGCGAGCGGTGGTTCCCGTTCGCGCCCCATCAGCTGACAGGTGACTTCATCAATCGACGGGATGTGGGCCACCGGACAAACCCGCTCCACCGCGGCGTGGATGCGGTGCGAGTATTCGGCATAGGTGCTGTGATCGCCCTGGACCATGATGATGTCAGGGCAGATCTTCTTCATGTCTCCGACACGCGTGCCAGTCTTGATGCCCAGCGCCTTCGCCTCATAGCTGGCCGCAATAGCCACGGTCGTATCCGCAAAGGTGGGCACCACGGCCAGCGGGCGATTGCGATATTCAGGATGGATCTGCTGTTCGACGGACGCAAAGAAGCTATTCAGATCCACGTGCAGGAAGCTGAAGCGGTCGTCTGCCGCTGGGATTCGATGGTCACTCGCGAAAGGGTCAGCAGCGGACATGGCGTTGCCCCATTCTACCGCCTGGATTCGCCGCATCTTCGCTTTGTATGCTGCCGAAGAGCGGCGCGCTTACCATGGGGAGATGGTCGCATGCGTGGTGGTGAACTGGAACGGCTGGCGCGATACGATCGCGTGCCTCCGCACGCTTACAGAACAAACGGTGCCGCTTGAGGTCATCGTCGTCGACAACGGCTCGAGCAATGACTCCGTCGCCCGGATCAAAGCCTTCCTGGCAGAAGTGGCGCATTGCCAGGTATCAATTACGCTGATCGAACATACGGAAAACGGCGGCTTCGCCAAAGGCACCAACATTGGCATCCGCGTCGCCATGGAGCGCGATGCAGAGTTCGTCTGGCTCCTGAACAACGATACGGAATGCCCACCGGACACGCTCGCCAAGCTGCTGCGCGAGGCAGGCGGAAATCCCGGTATCGGCATTGTGGGAAGTGTCCTGTACTACCATCACGATCCAACCAAGGTGCAGGCCTGGAGCGGTGGCCGCATCAATCCATTGCTTGGTACCAGCATCCATTACTACGCGCCGACCGAGCAGATCCGCCACTCCTACACGACCTTCGCAAGTGTCCTGATTCGCACCGCAGTACTGCGCCAGATCGGGCTGCTGTATGAGGGGTTCTTCATGTATTACGACGACTCGGACCTATGCCTGCGCATGGAGCGCACCCCCTGGAAGATCGCCGTAGCGGCCGACACCGCGGTGCTTCACAAAGAGAGCGCGAGCACGGACGGTCCGCGAAATCCCTTCATGGAAAAGACCATCGCCGTCTCCGGGATGCGGTTCCTGCGGATGCACTCACCATTCTTCGCGCTTTCGCTACCGCTCTTTCTCGGGATCAAGCTCCTGAACCGAGCTCGTCGTGGCGAGTGGGCTGCCTGTCGCGCGGTCCTCGTAGCAATCGCAGAGTTCAGCCGCACCCCTTTGCCACCACCACCTATTCCCGAAATGACACGCCCGAATCGCTAAAAGACAGAAAAGCAGTCGGCTTCACGCCGGACTCGTCCGATCATGGAGTGGATGACGTCCTCGTTCCTCCGCTCAGATATTGATTTTGATTCGCTTGTGCCAGCCTTCAATCGCGGCAATCCCTTCCGTCACGTCATCATCGACAATTTCTTTCACGAGGATGTAGCGCAGCGACTTGCCGAGGAATTCCCGGCATTCGACGGACCTGCCTGGTCGGTGTATCACAATCCCATCGAGATCAAGAAGGCGCTCAACCACTGGGATCGCTTTCCAAAGACGACCTATGCTGCCTTCAGCTTTCTGAACTCCAAAGAGTTTGTCGCCGAGATGGCAAAGCTTGCGAACCTTCCTCTGTCGGCCGACCCCGGCCTGCACGGCGGCGGCTGGCATGCCCATGCGCAGGGCGGCAAGTTGAACGCGCACCTGGACTATTCCATCCATCCGAAGCTGGGCAAAGAACGCATTCTGAACCTGATCATCTACATCACGCCCGACTGGAAAGAAGAGTGGAACGGCGCGCTTGGGCTTTGGAAAGATGACAGCGGGGCCCCTGGCGAACTGGTTCGGCGCATTCCAAACCTATTTAATCGCGCCGTGATCTTCGACACGTCCCAAAAGTCCTGGCATGGACTGCCGGACCCGGTGGAATCACCCAAAGAAAAGGTCCGCAACAGCATGGCCGTGTATTACCTGTGCGAGCCACGCAAAGAAGCCAGCGACCGCGGTCGCGCTCTATTTGCACCCCATGGAGCCCAGGCCAACGACCCTGAGGTGCTCGAACTGATCAGGAAACGCAGCCAGGTCACGACGTCGGGATCGGTGTACCGCACGGGCGAAGAACAGAGCTAGCGAGACCCACATCGCAATGCATTCCCAGAACGGGGAGCCTTAATGCTCCCCGTTCTTTTGTGTCATTTCAAAATCAGGCCAAAGAATTTCCCAAAAACATCTGACAGTCGTGTCGGCAACAGGAAATTCAATTTGCCAAAGTTTCGCAGTCTGCTGAGCTGTCGTCAATTGACAGGCGCAGCGGATTACGTAATGCTTCCCTGAAACCAGTAAAAAAGCTTCTCCCCATGTGTCGATCTCGGTCGGTCCAGGCAGGATTAGCAGCTCGTAGCGCAGATATCCAGGTTTTGCGCATTTTCAGGAGGCAGTAGATGAAAAAGTTCTTGCTAGCCGCACCGCTGGCGATCGTCAGCGTGTCGGCCTACGGACAGGCCGTGTCCGTAAACGGTGGAGCGATCCAGGGCACCATTACCGATCCGTCCGGCGCCGCAGTTCCCAACGCGACCATCAACATCGTGAGCGCGGACCAGGGATCTACCAAGACCATCACCACCGACAAGAGTGGCTTCTACTCTGTCGGTCCCCTCAACCCCGGCACCTACACTATCAAGATCAGCGCCGCAGGCTTCCAGAACACGGAGGTTAAGACCCGCATTCTCACTGGCACAGCGACGCCCGGCAGCTTCAAACTCACCGTGGGCCAGTCGTCTGAGACCATCGAGGTCACCGCCGGCGACATCCAGGTCAATACGGACCAGGCCGGTGTCAGCGACGTCATCACTCGGGAGCAGATCGCAAGCCTCCCTGTGAACGGGCGTAACTTCCTCGACCTCGCGCAGATCGAGCCGGGCGTTCAGCTCACCAACGGAAATACCTTCGATCCCACCAAGTCGGGCTATACGGGCATCTCGGTCAACGGCACCTCGGGCCGTACCACGCGCATCCTGCTTGATGGCCAGGACATCACCGACGAGTTTGTCGGGACTACCATCTTCAACGTCTCGCAAGGCGCCATCAACGAGTTCCAGCTAAGCCGCTCCACGCAGGACGCAGCCGGTGAAGTCACCTCGCAGGGTTCTGTTCAGGTCTCCACGCGTTCCGGCACCAACAGCATCCATGGCGAAGCGTTCTATATCTTCCAGGATCAGCGCGCACTGGATGCGAACCCGAACTCGACCGCTAATGCGGCCGGTGCTCACGTAGCTCCGTACTTTCAGCGGAACCAGTACGGCGGCAGCGTAGGCTTTCCAATCATCAAGGACAAGCTTTTTGCCTTCGGTAACGCCGAGCGCATCGTGCAGAACAGTGCTTCGCCTTCGAATCTGGGTACCGTTTTCAACACGGCAGGCAACAACCCGGTCGGGCAGACGCAGACTCTCGCCTCTCTTTACCCCACAGTAGGGACACCCTACAGGCAGACATACTCCACAGCGCGTCTCGACTATCAGGGACCGTTCGGTGGACATTATTTCGCTCGCGGTAACTATAACGTCGATTCCACGCTGACAGCCGGTGGCACCACCCGTTTCGCGGCCTATCCGAATCGTGACAATACCTTCGGGGGCGCATTCGGCGCAGACTTCTCAAAAGGGCGGATGACTCACTCGTTCCGCGGGTCATACGAGAAATTTCACAACCTGATCGTGGACGGCAGCGCAACGTCTGGGTACGATCCACTCGTAACAGCCAACGGCCCCGTCGCAGTCAGCTATTCGGGGCAGATCTACTTTGGACCGAACGCTAACGCACCGCAGGCGACCTACCAGTCAGATAAGCAGCTCCGCTATGACGGCGGCTATACGGTCGGTAAGCACAACATCCGCTTCGGCGGTGCACTCAACCGTATCCAGTCTGGTGCATATGCCGCGTTCTATGGCATTGGTCCTCGTCTGAATCCGACTGCAAGTAACCTGCTTGCCGGCACTGTAACCGCAACCAATCCACTTGGCCTTGGTTGCAGTGGCGTCCCCGGTGCAGCAGCCTGCCCGGGCGACCCCATTAATGGCTACAACACCAGCTCTGCAACAATCGGCAATGGTCAGGGATACAGCAACAGTTCTCCCGCATTCGGACTTCCTGGTGGCGGCGTCGGCTCTTGGCGCTTCTCGTTTTATGCCGCTGATGCATGGAAGGTCACGCCCAGCCTGACGCTTACAGCGGGTCTGCGCTACAGTGCGGATACAAATCGCCAGAACAACTCCGTCAAGCTGCCTACCTGTGCTGACCTGAGCAGCACGGTCAGCTATGTTTGCGGAAGCGCATCCGGTTCCACGAATGCATTCAGCCTATTTAATTCTGCCTATACCGGTAGCTATGTAAATCAGCCATACGGGAACCTCGGACCGCAGGCCGGCATCGTTTATGCCCCTGGCAACCATAAAACAGTACTGCGAGCTGGTTTCGGTCTCTTCTACGAGAGCGTTGTATTCAACAACTCCTCCAATGCTGAGGGCGCGCTCCTGAAGGTTTCCCCGTCTTACTACTCCCGGAACCCCTGCACGTCGCTCACCGGCATCAACTTTCCGGATGGTAGCGTCGTCTCCACAACCCCTGACGGCACTTCCTTCACCACAAACTGCCTTGGCAGAACAATCGCACAGTCCGCGCCGCAGTTTGCCGCGCTCGAGAAGTCTCTGCAGGCAAATGCGCGGGCGAACTCGGCCACGGTCAACGGCAGTTACTTCGGCAATACTCTGAGCGCAAGCGGACTGTACGCTCCCGTCTACCGCCAGCCACTCTCCGAGCAGTGGAACTTTGGTCTGCAGCGGGAGCTGTTCAAGGGCGGAGTTCTTAGCGCCGACTACATTCACAACATGACTTGGCGAATCGGTCAGACCATCGACCTCAATCACCAAGGTGCCGCCCGCAACTTCAACGCCGCATATGCACTCGCAGCGATTAACCGCTTGTCAGCGACAGATGGCTGCGGAACAGCAACAACTGCTACGTCACAGGCCGTCGTCCAGTGCGAAATCGGAAAGGGCCGCTCGATCGCGAGTTTCGCGAGCGTAGGACTGGACTCGTCTTCGGTATACGACGCCAACAACAACTGGAAGTACGCCAAAGGTGACCCGGCAGCCGCGACCGCGACGGCCGCGGCAAAAGCAAATACTCCGGCCGCGTTTCCTGGCAGCAACCCCGACTTGGGCAGCGGTTCCTTCATTCGCCCCACTGGGCGGTCTGGCTATGACGCTCTGCAGGTTGTCTATCGCCAGTCCACTTCGCATCCCGTTCCGGGAATCGAGCACGGCAACTTCCAGATCTCTTACAACCTATCCCGCATCGTCTCCAACCTGACGTCATCGGACCAATTCTTCACCTCCGGTGCCTATGACGCCGATAATCCGAACCAGTACATCGGGCGCAACGGCCTCGACCGGAAGCACCAGCTTTCTTTCGGCGGCTCCATCAATCCGAAGTATGGTCCAGAAATCGGCGTCATCGGCCACTTCTTCTCCGCACTTCCGTCGACGCTGTACCTTGACTCGAATCTGGCATCCGGCAATATCTTCACGACTGATATCACCGGCGACGGAACCACGGGCGATGTCGCTCCCGGTACGCTGCCGGGTGATTACATGCACCGGATCAAGTCAGACACCCTTGGTCAGTACATCACTACCTTCAACGGCAGCTACGCCGGCAAGCCGACACCCGCAGGACAGGCTGTCATCAACTCTAATCTCATGAGCCTCTCGCAGCTCACGGCGCTGAAAGGCGTTATTCAGCCGGTCGCTCAGTTACCCACGACCCGCGCTGTAAACAACCCAATGTTCCGTTCTCTCGACGTGAACTTCTCGTACCCGATCCGCTTCAACAAGGTCCACGAGGGGTTCAGCCTTACGCCGAAGATTGCGTTCTACAACGTGGCGAACTTCAGCAATTTCGCCAGCACCGTCACGAATCCGGGTACCCTGCAGAACACCACCACCGCAGGCGGTGCGTTCAACAGCGGAACGGGTGGAGCTGGATTTATAACCGGCCCCAACAATTTCGCAACTTACTCAGCAAGCCGGACCTACCGCGGCGTCGGCACCTTCTCGCAGGGTGCGCCCCGCCAGACGGAATTCCAGCTGACGGCCACCTTCTAACTATCACTGCAACCAACATCGAAAAGGGACCGCCTCGGCGGTCCCTTTCGCTTTGTTATGGATCCGGCTAACTCTCCATGGCGGGCAGGCCTGGACCACGCGTTGGCCCGGTTGGTGGCGTAACCTTCACACTCCGTGCGGTCGCTGCCGACTTATAGATCGCTTCCACCAGACGCATATCCTGCAGACCTTCCTCGCCGCCCGTATGTGGTTGCTGGTTGTTCGTCACGCAGGATGCCATGTGATCCATCTCGAGCGCGAACTGGTCTTTGTCCTCGATCGACGGCGTCATCTCCGTGTCCTTGCCGTCCATCAGTTTCACGAACCGCAACTTCGATCCGTGATAACCGAAGGCGGGATCCATCTCGGCAAAACCGTCGCTGCCTTCAAGCCGCAGGAAGGCTGAGCGATGAGTGTCATAGGCCGTCGTGAACGTCGCCGTTACGCCGTTGGGAAAGCGGGCAATGACCTCACACCGGGCTTCCACCTCGCGAAAGCGCGGGTCATCCTTCGGCTGCACGACCGTCGCGAAGACTTCCTCCGGCTCGATCCCCGTGAGGAAGCGTGCAGCGTTCAGGCAGTAGATCCCCACATCCGGCATCGCTCCACCACCCGCCAGCTTCTTATTGAGACGCCACTGCGTCGGATCGCCCTGGTCCTGAGAGTTCGATGCCACAATGGAACGTAACGTCCCGATCCTCCCATCGCGAACGGCCTTTTCAAGCGTGCGATTCATCGGCTCATACTGCTGCCGATACGCGATCATCAGCTTCACATTCGCAGCCTTGCAGGCGGCGATCATCTCCTCGCACTCGGCGGCGCTGTTCGCCATGGGCTTCTCGCACAGGATGTGTTTGCCCATCTTTGCGGCGCGCATGACGAACTCGCGGTGCATGCCATTTGGCAGAACGATGTAGATCACATCGACGCCGGGCATCTCCTTCAGCTTCTCGAAGCCGGCGTAGTCGGTGATGCTCGTCTCTGCAATGCCATACTGCGCGGCAATCTTCAGCGCTTTCCCGCGGTCGCCGCTGACCAGTGCCACGGGCTTGCACGAGTCGCTCTTCGCGAAGGCCGGCAGAATTTGGTTCAGCGACAGCCGGCCCAGGCCAACGATGGCGAAACCAACGCGCCGGTTCGTTGGGAGAAATGGTCCGGGCGCTTTCTCCGCTGCTTCCGTGCTGGCGTGGATCTGCGATAGCTGCACTTCGTTTCCCGCGTTCGGTTTCTGCTGCGCTGCGGCAGCTCCCAAGGCAGTCACAGCGGCCACGGCGCCGCCAGCGGTCCTCAGGAAGCTACGTCGCGATGTGCCGGTCGTTTCGTTCGCTGCGATGTTTACGATCTCACTCATGCAACGTGGGATGCGGCGCCTCCCAGACACGAAAACCGCACTCCCATGCCAGAGCGTGCCAGTGCGCGGTATGCTTTGTGGGCCATGAAACTCAGCCGCATCGCGTTCACTCTATCGACTGCAATCCTCGCCACCGCCACCGCGCTCGCGCAGGGAAAAGGCTCTCTGCGTATTGCAGCCATCGACGTGGAGGGTGGGCAGGCAACACTGTTCGTCGCGCCCGGTGGTCAGTCACTGCTGGTAGACACCGGCTGGCCCGCTCACGATGGTCGCGACGCCGACCGCATCGTTGCTGCAGCCAAACAGATGGGGCTAAGCCGCATCGACACCGTGCTCCTGACGCACTACCACTCCGACCACGCAGGCGGCGTCCCGCAACTGGTTGCACGAATCCCCGTCGTCACCTTCCTGGACCACGGCGAACGCTTCAGACCCGACCCCAACTCACCTGTGGATTATGACGAATACCTCAAAATCATCGCCACCGGGAAGTACAAACGAGTCATCGTCAAGGCGGGTGATAGGCTGCCCATCCTAGGCTTCGACGCCATCGCTCTCAGCGCCGCGGGCAAGGTGATGAACACCTCCCTGCCCGGCGCGGGCAAGCCCAATGCCCTCTGCGCCAAGGCGCCCACACCCACTGAGGACATGCAGGAGAATGGCCAGTCCCTCGGCATCCTTCTCCGCTTCGCCGGTCTGAAGATCGTGGATGCGGGTGACCTCACCTCCGACCGCGAGCGCCTGCTCGTCTGCCCCGCGAACAAGATCGGCCGCGTGGACCTGATGATCGTCTCGCACCACGGCTCGGACTGGAGCAGCAGCAAGGTTTTCGTGCATTCGCTGCAGCCGCGCTTGGCCGTGATGGACAACGGCGACCACAAGGGCGGCAGCACCTCCGTCATCGACACCCTCAAGTCTTCGCCCGGCCTGGAGGCGCTCTACCAGCTGCACCTCGCACCGCCCGCAGGCACGAAGAACCCGGGAGGCACGCCGCAGGAAGGCCCTGAGCACAACGCTTCCGACGAGTTCCTCGCCAACACAGCAGGCACCGACGGCAAGCGCATTGATGTCACGGTCAACGTCGATGGTTCCACGGACATCCGCAATGAACGCACCGGTGCCACGAAGCATTTCGCGAAGCGCTAAGGACCGGCGCGGACGCGTCGGCGTATCCTCAAGGCAGCATGCCGGGCCACCCTTATCCCCACACTGATCGCGAACTCCTGCGCCGCGTCGAACGCGCGGGCGGTCGCGCCGGCTACAAACAACTTGTCCGCGAGCTGGGCATGGGCGGCGGCCGCGAACGCCGCATGCTCCTCGAGCAGCTTGCGAAGATGACGGCGCGAGGCGCCCTCGTCAAGATCGACGCCGAGCAATGGGCGCTGCCGCAGGTTCACACCGAGCGCGTCAAGAACGACACCGGCCGCCGCGCCGTCGCACAGGACCGCCAGCGTCTCGTAAAAGATCGCACCGCAACCCGCAGCGACCTCATCGCAGGCAAGCTGCAACTGCATCGCGACGGCTTCGGCTTTGTGCGCCCCACGGACGCCACCACGCAGAGCGATGGCGACTACTTCATCCCGCCCCACGACCTGAACGGCGCCATGCAGGGCGACGTTGTCCTCGTGCTGCCGGCGCCGCCCTCGCGCGATGGCCGCAAGTCGGGCCGCATCGTTCGCGTGATGACGCGCCGCAACGCAACCGTCGTCGGCATCTTCCACGCGGCCGGCGCACGTGGTCGCAGCGTCGATCCACGCAGCGAGGACATGCGCCTGCGCGGCAGCTACGTCGTGCCGCTCGATGAGCGCATGACACAGCCCGTCCTCATCGAAGACGACACGGATCTTCCCTCGGCCGCCATCACGCCGCACCGCACCCTTGGCGCGGAATCCGCAGCGCTCGAACACCGCTGGGACGGCACGCTGGAAGACCTCAACGGCCTCGCCGTCGACGTCGAAATCACGCACTACCCCACGGAACACTCGCCCGCGCGCGGACGCATCCTCGAAGTCCTCGGCGACCCCGATGCCTTCGGCGTCGACGTCGAGATCATCATCCGCAAGCACCATCTGCCGCACGTCTTCCCCGCAGGCGTCCTCGCCGAAGCGGAAGACGCCGCCGAGCGCAACGTCGCAGCGCTGCTCGAAGAAGAACTCAACCTGCGCCGTGACTTCCGCGACGAGCCGATCGTCACCATCGACGGCGAAACCGCGAAGGACTTCGACGACGCCGTCCTCGTCCGCAAGCACGCGGACAACACCTGGGAGCTGCAGGTCCACATCGCCGACGTTGCCGAATACGTCCGCGACAACAGCGACCTCGACCTGGAAGCGCGACTGCGCGGCAACAGCGTCTACTTCCCCGACCGCGCCATCCCCATGCTGCCGCAGGAACTCTCCAACGGCGAATGTTCGCTGCGCCCCGACGAAGACCGCATGGTCCTCTCCTGCATCGCGCGCATCGACGACGAGGGCAACGTCCTCGGCTACGAGATCTGCGAAGGCCTCATCCGTTCCGCACGTCGCATGACCTACACCAACGTGCAGAAGATTCTCGACGGCGACGAAGAAGTCCGCAAGCTCTACGAACCCTTCCTGCCACAGTTCGAACGCATGTTCGAGCTCGCGCAGATCCTTAACGGCAAGCGCGTTCGTCGCGGGTCCATCGACTTCGACCTCCCCGAACCCGTCATCGACTTCGACGACCTGGGCGCCATGAAGGGCGTCCGCAAGGCCGAGCGCGCATGGGCCAACCGCATCATTGAAGAGTTCATGCTCTGCGCCAACGAGTGCGTCGCACGCTGGATCGAAGCCAGCGGCGTTCCCGGCATGTACCGCATTCACGAGATGCCCGACCCCAAGCGCATCATCGACTTCGAAGATGCCGCCGCAGCCTTCGGTATCACGCTCGGCGTGGGCGCTCTCCCGGTCAAGTCCATGACCATGAAGGCCGAACGCCGCGATCAGCAACGGCGCGGCCAGCAGGGTCGCGTGGCACACCGCGCACGCGAGCACGAAGTCTCCACCTCGTCGTCCATCGAAGTCACGCCGCACATGTACCAGCGCCTCGCCGCCAAGATTCACGGCCGGCCGGAAGAGCGCATCCTCAGCTACCTGATGCTGCGTTCGCTCAAGCAGGCGAAGTACTCCGCGAACAACGAAGGCCACTTCGCCCTCGCCGCACCTGCCTACACACACTTCACCTCACCCATCCGCCGCTATCCCGACCTCGTCGTCCATCGCATCCTGAAGACGCTCCTCGCCGACGGCGCCGACCCCTTCGGTGACGCAGAAGAGATCGCCGCGCCACAGGGTTACCTCGGCATCGACGAAGCACCGAAGCGCGACATGCACCACACGGAGCAGCAGTTCGAAGACGTCTATCCCAAGGACGAGCTCATCGCCATCGCGCAGGAGTGCAGCGAGACCGAGCGCCGCGCCGCCGACGCCGAACGCGAGCTGATCGAGTGGAAGAAGATCAAGTTCATGACGGACCGTGTCGGCGAAGACTTCGACGCCATGATCCTCTCCGTCACCAAGTACGGCATGTTCGTTGAACTCGCGGACATGTTCGTCGAAGGTCTCGTCCCCATCTTCACGCTGACCGACGACCACTACACCTATCGCGAAACCACCCGCGAAATCCGCGGCGGCAAGAGCAACAAGACCTATCGCCCCGGCATGAAGGTGCGCGTGCTGCTCGACCGCATCGACCGCGGCAATCGCCGCCTGCAGTTCGCCATCATCCCCGACCACGCCGCAGGCGAAACCGCACTGCCCGAGGGCACACGCCCCTTCCCGAAGCGCGCCGGCAGAAGCACCGAACGCCGCGAAAAGACCGTCGCCGAATTGCCCACAAGAACCCGCAAGCCAAGCCCCCGCTCCGCCAAGCGCAGCAAGGCAAAGGCAGCTCCGCTAAGCTCGTCTTCACCGTTCGCAAAATTCGGCGCAGACGGCTCCTCGGTCCGTAAGAAGAAGAACAAGGACCGCATCGCCGCCAGCAAGAAGAAGGGTAAGAAGCGGTAGCCTTGTCTGCGTTGAACGAACAGCTTGGCTCACACAAGGCCGGGTGCCCCATGTCTCGCCTTTGAGACATGGGAGCGATGCTGGCTCACCTCCCTCGCCATCCCCTCCCGGAAAGCTGTCATCCCGCAGCGCAGCAGAGGGATCTGCATGTGTGCCCGCCCAACGAAGCGATACCAGCGGTCACAACCGAGTGCATGTTCGCGCCATGCGCGAACGGACAAACATCCGGGGCCGCTGCAATGGCATGGGCGCGTCGGTTGAAATGCAGATCCCTCCGCTGCGCTGCGGGATGACAAACGTTGTGGGACAGGGGATGACGCCCGCAAATCACGCTGCGGGATGGCAACGCTGAACGGGGAGGATCAGCGTCCCTCCCAACGCTCCGGCACCAACTCATAGAAGATAGAACCGATGGCCGCCACCCCCCGCAAACCCGCACTCCCCATCGACGACCTCCTCCCCGAGATCACGGCAGCCCTACGCGCCGGCAACAACCTCGTCCTGCAGGCAGAACCCGGCGCCGGCAAGACCACCCGCGTCCCACCCGCACTCCTCGAGGTCGTTCCCGGCGAAGTCATCGTCCTTGAACCGCGTCGACTCCCCGCACGCATGGCCGCACGCCGCGTCGCATGGGAGAGGAACGAGCAGGCCGGCGAAACCGTCGGCTTCCAGGTGCGCTTCGAAGAAGCCATCGGCCCGAAGACGCGCCTTCGCTTCGTCACCGAAGGCATCCTTGTACGCCGCCTCATCAGCGACCCGCTCCTCCCCGGCGTCGACGCCGTCGTACTCGATGAGTTCCACGAGCGCCACATCGACAGCGACCTCGCGCTCGCACTCCTCCGTCGCCTGCAGCAGACCACGCGCCCCGACCTCAAGATCATCGTCATGTCCGCCACACTCGACGCGGCCCCCGTCGCAGCCTTCCTCGGCAACTGCGAGATGCTCTACGCCGCCGGCCGAGTCTTCCCGCTCACCGTCGAATACACGCCCTACTCCGTCGAGCCACTGCACGTGCAGGTACGACAGGCCGTCGAACGCCTGCATCGCGAAAGGCACGCGGGCCACACCCTCGTATTCCTGCCCGGCGCCGCCGAGATCCGCCGCACCATGCGCGAGTGCGACGGCATCGCCCGCTCCGCCGGCCTGCTCATGCTGCCGCTCTACGGCGACCTCTCACCCGCCGAGCAGGACCGCGCCGTCGGCCCCAGCACACAGCCCAAGCTCATCCTCTCCACCAACGTCGCCGAGAGCTCCGTCACCGTCGAAGGCGTCACCGCCGTCATCGATAGCGGCCTCGCACGCGTCGCCGCACACTCACCGTGGACCGGCCTTCCGACACTCGAGATCCGTCGCATCAGCAAGGCTTCCGCCACTCAGCGTGGAGGCCGCGCAGGCCGCACCGCACCGGGTCGTGTGCTGCGCCTGTACGCAGAAGCCGACTTCGCACAACGCGCCGAGCACGACCGCCCGGAGATCCTCCGCACCGACCTCTCGCAACTCGCGCTCACCCTGCGCGCACTCGATCTCCGCATGGGCGATGTCGCATGGCTTGACGCACCCGAAGCCATCGCGGTCGATCATGCGGAGGCGCTCCTCGACCGACTCGGCGCAGTCGGCGCCATGGCTCGCCGACTCGCACGCTTTCCGCTGCCGCCACGCCTCGCACGCATGCTCGTCGCGGCAGAGGACTCGGGCGTTGGGCAGGAAGGTGCCACCGCCGCAGCGTTGCTCTCCGTAGGCGCATCCGTGGAGCGCAACGATCTGCTGGAAGCCATGGACGCACAGTTCGCCGTGCCTGATCACCGCGTACGACAGACCGAATCGCAGTTGCGCAGGCTCGTCGGCAAGGCTCAGCCAAGGCACACCGGCGACAGCGACGAACCACTCCTCCGGGCCATGCTGCAGGGCTTCCCCGACCGCGTCGCCCGCCGCCGCACCGGCAAGGAAATCCTGCTGGGCACCGGCATCACGGCAGAGATGACCGGCGCCGCGCCCCAGTATGAATTCATGGTCGTGCTCGACGCCGAAGACCGCAGCGACAAGCCGCTGCCGCTCGTCCGCATGGCCGCACGCTTCGAGCCGGACTGGCTTATCGACCTCTTCCCCGACCGCGTGCGCGAAGAGTCCACGCTCGTCTGGAACCGCTCCGCACAACGCGTCGAAGCTACCACCTCCCTGCGCTATGAGGGCCTGCTGCTGCAGGAGTGGCGCGATGCCAAACCCGACGCGGAAGCCGCCGCTGCCATGCTGGCGCACGAAGCCGTCGTTGCCGGCATCGCTCGCTTCGTCGATGAAGCGGCGATGGAGAACCTGCAGGCACGTGCCGCCTTCGCCGGCCTCGACGCGCCGGACGTTGAAGCCGAACTTCGCCAGCTATGCCTCGGACTCACACGCTTCTCCATGGACGAATTGCGCAAAGCCGCTGTCGGCCTGCTGCCCTCCATGGAAGCGCGGCTCGATGCACATCGCCTGCGCGACCTCGCACCCGGCACACTCAAGCTCAAGGCGGGCCGCGCCCTCAAAGTCCACTACGAGACCGGCAAACCGCCATGGATCGAATCGCGCATGCAGGACTTCTTCGGCATGACCGACGGTCCCCGCATCGGCCCCGAACAGACGCCGGTCGTCATGCACCTGCTCGGCCCCAACAACCGCGCCGTACAGACGACCGCCGACCTCGCAGGCTTCTGGCAACGCCTCTATCCCGAAGTCCGCCGAGGCCTCATGCGCCGCTACCCAAAACAAAAATGGCCCGAAAATCCACTGCGCCCCAACGCCCAACCCAAGCTCGCGTAACCCTGTCTCCGCTTCGCCTCGCGTAGCTCTTTCGCCTCCTCGCTGCAGCTCTCTTCGCCTCCCTCAAAGAGTTGTCATCCTGAGCGGAGCGAAGTGTAGTCGAAGGACCTGCATTCCGCTCGCAGCAGTACAAATGTGGATGGATCAGAAGGGCGCTGTGCCGAAGGCTTTCTCGACACGACAACGGGGTCAGCCTTCGCGCATGCAACGAAGAAAGCTCAACCTCTGCGGTTTAAGCCCGTTCGCCTCGGTTGGATTGTTGGCAGAGCTGAAGCTGTGCCCTTCCGATCCATCCACATTTGCGGTGGCATCAAGAGAATGCAGGTCCTTCGACTCCGCTGCGCTCCGCTCAGGATGACAAACCTTTGGGGAAGCGGAAACAGGCTCGCTCAGGATGACAGCTCTCTGGGAAGGCAGAAAACAGCTTCCACCCCGCTCAGGATGACAACTCCGTGTGGGCAAGGCCCACGCATCGACCCGCCGCCCACTGCGTCTAATCTTGTAAGAGGAGCGGCGAGGATCTGCCGCCGCTGTTTGGAGACCCATGTACGTCAATCGCACCAACGGATTCCCAACTGTCATCGACGTGCCCCGCGAAGGCACCGCGCCCCTGCTGGCCAAGGTGCTGGGCATTACCGCGCTCGGCTTCTTCGTTACCGCCATCGGCGTCGCCACCGCGCCCCCGTGGAGCATGCTGCCCGGCTTCATCGCCGTCCTGGCGCTGGTCTTCGGCATCAACGCCGTGCGCCGCACCAACGCCGGCCTGGCCATGGGCCTGTTTATGGCGCTCGCCTTCTTCATGGGCTGGGAGATCTCGCCGATCATCCACATGTACGTGCGCATGATCGGCCCCGGCATCGTCTTCCAGGCGGCGGTCACCACCGCGCTCGGCATGACGGCCATGGGCTGCGTCGCCTACCTGTTCAGCATCGACTACCGCAAGCTGTCGGGCATCGCCCTCGCCGGCCTGCTGCTGCTGATCCTGGCCAGCGTGATCAGCATCTTCTTCCACTTCCTGTCGCCCAACACCTACTCGTGGATCGCCCTCGCCATCTTCACCGCGCTCACCGTGGCAGACTTCGCCCGCATCCGCGCAGGCGGCGACGGCATGGGTGCAGTCTCGCTAGCACTCGGCATCTATCTGGACGCAATCAACATCTTCATGATCCTCCTCCAACTCTTCAGCGGCCGCAGCCGCCGCGACTAATGCTCCGTCGAGAAGATGCAACGGCCCGGCTCATCGAGTCGGGCCGTTTCGCGTGGGGCGAAAGTATCGGCCTTCGGGAACGCAGATCCCCCTTTCGAATCTGTCATCCCGCAGCGCAGCGAAGGGATCTGCATGTGAACCTACGCGCCCACCCCATCCCAGAGGTCACAGATCCCAGCCCGTTCGCGCATCGCGCGAACAAGTACCCTCCAATGCCCCAGGTGTAAGACACCCGACACCTACCCGCCGAACGAGAAGTTCACCGTAATGGTCGTCTCCACCTCCGTCGGTTCCCCGTTCAACAGGTACGGCCGGTACCTCCACGCCCGCACCGCTGCAACGGCACTGGCGCGCAACATCTCCAGCCCGGACACCACCGACAGGCTCTCAATCGCGCCCGTCTTCGAGATGACGGCGTGCAGCACCACCGCCCCGGAAACATGCGCCGCCTTCGCAATGGGCGGATAGACCGGCGTCGTCTTCGTGACAATCTGCCCAGCCATCACACGCTCGAAACCCGCGCCGGGCCGACCGGCCTCGACGGCGCAACCGTAACCACCGGAGGCGCTGGCCCCAGCCCAAGCGCACTGATCACGCCGGGACCACTGGCCGAACTTCCACCCGTCATCCCCACAACGCCAGGAACCGAAGGCGGCGGATCGTCGTGCGTCATGTCGATGTGCCGAGGAATCCGCGTGGGAGCCAGAAACGGGTCCACACCGGCGGTAACGCGAGCGACCCGCGCCGGCACGACCGGCGGCGGCGCAGGGGCAGCCGGTGGTGGAGGCGGAGCCGACAGCATGGCCAGCATGGCCGTCCTCGGCAAGGCATCGGGGTAGAGCAGCGGCAGAAGAACGGCAACGCCGACCACCGCGGCGTTGAACGTTGCAGTCACCCAGACATAGCTGCTGGACCTCGACTTCAGCCGCCCGGACGATTCGACCAACGAGTCCTGAAACATAAGCAATCCCATCTGCGAGAGGAAAAGCTGGGACTGTAGACACCGCCGGACGGCCGTTTGTTACAGGAACATCGCGAAAGTTGACTGAGACGTCTCAACACACACCGTCCTTTGCCTTTTGGGCACCATCTTTCGCAAGTTTTTCGGGCAAGACAAAAGGCCCACCAATGTCGGCGGACCTTCTGAACTACATCGAATTGTTGGAGCACCGGGTGGGGATCGAACCCACGAATACTGGTTTTGCAGACCAGCGCGTTAGCCACTTCGCCACCGGTGCCCACTTACTCTGCACTGAGGTTCTGCAGAGGAGCTTACTGGCTTCACTTACTCCGATGCGATCTCGGAGTAAGTGAAGCCTGAAGAAAACTTACTTCGGTTGTGCCGTCGTGCGAAGGTAAGGCTTAACCGTCTTGTACCCCGGGAACTTCACGGCCGCGTCGTCGTTCGAAACTGCGCCGGTGATAATGACATCTTCGCCGACCTTCCAGTTCGCAGGTGTTGCAACAGGGAACTTCGAGGTGAGCAGCATGCTGTCCAGTACGCGGATGATCTCGTCGAAGTTACGGCCGGTCGTCATCGGGTAAGCCAGTGTCAACTTGATCTTCTTATCCGGTCCAATGATGAATACGGTGCGCACGGGCGCGTTGTTGGCAGGTGTGCGGCCTTCGCAGCTGTCGCCCTCGTCGCCGGGCAGCATGTCATACAGCTTTGCAACCTTCAGGTCGAAGTCCCCAATGATGGGAAAGGTAACATCGGCGCCGCTGACATCCTTGATGTCTTCAGCCCACTTGCTGTGGTCGCTGACCTTGTCGACGCTGAGGCCGATGACCTTCACACCGCGGTTGGCAAACTGCTGTTCGAGCGTTGCGACTGCACCCAGCTCGGTGGTGCAGACAGGCGTGAAGTCCTTCGGGTGCGAGAACAACACAACCCAATTATCGCCAATAAATTCGTGAAAGCGAATCGGACCCTGCGTTGTTTCAGCGGTGAAGTCCGGAGCTACATCGTTGATGCGGAGTGACATCGGAATCCTCTGTGCAGATGGTATGAAGTCAAACAACAAACCCACCAGGCTTGGCCGGTGGGCGGGGTTCGTGCAATTCGCTGCGGTGTTTGCGGCGCGCTACGACCCTGCCTGGACGCAAGGACAGCAGCGGCAGGTCAGAAGAGTCGAATTCGAACGCGTCGTCATCACCTGCAACAATATGCCGGAGGTGATGGGATGTCAACGTGGTTCGCAGCAGGTCGCACATTGGATTGGGCTCAGGTCGATGTCTTTGCCGAGCGCGCGTATGAGGGCAACATGCTCGCCATCTTCCCCGATGGCCGTGGCCTCACAGACGAACAGATGCAGTCGCTGGCGCGCGAGACCAACCTCTCCGAAACCACCTTCATTCTGCCCACAACACCCGAGGAAGAGCGCGCACACGGCGTCCGTGTGCGCATCTTCACCGTGGAAGAGGAACTGCCGTTCGCAGGTCACCCAACCCTTGGGACCGCAAGCTGGCTGTGGGCGAACCATGCCCTGTTAGGTGGCCAGGGCGAGGTGAAGCTGAAGCTGAATGTCGGTACGATCTCCGTCCGTTTCCGTAAGCAGGCCGAGGGCGAAGCAGGTGTCTACGCCGAGATGCGACAGCGCGATCCCGAGTTTGGCGCGAGCCCTGGTCAGGATGCCATCGCAGCGGCTTGTGGCCTTGCGCCCGGCGATCTCCATCGCGAGCTGCCTCCCCAGGTCGTCAGCACGGGTCTTCCCTTCTGCATTGTGCCGCTGGCATCACTCGATGCGCTGCAGCGCTTGCGCATTGACACGGCACGCATGGCCGAAGCTCTTGCGGGGACTGCAGCGAAGTTCGTCTATGCCATCACGCCCCAAGGCAAGGCGTGGCGCGCACGCATGCCGTTCCACGGCGCGGACGATCCAGCGACTGGCTCCGCTGCGGGATGCGCGATCAGCTACCTGGTGAAGCACGGCGCCGTGCCGTCGGAAGCAGCAACCACCATTCATCAGGGCATCGAGGTTCATCGTCCCTCGCACATCGACGTGCGTGCATCGCTTCGTGACCATGCGGTGACAGACGTGTTCGTGGGAGGGCGCACCATTCCTGTTGCATCGGGGAGATTTACGCACCCGTAATACAACGGCTTTCCACGAGCGTTGCACAGGCCAAGTGACACACTCTGTGCGAGTTGATAGCGACGGTGGAAACGCAAGCAAAATGTTCGCACAGCTTTCGCCTGGTCTTCGCTGTTGCACAGGTCCTCTGCGCTCCGTACTGTTGGGAAGCGTTGGACAACGGATCCCTGAACGACCGTTGAATCCACGCAGTCGCCGCGCGGCTTTTCGCGGGCCTTACAAGACATTCAGCACCACCGCCACGCATGCATAACCTACATGCGCACCATCCCGGCTGCGCGCATTTTTCATGCATGCGAGCCGAAAGAATTCCTGCGCCCAAAACGCGCAAAGCACGCCACTCCGCTAACCCGCGGAGCCCGAGGAGAACGACCGAACATGCGCCCCAAGAAGATCATCCTGTGTGTCGACGACAACGAGCAGACCCTCTCCGTTCGCAAGTTCCTTCTGGAGACTCGCGGCTATCGCGTGCTGAGCACCACCAGCGCACACGAAGCGCTGGAGATCATTGCCAGCTATGCGCCTGGTGAACTGTCGCTGCTGCTGACCGACCTGATCATGCCGCAGATGGATGGTGTGGAGTTGATCAAGCGCGTTCGCGAGATGGGGATCGGTCTGCCTACACTGATGGTTTCCGGAACGGTTACGGCCTTCGAACGTGGCAACGGCGCAGATGTCTTCCTGCCCAAGGGCGCATGCTCGCCAGTGGAACTGCTGGAGCGCGTACGAGTCCTGGTGGCCCGCAAGCGCGGACCTAAGAAGCAGGTGCAGTCTGTGCCAGCAGTCGCGGCATCCGCTCCACTGCATGCGCTGGTTGCTGCCTAGGCCTCTACCAGGCCGTAACGCCGTTGCCAGTGCAGCTTCAACTGTGATCGAACGATGCCCCGCTCCTCATCCGTAACGTTCTTCGTACGCAGGTTTGCGAAGTCAGAAGCTTCACTCTTCGCCAGCTCCAGCAGCCGTCGATCGCGTACAAGATTCGCAACACGGAAGTCCGGCAGTCCTGCCTGGCGCGTGCCGAAGAACTCGCCGGGACCACGCTGCTGTAGATCCAGCTCGGCAAGCTCAAAGCCATCCTGCGTGCGGACCATGGCATCCAGCCGCTGCTCGGCCTCCGGTGACACACGGCCACCCGTCATCAGGATGCAGTAGCTCTTCGCCGAGCCGCGGCCCACACGTCCTCGCAACTGGTGCATCTGCGCCAGACCGAAACGCTCCGCATGTTCAATCACCATGAGCGAAGCATTCGGTACGTCCACACCGACTTCAATGACCGTCGTCGAGATCAACACATCAATGTCACCACGCTTGAACTGTTGCATGATGATCTCTTTTTCATCAGACGGCATACGGCCATGCAGCAAGCCCAACCGCAACCCGTGCAGGGCGCCGTGGCGAAGCTCCTCGTACATGTCTGTCGCGGCACGCAGCGATGGCTTCTCAAAGAGCTCATCGTCTGCCTTCTTTTTCGATGATTTCCTGGCAGTTTTTTTGGCTGCAACTTTCTTCGCTGCTTTCTTTGCAGGTGCTTTCAAGGCCGGACTTGGAGCTTTGATGTTCTGACTCGCTTCGGCTGACTCACTCGGATCCTGCGGGAAATCCAGTTCCGGCTGATCATCCTTCGTGCCTTCAATGACCGGGTAAACCACATAGGCCTGTCGACCTGTTGCCACCTGCTTCCGCACGAACTCCCACACATCGTCGGCGCGTTCTTCACTGGTGCGGCGTGTGACGATGGGCGAGCGGCCCGGCGGCAGTTCGTCGATGACGCTGACCTCGAGATCGCCATAGATGGTGAGCGCTAGCGTACGTGGGATGGGCGTTGCCGTCATGACCAGCACGTCCGGCTCGGTTGCTTCGTCCTTCTTCATCAGTGTGAAGCGCTGCCGCACGCCAAAGCGATGCTGCTCATCCACGATGACGAGCCCAAGGTTCGCGAAGTCCACCTTGGTCTGAATCAGCGCCTGCGTGCCGATGATCAGTTCCGCATCACCCGCGGCAATGCGACGCCGCGCACGCCGCTTCTCTGCCTCATCCAGCGACCCCGTCAGCAACGTCACCTTGTACTGCCGTGACGACCGCTGCAGGAGCTTGCGTGCCGAGAGGTAGTGCTGCGTCGCCAGAATCTCTGTAGGCGCCATCAGCACCGCCTGGTATCCACCTTCAATCGCCACCAGCGCGGCTTCCAGCGCGACGATAGTCTTGCCGCTGCCCACATCCCCCTGCAGCAGGCGCCGCATGGGTTGCGGCTTGCGCATGTCTTCCACAATCTCGCCAAGCACTCGCTTCTGCGCGGCAGTGGGGCGGAACGGCAGCACCTGCTTGATGGCATTGCGTACGTTGTCATCCGCGATGAAAGCAATGCCGGCGCGGTCGCGCAGTCGCATGCGCTTCAGTTCGAGCCCGAGTTCCAGATAGAACAGCTCTTCGAAGATCAGCCGCGCATGCGCGGGCGTGGTGAAGGCCTGCAGGTTCCCCATGCCGGTGCCGGCTGGCGGAAAGTGTGCCTGACGCAGAGCTTCCAACCTGCCCGGCAGGCCGAGACGTTTCCGTAACGAATACGGTACAGGGTCGATCAACTGTGGCCCGGCAGCAAGATCGTCGAGCAGGCGCCACACCACCTGCCGCATCCACCGTGAACCCAGCTTTGCGCCCCACGGCGTGGTGCCTCCAAGTGACTCATAGACCGGTACGATGCGGCCCACTTCCAACAGCACGGCCTCGTTCTCATCCTCGGGTCCGGGCAGGATTTCAAACTGCGGCTGGACCATTTTGAAGCTGCCGACGCTGGAGCGCGACGGCTCCAACTTGCCGTAGAGCGCGACCATCTGACCTGGCTTGAACTTGTCCTGCAGATAGGTGCCGCGGAACCACATCGCCTTCAGTGTGCTCAGTCCCTGACCGACGGTCATCTCGAAGATAGGCATGGACCGCGCCTTCAGCACCGCGGTCCCTCGCACCTCGCCGATGACAGACGCCATCTCGCCGGCCTTCAGCATGCTCAGCGGTTTCGGGTCCAGACGGTCTTCGTAACGGAAGGGCAGGTGATAAAGCAGGTCTTCCACGTTCTCAACGCCGCGCTTGCGCAGCGCCTCCGCGTTGCGCGGGCCCACGCCTTTGATCAACTGCACGGGCGTGGCGAGATCAAGCATCGTAAGCAGCCTAACAGTGAAAGGAAGGCGAATACCAGAGGTCCCCAACGCGCTCCTGCGGCGTTCTGCTCGATGGTCCGAGAGCCGCCCTCCACGCAGCAACCCACCCTTTGGTTTGCAAAGAATGGGACGCCCATCATGGCGAAGCTTCACTGCTATGCTCGTCTTTGAGGGATTCCATGCCGGTTATTCACGTGCAGATGCTGGGCAGCGCCACCCGCGAGCAGAAGGCGCAGATCGTTCAAGAGTTCACAGACACCATGGTCCGCGTTCTGGGCAAGAATCCGCAGATGACTCACGTCATCCTGGATGAAAAAGACCCTGAAAACTGGGGACACGCGGGCGAGCTGATCGCCGACCGACGCGCGAAGCAGCAGGCGTAGGCGCATGGCAACGGTTGTACTCGACAAGATTCGTAAAGTGTATGAGACCAAGGTCGCGGTAGAGGGCCTGTCCCTGCGCATCGAGCCGGGCACGATGTTCGGCCTGCTGGGCCCGAACGGCAGCGGTAAGACATCGTCCATCCGCATGATGATCGGCATCACCGTGCCGGACAGCGGAACGGTCACGCTCTTCGACAAGCCGTTCGAGCGGGATGCTCTGAAGCGCGTCGGCTACCTGCCGGAAGAGCGCGGCCTGTACAAGAAGATGAATGTGATGGAACAGATCACGTTCATGGGCCAGTTGCGTGGACTGTCCGCCACCGAAGCCGACAAGCGCGGCAAGCTGTGGGCAGAACGACTGCAGATCACCGAGGCTCTTCCGAAAAAGACGGAAGAACTGAGCAAGGGTATGCAGCAGAAGATCCAATTCATCACCGCGCTGATCCATGAGCCGGAGCTGATCATCATGGACGAGCCGTTCAGCGGCCTCGACCCGGTGAATGGTGCGCTCCTCCAGGACACGTTGCTCGAACTGCGCCGCGAGGGTAAGGCAATCCTCTTCTCGACACACCGCATGGACCAGGTGGAAAAGATGTGCGACTCCATCGCGCTCATCCATCGCGGCCGCATCGTGCTGGAAGGCAACATGCGCGAGATCAAGAGCCGCTATCCGAAGAATCGCGTTGACGTGACCTTCGAAGGGGACAACAGTTTCCTGCGCAACGCGGTCGTCGAAAGCGCGGAAGAGTTCGGTGGCGGCATGGCCAACATCAAGCTGCGCGGCGACGGCATCACGACGATGCCGGACGCACAGCCGCTGCTGGCCGAGGCGGTCGCACGCGGCACACGCATCTCCCGCTTTGAAGTGAAAGAACCGACGCTGGAAGAGATCTTCATCGAGCGCGTAGGAGGGAGCATCGATGCGTAATATCTTTCTGATTGCACGCCGCGAATACCTTGAGCGCGTGCGCACCAAGGGCTTCATGATCGCCACGATCCTGATCCCGTTGCTGATGGGTGGCGGCATTGCGGCGTCGATCCTCATCGCGAAGCACTCGAAGTCAAGCTCGCACATCGTCATCGTCTCGCCGGACCTGGCACTGGCGAATGATGTGCAGGACCAGCTCAATCGCGATACCGAAGGCGAGATGCTGCTGAACGTCATCGCTCCGCCCAGCGCGAACACGCTGCCCGGTCTGAAGGCGTCGTTGAAGTCGAAGGATATCGACGGTTATCTGTGGATCACACCGTCGACACATAAAGGCGCGAAACCGCTCATCGAGTATCGCCAGGGATCGTCTGCTGATCTGGCCACGCGCAACACCGTAAAAGACGCGCTGGACAAGGTGCTGACACGCGACCGCCTGGTAGCACAAGGCATGAACAAAGCTGACGTTGCGGACATGATGAGTCCCATCACCATGAACGCCACGGATGAGGAACAGGACAACACCAGCGCGAACTTCGCGGGTGCCTACGTGCTCTTCTTCCTCATGTACATGGTCATCATGCTCTATGGCATGAACGTGGCTCGATCCATCATCGAAGAGAAGACATCGCGCGTCTTTGAAGTAATGCTGGCCACGGTGAAGCCTGCCGAGATGATGGCCGGCAAGGTGATTGGTGTCGGCTCCGTGGGTTTGACACAGGTCTTTATCTGGATGGCTGCCGCCGTAGTCCTGACGGCGACGCCGCTGCTGACGCACTTTCTCGGAGGCGGCACACACATCTCGCTTTCTGCAGCGCAGGTTGGTTACTTCATCGTCTACTTCCTGCTGGGCTATCTGTTGTACTCGTCCATCGCCGCGGCACTGGGCGCCATGACCAACTCTGAGCAGGAGCTGCAGCAGCTGAATATGTTTCTGGTGATGCCGCTGGCCGCATGCATGGTTACGCTGCCGCTTGTGCTCAATTCGCCCAACAGCATCTACGCACGCATCCTGTCGCTGATCCCGTTCTGTACACCGCTGCTGATGTACATGCGCATCACTGTCTCGCCGGTTCCCTGGTATGAGGTCGCGGCTTCGATCGTGCTGATGATGATCACCATCTACATCGTGCTTTGGATCGCCAGCCGTATCTACCGAGTGGGTATTTTGATGTACGGCAAGAAGCCGAACCTGCCGGAGATCCTGCGCTGGATGAAGTACAGCTAAAACGCATTCGAAAAGTGAAGGACGAGGGCACGGAACGATCCGTGCCCTTATTCTTTTTCCATGAAGATCCGTATTCTGTGGAGCCTCGCGCTCCTATCCAGCGCCGTCACGCTCGCCAGTGCCGCACAAGCCGCCGTTACCCCGCAGCCTGATGCCGGCATTTCGCATGCGCTGGCGCAGGCGCGCGCGGCACGCGTCTCTGCGATCCGTTACGAACTGCACCTCGCTCTACGGCCGCATGCGGAGACGATGCCTGGTGAGGAGACCGTTCGCTTCACGCTGAGTGACACCGTCGCGGATCTTCCGATTGATTACCGCGAAGGCGTGCTCGCGTCAGCGCAGCTGAACGGCGAAAGCCTTGAACCGACCCTGGTGAACGGGCACCTCGTCCTTCCGGCATCACGACTACGCAAGGGCGACAACGCTCTGGTCACGACCTTCACCTCGCGTATCTCCAAGGCTGGCGCGGCGATCACGCGTTATGAGGACAAGGAAGACGGCAGTGAGTACTTCTACTCGTTGTTCGTCCCCATGGATGCAAGCATGGCGTTTCCGTGTTTCGATCAGCCGGATCTGAAAGCTCGATTCTCCCTCTTCCTGGCCACCCCCAATGACTGGACTGCCATCGCAAACACCAGTGAACAGGGCGCCAGGGGCAGCCGGGAGGTCGTGACGCGAGGCTTCGCGGAGACTCGTCCCATCTCCACCTATCTCTTCGCCTTCGCTGCGGGTCCATGGGCAAAGCTCTCCGGCAAGCCGGGGGAACCAGACCTCTACGTGCGCAAGTCTCAACTCGCACGCGCAAAGATCGAAGCACCGCATGTGCAGGAGATGACTGCGCGCGGAACAAAATGGCTCAGCGAGTACTTCCAGCAGCCGTTCCCTTTCCCAAAGTATGACCTCGTCCTGATCCCCGGCTTCCCCTTCGGTGGCATGGAGCATGCAGGCGCCACCTTCCTCAACGAAACGGGTGTCCTCTTCCGCTCGGCACCGACGGCCAACGACCTCTTCAGCCGCGACACGCTCGTCCTGCATGAGTTGACGCACCAGTGGTTCGGTGACCTGGTCACGATGCGCTGGTTTGATGACCTGTGGCTGAAGGAAGGCTTCGCGCAGTACATGGCCTACCGCGCGCTGGGCGATCTGGAACCCGCATCACTACCGTGGAAGCACATGTATGAGGAGATCAAGCCGCTCGCCTACGGCATCGACGAGACGGAAGGCACAACGCCCATCTTCCAGGACATCCCGAACCTGAAGGACGCCAAGAGCGCCTACGGCGCCATCGTCTACCAGAAAGCGCCAAGCATCCTGAAGCAGCTCGAATTCAAGCTTGGCCCGGATGCCTTCCGCGCCGGCCTGCGCGCTTATCTGAAGCAACATGCCTACGGCAACGCGCAGTGGGCTGATCTGGTCAGCGCGTTGCAAACATCCAGCGGACAGGATGTGCCGGCATGGGCGAACGCGTGGGTGCTGCAACGCGGTATGCCCGAGATCACCACGACGTGGAGCTGCGACAAGAACAACGCCCACCTGCAGCGTGTGACATTGTCCCAGACCGACGTGCTGCATGACGGCTATCGCTGGCCGATCGCGAATGAGGTGCTGCTGGCCTACCCGGATCGTGCGCCCGAGCGCGTGCGTGTGGAGTGGAAAACTGCCAGTGTGGATGTGCCCGGCGCAACCGGCAGAGCGTGTCCAAAGTATGTCTTCGCAAATGGTGGCGACCAGGCCTACGGCCGTTTTCTGCTGGATGCGAAGAGCGAAGCTGCCGCGAAGTCCACCTTGCAAAGCAGCAGGGGGATGTCTGATCCGCTCCAGCAGACGATGCTGTGGGGTGCGCTTTGGGAGAATGTCCACACGGCACGTTCTGCTCCGCGCGGCTACGTCGCGCTGGCCCTGCAGGACCTGCCGCATCAGTCCGACGAAACACTGGCGCGGTTGCAATATGCGCGCGTCAACGGTGCTCTGCAACGCTACGTGAGCGACACAACGCGCGCCCCGCTGGTTGCACAGCTTGAGTCGGTTGCGACGGACCGCATGCGGAACGCGCCTGCGCCAGGCCTGCGCATCGTCGCCTTCCGCATGCTGACAGCGGCCGCCGAAACGCCCTCCGCACGGGACACTCTGAAGTCGATGCTTGATGGCAAGACGACTATTCCCGGTGTCGATCTGCGGCCACTGGATCGCTGGAGCATGGTGGGGCGCCTCATCGCAGTGAACGACATGGAGGCATCCGCGCGCCTGGCGGCAGAGATCAAGCGCGACACCACGGACGATGGTCGCAAGTACGCCTTCGCCGTGCAGGCCGGTGTGCCGGATGCCGGGACCAAGGAGCGCTACTTCACCATGTATCAGCAACCTCCGACTGCGGCTGGAGCGCAGCAGGAGGACTGGCTCTCACAGAGCCTGGGCGCCTTCAACAATGTGCGGCAGACTTCGCTGACACTGCCCTATCTGCAACGCAGCCTGGACCAGTTGCCGGAGATCAAGCGGGATCGCAAGATCTTTTACCTGGGAGTGTGGCTTGGAGCATTTCTGGGTGGGCAGACCTCGCCGCAGGCGGAAGCGGTCGTGAAGGAGTGGCTGGCGAAGCCGGGCATCGATGCCGATCTGCGAAGGAAAGTATTGGAGAACGCTGACCCGCTGGAACGGACCGTGCGCATTCGCGCGAAGTTCCCGGACTAGTGTCGAGCTATTGGTCTCTGACGAATCGGATGGAGACTGTTTTCGGAGGGGCATGGCCTTAGCCGTTCCATTTACATCGCCCCAAAGAGCTGGGCTTTAGCCCCTGAGGAAATTCGCCTCAGCGGCTAAAGCCTTTACTGAAGTGCGTTGCTATCGCATGGCTAAAGCCATGCGCCTCCGAAAGCAAAGGCTAGGCGCGGATCGCGATCTTCGCCGCGACGTCGTCCGCGGCTTCGTTGCCATCCCGTACGGGGCTCATATAGCGACGCCACCACATGGTGTTGACCGCTTCGCCCGTGAACTCGGAGGGAGCGCCCGGCTCCGGCAGCCAGAGGGGCAGGCCCGCCTGTGCGGCCAGCTCCGTGATGCGCTCCGGCGGCTGGAACCAGTCGTGAAAGGCCAGGTTGAACAATCCCCAATGAATGGGAAAGAGTGTTTTCGCCTGCAGATCCGCGGCGGCTCGCATGGCATTATCCGGCCCCAGGTGAATCTGGTCCCACAGCGGGTCGAAGGCGCCAACCTCAAGCATTGCAAGATCGAACGGGCCGAAGCGTTCTCCGATTTCGCGGAAGCCTTCGTAGTATCCAGAATCTGCGCCGTGGTACAGGGTGTGCTTTGCCGTCTGCAGCGCAAAGGACGACCACAGTGTCGTGTAGCGCTTCAGGGAGCGGCCGCTGAAGTGACGTGCAGGCAGCGCCGTCACGGTCAGCGGCGTGGCGCTGGAACCGGGCACGGTAAAGCTGTCCATCCAGTTCAGTTCCTGGATTTTCGCAGCCGGTACTCCCCATCGCCGCAGGTGCGTTCCCACACCAATGGAACAAACGAACACCGGCGTGCGTTCTATGAGTTGTTGCACCGCTGCAGAGTCCAGGTGATCGTAGTGATCGTGTGTCAGCAGAACGGCGTCCAGTCGTGGCAGGTCAGCCATGGGCAGCGGCGGCGCGTAGAAGCGCTCCGGGCCGAACCATTGCACGAACGAGGCGCGCTTCGAAAAAACCGGGTCGATCAGCAGCGTGGTGCCGTCAATCTCAAACAGCAGGGACGAATGGCCCAGCCACGTGATGCGCAGGCCGGACGCGGGAGCTGCGCGGAAGATCGCCGGGGCGGTGTGAAACGGACCCAGCGTCCGGCGCGGCACGCGCTCCTCCTTGCCCGTGAGCAGACGGCGGAGCATTGCGGGAAAGTGCTGCGTGGCGCCCACCTCGGTGGGCACGGGGTTCAAGTAGATTCCATCTTCGAAACGTGCAGGCCGCAGGAGAGACATCGCTTATTTGGATGCGTCGGATTGGCACGAGCCGCAAAGATTCGCAGGAAACAGCTCGTCACACCGCCCGAAACGAAGAGTACCCTTGGGGAACGGGTGACACATGCATTGGACTGAGGCGCTGAAACTGGCGCTGCAATCACTCTGGGTGAACAAGCTGCGCACGGTGCTGACGCTGTTGGGCGTCGTAATCGGCGTGGCCGCGGTCATCAGCGTTGTCACGCTGGTGAACGGCGCCAACGCGTATGTGGACGCCAAGCTGAACACCTATGGATCCGACGTCTTTACCGTATCGAAGATGCCGAATCTGATCACCAGCTTTGCGGAATATACGAAGTACCAGAAGCGCCGCAACGTTACCAGCGAAGACTTTCGCATGGTCGAGGCAGGCTGCAAGCGCTGCAAACTGGTCGGCGCGGGCCAGGGGAGCCAGGTCAGCGTCAAGTCCGGCACCGACTCCGTCACCAGCGTCAGCCTGCGTGGCTGGACGGCGCGGATGCCCGAACTGAACAACATCAACATCACGGAAGGCCGCATCTTCACACCGACCGAGGTGGAACACGGCGCGCGTGTTGCCGTCGTTGGCACCGACATCCAGGAAAACCTGCTGAAGGGCGACGATCCCATCAACAAGGAGATTCGCGTCGATGGCGTACCGTACACCATCATCGGCATGGGCGAAAAGCAGGGTAAGACGCTGGGCAACAGCCAGGACAACTATGTCATTGTTCCGCTGACCACCTACCAGCACACCTACGGCTCGTCGAAGACGCTGACCATCTACGTCAAGGGACCGGGCGCCGGCGCGGCCCTGGAAGAGACGGGCGACGAAGTTCGCTCGATGATGCGCAACGCGCGTCACGACCGGCTCGGAGAAGATGACAGCTTCACGCTCGATCTGAATAACACCTTCCTGTCGCTCTTCAAGACGGTCACGGGCCTCTTCGGCGCCATCGCCATTCCCGTCGCCGCCATCTCTCTGGTGGTGGGCGGCATCGTCATCATGAACATCATGCTTGTCTCGGTGACTGAACGGACCCGCGAGATCGGTGTACGCAAAGCGCTGGGAGCACGCCGCCGCGACATTCTTCTACAGTTCGTCATCGAGAGTGGCCTGATGGCGACAGCAGGTGGCATCATCGGCGTCCTGTTTGGTGTCGGGGTCGGCTTTGGCATCTCGACCTTCGCGGGCTTTCCCATGAGCATTGCATGGTGGAGCGTAGTCGCAGGCCTCTTTGTCAGTACCGGCGTTGGTGTGTTCTTCGGCGTCTACCCCGCACGACAGGCGGCAATGCTCGATCCGATCACGGCGCTGAGGAGCGACTAGCCATGCGCTGTCCTATCTTCATATCGCGCGCGTCAGCGCTGGGGAGCGACTAAGCCATGAACTTCTCAGACGTCAAAGAGACCATCACCATCTCGCTCGACACACTGCGCGCGAACAAGCTACGCAGTGGCCTGACCGTGCTTGGCATCGTCATCGGTGTGCTCACCGTCATCATCATGTCCAGCGTAATCAATGGGCTGAATGAGAGCGTGAACGGCATCATCTCGCAGCTTGGATCGAACAACCTGTTCATTTTCCGTTTCTCCGTCTTCGGCTCGCGGCCGACTCTGGAGGAACTGGCACGCAAACAGCTCACTTACGACGACATGATGTCGCTGCAGGGCTTGCCGCACGTGGTCGCCGCGTCTGCAGGGCTGCGGTATGCCAGCTTTGGCGACTTCGGTGCCGCAGGCATGACCACCGTGAAGGGTGGCGGCAACAAGCAGGAGAATGTCGGCCTGGGCGGCGAAAACTTCACCTCCGCCATCGTGAATGACTGGCATCTGGCGCGCGGCCGCTTCTTTACAGAACAGGAGCAGCAGCGCTACGCAAAGGTGGTCATTCTTGGCAGTGACACGGCTGAAACACTCTTCGGGACAACGGATCCAATCGGCAAGGAAGTCACAACATCCGGCATCACCGCGACGGTGATCGGTGTGATGGACCCTGTGAAGGGACTGACACCTGGCAAGAATCCGAACGACAGCTTCCTCTATTTCCCGCTGACGACCTTCCACTACATCCACCCGGAGATTCTGGATTACTGGGTGAGCGTGAAGTACGACGACGCTAAGAACCGCGCGTTGGTGGAAGAGGAGATCCGGGAACGACTGAGAGTGCGCCGTAAGGTCCCCGTCGATAAAGACGACAACTTCGCCATCTTTGGTTCGGACTCGCTGACCCGTCTGTGGTCGCAACTCACCGGTGGACTCTTCCTGCTGATGTTTGCACTGAGCAGCGTTGGACTGATGGTGGGCGGCGTGGGTGTCATGAACATCATGCTCGTCTCCGTGACCGAGCGGACGCGCGAAATTGGTGTGCGCAAAGCCATTGGCGCGACCAAGCGCACGATCCTTCTGCAGTTCACGCTGGAGGCCATGGTGCTCTGCGCCATCGGCGGTGTCGTCGGTATCGCGCTGGGCTCGCTGATCGCTCTGACGCTGCACGTCTTCCTGCCATCGATTCTCTCCAGCGCATGGGTGATCGCGGCCTTCACCATCTCCATCGGGATCGGCCTGGTCTTCGGCATCTATCCGGCGTGGAAGGCGGCCAGCCTGAATCCCATCGAGGCCCTGCGGTACGAATAGCTTCCCCGGCGCGCGCATAGACTTAGAGCTGTGACTGCTGCTGAGATCGTTGAAACAATTACCACGGTGCTGACACTGGCCGGCCTGGCATACCTGCTGATCGCGCTGCTGGCTGCGCGTGCCTTTCGACGCGAGCCTGTTTCACCCGCGCCCCCGACATGGCCCACCGTGTCGGTGCTGAAGCCCGTAAAGGGCATGGACCCGAAACGGTACGCCGCCTTTGCGAGCCATTGCGTGCAGCAGTACGCAGGCCGCTATGAACTGTTGCTGGGCCTCTCCGATCCGGAGGACGCGGAACTCCTGGCAGAGATCGACCGCCTCAAGGCCGACTTCCCTGCCCTTCCCATTCGCGCGGTCCTGTGTGGCGAGCGCCTGGGGACCAATGGCAAGGTGAGCACACTGGCGCAGATGCTGCCGCATGCACTGGGCGAAGTGATCGTCATTAACGACGCCGACATCCTCGTCGGTCCCCAGTACCTCAGCCGGATCATGGCCGACCTTTCGCAGCCAGGGGTCGGCATGGTAACCGCGCCTTATGTCGGGCGCACCGCTGATAAGCCGGGATTATGGGCTCGCCTTGAGGCGCTGGGCATTTCAACGGACTTTCTGCCGGGCGTACTCACGGCTCGCATGCTCGACCGTGGCGTTCGCTTCGGCCTGGGCAGTACGCTGGCCATGCGACGGGCCACGCTGGACGCCATTGGCGGCTTAACGCCGTTGCTGGAGCATCTGGCCGATGACTACGAGCTGGGCGCACGGATCCACGCCCGGGGCATGCGTGTGATGCTGTCGCCGGAGGTCGTGGAAACGTCCGTTCCGGCATACGACTTTGCGGGCTACTGGCAACACCAGCTGCGGTGGTCGCGCGGCGTTCGCGACGCGCGGCGAGCGGGCTATGTGGGTCTCGCCATCAGCTACGCCATTCCATGGGCGCTGGCAAATGTCATCGCCAGCGGCTTTGCACTGCCGAGCTTCACCCTGCTCAGCCTGGTACTGCTGGCACGCGTGGCGCTGGCCCTTGGCGTCGGCGTGGGTATTCTGCGGGACGGCCAGGTGTTGCGCGACCTGTGGCTGCTGCCCCTGCGCGACTGCTTTGGCCTGCTGTTCTGGGCATGGAGTTACGCGGACGACACCGTAGTATGGCGCGGCGAACACTTCCGCCTTAAGCGCGGAATCCTGCTACGCAAGTAGCAGGATTCCGGAACTTCCAAGTTGACCACCCGGTAGCTACGAGCCGGAGCCGGCCTTGAAGATGTCCTCGGCATAGTAGTTTTCAACCTTCGCCTGGTCGCGCAGCATCTCCAGATAGGCGCTCTTCAGCAACTGGCTGCGCGTATTGCGAAGCTGATCGCGAATGCTCTGCTGCACGGCTGGATTATTCAGATCGCGCTGGCCCGCCACTTCACGGCTCACCAGTCGAAGGATGGAATATCCCACTGGAGCCTTGCCGCCCGGCGGTGTGATCGGGATGATGGGCGTATTCTCGCCCGCCTTCAGCTTGCTGACTTCATTCCAGACCGGAACGTCCTGACGCAGCTGCGACTCGGCAACGAAGCCCATGTCACCACCGTTGGACGCCGTCTGCGGATCCTCAGAGTAATTCGCAGCGACCGCCGCAAAATCAGCGCCGCTATCCAGCTGCGCCTTCAGCGTAGCGATCTTCTTGCGCGCGTCCGCGTCCGTAGTCGCCTTGCTGCCCTGCAGGTTGCCGGCTCCCTGAGGCGAGGGCTGAGAGGTCACAATGATCTGTGCCAGGTGCAGCTTGTTCTCGATCAGGTTGAAGTCGGCTTTGTGACTGTTGTAGAAGTTGCCCACTTCACCGTCGGTCACGTTGATCTTGCTGTTGATCTCTTTATTCAGCAGCTTGTCCAGGGTGATGGAACGGCGCAGGTCGCGGCGCACTTCATCGATGGTCCGGCCACTCTCCTTGAGCATCTGGTTAAACTGCTCTTCGGTGTAGTGCGACTTCATCTCCGTCAGCTTGCTGTCGACCTCTTCATTGGTCGCCGTCAGATTCATCTTCGCAGCGCGCTGCTCGATGATCTCGCCGTCAATGAGTGTCCGCAGGATGGAGAGCTTGTCACTCTTCGCCTGTTCCTCGGTCTCCGGCTGCTGATCCTGCTTGGCGCGTTGTGCGTCTTCGAAGTTCTTATCCATCTCCGACCGCATGATGGCATGGCCGTTCACGCTGGCAACAACGTCGGCACCGTGCTCCTTCTTGCAGCCGGTTGCAGCCAACGAGAGGACAGTAACGGCGGCAATGAACAGCCAGGATGCGCGGGCGCGGGTCGGGTTAGGGGTATTCAAATGCATTCCGTGTCATGGTATCGCGCCCGGGCCGAAAGATCACTTCCCCCGCGGTGAAATCACTTCGCGGACTACTGCGCCTGTGAGGAGGCTGGCGGTGCCTCCAAGTTCGGCAGCGGTACGGGCGGTGGCGGTGTAACGCCCTCCGCGGTCAGCGCGTCGTCCACCGCGCGGTAGACAAACTCGATGGGAACAGCGCCCGTGATCATCTGCCCGTTGATGAAGAGCGCGGGTACACCGCTCACGCCCAGGCCATCGCCCTCCTTCATGGAGGCGCGGACCGCCGTCTCATCCTGCCGCGCGATACATGCCGACAGCTTTTTCTCGCTGACCTTTTCGCGGGCGCCTTCCGCGAGCGTCTGCTTGTCGATCTGCTTCAGCGCCACGGGCAGTTGCTTCTCCTGCTTTTCCTTCGTTGCCGGTGCAGCAGGGTCCAGCCCGATTTCGTCGAGGTGCGCGTGCATATAGTCCACCAGGTTCCAGTAGGCGGTGGGACTTTCTTCAGCCAGGCAGTCCGCATTCACCGCGGCGTGGATCGCCCACGGATGGATCTGCGTCAGCGGGAAATCCTTGTAGGTGACGCGAACCTTGTCGCCGTAGCGCGCCAGCAGCGCCGGGAACATCGCCTGGTGCATGCGAGCGCAGAATGGACACTCAAGGTCGTCGAAGACCACGATGGTCACGGGAGCCTTTGCCTTGCTGCCACGCGCGGGACGGCCGCTGTCCGATACCAGCGTGCGCGGATCCTTCGACACATCGAAGGTGTTCATCTGCGCCAGCGTCTTCTCATCCTTGCTGAGCAGAAAGACCATCGGCTTCAGCGGCTTGCTCGCATCGCCCAGATAGACCGTCAGTTCATCGAAGCCGGTATATGGGCTGGGCTTGCGATCGCCCACCTTCACGTCGAAGTTGAACGGCAGACCGGCCTTGGTGCGGATCATGAGCGCGATCCGGCGCGCCGTCTCCGGCGACATCGTCGCTGCCGTTCCCGCGCCCGGCGGAGGCGCCGCCTGCGCACGGCAACCCGTCACACAAAACGCTGCAGCCAGCAGCAAAGAAGCGAAGGCGCGCGCAGACCGGGGACGTGTGGGAAGGGAGGAAAACATGCTGCTTCCATTATCTCAGGCGGGCCAGAGACGAGATCCCTACAGCACGCACGGACTACGACGTCGTGTGGTCGAGGATGATCTTCCAGCCGCCCGGCGTCTTCTCCAGCACCAGCGAGAAGACGCCGCCCGCGTTGCCACCGTGCTTCTTGTCGCGCTCCAGCGCAAAGTGACCGGTCAGCGTCGCGAAGTGATCGTCCAGCAGGTGCGGCTCCAGGTCGCTGAATGTCAGGCGGCCCATGGTGGCGCGGTCCGGATAGTTCCTGCGGTAGGTGGCGACCATGCCTTCGAAGCCACGCGTCACAGTGCTGCCGATGAAGAGCGTATCCGGCGAGTTCTTGTAGCTGGCCGTGAAGCCCTCCATGTTGCCTTCGTTCCAGGCGCGCTCCTGCGCCAGCAGCACCTTCACCACATCCAGTTCGGCCTGCGGCAGGACGCGCATCTGCTCGCCCTCTTTTTGGGCGAGGGCGGTGCTGGTCAGCGTGGCGGCGGGAATGCCCGCCAGTGCCAGGAATAGGGCAGTACGAATGAGGGAACGGCGCATCGTCAGGGACACTCCTGTGATTTGGAACTGCGCAACACTGTCTGGGACTTTTACAATCATCCCATGCCGCCGACGCCTACAAACGGAGCTGGTGTAAGCGCGTTTTCACAAGATGAAGACGTGGCACGGCCGCTCGCGGACGCATCGGCCAAGACACGCGTCGTGCACACCACCTGCTCGCTTGATTGCCCCGACAGTTGCGGCGTCCTGGCAACGGTAGACACTGCAACGAACCGCGTCGTCCGCATCGCAGGCGACCCGGCGCACCCCGTCACCCGCGGCTTCCTGTGCGGCAAAGTTGCCCGCTATCTTGACCGCGTCTATTCGCCCGATCGCCTGCTGTATCCCATGCGTCGCCGCGCGGGCGTCGCAAAAGGATCCCTGCAGCCCGGCGAGGAGCACCTGGCCTTCGAGCGGATCAGCTGGGACGAGGCGCTGGACGCCATCGCTTCTCGCCTGCAACAGGTCAGCGACACCCACGGGCCTGAATCGATCCTGCCTTACAGCTATGCAGGTATCATCGGCCAGCTTGGCTATGGGTCAATGGATCGCCGCTTCTTCCATCGGCTGGGCGCGTCGCAACTGGATCGCACCATCTGCGCCAGTGCGGGCACGGCCGCGTTCAACGCGGTCTATGGGGTGCGCGTGGGACCGGAGCCGCAAAGCTTCGCGCACGCGAAGCTGATCCTCGCGTGGGGCGCCAACCTGCATGGCAACAGCATTCATCTGTGGCCGTTTGTAGAACAGGCTCGCCGCAACGGCGCTCGCCTGGTCGTCATCGATCCGTACCAGACAAAGACGGCACGTCTGGCGGATCAACACATCGCGATCAAGCCTGGCACAGACACTGCGTTGGCGATGGGGATGATGCACGTCATCCTGCGAGACGGCCTGGAAGACCGTGACTACATCCGCGACTGCACCCACGGCTTTGAGGCGTTGCGTGACCGCGTGATGACCGCCGACTACTCGCCGGAACACGTTGCCGCGATCACCGGTGTCGATGCGGACGTGATCGTCACGCTGGCCCGCGCCTATGCAACCACACAACCCGCAGTGATCCGCGTGAACTACGGCATCCAACGCACCGACAATGGCGGCACGGCGGCACGGGCCGTGGGCATGCTGCCGCTGTTAACCGGAGCGTGGAAGTACCACGGTGGCGGCGTGATGCTGTCGACGTCAAATGCCTTCGGCTTCAACAGCGCAAAGCTCCAGATGCCGGAGCTGATGCAGGCCAGCCCGCTTGGTCGCGATGCGCGCACCCTGAACATGAGCCAGCTCGGCGAAGCCCTCACGCAGGTCAACGATCCCGCCGTGCATGCGCTGTTCGTCTACAACTCGAATCCCGCGGCGGTTGCACCCAATCAATCCGCAGTGCTGCGTGGCATGCGGCGTGACGACCTGTTTACCGTCGTCCACGACTGCTTCTTCACCGACACGGCCGATCACGCGGACATCGTTTTGCCCTCGCCCAGCTTCCTTGAACAGGACGACGTGCAGGGGGCCTACGGCCATTACGTGGCGCAACTGTCGCTGCGCGCGATGGAGCCGATGGGCGATTCCCGCAGCAACGTGTGGCTCTTCGGCCAGCTCGCGCAGCGCATGGGTTTCACCGAACCCTGCTTCCAGGAGAACGAGCAGGATCTCCTCGCACAGGCGCTCGACACACAGCACCCGTGGCATGCGGGCATTACGCTTGGTGCGTTGAAGCAACGCCCCATGATGGCGCTGGCACTCCCGCGCAACGATCGCGGGGAGTTCCTGCCCTTCGCTGACGCGACCTGGTTCCGCACACCCAGCGGCCGTGGCGAGTTCTACTCCGAATCGCTGCTCGAGCAAGGCCGCGATCCTTTGCCCGGCTATACGCCCACGCCCGAGCGTAACGACGCCACGCAGCCGCTGCGGATGCTGCCGCGCAAGGCCGATCACTGGATGAACTCGACCTTCGCAAACATCCCTCAGCACCGCGCCATGGAAGCTGCGCGCATCGGACTGGGGGCGCTGGAAATCCACCCGGATGACGCAGCCACGCGCGGCATCTCTCAGGACCACGAGGTCGAGGTGGCCAACGAGCGCGGCTCCTTGCGCCTCCGTGCTTCGCTGACCAACCGCGTCCCACGCGGCACGGTCGCCGCGACGCTGGGATGGAACAAGCTGTCGGCCGACGGCCATGGTGTCAACGTACTCACCAGCGAGCGCCTCACCGATCTCGGCGGCGGCGCCACCTTCTACGCCACGAATGTCGAAGTGCGGCTCGCGGTCGTGAAGGCGGACGAGGATCAGACGGCGTCGATGCAGGTGTTTGTCGCCGCGCCGTAACTGCTGTTTGACGCACAGCGTCGTGAGGCGTACGTTGTCCGCATTGGGAGGCGATGGCCGTGAAGTACTGCGCTGTTCTCGCCCCGCTGATGCTGTTCTGCAGTCTGCAGAGAACGTGTGCGCAGACGGCTCCCGCACCCAAGCCCTCCACAGAGCCTGCCGCGAATGAGACGCTAACGCTGCGTGTCGCATCGCGCGTCGTTGCGGTCTCCGCCGTTGTGCGCGGTAAGGACAACGTTCCAATCCAGGGACTGACGAAAGATGATTTCGAACTGAAGCAGGACGGCAAGGATGTTGCCATCCGCTACTTCTCCGAGGCATCGGAACTCCCCCTGACGCTGGCACTTTTAGTCGATACCAGCGGCAGTCAGCGCACGCTCATAGGCGACGAGGTCGTGGCCAGCGATGTGTTCTTTCAAACGATGCTGGGCCGGCCGCAGGACCGTGCCACGCTGCTGCGCGTGGATGCGGAGGTGGATGAGTTGATCCCCATGACCAACTCTCCTTCACGCCTGCACCTGGGCTTGCTCGGTCTATCCGCGCGGCCCTCTTCGGCGAACGGCACGCGGCTGCAGGATGCCATCTATGCCGTCTCGAAACTCACGCTGGCAAAGCAGACAGGGCGCAAAGCCATCATCGTCCTGAGCGATGGTGGCGACAATGGAAGCAGCAAGTCACTGGAAGATGCGATCCATGAGGCGCAGCAATTCAACGTGCAGATTTACTGCATCGACTACAGCGTCTTCAACTACGCCATGGATCTGAACCACAGCCTGGGCGGCGTGCGTGCCGGCAGCGTGGACAAGGGCGAGGAGATCCTGAAGAAGCTCGCCGAGCAGACCGGCGGACGGATGTACAACGTGGGCAAGATGAACCTGCGCACCATCTACGAACAGATCGCCCGCGACCTGCGCTTCCAGTACGAACTCGGCTACACGCCGCCGCCCGATCTGAAGCCCGGTAGCTTCCATCGGCTGGAGCTACGTACCAGGGACAGGAAGCAGACGGTGCAGGCACGCAACGGCTTCACCTTCGAGCCTTGAACGTTGGACTGTTCGCTAACAGGGAAGAAAGACCCGACGTGTTAAGCGGCATGTTCTCCGGTAGATCGAAGAGGTCGGCTACGCCTGGGTCTTTCACCGATGCGCGGTGCATCCAATAAATCGATGTGCGGACGCTACCAACGCCGAAGTGACAAGCAACGCATCGCCGAGGCCATGCGCGTGGATGGCCATGTCTTTGAAGATCCTCTGGCGCCTGACGACGACATCCGTCCCACCACCATGCAGCCCATCGTCCGCGAGAACCGCGACACGGGCCAGCGCGACCTGGTGCTGGCGCGCTGGGGGTTTATACCGCCGTGGCAGAAGCCGGGCGAGAAACCTCCACCAACGACCTTCAACGCCCGCAGCGAAGGCGTTGAGAAGGCCGCCATGTGGAAGCGAGCTTTTGCGCGGCATCGTTGCCTGGTCCCGGCGGACGCCTTCTTCGAGTGGCAGAAGCTGCGCCCCCGTAACAATCCCAAGTTCGCCTTTACCGTCGACGGTCTCACGCCCTTCGCCTTCGCCGGCCTGTGGAGCGCATGGAAAGACCCGGCCAACGGCCAGTGGCTGCAAAGCTTTACGGTGTTGACGACGGATGCGAATGAGACCATGCAGCCGGTCCATAACCGCATGCCTATCATACTGAAACCAAAGGATTTTGCGCGATGGCTGTCACGCGATGAGACGTCTCAGTTGCCGCTCGACCTGCTGCGTCCGCTGTCGGACGGCCTACAGTGCAAACCCGTGGAGAATGAGCCGGGCGTAGCTTCGAAACGCCTTGCCCAGAACAACATTCCGGCCGAGGCGCCGGATGCCGATCAGCCTGGACTCTTCGGCGATTCGCTCTAGCGGCTTCTGAGAGCCTTGTCTTTCAAGAGCGGAATGGAGCGTTGCACAGTACAGTCCGAAGGAACCGCATGTGCTCGGTGCTGAGGGCAGTCCCACACCTTTCTGCTTGCTGCCATCGGAATACAGAGCCTTCGACTGCGCTGCGCTCTGCCCAGGATGACAAGCCTCTTTGGGGGCACGCGCGGGGAGCCAGAGGGCAGCCAAAGCGGGGAGGATGGAACCTCGCCCGCGCACCTGTCGTATCTTCTAGTCGAGGCAGAACAAGGCCACGGAGGTCGAAGCAGACGATGCAGTCACGCATTCACGGCACCACCATGCCCGCCATTGAATTCCTTTTGCAGCCCGGCGAGACGGTCATCTCGGAAGCCGGCGAGCTTAGCTGGATGTCCGCGTCCATCGGCATGCATACGCACACGCAGGCCGGTGGTGGTGGCGGCTTTCTGGGCGCCATCAAGCGCATGGCCGGTGGCGGTACGCTGTTCATGACGGAGTACACCGCACAGCAGTATCCCGGCGAGGTCGCCTTCGCGACCAAGGTTCCCGGCCATATCGTGCCGGTGGAGCTGCACGGCAACGGCGATGAGTACATGATCCATCGCCACGGCTTTCTGTGCGCCACACCTGGCATCGGACTCGGCCTCGGCTTTCAGCAATCGCTGGGTGCCGGGATCTTCGGCGGCGATGGCTTCCTCTTGCAGAAGATCTACGGCAACGGCACCGCGTGGCTCGAACTCTCCGGCGAAGTCATCGTCCGTGACCTGCAGCCGGGTGAAACGCTGCGCGTCCACCCCGGCCATGTGGGGGCCTTCCACGCCGGCGTTCGCTTCGAAATCACCCGCGTGCCCGGCATCCGCAACATGTTCTTTGGTGGCGACGGCATCTTCCTCGCCGCACTCACCGGTCCGGGCCGCATCTGGCTGCAGACGCTGCCCATCAGCAACCTTGCCCACAAGCTGCAGGAATACCTGCCCGGCCCCGATCGCGAAACACGAGCCGGCGTGGGCGGAGGCATCGCAGGCGCTGTCATCGGCAGCATGTTCAACGACCGCTAGGCACTTCGTCCGGTCTTCGATGCCTTCGGCGTGTTCTTGCTCTTGCGGCTAATCAGGCAGAGCCCGGCCTTGCGCCGGGCTCTGTATCTTTGGTCCGTGCGGAGTTAGAGTGCCTGGTTCACATGCGCCTGCACTGCCTGCAGATGCGGCACCAGGAAGGTTTTGCGGTCCACCTTGCCGTGATTGACTGCCTGGACTCCACCTGCTGTGAAGAAGGTCGCGTCCGTGACACCCAGGAAACCGAAGACCGAACGCAGGTACGGCTCCACGAAGTTGTAGGAGGCCATCTGCGTCTGTGCGTCGTAGATGCCGCCGGTCGCAATGAGAAAGGTCGCCTTCTTCCCCACGATCAACCCCTTGGGTGTGCCGTCCGCGTAACTGAAGGTCTTGCCGACGCGAGCGATCTGGTCGACCCACAGCTTCAGGACCGACGGTGGGCCGAAGTTATGCATCGGCACGCCGATCACATACTCATCCGCCTCGAAGAGTTCGGCCAGCAGGGTGTTGGAGAGCGTCACGATCTCCTTCTGCTCTGGTGTCTGCGCCTCTTCCGGGGTAAAGACGGCTCCAACCCACGCCGCATCGATCGGCGGGATGACGGTGGCATTCAGGTCGCGCACCACGACCTTGCCGTCCGGGTGCGCGGCCTTCCACTGCGTGACGAACTCGCTCGTGAGCGCGCGGGAGATAGAACGGTCGTAGAGCGGGCTGGAATCGATATGAAGCAGCGTGGGCATGGCATTCTCCTTGGTGGACATTTGACCATTAATGGACATCTGTCTCGTAACGATAATAGACAGATGTCTATCTGATCCCAAGGGTGCAAAAAAGCTATGCTAAGGACATGTCAGCCCCGTCCGCACAACCCGATGTTGCGGAATCCACGGACCGGCGCTCGCTTCGCAGTCGGCAGTCCCTGATGGACGCGCTCGGCAAGGTGCTGACGAAGAAGGACTTCCAGGAAATTTCTATCCAGGAGATCGCCGACGAAGCGAATCTTACCCGGGCCACCTTCTATCTGCACTACCCGGACAAAGATGCTCTGCTGCAGGCCATGACTGCCGTTCGTTTCGGCGAGTCGCTGCGGCAGCGGCTCGACTCCTCACCGAACTGCGGAGGCGGCCTGCGGACCATCGCTCTGGGCGTCTGCGAGTATCTGTCCAGGGCCACCGGATGCCCCAGCGGCCTGAGCAGGATGTCGCTCGAGCGCTCCGTGATCCCGGTCCTTGAGGGCATCCTTCAGGACGGGGTGAAGAAGTTCAACCTGGCTGGCGGCGTCGATCCGGAGATTCTTTCAGCGATCGTCGCGTGGGCCATCTTCGGTGCGGCTACCCATTGGGCCCTGACGCCGAATCGCATGCCTGCGGAGCAGATGGCAGACGTAATTGACTCGCTCGTGAGCCCGCTGTGGCAGGGCGTTACCTCCGCTCCTTCGCTCTAGACTCCCTCGAAGGTCAGCTCACGCTCAAACGACCGACTGATCCTCGTCGTCTGAATCATCCACTGCGTGGATCCGTGGACACGAGATTTCAGTTGCGCACGTCGCTTTGCACAGGCATTCTCGTAGGGTTCCAATTCCCCCGAAGCGGAGACTGCGAATGACCACGGAAGACCAACCCTCAAAGCCCATGCTCTGGATCGGCTGGATCCTCACGGCGCTGCCGGCGCTTTTTCTCCTGTCCGGAGGCGTCACGGCTGCTCTGCAACTGCCGGTGGTGAAAGAGGGTCTGGGCAAGTACGGATTCACGCCCTCGATCCTGCCCATATTCGCGGCTGTTGAATTGACATGCGCCGTGCTGACCCTGATCCCGCGCACCGCACCGATCGGAGCGATCCTGATCTCCGCATATATGGGCGGTGCCGTGATCACGCACCTGCGTGCGGGCGAAGCGCAGTGGTTCATCCCTGTCATCTTTTCCGCTGTGGTTTGGATCGGCCTCTGGTTGCGCCGGCCCTCGCTTCGCCAACAGATGCTTGGCATCTGAATGTCAGGCGATACTTGAGTCACATGCGCATCGGCTATTTTGGCGGCACCTTCGATCCACCGCACCGCGCACACCTGCTGGCCGCACAGGCGGCGGCAGATGCGATGCGGCTGGATCGCGTATTCCTGGCACCAACCGGACTGCAGCCGTTGAAGGCGGCAGGCCCACATGCCAGCTACGACGATCGCCTGGCAATGACGCGTCTGCTGTGCGCCGAAGACCCGCGCATGGAGGTCTCCGAGATCGACGCGCCGCATCCCGACGGCTCGCCCAACTACACCATCGATGCGCTCGCGCGCCTGCGTTCCAGATTCCCCGATGCCGAACTATTCGTGATTGTTGGTGCGGATACTTTTCTGTCGCTGCCCCGCTGGCGCGAGCCGGAAAAGCTGCTGGCCGAAGCCGAATGGATCGTGCTTTCGCGGCCCGGCTTTGAGCTGAATGACATTGACCCGGACCACGGTGGCGAAGGCATTGCCTCGCTGAACCTGACGCCCGAACAGCGCGCGCGGGTTCACCTGGTCGAGACGCTGGATGAGGACATCTCTGCCAGCGGCATTCGCGAACGGCTGCGTGTCGGCGTCTCCTGCGGCAAGTCGCTCACGCCCACGGTTGGCCTGTACATCGCGCGCATGCACCTGTACCACGCCACCTAACCCAACACGGAGCGGACCGCCATGGAAGAGAAGCGCATCGACTATTGGAAGGTCTGGCCCGAAGGCGTTCAGGCGCTGACGGCCATGGGCAAAGCGGTGAACCAGTCCGGCCTGGAGCAGTCGCTGATGGAGCTGGTCAAGCTCCGCGCGTCGCTGATGAATGGCTGTGCCTTCTGCATCGACATGCACAGCAAGGACGCGCTGGCGGCAGGCGAAACGACCGAACGCCTCTTCGGGTTGAATGCGTGGCGCGAGACACCCTTCTTCACACCACGCGAACGCGCCGCACTGCAGTGGACGGAGAGCCTGACCAACATCAGCGAAGGCCACGCGCCGGACTTTGCCTACAACGAGGTGGTTGCAAACTTCTCGCCGGATGAGGTGGTGAAGCTGACGTTCGCCATCGTCGCTATCAACTCATGGAACCGCATCGCTCTGGCCTTTCGAAAACCGACTGCCGGCAGTTATCACGCACCCGCTGCAGCCACCGAATAGGCATCACCAATTGCCTATGTGCGTCGTCCTCGCCATTACAACCAAAAAGGTCCGTGCAATCGCTCTTTGCTGCGGCCGAAGACTAGGCGCAGCGCCTTCGTTGGCCTATCCTTAGGCTGACGAAGAGAATGTTCGCCCGGTAACCCCGTGGCGCGCTCTTCGAAGGAGATCAATGCCCTCACTGGAATCCAACCAGCTTCTCCGCGCCGCGGTCGATGCCTGCGATAGCAAGAAAGCCGAAGACATCACCATCCTGGCGCTGGACCCCTCGGAAAGCTCGCTGACAGACTACTTCCTCATCTGCAGCGGCACCAACGAACGCCAGAACGCCGCCATTGCAGACGAGATTGAGTTTCGTTTGAAGAACGACTTCGGCACCTATCCGAACGCGGTGGAAGGGCGCCGTCAGGGGGAATGGGTCCTGATGGATTATGTGGACTTCGTCGTCCACATCTTCATGCCGGAGAAGCGCGCCTTCTACGGCCTGGAGCGTCTGCGCCGGTCCGCAAAGACCATGTCCATTGACGATCTGGATGGCGAGATCAAGGCAGCGCTGGTGAAAACCCGCGCCAAGGTAGCCAAGAAGACCGCAAAGGCCGAATCTGCGGACGACTTCGCCGAAGCCAGCAGCGGCTCCGCATCCGGCAAGCTGCCAGCGGTGAAGACCGCTGCCAAGACCGTCGTAAAGAAAGCCGCTGCGAAGAAGACCGTCGCGCCAAAGGCCGTGGCACCAAAGAAGGCTGTGAAGACCGCCGCGAAGAAAGCGGAGAAGACAGTAGTGGCTGTGAAGGCCGCTGCACCCAAGAAAACTGCCAAGAAGGCTGCGAAAAAATCGTAGACGGACGTACTTGAGTTTGGGTTCCAAAAGGAAAGGGCACGGCTTCTGCCGTGCCCTTCGTCCTGTCTGCTGCTTGTCTTACTTCTCCGAAATGTTTTTTGCGCCGATCGCCTGTGCCTGCTTCCGCGCCACATCACCATCGGAGTGCTTCCCCGCCTGGTCGTCGAGCTTTGCAAGTTCGGTGTACAGCATGGCGTTCAGAGACTGCAACCGGCTTTGACGATTGAGCAAATCCATCGCCTGCGCCGGTTGGCCGGTGGTGACAAGCGCCTCGGAGACCAGGGTCAGCGTTGCCATGTCCACGGCATCCCGGAAGGCCGGGCGTTCCACGAGTTGCGCCGTCTCATGGACCTTGTGCTGTTCAGCCAGCAATGTGGCGAGCCGGCCCAGGCTGCGGATGTTTTGTGGATGCAGATCAAGATCCTTCGTGAGGTAGGCGATCGCTGCATCGTTCGCTCCGCTGGCCTCTGCTGAAAGCGCGCGCTTCATCTCTTCCTGCTGCGGTTCGGGCGGACCGTAGGCGGACCAGCCAGCCGTGGGAACCCCGGTTAGCTCGACGCGCAAGGTCATCGTGCCGAAGGCAGCGGGACTGCCGGGCTGCGTGGCACGGATGATGACGCGATAATTCCCAGGCTCGAGCCCTTCCGTGTGGAAGGTGTGGCCACTGACGAAGTTGCCACCCGCATCTGCATTCGACGGATCGACAGTCTCGTCTGCTTCATCCAGCGGCTTCGCGCCAGAGAGAGCCGAGCCGTAATAGAAGTGCATTGCAACGGGCTGCTTGTTCCATGCGCCGTCGGCATTGCGCGGCAGCCAGAGCTGGAAGACAGCCTGCAGCGGGTCGCCGGCGTGCAGTGAGATGGTGCCAACGCCTGCCGGGGCAAATCGGACCCCCGCGTAGGTGAAGGGCACACGCTGCCCGGCGATCTGGCCGGGACGACCTGCAAAGGCCACTGGATCTCCCATCGCGAGCGTCTTACCGCGAACAGGAATGTTTACCGTGCTGGTGACGCGGTGCGCCTGCAGGTTGATGTTGTTCGTCAGCGTCGTCTGGACCACATACTTGCCCGGCTCCAGGGGAAGCTGGTCTTCTGCCGCAAAGACCTTGTGGCGTGCGACGTCCAGGGCTGCGGGCGATAGCGGCGCTGCGATGGTACTGACCGTGTCATATACAGCGCGGCCGTCTGCCGTTGTAATGTGCTGTTGCAGCGTCAGATCGTAGCCGGTACCGCCAGCCTTGCGCGCGCCGGCGATGCCCGCATCGGGATGCGCGAGCCGCACAAACATATCCGCCGTCGCATGTCCGTTTTCGTCCCGTATGACTGCGTACTTCACCTCGGGCGGAGCATCCTCCGACATGATGCTGGACGTCACCTTCTCGCGGCGATTGCGGTTTACGCGCGCGATCTCCAAGGGATTGTCTGCAAGACCCCGGATGTTTGCCAGCAGCGCGTCCGACATCATGCTGGGCGAGAATTCCGCAAGATTGACCGGCTCGGTGGGGATCAACGAAACAGCCGTGCGCGCCACTTCGCTGCCGAGTGCTTTCCGCAACTGCTGCAGGCTGCGGGCCTGATCATTGCCCGTTTCCAGACCGGTGATCAGGCGATTGGGGCCGTCCTGATAGGGCGAGTACAGAGCGTAGTCTTCGCCCGTGCTCCGCTTGTAGAACAGCACCGAAAAGTAGGACTGCAGCGCCGGCGTCGGCGATTGATAGAACCAGATGATGATGGGGCGGACGTTCGCCCGGCTGGGATAGGTAATCTTCTGCTTCGGCTCCCCCAGCGTGATCCAGATCATGCCCTGGTCGGTAGCCCAGCCATCGCGCGCTTCGTAGTTTCCAAAGTGCTCGTTTGCGTAGGCGAGGCGCTTATAGTGCTCCTCTTTGTAGGTGTTGATCTCCGAACCAGGATCCGGATTCCTCGAATCCCAGAAGCTCTTCATGAACGCGTCGCGCTCGGCATCCGTCTTCAGCGTCAGGAACTCTTCCCGCTCTGGACTTTCGATGATGTAGTTCACCTCCTGCGTCAGCCAGTGCCGATAGACCGGCGGCAAATTCTTCACGCTCACCGCATGGAGAGACGGGCTGACAAGCAGCAAGGCAACGAGGATGAGAAGGAGGGAGCGAAGACGGTACAAGGGCACTCCTGGCCGGGCGGGGAGGCCCTTGGCTCAAAGAAAATTATAGGCCGCTACGATGCGGGCAAAGAAAGCGGGAGAGCCCGAGGGCCCTCCCGTTTTGACGTTCTGGTTTACAGGTTCGTTAGAACTCGTAGCGGACCGAACCACGTGCGTAGAACGGAGCCTGGAAGCTGGTGGGACGGTTGTAATCCGCGTTGAGCGGCGGCGTGGAGCCGACGATCGGAGCGGACGAAGCGCCAAGCTGCGAGGTCTGGTTGCGTGCGGTCTGGAACTGGCTGTTCGTTACGTTGAACATATCCCAAGTGACGCGCAGACGGCTTGCTTCACCACCGATGTGACCGAGCGGCAAGGCGTACTCTGCGTGCATATCGAGCTGGGTGTTAGCAGGTGTACGACCAGCAACACCACGGCCACCAAGCGGCACTTCACCAGAGTTCTGGTAAGCCGGATGGATGCCGAGCACACTCAGGGGCACACCAGACTGACCGCGAGCTCCAAGGCCAAGCGTGAGGCCCTTCACAGCGTTGCTGATGAAGCTGTTCGTCGATCCGCCTGCGAAGCTGTAGCTCAAGAAGACGTTACCAACGGTGCGGCGATCCGAGCTAAGCGGGCCAGGGGTGAACTGGTCTCCGAGGAGGCCAAGCTTACCGGAGGTGAAGTCAAAGAGCGAGCTGATACCAGGATCCGACTGACCGTTGTCGTTACGGTATGCACCCTCGTAGTTACCGTACAGGTTGCCCCAGCGGAAGTTGGTCACGGCAAGCCAGTGGTTGCTGAAGCGCTTGTCGAGTTCGAACTCAACCGAGTTGAAGCGGCGAATCGGCTTGACAAAACCATCGGGGATACCGTCGCCGCCGTTGGCATTGACAGCCGGGTTCGCTGCGTTGTCCGCGGTGTCGGGGTTCAGGATGCAGGCGCCACCGACAGGCTGGTTACGTCCGTTGACGAAGATACCGCCCAGCGCTGCAGCCGTGTCGTTATCCGCCGTGCAACCAGCCACGGGAGCAACATACGCACCACCAACAGACCGTGCCTGTGCGGCGGCATACTGAGCCGGCGTATAGGTGACTTCCTGCTCGTTGATCGCAATGTCGGTCTTCGGGCCAGGGTTGGTGATACCGCCGTTGAAGCCGCTCAGGATGTAAAAGCCTTCCGGCGACTGCGAACCCACGTCCTCGATGATGCGGCCGAGGCGGCGATCCGTGTAGCGAGCCTTGAATACGAGTGTCTTGCCAAGGGTGCGCTCGTAGCCAGCAACATACTCGTCTTCATACTCCTGCTTGGTGCCCGCGAGCACACCTTCTCCGCCCAGCGAATAGGTGGGCGCAGCGAAGTTGGTCGTCGAACCGCCAGAGGTGCGGCGGGGCGTACCGTTCAGAGCATGAGCCTGATCCGGAATGATCGTGAAGGTTCCGGTGGCGGCGTTATAGGTCGGCGCAAACGCCATGTTGTAGGAGTCGATTTCGCCGCCCAGCGAACGAATGGCGGCATCGAGCGGAGCAGCCCAGAAGTTGCGGCCGAAGTTGAAGAAGATCTTGCTCTTGCGATCGCCCATCGGGTCGATGTTGATACCAACACGGGGGGACCAGCTTGCGCCGTAGTTGTAGCTCTGCACGGGAGCCGTCATGCGCTGCTGTTCCCAGCGAACGCCCAGGTTCAACGTGATGAATTTGTTCATCTGGTAGACGTCTTCGCCGTAGGCCTGGTGATAACGGCCCTGCGCGAGGATGCTACGTCCAGCGTACTGACCACGGGTCGAAGAAGCATAGACACTGACACCGTTGACGATTGGGCAGGCAGTGCAGGTGTGATCCGTAAGATCGCTGGAATTGATCGGTGCGATGTTGAACTGGCCATCGGTCAATACGCCGGTCGGAACGTAGCTCTTCTTTGCGACCGCGCCACCGAGATAGTTGGTGGTGACAACCGGGAACAGGTTACCCGAACGCGTGGGGAAGTCAGCGAAGTTCGTGTGATCGTAGCCGTAGCCCACCGAGAAGGTGTGCGTACCGAATAGGTGCACAATCTTGGCCGTGTTGGCGGAAATGCTGTAGGTGTTGTTCACCGAGGGCTCGTACGCGCCCAGGCCCGACGTCACAGACGCGCCGCCCGAAAAGGTGGGCACCGTGTTGGTGACGGCGTACTGGTTGAATGCCGGAATCTCAGAGAAGTGGTTGTGGTTGTACGAGTACGAAAGATCCACAGTCCAGGAGTTCGACAGTGCCGTATCCAGGCGCGCGAGTTCATCCTGCGAACCGTAGTTCCAGGAGCTCTTGGTGGAGTTCGGGTCACCACTGGAAAGCGTGGAAGGAACCGTGTTGTGGCGCGAAGGATCGCCGAAAGCGGTGAGCTCCAGCGTGGTCCGCTCGCCCATCTTATAGGTGAGCTTGCCAGCGTAGTTCATACTGCTGGCGGTCGTCCCAAACGCACCCAGGGCGACGGATGCTGCGGGCGCATTGGGATTTGCCTGCACCATGCTGCGCGTCAGGGAAGGATCGAAGGCGCCGAAGAAGAACAGCTTGTCCTTCAGGTGCGGTACATAGCCACCGATTTCGATTGCAGCGTCGAAGGCAGGGCTCGAGAGCGTCTGCGACGGTGTCGAAAGCTTGTAGCCGTACTGGTAGAACTGGCGGCGGCTTGCGTAAAACGCAGCCGGTGCGAAGTATGCAGACAGTGCGCCGTGGAAGGCGTTGCCACCCGACTTGGTCACGATCTGGACTATACCGCCGGTTGCCTTGCCGTACTGAGGCTCAAAGCCGTAGGTCTTGACGTCAACTTCCTTGATGAAGGCAAGGTTGATGCCGGTGCCGAGCGAGCCGTGATAGCGGTTGAAGGTACCGATCGAGCCGAATGCCTGGTCGGTGATGGTGACACCGTCCACAACATACAGGTTCTCAAGACCGGAAGCGCCGCCGATGGACGGGTTGTTCGCGCCGGGACCAACCTGGTTCGCCGAAGCGTTCACCTGGCCGGACTGCACACCGGGAGCAGCGTAGAAGATCGCCGTCACGTTACGGGGCATGGGAATCGCGTTGTAGAAGGTGTCGGTCAGCGTCGCGGTGATGGCGGTGCTTTCCGTATCGACCGGCACAGCCTCAGACGTAACCTGAACCGTCGTGGCCTCAGAGCCAACGTTCATCTTCAGGTTCAGCGAAGAGGTCGTGGAAACGTTCACTTCGTTGTGAACGGCGGTGGTCGTGCTGAAACCAGCCTGCTCAACCTTGACGTCATAGTAGCCGGGGCGCAGAGTGGTGGCGCCGAAGCGGCCGTTCTTGTCGGTCGTGGTCGTGATCGAACCCTGCGGACCCGTGATGGTCACCTTGGCGCCGACGATGGCCGCGCCGCTGGGGTCAGTCACGCTGCCGTTCAGGCCGCCGGTAACGGCGGACTGATCCTGCGCGAAGGCAGAGGAGGTGCAGAACACCGTTGGTGCAGAGATCAGGCAGGCTGCAAGCGCCAACCGTACGAATTGCTTGTTCATCAATGGGGTCCTCAGAAAGAACGGATTGGTCGTGAGCGAAAGGGGGAACAACGTGGGCTCCCATCAATTGCTTCAAAAGTCAGTACCTTCGCTATATGCAAGGCCCCTGCCAAACCGAGAATCGGACCCAAATGGCGGCATCTGACATTCAAAACGACCCAATTGGGGCCTATGGACGTTCTGTCTCTACCGTTTTTCATAGAATTTCGCTGGCGGATACTGAAATCTGTTGGCCGTCACTTCACTATTGATTCACTGAGGTTTCATCGATGGCCCTGAAGGTTTCGCTGCTGGCGGTGCGGAATGGCTCCGCGGAGAAGGCGGTTGAGGCGCTTGCGCTTGACTACCTGAAGCGCTGCGGCAAGACGCTGCCTGCTGTCAGCCGCACCTATCGCACCGAGGCGGCTCTGCTGGCCGCAGTGGCCGACGAACGGAAGTCCGGGGCGACGCAGTTCTTCATGGCTGATCTGGGCGGAGCATCACTGGACAGTCTGCAGTTCGCCGAGAAGCTTCGATCCGCTCGCGACGGCGGCGTTCGTCACGTGGTGCTGGCCATTGGACCGGCCAGCGGATGGAGCGAGGAGGCGCGATCGATGGCGGATCTGCGCCTGGCACTGGGCGCCATGACACTGCCGCATGAGCTGGCATGGCTGGTGCTGGCCGAGCAGATCTATCGCGCGAGCACCATTCTGCAGGGCCACCCGTACCACCTGGGCCATTGAGATTGGCTAGAACTCGATGCCGCGCTGGGCGAGGATGCCCCTGGTGTAGGCGTGCTTCACCTCGCGCATCTCGGTCACGGTGTCGGCGAGTTCTACCAGCAGCGGGTGCGCGTTTCGCCCGGTGAGGATGACGTGCAACATCGGCGGACGCGCTTCGAGGGCCGCACCGACCACCGCGGGGTCCAGCATGCCGTAGCCGATGGCGTAGTTGATCTCGTCCAGGATAAGAAGGTCCCACTCGCCGGATTGCATGGCCGCAACGGCATCGTCCCACGCGGCCTGGACCATCCTCAGATCCTCAGGATCGGTTTCGGCACCGCCAACCTTTACGAAACCACGGCCCATCTGCCGGATGACCAGATCGCCACCGAAGCGTTCCGCCGCGTCCAGTTCCCCGTAGTGCCATGATCCCTTGAGGAACTGCAGCACCAGGACGCGCATGCCGTTGCCGGCCGCACGCATGGCGGTGCCCAGGGCTGCAGTGGTCTTGCCCTTGCCCGCGCCGGTGTGGATCAGCAGCAGGCCGCGTCGCTGTGTGCCTGTGGAATCTTCGATTGTCATAAGGGAAGCTTACGGCTGGAGGTCATCCGACGGCAGTGGCAGGAAGACATCGAACAGCGTGCCGTGGTATTTCCCGCCCGTACGGGTTCGGACGCGGACGCTGCCGCGGTGCTTCCCAATCACCTCAGCACTGAGCCACAGGCCGACGCCCGAACCCTTCGAATCCTTCGTGGTGTAGAAGGCCTCGAAGATACGCGGCAGGACTTCCGTGGGGATACCCGGGCCGTTGTCACTGAACAGGAATCGCACCCCCCGGCGCCCTGTTCCCTCTTCCGTGGACGTGATGCACCGCGTTTGCAGCCTGCAGCCGTGACCACCGCCCATGGCATCCAGCGCGTTGGAGACGATGTTGCTAAGCACCTGCCGAATCTCACCGGGATGCAGCATCACGGGTATGTTGCAGTCGGTCTTCATCTCCAGCTCCACCCGCCCGTGGATAAACATGGTCCGGAAGAGCGCGAGGACGCTCTCAAGAATCTCGTCCGAGCGGGTAAGGACAGGCTGCGGAGACCCGCGGTGATAGGCCAGCACCTGCTTGGTGATCTGGCTGATGCGGGTAAGTTCCTCAGACGCCTGGTGAAGATACGCCTCAACATCCCCTGGCGGCGTGGTTTCCATCTGCGCCAGGTACAACAGGTTTTGCATGGCTTCCAGAGGGTTATTGATCTCATGCGCGATCACATGGGCCAACCGGCCCGTTGCCGCCAGCCGCTCGCTCAGCTTCAGCGTCTCCTGCAGCTTCTTCTGGTCGGTGATGTCTGCGATCAGCAGGATCAGGCCACTCTCAACATTGGCATCGTTCAGGATGCGGTCGTAGCGCACACGCAGCCAGCGGTCGCGGTAGACCATCTCCGCCGGCGCGCCGGACCCAGCCTCACGCAGAAACTCGGCAAACGGCTGCCCGAACTTCTCTTCAAAGATCACCGCCAGCGATTTCCCTTCTGCGTCGGAGGAGACCATGTCCATCAGCGACAGGAAGGTGCTGTTCACACGCACAAGAACGCCGTCCGCATTGGCCAGTGCCACGCCGTCGCTCAGCGCGTCGAAGGTCGTCTTCCATTGCAGTGCGGATAGCGAGGAGAGACTTTCAGCCCGGCGCATCCGCAGCAGCGCATTGACCTGCGCGACCAGGACCGTCGGATCGACCGGCTGCGTCAGATAACTGTCTGCACCGCCGTCCAGCGCCTGCACGCGGCTCTCATCGCTAAAGAATGCCGCCGAGACCTGCAGGACCGGGATGTTCAACGTAAGGGGATTCGACTTCAGCCTGCGACTCACGTCATAGCCCAGCATGTCCGGCAGGTTGACGTCGCAGATCACCAGGTCCGGAAGCATCATGGCCTTGGCCAGGCCTTCGCGCCCCGTCTGAGCCTCATCGACCACATATCCAGCACGGCTCAGGATGCGGTGAAAGATGTAGCGCGTGGACTCCTGGTCATCGATGAGCAGGATGCGGCCGACGCCGCGATCGTTAGACATGGCTGCCGTTCGCATGGATGTAGTGGGCGGTGACCGTGCGAATCAGTTCTTCCACGCGCGACGCTGCGTCCGGCGCGGTCAGCATCTGCTTCGGAAAAACCGTAACTCCCTGCGAACGGAAGAACTCCAGCTCGGTGGGTTCGAGGATCTTGGTGGAATGCAATACCACCGGGATGCTCTTCAGCGCTTCATTGCTGCGCAGATCCTTCAACACTTCCATGCCATTCAGGCCCGGCATGTAGAAGTCCAGGAAGATCATCGCCGGACGCACCGTAGCAGCCATGCGGATGCCCTCGCGGCCATCCCTCGCCTCGTGCACGGCGTACTCCGTATCCGCAATCTGACCTCGCAGAACGTACCGTGAGACCTCGTTGTCATCGATCATCAGGATCGGCACGCGGTCTGCAGGCGAGGTCAGGCGCGAGATGACGGCGATCATCTCATCGGGCGTAAACGGCTTGTTCAGATAGGCATCCGCGCCGGCTCCGAAGATGCGTCGCTCGTCATCCACCACGCTGATCACCAGCACCGGCACCGGATTGGGAGCGGACTTCAGCTCCCGCAGGAAGTCCCAGGTCGTTTCCGCTCGCAGCATCACGTCCAGGATGACGGCCGCTGGCTTCACCTTCTCCATGACATTCTTCGCATACTGCACGGAAGGTGCGGCGAAGGGATGGAAGCCGGCGTTGGAGAGGTATCGCGCATAGATGAACGATGTCTCAACATTGTCCTCAACGATCAGGACGACCTTCTTGTCTGAATCGATGCCTGGCAGATCCACTTCGAGCTCCGGCTCCGGAGCGTGGCCTCCGTAGACACCTGGAACCGTCAGCGTGAAGACGGACCCCTCGCCCACGGAGCTCTGCACATCGACCGATCCACCCAGCAGTTCTGCCAGCTTGCGGGACAGTGGCAGGCCCAGGCCTGTGCCCTTCACGCGCTTTTGCAGACTGCTGTCGATCTGACCGAACTCTTCAAAGATGATGTTGAGATCGGTGCGCGAGATACCGATACCCGTATCGGCCACGGCGAACTCGATGTTGCCGTCAGCACCTGCTCGCGCGGACACGCGCACCTCGCCACGGGGCGTGAACTTAATGGCGTTGGAGATGAAGTTACGCAGGATCTGCGAGACCTTCTGTTCATCCGTAAACAGGACCGGCAGTTCTTCCGGTTCCTGAAAGACCAGGTTCAGCGAACTGTCTACCAGCAGCGGCCGCAGCATGCCACGGAGCGCTCCGAATAACTCATCCACGCGAAAGCTTCTGGGCTTCACTTCCAGGCGGCCAGCCTCGACCTTGGCAAGATCGAGCAGATCGTCCACCATCTCACTCAGCTCCTGTGCCGAGCGCTGAACGAAGCGCACCTGCTGCTCCTGGTCGCTGTTCAGTTCGCCATCCATGCGGTCCAGCAGCATGCGCGTCAGCGCAATGATGGAATTCAGCGGCGTGCGGAACTCATGCGACATGTTCGACAGGAAGCTGGTCTTCAACTCAGAGGCACGGCGCAGGTAATCCGCGCGTTCATCGAGCTCAGCGTAGAGCGCCACCACACCGCGGTTGGTGTCCTGCAGCTCCGCATTCAGTTCCAGCAGTTCTTCCTTGCGTTCGCGAAGTTCATTCAACGTCCGCATCAATTCGCGGTTCTGTGTCTGCAGCTCTTCGATGGGTGTGGCCGGATGCTGTCGCGCCAGAATACCCTGCAGCCGCTGCAGCTCGGCACCATCCATGTTGCGTCGATGCGCTGGCAGCGCCTTTGCAAACTGCACTGACGTTCCCGCCGTCGTGGTTTCGATGGTGAATTCATCCATCAGGCGCTTGGTGCCAAGCAGCCCCATGCCCATGCCGGTGGTGGATTTGTAGCTGCCGCCCAGCACCTTGTCCAGATGTGGAATGCCGCCGCCGGTGTCTGTTACACCGATGCGAAACATGCTCGCGTCGGCGTCCACGGCGAATTCCACGGCGCCACCCTTCGCGTAGCGGAAGGCATTGCGCGCGATCTCGCTGACGGCCGTGGCAATGCGGATCTGGTCGTGATGATCGAAGCCAAGCGCTTCGGCAATGGAGCGTCCACGCTGCCGTGCACTGACCACATCACGCTCGTCCGCCAGCATCAGCCGATGCAGTTGCAGGGTCATGCGAATGGAACCTCCGGAGCCCTGCCCACAGGGGCTACCATCACCGTTGCATCGTCGCGGCGGCGGGTGAAATCCCGGTACAACAAACCAGCCATCATCATGGGATGACGATGCTGCACACCGGCATAGCTGCCGAGTTCCGAACGGGTGTTCAGGCCGTCAGAGAACATCAGCAGCAGGGTGTTGGGTTCGACCGGGTAGGTGTACTCCTGCACGTTGCGTGGCAGCACCGCGCCCAGCGTGCCGTTCTGCGAAACCATCGTGCGGCTTGATGATCCCGCGATCAGCACGCCGGTCACATTGCCCACGCCCGCATAGGTGCAGATCTTGCGTTCGTGATCCACGATCGCCACGGACATCGCTGCGCCCCGTGTCTTCTTCAGCGCTTCGTGGGACCGCAGCAGAAGCTCGGCCGCCGTGTCGCCGGAATACTGCCGGACAGTCGCCATCGCTTCCAGCGCCGCTTCGTTCGCGCCGGCGCCGTGGCCGAGACCGTCGACGACCATATAGAGCGAACGTCTGCCGTCCAGATGCAGAACATAGCCGTCACCGCACTTCGTCTCGCCCTTGACGGGAATGCTGACCACGCCGACCTGCGACGCGACGGGCAGGGAACCGAGGTGGAAGCGTGCCCAGTTCACCGTGCCCTTCCCTTCAATGGAGAAGAGCGAAGTCTCATCCGCCAGTCGCTTGACCGCACCCAGGCCCTGCCCGGCGGTGCCTGCAGTGGAGAAGCCATCCTCCATCGCTCGCGCCATGTCACGGATGCCCTGCCCCGCATCGAGCGCCAGGACGTCGAGCCATGAGGGTCCATTCAGTTCGCCGGAGGGACACAAAAGAATCTCGCCACCCTGCCCGTGGATGAGAGCGTTCGTGGCCATCTCTGTAACGGCAATGCCAATGTTGCTGCGGCGCTCCTCATCGAAGCCCAGCGCCAGCGCATGCTGCAACGCCGTGCGGCGAGCCTCACCCACGGAGCTTTGATCGGTGATCGCCGTGGAGCTATGTATCTGCGACAAAAATTCTCTCTCTTACTTCCAACGAATAATCGTCACCGTCGTACCGCGTCCCGGTTCACTCGAAATATCGAATTCGTTCACAAGACGCTTGCTGCCGCTTAGCCCGAGACCCATGCCGCCGCCCGTGGTGTAGCCATCGCGCAGAGCAAGTTCCATGTTCGGGATGCCCGGACCTTCGTCGTGAAAGACCAGCCTGATGCCCTTCTTCGGGCCGTTCTCAACCATGGATGCAGTCATGGTGCCGCCGCCGCCGTGTTCCAGCGTGTTGCGCGCCAGTTCGCTGGTGGCTGTGACGAACTTCGTCATGTCCACCAGGCTGAACTTCAGTTCGGCAGTCCACGACCGCACGATCTGGCGGACGCGAACCACATCATCCGACGTCCTTACCGGAAACGTCTCAGACTTCAACGCCATCAGCTTCTTCCAGCTCGCGATTGTCGCCGATGTACTCAGCCAGCAGCTGCATGCCGCGCTCCACGTTCAGTGCGGTCTTGATGCCTGGCAAAGACATGCCAAGTTCCACCAGTGTGATGGCCACCGCCGGCTGCATGCCGGTGAGGACGGTCTGCGCATCCAGCACGCGGGACATGGCTGCGATGTTCGCCAGCATGCGCCCGATAAAGGAATCGACGATCTCAAGCGACGAGATATCGATCAGGACACCACGGGATGCGTACCTGGAGATCTGCGACGTCAAGTCTTGCTGCAGGCTCATCGCCAGTTCGTCGTGCATGTCTACCTGGATGGTGACCAGCAGACAATCTCCAACCTTGAGGATCGGGATGCGGTCCATGGACTAGGCTTCCTTTTCCTTTGACTTGGCGAGTGATTTCACGGAAACAACTGCCTTGCCAACGCGCTGCAGCGCTACGGCGAAGGCGTCCGAGAGTTTCGCCTTCGTCTGGATGTCCGCCAGGTCGATGCCAAGGTGAACAATTGTTTGCGCGATGGCCGGACGAATGCCGCTCAGGAAGCAATCCGCACCCATCAGGCGAGCCGCCGTGATGGTCTTAATGAGGTGCTGCGCAACCAGCGTGTCAACGGTAGGAACGCCCGTAATGTCGATGATGGCTACCTGGCTGTTGGTCTCTACAATGGCCGACAGCAGCGACTCCATGACGACCTGGGTGCGCGCGGAATCCAGCGTGCCGATCAGCGGCAGCGCCAGAACTCCGTCCCACAGCTTGACCACCGGGGTCGACAGCTCCAGCATCTCTTCCTGCTGGCGGGCAATCGTCTGTTCGCGGTAGCCGATGGCAGTGTCCACCGTCAGCATCGACAGCTTGTCCAGCAGATTGCCTACGGCCCAGTTCTCATCCAGCAACTCCGCCGGGTTCGCTTTCAGCGCATCCCGCAGCGCGTGGAAGATGGGCTGCTTCAGCGACAGCACAAACATCGCTGTCTCAGCCGGAGTGAAGCCACGTTCCATGCGCGACTTCGCAATGTCCTGCAGGAAGGACCGGATCGGCGCAAACGCCTCGGACTGCACGTCCTGGCTTGTGGTCGAGGCCTCGGCAAACAGTTTCAGCAACTCAGCAGCCTGGCTTTTGAGCTCCGTGTTGTTCATCAGGTCGCCGCGCCGGGTAGCCCCGGCCATCTCATCCAACCAGCCGGAAAGGATGGCGGATTCATTCTTCTGGATCACCTGCTGAAAAGCGCTCACTTATGTCATGCCTCTGAAATATCTTTGAGATTGCCTCCGTATTGTAGCGCCGGGAAATCTCATCCCTCCTGAATACCTTTGTCCTCTATCCGCTGCGCTATGGGCTCACAAGCGGGATGAGATGACGGCACAACGTAGCGCCATGCCCTTGTGATCCTCCCCCCACGGCGGGTAAAGTCCGGCTATGCGACGTATCTTCACCCTGGCCACCGCGGCCCTCCTTCTCGCGACTCTTCCCGCACCCGCACAGAAACAAGCCGACGCATCGTTGGCCGCACACGTCCGGGCAGACATGGACTTTCTCGCCTCGGACGAGCTCCACGGTCGCGGCTCGATCACGCGTGATGAGCACCTGGCGGCACAGTATTGCGCTGCCGTCTTCGAAGGCCTTGGCCTGAAGCCTGCCGGAGATGACGGCACCTATCTCCAGAAGATTCCCGTCGACCTGTCCGGCATGAGTGCTCGCGGCAAGCAGCGCCTGGCCGTCTACGAAGACGCGCCACGCAACGAGACGTGGAACGCTGTCGCGATCCTTCCCGGCACCGACCCCAGGCTGAAGGATGAGGTCATCCTGCTGACCGCACACCTGGACCACCTGGGTGTGCTGAAAACGCCGGTGAACGGCGATGCCATCAACAACGGCGCAGACGATGACGCCAGCGGCACGACGGCGGTCCTGAACCTGGCACGCACGCTCGCCGCCGGCAAGGCGCCGAAGCGCACCGTGGTCTTCGCTCTCTTCGGCAGTGAAGAGATGGGCGGGTACGGCGCCAAAGGCTTCCTCGCAAAGCCTCCCGTGCCACTCCAAAACCTCGTCGCCAATCTTGAGTTCGAGATGATCGGCCGCCCCGACCCATTGGTCCCGAACGGCACACTGTGGCTCACCGGCTACGAACGCAGCAACCTTGGCCCGGAGCTCGCAAAGCACGGCGCCAAGCTTGTCGCGGATCCGCACCCGAAGGAAAACTTCTTCATGCGCAGCGATAACATCGCGCTCGCACGCAAGGGCATTGTGGCGCAGACCGTCTCCAGCTTTGGTCTGCACACCGACTACCACCACGTCACCGACGAATTGAGGACGATCGACTTCCCCTACATGACCAGCGCTATCGCGGGCATGGAGACGAGCGTTCGCTGGCTTACCGACACCAGCTGGAGACCCGAATGGCTTCCCGGCGGCAAGCCCGATCCCAACCCGGCACCACCCGCAGCCGCGCCTCCAGTCACGAAGTAAGGCGATGATTCGACCACGGACCGGTGCCCATAGCCTGGCCCCTGAGCCTATTGAGGGGTCTCGCTGCTGGGACGTGGGATCCAGACCGCATTTGCAATGCGTGAAGGCAGAAACGGGTGGTATACCTTTCACATCCCCTGTTTCTGTTGTGCATCTTCGCTTCCCTGGAGTGACGTATGCCGTTCCGGTTCGCCCGCGCCGCTGCTGCCGTCGCCGTTGTTGCCGCAGCTGTTGGGCTGATGGGCCAATACGGCGGTGCGCCCATCTGGTGGGAGGCGGGCAGCAATGAACGGATGCCCTTCTCCTCGGTCTTCAAAAGCGGCTCCGGTGATCTGCTGGTCTATAACGCAGGCGGCGAGACGACGGCAGGCACCCACCCTTTCTTCACGCCCATGGGTTCTAACGGACGTGGATGCATCACCTGCCATCAACTCTCAAACGCGATGAGCGTCTCGACTGATCGCCTGCAGGAACGCTGGGCCACTACGGGTGGTCGCGATGCGGTCTTCGACACGATCGACGGCGCTAACTGTCCCGATCTGCCGCAGCGCAATCGTGCGTCGCACTCGCTGCTGCTGGAGCGGGGTGTCTTCCGCATTGACCAGCGCTGGCCTGCGCGGGGTGTCACGCCGGAGTTCACCATCGAAGTCGTGCGCGATCCCACGGGCTGCAACAGCGGCGCAAAGTACGGCCTGCACGCGACAACGCCGACCATCAGCGTCTATCGCAGGCCACGCATTACCGGCAACCTGAAGTACCTGGACGCGGGCGCAGCCTTCACCGCGGACAACCGCGCCACCACGCTGGAGGCGCAGGTGCTGGACGCGATCCAGAAGCATGAACAGGGAGGGTCCATTGCGCCGGAAGATGTGAAGCGCATCGTCGACTTCGAACGCGAGATCTACGTTGCGCAGGGCCACGACGAGACCGCGGGGGACCTGAGCAGCTTTGGTGCGCCTCCGCTGCTGGGCGCATGGAGCCTTGGTCGCGGCAAGCCGGATGCTTCGTCCACGGGCATGATGACCGTCACGAACTGGGCCGGGAAATCGCCCTCGGCAGAGACGGACTTTCGTCGCTCCGTCGAGCGTGGCAGCGTCCTCTTCAGCACACGCACCTTCGCCATCACGGAGACAGCGAACCTGCACCGAGGCAACGGAAAAGCGCCCGTGGAAGGCACCTGCGCCACCTGCCACAGTGAACGCATGACCGGTGCGAACACGCAGGGTACCGCGATGGACATCGGCACGGCATCGCTCCCGTGGGCGGGCGATCAAAAGGATCTGCCGCTCTTCAAAGTCACATGCTCTGCGCACGCTGCGCCTCACCCATATCTCGGCCGCGTGATCTATACGAACGATCCGGGTCGCGCCCTGGTGACCGGCAAGTGTGCGGATGTGGGTTCATTCGTGATGCAGCAGTTGCGCGGCCTGTCCGCACGCGCACCCTACTTCACCGGCGGATCCGCAAAAGACCTGCGCGCCGTCGTGGACTTCTACGACCGCCGCTTCCACGCACAGTACACCGAGCAGGAGAAGCAGGACCTGGTGAACTTCATGAGCGTGCTCTAGAGCAGCGGCCTAAGAATCCTTCAGTCCACGCAATCGCGAGCAGGCATCATCCAGATCGACATCACGCTTGGCGTAGCAGAAGCGCAGCAGGTTCTCGCCGCCGCCCTTGCGGAAGAACGCCGACCCCGCGACTGCGGCAACGCCAGTGCGCCGGAGGAGATCGCGCGCCTTTTCCGCTGCGGTCGTTCCGTTCAACGGTGTCGCATCAGCCAGGATGTAATACGCACCATCGGGTGTGTGCGGCGTCAGGCCGGCATCGGTGAGTGCAGCGAGCGTCTTTGCGCGCTTTGCCTCATGATCGCTCGCCAGGCCGGTGTAGAAGCTGGGCGGCAGTTGCTCGAGTCCGGCGGCGCAACCATGCTGGAACGGCGCGGGCGCGCAGACGTAGGTCAGATCGTGAAAGTAGCCGATCGAAGGTGTCCACTTCGCGTCCGCCACCAGCGATCCAACACGCCAGCCGGTGACGCTGAAAGTCTTGGAGAAGCCCGAGAGCGTGATGGTTCGACTGCGCATGCCCGGTAGCGTGGCGATGCTGATGTGCTCGTGGCCGGGATAGACGAAGTGTTCGTAGATCTCGTCGGAAAAGACGAACAGGTCATGCTCGATGGCGAGTTCGGCGAGCGCCTGCAGCTCCGTTCGCGTGAAGACCTTACCGGCAGGATTGGAGGGCGTGTTGATGACGATGAGCCGCGTCTTCGGCGTGATGGCCGCGCGGACGACGTCGATGTCGAGCGCCCAGCTTCCATAGGTCAGCGGCACGATGACCGGCGTAACGCTCATGCTGCGCAGCGTACCCGCGTGATAGCCGTAGAGAGGCTCAAACAGGATCGCCTCATCGCCCGCATCCAGCAGCGCCAGCGCGGCGGAGTAGAAGGCGCCCGTCGCACCACTGGTCACCATCACCTCGCGCTCCGGATCGAGCGTGATCGCGTTCCGCCGCTGCCAGTCCGCGGCAATGGCCTTCCGCAGCCGCAGGATGCCGTCCTGTCGCGTGTAGATGTTGTGGCCCTCATCGATGGCTGACTCCGCGGCCTCCCGCACGACGAGTGGAACTTCGGTATCGCAGATGCCCTGCGCCATGTTGATGCCGCCGACCTCGTCGGCCAGCAGACTCATCGCCCGGATCTCGCTCTGCACCGACCCCGGCGCAAGCGCACTGGTTCGCAGCTTACTCATGCAGAGCATCTTACTTGCGGCAGCGCGTTTGGTGAATGGATGGAACTACAACGCGACCGTTTGCGTAAGGGCAGGCATGACCTTCCCGCAAGCTTCTCCTGCAGGCGTCCCGCGCTGGCTTCTCTTGCTCTTCGCTCTGCTGCTTTGCGGCACAGGTATCACCCCTGCACAAACAGTCCCGGCAAACGTTGTGCTGCGGGACCCGGCTCCGAAGACGGCACTCACAAAGTGGGTCAGCAACGGCACCTCTGAACCCATTGCACTGAACCTGGACGGTGGGACCATGCGCGGCTGGAGCTTTCCAGCTGTGCGACCCAATCCTGACATGCCCACGTTGCTCTTCTTCTACGGGAGTGCAACGATCCTGCACGACGAACCCATCTTTGCGGCCATTGCGCGAGAGGGCGCCAACGTCATCGTCTTCGATTACCGCGGCTATGGTTTCAGCAGCGGCACAGCCGACGTCATGCACTTCCGGAAGGACGCGCTGGCGGAGTACGACTATGCCGCCAAGAGAGCAGGTGGCCCCGTCGTCGTCTACGGCTACTCGCTCGGAACCACTATGGCAACCTATGTTGCATCGAAGAGGCCGGTCGCGGGCATCATCCTTGCCGGGGCCATTGCATCCGCGGTCGAAGAGTTCCCGGTCTTCCTGAAGGCCCAGGGACCGGCTGCAACAGATGCTTCTCGCGTTCCATCCGATGAGGCTGTGGAAGCCTTCGATGGAGTCGGCATGGTGAAGAACGCCACCGCGCCGCTCCTGGTGCTGCATGGCGAAGCGGATGAGGTCGTGTCAATCAAGCAGGGCCGCGAGGTCTTTGAGTCCAGCGCCGCCGGTGAAAAGCGCTTTATGGCCTTGCAAGGGATCGGCCACTTCGACATCATCTCCAATGACCAGGCACAGACTGCCGTCGCAGAGTTCCTGCATCGCCTTACGGGCGACTGAGCGACGGACCGGCATTCATCGCAACGCCTGCGTCATCTGCTGGAGCGCGTGCTGTGAGGGAGCGGCGGAGGCGCCGAGCATCTCTAGCGATGCGTTATGCGCAGCCTGCCACAGCGGCAGAGCCTTCGCCAGGCGCTGTCGTCCCTTCGTCGCGAGCACGTAGAGAGTCTGTCGCGCATCTTCGTCACCTTGCCGTGCGGAGATCAGGCCCGCATCAATCAGCGGCTTCACATTGCGAGACAGCGTCGTTTTGCTGAGCAGCAGCCTTTCCGCCAGGACGCGACCGGTACTGGTACCAACTGCCTGCAGCAGTGACAGTGTTTCGAATTGCGCGGCGGTAAGGTCTGCGGGAGCCAGCGCCATGTCATAGCGGGCGGTCAGGACGCGCGCCAACCGGCGTGCCTGTGCGCAATAGCAGAACATTGGTTTCTCGTTTCCCCTTCCCTTGGAAGCTTCTCATTGCGAAGGTTGTCACCCCTGAACGCAGTCGAGGGATGACAGCCATAAGGTTATTTCGCAGCGGGCAGCAGGTAATTCAGTGGACTCAAAGGGCCAATCGGGATGAGGTCGAACTTTATGAGGCCCGCAACACCCAGCGGCAGTTTCTCCAGCAGATCGTGTGCTTCTTCCACGGTAGATACATTCATCAGGAAGACGACACCGCGCGTGTCCTTACGCACATACCAGGAGTCGATCTTGCCTGCGAGATACAGGCGTACGGTCGCCGGAACCTCCTGCGGCATCAGCTTTGTCGCGGCCGGTGCAGCATCCGCGCTGGTCATGCTGCCGATGGCGAGCACCTTGGTGGTGGGCACAGGAGACATACCGGGGAGCGTTGTGGCGGGCGCCTGGGCGTGTGCCGCGGCAGTGGTCCATGCAAGTGAACCTGCAAGCAGTATGTTGAACAAACGCATCGATAGCTCCTTGAATTCCTTGGTAGTTGTATATGCAACTGATTCCACCAGAAGAGACTATCCCGCGACGCGTATCGACTCAAAGAATTATTCGAATTCGAGACCAACTTCGTCGACGTAGCACCAGCCCCAGCTTTCGCCGGGCTCAATCGACTGCATGATCGGATGGTCGGTCGCGCGAAAGTGCTTGGTCGCGTGCTTGCCAATGGACGCGTCGCAGCAGCCCACATGGCCGCATGAGAGGCACAGCCGCAGATGAACCCAGGAGCCGCCGATCTTCAGGCATTCTTCGCAGCCGATGGTGTTCGGCGATACATCCTGGATCTGGTCGGTATGCGTGCAGCGTGCCATGGCGTCTCCTCTCAATCCACTCTAGCGGAAGGACGCCTGCTGGTGTAAGGCGATCATCTGCGTTGCAGCGCAGATAGATTTCGCTTGGCTGGAACACAAAACCGGGCAATAATTGGCCGCTAATTTTTCTTCCGTTTCTGCGTTACAAACGCCTGGAGGCCCCCAAATGGCAAAGAAGATCATCCTGTGTGCGGACGGTACATGGAACGCTCCTGCGGGAGTGGACGACAAAAGCGGCGGGACAAACGTCTGGAAGCTCTACTGCGCTATACCCGACACGCCGGATCAGCTGAAGTTCTACGACAGCGGCGTCGGAACCATGGGCAGTCCTATCGATCACATCACCGGCGGAGCCATGGGCCAGGGTCTGTTTGAGAAGGTGCAGGATTGCTATTCTTACCTCTCTCACGTCCACGATCCTGGCGACAGGATCTACCTCTTCGGCTTCAGTCGCGGCGCCTATACCGCACGCAGCGTCGGCGGCATGATTGCTGGCTTCGGTGTCCCCACCAAAAACCTGTCCAATGCCACCACGCCAGAGATCTTCGCGGCGTACCGCGAGCGCGATCCGCAGAAGCGCGCCGCCCTGAAGGCCAAGGTAACCACGGACTACGGTCTGCAGCCGGTCACCATCGCAATGGTTGGCGTGTGGGATACCGTTGGCGCTCTCGGCATTCCAGGCGCGATATTCCACTTCTTGAACGAGAACGAGTACGGCTTTCTGGATACAAAGCTCAGCGACTGTGTCTCGAAGGCTTACCACGCCATCAGCATTGATGAACGCCGCTCAGCCTTCCAGCCCACACTATGGACTGACCCTGAAGGCGGCTTCCTGAAGAACAGCGAACGTGTCGAGCAGGTATGGTTTACCGGCGTTCACTGCGATGTCGGCGGCAGCTACCCGGAGGCGCAGCTCGCCGACATCACACTGGGATGGATGATGCACAAGGCCATCGAGAACGGCATCGAGCTACTTCCAAGCGCAAACAAATACCTGGAGGTCGATGTCCCGCATCATGCCGGTCCCGCGCACGATGAGTGGAAACTGGTGCCCTGGGGCCTCGCGAAACACCGCGAGATTCCTGCGGGATCGCACCTTGCGAACAGCGTCTATCTGCGTTGCAACGACCCGGCCGATCCGAAGTATCGTCCCAGCAATCTAACGTGGGATGCCGATTCCCTGAAGGGCTACGAGACCACCCAGGTGCTGCCCTACAAGAAACCGGTGTGGAGTTAGTTCCGTAGCTCCACCAGCGTCGCACCCTGGCCGCCTTCGTTATACGGCGGCTCGGTGACGCCGATGACGTGCGGATGCTTCTTCAGATATTCGCGCAGGCTGCGGCGCAGGATGCCCATACCGGTACCATGAACGACACGCACCGAGGGCCGGCCCGCCAGGAACGCCTGGTCCAGAAAGCGTTCGACCTCGTCACGCGCTTCGTCTGCCGTGCGGCCGATCACGTTGATTTCACCCGGCACCATGTCGGGCTCGCGTGCGACGACGTTGATGCCGCGCTTGCTTGCTGCCTGGATCGGGGACTGCTTTGGCGCGGGTACGGTGACGTGTGAGATATCGTCCTTCGGCACACGCATCTTCATGGGACCGATGGAGACCTCGAAGGTCTTCGCGTCGATCACGCGATCCACCTTTGCCTCGCGGCCCATGGACTTCAGCATGACCGTGTCCCCCACCGAAACTTCGCGCACCACGTGAGGCTGCGCGGAGGGAAGCTTCCTGTCAGCGCCGGAGACGTGCGAGACGACGACCTGGTTGAAGCTCTCCTGGAACTCGCGCTTCAGGCGAGCAATGCGGCGATCCGACTCGGCGCTTGCCTTGCGCTGCGCAGTCTTGTCCTCGATGCCCTTCACGCTCTCGCGCATCTGAGCTTCGAACTCCTTCATCAGGGAGCCGAGCTTCACCTCAAGCTCACGCGCACGCTGACGCTGCTCCACCTTGCCTTCGGATTCCAGGCGCTGACGTTCGCGCTCCACCGCGATCTCGCGTGCACGAATCTCCGCGCGTTCCTTGCCGACAGCAGTCAGCTGTGTGTGGAGTTCGTCGAGAAAACGGGCGATGTCTGCGGACTGTGTTGTCACTGAAGCGCGCGCGGCACGGATCATGCCGGCGTCGAGACCGAGACGTTCCGCGATGTTGATGCCGCTCGACGCGCCAGGCACGCCCATGCGCAGTTCGTAGGTCGGCGCCAGCGTGCGTTCGTCGAAGCCCACGGCGGCATTCACCACACCATCATGCTTTGCGGCATAGATTTTCAGCGACGTAAGGTGCGTGGTGATCATGCTCCACGCGCCCATGGTCAGGAAGCGTTCGCTGATGGCCACGGCCAGTGCCGCGCCCTCTTCCGGGTCGGTCGCGGAGCCGAGTTCGTCCAGCAGCACCAGCGAACGCGGATCGGCCTCCCGAGCGATCTGGTTGACGTGGGAGATGTGCGCGGAGAACGTGGACAGGTTGCGCTCGATCGACTGAGCATCACCGATGTCCGCATAGACTGCGGCAAATATTGGCAGACGTGCCACGCGTGCCGGGACAGGCAGACCAGCCTGCGCCATCAGCGCCAGCAGCCCTACGGTCTTCAGCGCGACGGTCTTACCGCCGGTGTTGGGTCCGCTGATGATGAGTTGCTTTGCGATGCCGGGCAGGCCAAGCGTCAGCGGCACGATCTTCGATGGCGAGGAACCGTGGGCCTTCTCCGACCGCATGCGCAGCTCCAGCATGGGGTGTCGCGCGGCTTCAAAGCTCAACGCAGCATCGTCGCTGTGCGGTTTGCCATCGGTAAAGACTGGTCGAACACAATCCAGATCCTGCGCGAATTTGGCATACGCAAAGTGTGCTTCCACCTCCGCCAGCACCTCGGTACCGCGCGAGAGCGAACCTGCCTGCTCGCCGACGGCCTGCGTCATCGCGATGAGGATCCGATGGATCTCGGATTGTTCCTCATCCATCAGCCGGACGAGTTCGTTGTTGAACTCGATGGTTTCCATCGGCTCAACGAAGACGGTCTGGCCGGACGATGAGGAGCCGTGAACAACGCCAGGAACTTTGCGACGGAACTCTGCCTTGACGGGTATGACGAAGCGCTCGCCACGGATGGTGATCAGGTCTTCCTGCGTCCCGCCGGCATCGCTGACAGCACGCAACTGGCGGCGCAAACTCTCCTCAATGGCCTTGTGCTGGCGGTCCATCGCCTTACGAATCCGCGCGAGTTCGGGCGATGCGGAGTCCGCGAGCGTGCCATCCGCCTCGATTTTGCCGCTTATCGCCTGCAGCAGCTTGTAGTAGTTCGCCATCATCACGGGATGCGACAGCGCGGTGATCGTCGGCCACTTGCCTGCGATGTAGTCGGGTGGCTCCGTGACGATGTTGCGCCAGTCGGCGATCAGTTCGGCCAGTTCGGCAATCCGGCGCAGTTCCAGCGGCTCCAGCGCGGCATTGGGGATGCGTGCCTTGTCGAGCAGAACGTCCGCGTCGAAGAGTCCCTGAAAGCCAAGGGTGCCGCCACCGCCCAGGTAGACGCGGAGTTCTGCGGTCAGGTTCTGGGCACGCTCAATGCCATGGATGTCGCGCGAGGGCTCCAGCGCCATGACACGGGCGCGGCCAAGCGGTGATTGGGTGCGACCAGCCAGATGGTCGCGAAGGCGAGTCCATTCCAGCGCGGCGGCGCTGGTCTCGCGCAATGGAGTGATATCCGCCATCACTCCATTGTAGTTCTCGGCCCTCCAATCGCCTGAAAAGGGTGGTGTAAGGGAGAGAAGCATATGACAGATTCGCCTTCTTGCAAAGGGGCAAGAAACCTAAATTCACGGGAACTTTACCGGTAACTAAGCCAGGCGGACAAAGGGACGAAACGCCTTGACACATGGTTTCGCCAACGCGTAGAACTCCCACGGCTAGGAAACGCCATTTCACGACGTTCCGAAAGTCTGAACCTTGTTTGTTTCGCCCTCTTGGAGGCAGTATGTATAGCTCACGATTCCTCGCGAAGTCGCTGTTTGCGGCTTCGATCACTATCCCGCTCGCGCTCAGTGCGGTGGCCCAATCGGATAGCGCGTCGCTGTCCGGTACGGTCACGGATGCTTCCGGCGCCCTTGTCCCGAATGCGAAGGCGACGATTCACAGCGACGCCACCGGTGCGGACAGCGTCGTTACCACGAACGCCAGCGGTAACTTCACTGTTCCAAATGTCCGTCCGGGTTCCTACACGATCAAGATTGAAGTCCCGGGCTTCCAGACAACTACTCTGAACGCCGTCAACGTTGACCCGAGCATCGGTAAGCACGTTGACATCAGCATGAAGGTCGGCGACGCCGGCACCTCGGTGAGCGTCGAAGCCAATATCAACACCGTTCAAACCGAGAGCGCCGTTGTTGGTCAGCTGGTCACGCAGGAACAGGTCAAGAGCATCCAGCTCAATGGCCGTAATCCGCTGTACCTCGCCCAGTTGGAACCTGGCGTCGTACGGAACTCTCCGATGGCATCCTTCTCGTTCGGGCTGGACAATGGGCTGAACATCGGCGGATCGCGCAGCCAGGAAAGCATCATCACACTGGACGGAGCACCGATGGTGCGTACCCGTTCGAACGGTACCAGCGTCGGTGTTGCAGACGTTGACTCCACGTCCCAGGTGCAGATCCTTTCCAGCAGCTACCAGGCTGAGTATGGCCGCACGGCGGGTGGTCAGGTGCGTATGGTGCCCAAGAGCGGCACACAGCAGTTTCACGCGACGGCCTATGAATACCTGCGTAACAACTTCTTCAACGCAAACACCTGGCAGCGCAAACTGCCAACGAACGCGCTGAATATTCAGCAGCATCCTGCGGCCTTCCGCTACAACCAGTTCGGTTACAACATCAACGGACCGCTATTCATTCCCAAGGTCTTCAACAAGAGCAAAGAGCACCTGTTCTTCCTGTTCGCGCAGGAGTTCGTCAAGTACAACAACGCGGACACTGTCTTCCGCAAAGTACCGACTCTGCTGATGAGGCAAGGCGACTATAGCGAGTTGCTTGGACAGAACATCTTCTACGGCACGCCGCAGCAGATCTACGATCCGAACACGGGGACAAACTACACGGGCAACAAGATCCCGACCGCGCAGCTCAGCGCGAACGGTACGGGTCTGCTGAATGCCTTCCCCACTCCTAATGCGAGTGGCAGCAACTATAACTGGGTCGACGCCGACACAGAACGACAGACGCAACGCAAGGACACGCTCGTGGTGGACTATGTACCGGCCGAAGCGCACCGTTTGCGTCTATCGATCCTGAACTACAACTACTACGACTACTCGCCGCACTACGGCAACTTCAACCGCAACCCACGCATCTTCACCCGTCCGAATCAGATCGGTGTCTTCCATTACCAGTGGACGATTTCACCATCCATGGTGAACGAAGCTGTTGTGTCGGCTGCATCGGATCACGTGACGATCGATATCGATAAGTCATCCGGACTGTATGACCGCACACGCTACGGCATCAATTATCCGTTCCTGTATTCTGCCGCGACCAAGACCATTCCAAACAAGATCCCGACAGTTCAGTTGACCGGATTCGATCTGTTGGATGGCGGCCCCTATCCGTCGCGGTCCGGCGGCATCGTGTACAGCTTTGCTGACAACCTGACGAAGGTCTGGGGAAATCACACCACGAAGTTTGGCTTTGTTGCGGAGTACGCGGGTGAGAACAATTTCGATCAGATCACCGTTTCGAACACGCCAGGATCAACGAACAATCAGAACGGTAAATTTACGTTCACTGATTTGCGTGGTCTGAGCGGAACGCGTCCTCGCGGTGAGGCGGGTGTTGCCGCTGCGAACGCTTCGCTCGGCCTGTTCGATTCTTACGGCGAAATAGGCCAGCGCTCTTACACCCTGTATCGCGCCTGGATGTATGAAGGCTTCGCTCAGGATGCATGGCATGTCTCTCCCAACCTGGTCATCGAAGCAGGCGTTCGTTACAGCTTCTACAACCCCTACTACGCTAAGTGGGGCAATCAGTCGGTCTTCAGCCAGACGGATTACAACGCGGGCAATGCGGCATCTGTGAACCGGCTTACCGGTGTTGTTACCGGTACGGACCAGCAGAGACTCAACGGCGTTGTGATTCCCGGCAGTGGCTTTCCATCGAGCGCGAATGGTCACGTCGCACCTGAAATCCTTGCAAACGGGTATGCCTATCTGTTCCGCGGCTATAGCAGCCAGTACTCACCCACGGTAAAGACCAACATCCAGCCGCGCTTCGGCATCACCTACCAGGCACATCCGGGTACAGTGATTCGGGCAGGTGGCGGTCGGTATGTGCAGCGCCTCGGCATCACGGACAATGTCTTCACGGGGGGCAACACCCCCTTCCAGCCATCGTCCACGGTGCAGTTGGGATCGGCGGATGCACCTGGCGGCGTGGGAACGAATAACTTCCCGTTGAACTACTCTTCGCAGGCCTACAACTATCCCAGCCCCGAAGCCTACAACTGGAACCTGACGCTCGAGCAGGAACTCCCCGTGGGTATTCTTACGGTCGCGTATGCCGGCCGCAAGGGCATCCACCTGGAAGAAATCCTCAACGTAAATCAGCTGCAGCCTGGAACTGTGCAGGCAAACCCTGGCGTCAACCAGGATGCCCTGCGCCCCTATAAGGGCTTCAGCAATATCAACCAGGCAACGAATGGTGGCGCATCCAACTATCACTCGCTGCAAGTAAACCTCCGCCGCCGGCTCACCAAGGGTCTGCTGTTCGGCGTGGCGTACACCTGGTCGAAGGCGATGGATTTCGGCTCCGCGAACGGTACCAACCTGCCAAACGCGTATGACAAGAATGGCTTCTACGGCCTCAGCGACTTTGATCGCCGTCATGTCTTTCTTGCCAACCTGGTCTACAACATCGACCAGTTCAACCACAGCACTCACTTCATAAACCGCGCGGCTTTTGGCCACTGGCAGTTCTCCGGCACAGCCCAGGCCCAGACGGGAGCTCCGCTGAGCGTTACCACGACGACCGATTTCGCAGGTGTGGGACCGGGTTCCGGCAATCAGCTTGTACCGCTTGTCCACCGGATGCAAACCTTGAAGTCCTTTGCGGGACAATCAGGGTCCTCGCCTTGGTTTGATACATCGGCCTACCCGGCAACGCGAACGAACGCGTTCCTGTTGTCGAACTATGCCGGACAGTTCGCACCACGTGGAAGCCGCAACCAGATCGTCGGACCCGGCTTTCAGAGCTACAGCGCAGCTCTGAACAAGAGCTGGACCCTCGCCCCGGGACACGAAAACGCACAACTGACCTTCCGTGCTGAATCGTTCAACTTCCTGAACAAACCAAGCGCTGACAACCCTGACCTGACGTTCACGTCCGGAACGTTTGGACAAAGCAAGACCAAAGGCGGCACCTACGATCTGGCGCGTCAGTTCCAGTTCAGCCTCCGGGTCAGCTTCTAACCTCATCAACCCAATGCTCCATCTACCGGGTTCCGCCTTCGTGGCGGAACCCGGTTTCTTTTGCCCGAGTCTTTGCACTGACTTCGTACAATGGACTCATGCACTTTCCTGTTACCCGGATGCGCCGTCTTCGCCGTACCTCAGCCATGCGGTCGCTGGTGCAGGAGACCTTCCTACAGCCTTCGCAACTGATCTACCCCCTGTTCTTGTGCCCGGGCGAGGGTGTGCGGAAGCCCATCAGCAGCATGCCGGGCGTCTTCAACCTGTCGATCGATCAGGCGCTGAAAGAAGCGGCTGAGTGCGCTGCGCTTGGCATTGGCGGGCTGCTGCTCTTTGGCCTGCCCGAGAGCAAGGATGCGGAAGGCAGCGGCGCGTGGGTTGAGGACGGCATCGTGCAGCAGGGCCTGCGCGCACTGAAAGCGGATGCATCCCTGAGTTCGCTGGTGCTGATCGCCGACACCTGTCTGTGCGAGTACACCAGCCATGGTCATTGCGGTCCGCTGGAAGGCGAGGGCGCTGCCTGCACCGTAAATAATGATGCGACCCTGCCCTTGCTGGCGAAGGCGGCTGTCTCCCAGGCTCGAGCCGGCGCCGACATCGTCGCTCCGAGCGACATGATGGATGGACGTGTGGCCGCGATCCGGGAAGCCCTGGATCAGTCAGGCTTTGCCGAAACGCCCATCATGAGCTACGCCGCGAAGTTTGCCAGCGCCTTCTACGGCCCCTTCCGCGAAGCAGCCGATTCGACTCCGCAGGCGGGCGATCGTCGCGGCTACCAGATGCAGAGCGCGAACATTCGCGAAGCGATGCGCGAGATCGAGCTCGACGTGGCCGAGGGCGCGGACATGCTGCTGGCCAAGCCTGCCGGGCCTTACCTGGATGTAATCCGCGCGACGCGCGAACGGTTTGATCTGCCCCTGGGCGCCTACCAGGTCAGCGGCGAATACAGCATGATGCATGCTGCGTTCGAGCGTGGCTGGCTGGACCGCGATCGCACGATGCTCGAGAGTCTACTCGCAATCCGCCGTGCCGGCGCGGACTTCATCGTGACGTACTTCGCGAAGGATGCCGCGATGCTCCTGGGCTAACGGAAACAGGTACACTCGGTCTTTCCGATCCGGCAAGCGCCAACTGGGAGCCAACGCACGTTCGCATGCTGTGCGAGCCGCAAGCTGCTGGCAAAGTCTTCGGCTGCTCCCCCTGACGTGGGATGCTGCGAACAGCTTTTGACGCCTAAGCTGGTTGGGAACTTTATGTATGCCGTGAACCCATCGTGGCCACGGCAACATTTCTCCTTGATAGTTTCCTGAGGTTGGCGCAATTGCAAGCGAACCTTTTTGATCTGGCGCTACTTTCTGTCTTGATCCTTTTCTTTGGGATTCTGCAGGCACACCGTCCCCAGCGTGGGTATCGGATGTGGCTGTGCGCCTGGGTTCTGGTGATGTGCAGCCTGCTCGTCTACCTGCCGAAGGATCTACCGGCAGGATGGCAACTTGCGCAGGAGTGCATTCGCGTTGACCTGCTTGTGCTTGGCGGCCTGATCTTCCTGTTCTCGTTCCTGGGTCGCAAGACAAGCCGTAAGCGCCTGGAGCGGGACATCGCCCTTCTCAGTGCACCCGCATTCCTCATCCTGAACACGCTTTGGATCTCCCCACAACACGTCTGGCTCTGCATGACTGTGATTCTGCTGGGGGAAGGCGTCGTGGTGGCGCTGATCGAACAGCTGCTCGACAAGGGACTGCACAAAAAGATCATCCGGCTGGTGTGTCTCCTGGGCACCTTGGCCCTGATGGAGGCTGTCTGGCATGCGAGTTCGGGCCTGGCGCTTGTCGTCATGCTGGCTGAAATCTTTATCAGCTGCGCGATCCTGCTGGCGATGAATCGCAGCGGTAACCGGGCCGGCAAATGGACAGCGCTGACCGCTTTCCTTGCCTGGGGAATGTTCTACGTTGTGTACCAGGCGTCTGACATCTTTCCGGTGATAAGCGTCGTGCTGGACCGTATTTGGAATCTGCCGAAATACCTGGTCGGCTTCGGCATGATCCTGATGGTTCTGGAAGACGACACCGACCGTATCTCAACCCTGAGCGAAGAGTATCGGCTGCTGTACGAGAACAACCCCCACCCCATGTGGATCTTTGATCCCATCACGGGCCGTTTTCTGTCCGTCAATGATGCATCGACTGAGACCTACGGCTACAGCCGCGCGGAGTTCCTCACGATGTCGCTGTACGACATCCGGCCGGAGGAAGATCGGGAACGCCTGTCGCAGGGACTGACCCAGTTGCAGAGCAGCAAGCAGATTTGGCGGCATCGCCGGAAGAGCGGCGATGTCTTCGACGTAGAGGTTTCGGGCCACAACGTCTTCTTCGGTGGCATGGAGGCACGTTTTGCCATGTGCATCGACATCACCGAGCGGCAGCGGCTGAACGAGGAACTGGTGTACCGCGCGCAGCACGACACCCTGACCGGCCTTGCCAACCGCATGTTGCTGGAGGAGCGCGCACAGCAAACACTGGCACGCACCGCTCGCGACGGCACCAAGATGGCGATCCTGACGATTGACGTCGATCGCTTCAAACAGGTCAACGATACCTACGGTCACCTGGTGGGTGACGAGTGCCTGAAGGGCATTGCGGAGCGCCTGGCAACCTCCGTGCGCGAGGCGGATACGCTGGCCCGCACCGGTGGCGAAGAGTTTACGGTGTTGATCGGCGGTCTCTCCTCCGCACGGGGCGCCCAGGCGGCAGCCGCTTCCCTGCTGAAGACGCTCAACAAGCCTCTGACCTTATCCATAAATGAGATTGCCGTCTCTGTCAGCATCGGGATTGCGGTGTATCCCGATGACGGAGCAGACCTCGAGACGATCCGCACGCGCTCCGACAAGGCACTGTATGAGGCGAAGCGGATGGGGGGCGGCCATGCCGTCCTGACCACGGACGAGCTGGCCGGTGAGGCGCAGTCCGCAATCAACATCGAGTCGGCCCTGCGTGAAGCTCTGCAGACGAATGGGCTTGAACTCTTCTACCAACCCATCTTTGACGCCTTCGGGCGACTGGCGCGTGTGGAAGCCCTGGTCCGCGGCAAGTCGGAGTTTCTTCGCAAAGTCGGTCCGGCAGGTTTCATCCCGGTCGCCGAAGAGAGCGGCCTGATCGTCTCATTGGGCCGGTGGGTTCTGGAAGAGTCATGCCGCCAGATGGCCGAGTGGAGAAACCGCAACCTGCCGCCCTTTGAGCTGGCCGTGAATATTTCCGCTCGCCAGCTGGTGCAGGCCGACTATACCGACCTGGTCCTGCTCGCCCTGGAACGCCACGGCATTGCACCCACACTGTTGCATCTGGAATTGACGGAGACCACGCTGATGCGTGACTTCAGCGCCATGGCTCGCATCATGACGCGACTTTCCGAAGCGGGCGTGCTCTTCTCCATCGACGATTTCGGCACCGGCTACTCGTCACTCGCCCGTCTTAGCGAACTCCCGATCTCAACGCTGAAGATCGACCGGTCCTTCGTCACGAAGCTGCAGGAGAGCGACGCCGCAGTCGGCATCGTGCGCGCTATCATTAATATGTCGCGACATCTGCGGCTGGAAGTTGTGGCAGAAGGCGTCGAACGGGCGGAACACATTAAGCTCCTCCTCGAGCTGGGGTGCCACATGTTCCAGGGCTATTACCTGAGCAGCCCGCTACCGCCGGACGACCTTGAGGCGGCCTTGCAGACGGGTGCCCTTGCCTTTGACTTCGCGCCACTCCATGATTCCGTCCAGCAGGAAGAGCTGGATGCAATCATCCCGGCCTGACCTCGCCACGGCGCTCGTGGTGGGATGCGGATGCATCGTTCGATAATCGCAAGCATCTTGACTCTGGGCGTATTCTTTAGGGGATGCGTGGGCCACGGCCCGCGCCCGCAGGCCGGCCCCGTCAGATCAAGCCCGGCTTGTGATTGGAAAGGGTGTTGTGGCAGATACGATCTTTGATGTGGCCGTCGTCGGCGGCGGCCCGGCCGGTTATTCCTGCGCCTTCCGCGCAGCACAGTATGGGCTGAAAGTAGCCCTGGTTGAGATCAGCGACAAGCTGGGTGGCACCTGTCTGCACGTGGGCTGCGTGCCCACGAAGGCGATGCTGCACTCCGCCGATATCTTCGACCACGCGAATGAAGCGACGATGTACGGTATCGACGGCATCGGTGGCGGCACCGTCAACTGGCCCCAGGTATTGAACCGCAAGAACGACATCATCAACAAGCACGTGGGCGGCCTGAACTACCTGGTCAAGAAGAACAAGGTGACCCTGGTCCGCGGTACCGGCAAGCTCACTGGCCCTGCAAAGAACGGCGTTCACACGCTGGACGTCGCCGGCGTCGACGGCAAGACATCGCAGGTGCAGGCGAAGAAGATCGTCCTTGCAACCGGCAGCGATGCCCGCATGATCCCGGGCTACAAGGCCGGCGAGAAGATCCTGACCAACATCGAGATCCTGTCCCTCGACAAGATGCCGAAATCCCTCATCGTCATCGGTTCTGGTGCGGTTGGTGTCGAGTTTGCGAATGTCTTCAACAGCTTCAAGGCAAAGGTCACCATCATCGAGATGGCAGACCGCATGGTGCCTGCGGAAGATGCGGACATCTCCAAGGAGTTCCTGCGCCAGTACAAGAAGAAGGGCATCGACTGCCACCTCTCCGCGAAGATGGACAAGATCGAGGAGACCAAGGACGGCGTGAAGGTCCACTTCAAGACCAGCGACGGCAAGGACAACATCCTGGAAGCGGACAAGGTGCTCATTGCCATCGGCCGCGCACCGCGTACCGCCGGCCTGAATCTGGAGTCGACGAAGGTCGAGCTGGACCGCACCTCCATCAAGGTGGACGAGTACCAGCAGACCGCAGAGCCGGGCATATACGCCGTCGGAGACATCGTTGCGGGCCTGCCCCTGCTGGCACACAGCGGTTCCATGTGCGGCGCCATTGCAGCAGCCCACATCGCCGGTAAGTACGCCAAGCCGATTCAACGCAACCTGATTCCGGGCTGTACCTACTGCGAGCCGCAGATCGGCTCCGTCGGTCTGACAGAAGCCATGGCGCGCGAAAAGGGCCTGAAGATCAAGGTGGGCAAGTTCCCACTGGCCGGCAACAGCAAGGCGACGATCCTGAACGCGCATGACGGCTTCGTAAAGGTCATCGCGGACGAGCAGTACGGCGAGATCCTAGGCGTCCACATCATCGGACCGCAGGCAACGGAGCTGATCTCCGCCGCCGTTGTCGCCATGCAGGGCGAGATGACCGTGGAAGAGATGATGTACACCGTCCACGCCCATCCCACACTGTCGGAAAGCCTGCTCGACGGCTACTCCGCGGTCTACGGCATGGCACTGAACGCATAGCTCCTTATCGCTTTAAAGAAGACAGCCTCCGCATCGTCATGGTGCGGAGGCTGTTCTCTTGAGGCGCTAGTCCACCGGGTGATACCGCTTTTCCCCCGCAGGGATCGCGATCGGCAGGCGGTTCTCCGGCGGTGCGATGGGACAGTGCGTGTTCGGGTTATAGGCGCAGGCGGGGTTCACCGCCTGGTTGAAATCCAGCGCCATCTTCGTCCGCTTCGAGGGGTCGAATGGATGCGACGGATCGAAGGCACGCGAGTCGAACAGTATTTCCAGGAACCGTGCGGACGGATACGTCTCGGTCTTTGACGTCTGGTCGCGGAAGACGATGTAAAGCATTCCCTCTTCCAACGTGGCGTACAGCCGATAGCGCTTGCCATCGAGCAAGAACTCCACATAGCCCGGTGCCGTCTCCGCCAGGTCGCTGCCGCCGTTCGTACGGTGATACGTCAGGCCATAGCCACCGGCAAGCGGCACCCACTCCGCTGCGACGCGATAGCGCGGCGACGGCGGATAGAAATTCAACGCATGCAGCGTCTGAAGCGGCTCGGACTTCGCATCCAACACCTGCAGCCAGCGCTCCTGCTTGTGTTTCGTCATGCGGATGCTGATAGGGCCATTAGTGATCCAGTGCTGCTGCCCCTTCTCGGCCGGCGGGATCACTTCGCCATCCGTCATCGGCCGTCCGTCGAGCAGCGCATCGCCGCTGACTTTTGTGACGACGATGTCCTTCCCATTGACCGCAAGCTCCATCGGCTGGCCCGGCCAGTGCTCCAGCTTGACGCGCTCAGGACCGTTGCCGACGCTCGTCGTGCCCTCGATGACCTGGTTGCGAAGCTGCGCGAGATCCCCGCGTGGCCCCGAAAGGTCCTTCCTCTCGTCCGCACGAAACTTCAACTCCTCAGCTTCGCTATACGGCGGGACGTGTACCCGGTTGCAGCCAAGGCCCGACCATAATCCGGCACTCAAGAGCAGGTAGGCAATGACACGAATGCCGCGATTGGATGAGGAGCCCATGGAACGAGACTAACGAAGGCAGGCTCGGCCCAAAGCATTATCCTTGAAGTCAGCGCTATGTTCTTCCATCTTCTCCAACTCGGCCGCGTCTCTTACACCGAAGGTCTGCGCGTCCAGGCAGAACTGATCGCCGCGCGCAAGGCAGGCATCATTGCGGACACGCTCGTACTGCTGGAGCACCCGCCCGTCCTCACGCTCGGTCGCAATGCGCGGCGCGACAATATCCTCGCTACCGATGAGTTCCTGGCGAGCAAGGGCGTCGAAATCCACGAGGTGAACCGCGGCGGCGACGTGACGTATCACGGCCCCGGCCAGCTCGTTGGCTACCCGATCGTCGATCTGCGGGGAGATCTGCCCGGCAAGAAGGGGCCGCACCTGGGCCCGGTCGACTTCGTCCGGCTGATGGAAGAGGCGATCATCCGTACGTGCCGCAACTTCGGTGTGCAGGCGCAACGCATTTGCGGTCGCACTGGCGTCTGGACGCTCGCGGGCGGCTCCGTGCTGGAGAAGAAGGTCGCTGCCATCGGCGTGCATGTCTCGCAGGGCGTCACCTCGCACGGCTTCGCTCTGAACGTGACGACCGACCTGCGCGACTTCGACTGGATCGTACCGTGCGGCATCACCGACCGCGCCGCGACGTCGCTGGAACTGGAAGTCGACGACCCGCCTGTGCTGGCGCCCACCATGGAGAACGCGCGGAACAGCATCGCCCGGAACTTCGGCACCGTCTTCGAGCGGCAGATGCTCCACGCGGAATCACTGGATGCAATCCTTCATCCGGCGATACTCGATGCGACTGTGCGATAACCGTTCTCCTTACCTCGGGTTACGCCAAGCGCTCTATAATCTTCTGGTCTGCAACCGGCCCGTTTTCGCCGCCCTGAACCGGTGCGCACGGGCCTGAACGACGGCGGAACACAGCCGGCCAAGCTTCACAAACCTCTGCGCGAAGGAATTTCATGGCAACCGAAGTCGTCATGCCCCAGATGGGCGAATCCATCACCGAAGGCACCCTTACCAAGTGGTTGAAGCAGGTCGGCGACACCGTTGCGCGCGACGAGCCTTTGTTTGAAATCTCCACCGATAAGGTCGACGCGGAGATTCCGTCGCCCGCCGCCGGCGTCCTGACCGAGATCAAGGTTCAGGAAGGCGCGACCGTCTCCATCAATGCCGTCGTTGCCGTCCTGGGTGGCGAGGCTGGTGGTTCCGCCGCGGCTCCTGCCGCTGCTGCCGCACCCGCCGCGGAGGCTCCCAAGGTTGAGGCAGCACCGGCTCCGGCTGCCGCTGCTACTCCAGCCGCAAGCTCGACCGACGTGCCAATGCCGCAGATGGGCGAGTCCATCACGGAAGGCACCATCACCAAGTGGCTGAAGAAGGTGGGCGATACCGTCCAGCGCGACGAGCCCCTCTTCGAGATCTCCACCGACAAGGTCGACGCAGAGATTCCCTCGCCGGCGACCGGCGTACTCACCGAGATCAAGGCCGCGGAGGGCACCACCGTCAGCATCAACACCATCGTCGCTGTCATCGGCGGTACCGCAGCCGGATCGTCGCCCACACCGGGCGCACCCGCCGCTGCTGCACCCGCTGCCGGCGCTCCTGCTGCGGCTCCCACTGCGTCTGGCGGAGCAGCTACCGAAGTGCTGATGCCGCAGATGGGCGAGTCCATCACGGAAGGCACCATCACCAAGTGGCTGAAGAAGGTTGGCGACACCGTCCAGCGTGACGAGCCCATCTTCGAAATCTCCACCGACAAGGTCGACGCGGAGATTCCGTCGCCCGTCGCCGGCACACTCACCGAGATCAAGGCCGCGGAAGGCACCACCGTTGCCATCAATACTGTTGTTGCAATGATTGGCGGCGCTGCTGGCTCGACCGGTGCATCCGCTCCGGCTGCTGCTCCCGCTGCTTCGGCACCTGCCGCTGCTGCTCCTGCCGCAACTACCGGTGAAACCCCACGCTCCTCGCCGCTTGTCCGCAAGATGGCCAGCGATAACGGCATCGACCTCGCCGCAGCCGGTATCTCCGGCTCCGGTTCGGCTGGCCGCATCACCAAGAACGACATGATCGGCTACATCCAGGGTGGCGCCAAGCCTGCCGCTGAGGCTCCGATCGCAGCAGCCGCTCCCGCTCCTGCGGCGGCACCCGCCGCTGCACCGGCCAAGGCTGCGGCTCCGGCTGCACCCGCTCCGGTACTGGGCGAGCTGGTTCCCATGACCAAGATGCGCGCAATCATCGCGAAGCGCATGGTGGAATCGAAGGCGACCTCGCCGCACGTTCACTCCACCTTCCGCATCGACATGACCCGCATCGTGAAGCTGCGCGAGAAGGAAAAGAACAAGTACGAGCAGCGCAACGGCGTGAAGCTCACCTTCATGCCCTTCATCACCCGCGCGACGATCGAGGCACTGCGCAAGCACCCCGTCGTCAATGCCGCCGTCAAGGGCGATGCCATCCAGTACAACAAGAACATCAACATCGGCATTGCCGTCTCGCTCGACTGGGGCCTGATCGTCCCCGTGATCAAGCAGACCGAGGAGAAGAACTTCCTCGGCGTGGCACGCGGCATCGTCGACATCGCCAACCGCGCACGCAACAAGAAGCTCGCTCCGGACGACACCGCCGGTGGCACCTTCACCATCACCAACGCGGGTATCTTCGGCGGCGTCTTCGGCACGCCCATCATCAACCAGCCGCAGTCGGCCATCCTCAGCATCGGCGGCCTGACCAAGGAAGCCCTGGTCATCCCGGACTCGGACGGCAACGACGTCATCGCCATTCGCTCGGTACAGTGGTTCACCCTCGGCTACGATCACCGCATCATCGACGGTTCCGACGCAGGCAAGTTCATGAGCGACTTCAAGAACATCCTGGAAAACTGGACCGAAGACATCGGCTAAGCCGACAGCTTCCGACACGAAAAAGCGGCAGACTCGTTCGGGTCTGCCGCTTTTCTTGCGCTCGGTTCCCGCTATCTAAGAACCCATGCTGTGCTGCAACCGCTCCATGCTCTGCTGGTGCACGCGGATCAACCCGGACCGCGGGCTGTCCAGGTCGTAGACCAGTGCCAGCGCCGCCGTCAGGACGACCGGCAGCAGGATGCGCAGCACGATGGACTTGGCCTGCAGCCCGGTGCCGACGATCAGGCTTGCGACCGCTCCCAGGAACAACAGCATCGCCCACGCCGTTGAGGGAATGCGATTCTCGAGTGCTGCCGTTCGCTTTTCCGTGTCGTCGATACTGTCATTCAGCACGCTGAGGAATAAGGCTGTCTCCGGATCGCGACGCACGTTCGCTTCCGCGCTGGCCACGCGCCACATCTCCGTCTGCAGGGCGCCGGTCTGCTGCTGATCCTGCTTCAGCAGTCGCTCGTCCGTACCATCCGTGAGAAACGAGATGCGGATGGGTACGTAGCGCCGCAGCAAACCCTGCTCGGCGACGCGGCCACCGTCGCTGAGCAGCGACGTCCGCAGCCACAGCGTGCCAAGGTCGTTCGCCTCGGCGATCTCAAGCTGCTTGCGCAGGTCGTACCGCGAAACCGCCATGGAGAACGTAAAGCCGAGCAGCAGGCCGAGCAGCGCCAGCACCGCTCCCTCCAGCGTCTTGAGGGACGTACCCTCGCGCTCCACCGAGGCCTGGTACCGCACGCGAAGCCACAGCCCCGCGAACGTCGCAGCGATCAACAGGCACAGCACCAGCGCGAAGAAGGGACCGGGAGTTATGCGGGACATGGAGGCAGTGTAGCGTTCGTGTCGCGAGAACAGACAGGAGATCTTCCCCTGAGGCCCGCCGCCTGTCGCGGTGCCACGATTCCCCGGTGCGATCAGAAGACTCTTCTGTGCAGAACAACAAAGTACTGTTCATGCGGCGCAACGTCACGGAAGATTCACAGCGAATTCGCCATTTGCCTCAAACAATAAGATCACAACTTCCGCCGCAGACCATCCAACCGACCAGCCTTTGAAACGACAGCAAGAGGAGCCAGAGACAGCCATGATGACCGATACCGAAGAGACGAAGGCAGTGCCGATGAACCTGCTGCAAGACGACGAAGACAACATGCTGCCCGAAGCGGCAGTGGGTCAGGCCGAAGACCTCGAGGACGATGAGGATCTCGAAGATGACGAGGACGAATTCGAGGACGACGACGAGGAAGAAGAGGACGACGACGAAGACATCGACGAATCGGACGACGAGGATGTCACCGACGATGAGATGGATGATGCCGAGGAGGGCGAGGAAGAGGAAGAGGACTAAAACACGGATTCCCCGTGCCGCCGCTCTTAGCGCGTCTCTAAGGGCGGCTTGTTAGCTGAGGCGTGAAGCATCGCGTCAGCCGAGCAGCCTATTGCGCGGCCATGAGTGCCAGGCCATGGGCGACGGACGTGAAGGCCTCGCCACCGATGACGCGCTCTTCGCCGAACCGCTCCGTAAACACCTGCCGCACGGCTGGGACCAGGGAGGTGCCGCCGGTGAGAAAGACTCGGTCGACGGCGCCGGTTGGGGTCTTTGTCTTGTCGAGCAGATCGTCCAGGCTGACGCGGATGCGCTGCAGTTCCGGCGCGATCCAGCCTTCGAACTCTGCCCGCGTGACCGGCGCGCGCAGGTGGACCGTTTCCGCGTTCAACACGAATTCTGTCTCCATCGCGGACGACAGGTCGATCTTTACCCGCTGAACCGACTGGTGCAGTCGGTATCCCAGGTCGTGTTCGACGACAGCCTGCAGCAGTGCAATCTTCTCCGGCTCGACGGCGCGCTTCAGGGCTGTCCGCAGCAGCTCCGTCACGTTGCGCGTGCGCAGGAAGGACAGCGTGTGCCAGCGCTCGAGGTTCGCATAGATCCACGCGGGCAGCGCAGGCAGCAGCTTGTTCAACTCGCGCCCCATGGTCTCCGCGCCCAGCGCCGGCGAGATAAGGTACCGCACAATCTTCGCGTCAAACGCATCGCCCGCCAGGCCGACGCCCGTGGTGCCCAGCACCGTTCGTTCGCCCGGTCCCAGCCGCAGCAGCGAGAAGTCCGTAGTGCCGCCACCGAAGTCGCCGATGAGCACATTCTGCGGCTCAGTCACATCCGCGGCGTAGGCATAGGCCGCAGCGACGGGCTCCATGGCAAAGGTCACATCGGTAAACCCGGCCTGCAGAAACGACGCACGCAGACGCGCCTCGGCAAAGTCATTGTCGGCATCGTTATCCGCTCCGACAAATTGAACCGGCCTGCCCGCAACGGCACGGGTGATCTCCACGCCCAACGACGCGCTGGCACGCGTCCGCAGATCTAGCAGCATCTTCGCAACCAGGTCTTCCACGCGGTAGTTGCGGCCGAAGATCTCTGTCCCCGTGAAGGTACGCGAGGAGAGGTAGCTCTTGAGCGACTGGATCAACCGGCCCTGGACCTCGTCTTCGTGTGAATCGGTATCCAGGTAGCGGTCGATCGCCTCCGGACCGCTCCACACCGCCGCGGGCTTGCGAGACTCTACCTTGCGCTGCAGATACAGCACGGACCGCGAGGACCGTGTCGTACCGCCGGCAAAAGGAAATTCGGCCAGACGCACGGAACCGTCCGGCAGCCGCAGGGCTACCGAACTGTTCGTCGTTCCAAAGTCGATGCCGACTACCGGTGTTTGCTGTGCATCCGCCACGTTCGTTACAGCCGCGCCTTCGCGGCCAGCACGCGTTCGCGCGCCTCGTCCGCGGTTGCGCCCACTGCGCTCAGGTGTCCCATCTTGCGGCCCTTGCGCGGCTTCAGCTTCTCATACAGGATCAATTTCACGCCGGGGATGGCAAGCGCCTGGTCGAACGCCGGCTGCTTCTCCGTGCCGTCATCGTTCAACCAGACATCGCCCAGAAGGTTCGCAATCGCCGTGGGCTGCACCATGGAGACATCGCCCAGCGGCAGGTCGCATGCGGCGCGAATCGCCTGTTCGAACTGGCCCGTGGTGCAGGCCCGTTCGCTGCCGTGATAACTATTGTGCGGCCGTGGAGCGAGTTCGTTCACCAGCAACTGGCCATCGGTGGTGATGAACATCTCCACAGCCAGCAGACCTTCCAGTGCAAACGTATCCGCAATCTCGCCGGCGATCTTCTGTGCCTTTCCGGCAAGCTCCACCGGGACGCTGGCAGGGATCACGCTCCAGCTGAGGATCTGATTTTCATGGAAGTTTTCTGCCGGCGGATAGACCTTCACCTCGCCGTTGGGCGCACGCGCCACCATCACACTGATCTCTTTCGCCAGACTCAGGGCGCGCTCCGCCACGCAGTCCGCGGCGCCCACGTCCTGCCACGCCTGGCGGATCGCAGCGTCATCCACGGCATCGCCGCCAAAGCCCAGCTTTGCCTGTCCGCGGCCGTCATACCCACCACGCGCAGACTTCACAAACACGGGACCGTCGAGTGCCTTCACCGCTTCCGCAAGCTGCGCTTCCGAACGCACGGCGCGATACGGCCCCGTCGGAAAGCCGTGCTTGTTGAGCCAGTCCTTCTGTTCCACACGATCCTGAATCACGGCAAGCATCGCCGCACCGGGACGCATGGGCGCCCATCGAGCCGCTTCATCCAGGCTGAGGATGGAGACCTGTTCGATCTCAAGCGTGACCGTTGAGGACTCACGCGCGAGGTTCGCAGCAGCCCAACGATCGTTCCAGCCAGCCTCGATGACCTTGTCTGCGATGTAGCCGGCCGAGCACGCAGGGTCAGGGTCGAGCACATGCACCTTGTAGCCCATGGAACGCGCGGCAATGCCCATCATGCGACCAAGCTGGCCGCCGCCAAAGATGCCGATGGTGCCGCCCGGCAGGACCGGCCCGCTCAGTTTTTCCAGCAGATCTGCAGGTGTTTCACTCACTTCGTCACACTCTCATCATCCAGCGTCTCGGCCAGCACGACCTTCTCGCGCGCCGCACGCCATTGTTCCAGCCTGTCCCCGAGCGCAGGGTCCGTCGTTGCCAGCACTGCAATCGCCAGCAGGGCAGCGTTCACTGCGCCCGCCTCGCCAATCGCAAGTGTGCCTACGGGGATGCCCTTGGGCATTTGCACGATCGACAGCAGAGAATCCATTCCGTTCAAAGACGTGGCATTCACCGGCACGCCGAAGACCGGCACAATCGTCTTCGCAGCCAGCATGCCCGGCAGGTGCGCCGCGCCGCCTGCGCCCGCGATGATGCAGCGCAGTCCGCGTCCACGGGCCTCCGTGGCGTACTGAAACAGCAGATCCGGCGTGCGATGTGCGGAGACCACACGCGCCTCATACGCAACACCGAACTCCTGCAACATGCGCACCGCCGCGCCCATGCAACTGTAGTCGCTCTTCGAACCCATCACTACGCCCACTAGGGGAGACGTCGCCATAAGGTTTCGATTATATCGGCCACTTATGACGACACCCCTCACCTCAACCTACGACTTTGCCCAAAGGCTGGCGTTCAAACACGCCACAACACCGTCGATGATGGTGCTCAGGCCGAGGCTGAAGCCATCCGCATCCACAATCGTCTTGTTCGCAATGGCGTCCGCCATTTTGACCGCAGCGGACACAATCTCCAGCGCGGCCGACTTCTTTTGGTCGCCCGTCTTCGCGCCGTAGATGGATTCAACGCCCTGGATCAGGCTGGGCAGGATGGCAATACCACGCAGAAACAGCTTCAAGAAATTCATTCCTTCTCCTAAATCGTTAGGAGCCGCGCCTGTCGGCGCGGCTCCTTGTTCTTTTTGTCATGCGGTAGAGACAGCGAGGGATACACTTGGCGCCCATGTCGGCGTGCCAGCGGAAGGAAAGCAGATCCCTCCGTTTCACTGCGGAATGCAGACGCGCCGATGCTCCCGGGCAAGGCAGGAATCGTAAGAGCACGGCTAAAGCCGTGCCCTTACGAACCTTCGCGCAAGCGACGATCTCTCTGCACGCCCCGCGTGAAGACTTGCGTGCCCCGCGATCAGCGCCTTACAAAATCCAGCGCTACATGAAACAACGTCAGCAGAACACTAAGTCCGCCGCCGACCCCCTTCAGCCGTTGCACCGTGTGCTCATGCCGTTCCACGCGCTCTTCCAGCAGGTGCAACCGGCCCGGCTGCCCGACACCCAGCAGCGAGTTCATCTGGCTCTTCAGCGCGCCCAGTTCGCTCAATACCTGGGCTTCAAAATCCGTCATACTTCCCTCCTTCGGTGTGGCCACGCCTAGGAGCCGTACGGCAGGCTGGTCAACACCACACTTGATACCGGCGAATACTTCGCCGGCAGATTTCCGTCATACATGCGCACATAGAAGCGCTCTGCAAATGCGGCTCGCGGTACCGAAAAGCTTCGGACGGGGCTCCGCAGTACAAAGTCCGCCGTGTTCGCCGACCCGAAGTTTGCGTCACTGGCCCGTACCTCGAAGCCACCGCCACTCGGGGCGTCCACACCGCTGTCGATCTGCAACGCGGTTCCCGTGGCAATCGTCACCTGCAGGCCCTGCAGACTCGCGGGCAACGAAGACGTGTCGGTGACGGCAATGGGTTGCCGCACATCGTCTGCGAGGCCGTTGCCCACCGTAAATGTCAACGAGTCCGCGTGGCTTTGTCTGAAGGTGGCTGTGTAGTGCAGCAACTCCGGCGCACAGTTTCCATCGACGAGAGTCACGGATTGCACAGGCAACGTCTGCGCACCGTCGCTGCCCTGCAACAGCAGCGTGTCCCCCGGAGACACATCGTCTGCCAAGGCGAGTCCGCGCTGCCACGTTACGCTGCCGCTTACGCCCGTCGCGCTGCCTCCGGCGAGAGCAAGAAGAGCCTTCGCGGCCGCAAGACAATCCGCGGAGCTGCGCGCCGCAGGCTTCAATACCCGCATGCTGGCCTGCGGCAGCCCCGGCAATGCGAGATCACGACGCAGCGCGTCCGCAGCAGCATCCTTGCTCCGCGCGGCCGACCGCTGCGAGCGACGATAGTGCACGGCAAGCAGCTCGCCTGGCTGTGGCACACGGCCCGCATCGAAGGTGAACGTCCCCGTCGATGTCATCGCATAGTCCGCACCGGTCCCAACAGCTCCCTCGCGACGCGTGCTGCGCGAGCCATCGGCCGACGTACTCACCACCCATGACGAGCCGGTCTGCAGCAGGCTGACACTCGCCATACTGCCCATCATCGACGTGCTGTTGACCGGCGCGAAGATGCACTGTGCCGGCGACGTTGCGATCGCACCGTCGTACAGCACCATGGGCAGCACGCTCGAAGCCAGTCCCATATCGACAACTTCGATCACCACCTGCAGCGGCGCGTCGACGGCGCCACCACCAAACTGCTGCAATACGCCGTCCACCAGTGCGCCGTACGTTGCGCGGATGCGTTGCACTTCCGCGCAGTGCAGGCGCACGCGCAAGGTGTAGTTGTGACCATCCGCGAAGCTGAGGCTCGCAGGCTGATCGACACCGTTGATCACGGCCACAAGCGTGTGCGCGCCTGCCGCTCCCTGCACGCGTACACCTGCGACGCAGCTCGCATGCCCGACGGACGTGTCATAGAAGCCCATCAGCAAACCATCGCTGCCCGCGGACAGCATGAGGCCCTTCGCTTCCGCGACCAGCGTACCGCCCATCTCAACAGCCTTCGCAAAGGCAAGGACTGTTGTCCCGTCATAGCCGGTGCCAGAGCCCATGCGCAGACCGCCGCTGCCCAGCGACAGGAAGACGCCCGTGTCCGTTCGAGTCCACACCGCACTGTTCCAGGCACTGTCATCGAACTGATCCTTCACAAGCGTGCCGCTGCCGCCCTCATGAAATGGAGCGTGCGAGAGGTTGAACGCAGTCGTCGTGCCATCGCCACGAAACAGCTCTGTGACATATGCTGCGGCCTCGCCCTCTCCGGTCAGCGTGACATCGGTGGCGAGATCCGCCGTGGACGAGGTCGCCGTGGACTTCAAGACAACATTGTGCAGCGCCATCGTGTGCTGCGTGGCCGTCACAGGTTGTAGCGAATCGTCCGGCGCAGCATGTGTGAGCCAGTTGGATTCGAGCGCATGAAATGTTGGCTGAACCTCTGCCGCAGTCGTCGATGCATCAGATCCAGCCGCACGCGAATCCCCTTGCGTGAAGCCCTGGAAGAGCACGCCGGCCGCAGCATCCAGCACCAGGACGCGCGCTCGTTGAGAGGGCGCTGGCAAACCCGAGCCCACAAGATCAAGACCGGCCGAGCAAGTGGTCCACGCGCCGCGTTGCCGCTTGATCGTCAGTGGCACATCGCGCAGGATCGCCTGCGTGTAGTCCACGCCGCCACTTCCATCATTGTTGTCAATGAAGAGATTCATAGGCCTCCTTAAACCGCACGCATCGGCGCGGGGAGATACGTGCGAAAGCACACGGCAGCATCACCACCATTCGGGTCAGTCACGGGCAACGCACGGAACTTCGCCTGCGGCCGCCAGCGATCTACGCCCGGCGCGAGTTGTGTTGCACTTTCAGCCGAGCTGCCGCCAACCGGCTGCAGCCGTGGATAATGCACCAACAGGCGGTCACCCTGCACCCCCTCGGTCATCAGCAAGGCCGACCACTCCGGGACGAAGCCACCCGCAGCGCGATCCACAAAACCACGCACCAGGTCGACCTTCATCGCGCTCGTGGGCACACCCGCGAGCAACGGTTGAGCCAGCGTGATCGCTCCCCCGGTAACATCCGCAACCAGCCCGACGTTGAAGCTCATACGTCGCGTGTAATGCGGATCAGGCACCTCAGGGGCTGTCTGTACATAGAACCCCGGCGCGCCGCTGCCCAGGTAGCCAGTGCTGCCCATGTAGTCGACATCAACCACCACGACATCCCCCACGCCGATGGCGGCAGACACGCCGACCTGCAACACCGATGCGGTTGACCCGGCAAGGAGCGGGATGGACGGCACGGCAGTGCCACCAGATGGGCTCTCGATTGCACCTGCCGCGGTCTGCAGCAGGTTCATGGTCTGCGCGCCGGAGGAAAGAGCCATGGCGATGCGTGTCCACGAGGGAAACGTCCACTGCACGGTCTCCTGCAGCGTGCTGCGCACCTGGGTCTTTACGGCTGCGGGCGCGCCACTCAGGACGGGCACAAGCCCCTGATCGCTCAGTCGTTCCAGACCGAGGACAGCACCGCCGTCCAGCCAGCCTGCGGGAGGCGCATCGAGAGGGAAGCGCCCCATCGAGGCTGGATCGAACGACATGGGAAATGAGTTCGCGCGATCGACCGGTGCGACGTATAAGCGGGTAGCGCTGGCAAAAAGTGATCCTGCAGCAAATGCGATAGCGCTCACGCTTCCCCCGCTTCCTGCAACGCAAAGAGTGTCACGGTTGCCGTTCTTCGAATGCGATTCGCATCGAGGTTTGCGGCGTTGAACGTCGGCGCAGACCAGAAGATCTGCGTCGCCATCGCAATGGAGGGACTCGCGTCGAAGCGACGCTTCAGGACGTTACCGGGCTGCAGGATCGACCGCAGTTCCGCGTCCATTGCATCCAGCACGCGGCCGCGATCCAAGCCGGAACTCTCCGGTGTGCCGCGCGTCGCATAGCCGATCTCGCAGACGGCAGCGCACAGCCCCCTGGGCTCCGTACTATCGATGGTCGTGATCTTCCACGTGAGCACGAACGCCTCGAGGAGCGCAGCGTCGTCCTGTTCCAGCTCGTTCTCTGCAACAACGATCGCGGGACGCAGCGCACCTCGGACCTGTACGGTTCGCCCGGGATTCAACGCTGCAAGACGATCGCGCAACGTGAGGTAAAACGTATCTTTCGCGTTTTGCATGGTCACACCACCTCCGTTGGCGGCATCTGCAGCACCAGCCGGTAGAGGCAAACCTGGCCCATTGACACTACTGCATGCGTTGCCATGAGCACATACGCCTCATCGCCAAGAAGCACTGTCGCAACGGACCGCATGGCCATCGCAATCGCACCGGCACCCGAAATCCCCAGCAACGTTTCGAGCGCCGCTGCAGGCGCAAGTACTTCAATGCCATTCCCCTTCGGCTGCACTGCAACAGGCGTCAAGATCAGGCGCTGAAACTCCGGGGAACGTAGCCCAAGTTCCTCTCCTGCATCGCCTGCAACCGGCGGCGCCGGCATCCTCAGGATGGCGGTGGAGGCTCCCACGCAGCGCACCATCGCATCCGTTCCCCGGCGAGCCGCTTTTCCAAGATCGCTCAACATGTCAGCCCATCCTCTCGGCCACGTAAGGCGCCAGCAGCCGCTTTACCTCGTCATCCAGCAGAGCTCCACGGAAGTACTCCATGGCCATGCTGTCCAGCGCCTGGCGCTTCACATTCAAAGCGGGCATCGCCTGCGCGTTGCGCACAATCTGCGCGCACGCCACCTTCACCGGGACCGGGATCTCCGCAAAGCCAGCTGTGTAGGTCACTTCTGCTTCGTCAAACGGCACACCCAGCAGATGCGTCGCGAATGCGATGGAACCGGCCGGCGACACATCGAGCGTTGAGACATCCATCGCGATCCACGTGCCCTGCGGTGCGAAGGTCAACGCCTCCCGCATCAGTGGGTTCTCCGAGCCATGACGCCCAAGCCGCACGCGTACCGCGACAAGGGACGGAGCACCCTCGGTCGCCGGCGCCAGAGGTCGATTGCTGAGCTGAATCTCCTGCCGGCGCGACGAGATTCGGAGCCGCTCAACATACTGCGTGACTGCGAGAGTCGGCCGCCGGCAGAAGGCATCGATCATGGCAGACGCCGCTATCATCAGGTCGTCGCCCGTCTCTTCCCCCAACCCGAACCGCATGTATTCCGCTGCGTTCAGATACTGCATCTTCGAACCTCCTTAAACATTTCCATGTCCATCGAAATGAACACGGAACACTTTCGCGTCCATGAAAGTGATCTGCGCGAACAACAAGGGGCAGCCCAATCGGCCGCCCCCTTGTTGCTGCGATACGGGACCAGGTTGTTGCTCTCCGGGACTAGCGGTCGACCAGTACCTGATAATGCGCGTAGCCCGCACCCTTGACCACGAGTCCGCCAAACTTGCAGACAACGTACTGGGAAGCCAGCGAACCGGGCGTTCCCAGCTGGAAGACGCGGGGGTTGGGGTCGGTCAGCCAGTGATACTCGATCATGTCTTCCGTCACGATGTACGCCGGCAGTACCGCATTACCACTGCCCGGCGTGCCGGTGTAGCCCAGCGTCCACTCCGGAATCAGCGGCAGGTCGCCTGCCTGCGTGGAGAGCGTCTTAACGGTCACGCCGCCCTGCACCTCGCGACTGTTCAGCACCACGTTGAACTCCGCCTTCATCTCGCGGTCGATCAGGTCCAGCAGCACCGGGTTGGCGTAGATGGCGGTCGGCCGCACGCCGTAGTTGCTGTTCGCAACCATCTGCGCGATGGCAGACTTCAGGCCGTCCACGATGCTCGCCGTCGAAGCGATCGTCGTGGTGTTGCCGCCTGCAGCGATCTGCGCCGCAGCACCAAAGTATTGCGTGCTTGTGGGCGTGCTCAGGCTGGTGTCCGCACCGTTCCAAAGCGCCACGTCATGCGTGCGCATGACGCCTTCCACCGTGTCTGCAAGGTCCTTCGCCTGCAGATAGGCGAACTGGCTCTGCTGCGCACCAATCTCCATATCAAACAGGTTGTAGTTCAACTGGGCGACCAGCGCCTTCAGCGGCACCGAACGTTCCACACGCGTGGGCGCAACCACCGGCGCCACGATGTTGCGCGGGTCTACAAATCCAGCGGCGGCCGAGGGTGCCGGGATACCCGTCTCCTCAAAGAAGCGCGACGGATGACCCGTGGCCGGCACCTGCTTGATACGCTGACCAAAGACGCCGCGACGGCGAACGATATCGGTGATCTCCGACTGGTACTGCGGCACTTCGATGGCGCCAGGTCCGATGTAATCCGCTGCGGCGTGAATGTCCTTAAATTGTGCGATCATGCTTTCTTTCTCCCTTATTCCAACAAAAAAGGGCGCTGCTGCTAGCCGCGCCCCGTAACGCATTCAACTCATCCAACCGGGTGCCCCGTCCCTGCGCAAAAGCAGATGTGCAGGCTTCGCACAAAGCGAAACCGAACCCCAACCGGGTGCCCCATTCTTTGCGAAGCAAAGGGTGGGCTATCGTGCAGCGCGCGACCTACAACAGGAACCCGGCCCGTATCAAACCACTCTTCACAGCAATCCGCTGCTCCAGGCTCAGGCTGCGCAATGCATCATCCACAGAGCTGCCATGAGCCTCCGCCCCCTTCACAGTCAGGGACGCAGCAACCGTCTTGCGACCAGCGGGTGCTTCCTGCGCCTTCACCGAGCGCAGATCTCCGATGGATGCTTCTATCGCACGAATGCGGCGATCAAGCTCCGCGATCGCCTCCTCTGCTGGCGACGATGCCGTCGCCACGATCACCCCAGGATTATCCAAACCAATCTCCTCTTCCATCTCTGTTGTCCCTTTCATCTCACTGTTTCCACTTCACGCCTTCGTGCCGGCATAGGCCGCATCGCCGGCGCGCGATCTTCGCGTGGCCGCTGCCGACGCGTTGAGCAGGACGCCGCCACTGACCCCGCACGCGCCACACGAAAGCTGGTGTTGCGATACGCTGCCTTGGTACGCAGCAGGATTGCCGCGCCGGTAAAGGTTGCGCGTGTCAGCCGCCATGTGTCGGCACGCATGTTCTCCACATGAGCATCCGCCAACTCGTAGCTCATACCCAGTGCCTCATCGCCGTGCGCATGCATCTCCGCCATCATCTCGGCGAAGTCGCGCGCGAAGAGATAGCCGCTCACATGCACCGCGTTGTCTTCAATGCGAGCCGCCGTGATGATGCCGCACTTCTGCTTCGCGTCATGACCATCCCAGCCTGTCTTGAAATCCACGGCCATGCCCAGCAGGCTGGGCAGTGCGGCCTCCGCCGCATCCCGCGTCAGCACCACGCGATGCCCGCGGGCACCGCTGGGCGCCTTGTCACTCGGCGAATCCACCAGCGTCAAAACCCCCTCAAACGGCACTCGGTTCGGATGGTTGTGCACCGCCGGAAACTCCACTGCCATCGCGTTTAGTTGCACTGCTGCTCCCTTCTCCTAACGTTTTAGGACCTTCGGACGCTGGTTCCAGCCCGCGCATCGCACGGACTTCTGCCACGCTGAGCACACCAGCCTCCAACAGTCGAATCTGCAGGTCGGCTTCCTCTGCGGCATCGCGCGTCAGCAGATCGCTGAAGACGAACTCAAGGTCATCCCAGCCAAGCGCCTTGCCGATGACGTCGCGCGTGATGTGTTCCGCTACCAGTTTCGCGACCGGCACGATGGCGGATTGGAATGCCTGCTCCGCCATCTCGCCTGCGGTGGAGCGATTCACATCGCTCTCAAGACCCAGCAGCATCGGCGGCAGGTCGAACGCATTCGCGACGATGCGCAGCAGGAACTCCTGCCACTGCAGACGCAGGTCCGCATCCGTGCCACCCGCGAAGCGCAGCACCTCCGGCTTGTTCGCCGTCGAAAGGATCGGCACCTGGCCGGTACCTTCGATCTCGTCCTGCCACCAGTGGATCAGCCGCTCATGCTGCTGCGGCGTCGCCTCGTCGAGCCACAGCGCATACTGCACCACACTGTTGCTCGCAAGTTTTCCCGCATAGCGATTCGCCGACAGGAACTGGTTCAGCGTTTCAAACGCAACCTCCAGCCGGCCCAGGCCGAACGGCGTATGGGTGCGTGGATTGAGCCGCACATACATCAGCTCGCGATCCAGCAACGGCACACCAGCCGCAGCGCCGAGCTGCGTCTGCAGGTAACGCGGAGCATCTGCGGCGCCACACCAGGTCGCATCCATCGCAACGGTCGCACCGTCCACCGGCCACAGCCTCACGGGCTGCTGCGAGTCGCCTGTGGTCTCCACCTCCACCGCGCCAAAGCCGCCAACGATAATGTCTTCCAGTACCGGCTCCAGCAGGGTTCGAAAGCTGTCCTGCGGATTTGGCTGCTCCAGCGCGTGCCGCAGCGCTTTCATGCGAGCCGTTAGTTCTACGGTGACCTCGGCATCGCGCTTCGGCCGCACCTGCCAGTCCATGCTGCTGATGCGATCCTTGACCACATTGATGGCGCGCCGCGCCATCGGCATCTCCGCAAAGCGACGAAGATTCTGCGGCGTCGCCTTCGGCATGGCATGCATGCTGCCCGCAGGCCGCCACGGACTCAGCACCGACGGCAACATCGCCGTCTTGCGCGTGTTGTCCGCTGCAGCCGTCATCGATCGGTCACTCCAACCGCGCCACGCACCGCGCATTCGATCCACTACCCTCACACGAACCTCCCTTCCAAAACGAAAAGGCGCAGCCAGAATGGCCACGCCTCGTACAAAATCTCTGATCCGCCATCGAAGGCGGATGCCCCCATTTTCGCGAAGCGAAGGGTGGGACATCGCGCGAAGCGCGACCCTACACCCGCAACTCCCTGCGAGCCGTCTCCGCCACGCCTGGCAACTGCGCCACCGTCAACACCCGCAACCCCTGCTCCTCCATCGTCTCGACGCCGAAGCGGTAACGATCTTCCGCCTCCCCGCTATCACCTGCGACGGTACGCCATGGCTCGACAATCGCGGCCAGGTCCAGCGACGCCTGCTCCACACGTTGCACACCCTCACGCAGGCGATCGGCAGAGTAGGCAAGCACCTTCGCCGCCTCCAGGTCGCCCTCCAGCGACACCGCCTGGAAGATCCGGATCACCCCATTCGGGCGATAGCCGCAGTCCAGCTTCAGCGGATCGCCCGGCCTCGTGTACTGGCTGGCCGGGATGCGCTTGCGCATCAGATCCCACACGCCCGCTCGCTCAAGGGTACTGCGCATCTGCGCGGCGATACCGGCACGACCCGACCTGCGACGCACCACCTTCTCTCGCATCGGCTCGACATACAGTCGCATCAGCAGCTCCATCTCGACGGGCACGCTCTCGGCCAGCGCGCCGCGACTCTCCGTGATCTGCACAGAGGTCGACAGCGACTCCTCCAGCATCTGCATCACCGGCTTCGATCCGGTGCCGCCATCCCGTACCCGCGTGGCAAGCTCGCCCTCCATGGCTTCCAGCAGCGACGTATCCGCGTCGGGATCCATGCAGCGCACGCGTGACCAGTCCCGCGTGAAACGGACGCGGGTCGTATCGACCCGGCCTGCCTCCCGCAGCATCACGCCGATGTTCACGAACTCGTTCTTCACCGCATCCGGCACATAGCGGAGGAGGTGGAACTCGCATTGGATCCGATCCGGCATTGGCTCCCTGGTCGCCCGTTGCTGTCGTTGTTCGGCGTTGCCGTCGTTCTTCGCGTTGCCGTAGTCCATCGCGACCTTGCACGGAGGACAAAAGGAACGATCCACGAGAGTAACGATCAACGAGAACAACGCGAACGTTACATCACAAACTTAGTCGCCAGACTCGCCATCGGGAACGTTGTCGGCACAACCGATCGCACCATCGAGCCCCAATTCGGGAATGGCACGCGGGAAGAGTCGCGAAAGGCCGTAATCAACTCCCGTACGCGACTGCGGCGTTTCAACATCTGCTCCATCAGCTGTTCCAGATCCGATGGATCTCCTCCGTACCACTCCGGTGGCACCGCCTCTGCGATGCTCCACAGCACCTCGGGCCGCATCTCTTCCACACGCGTGATCCATGGCTCGAAGCTCTCCCACCCCGTCACCGCTTCGTAGACAGCATTCAGCGCGTACACGCCACGCATCGGCGAGTCGGGAAAGCGCCACTCGTTCGCATGAAAGCAATATCCCTGATCGATGAAGACCGCGCGATACTTCCTCTCGCGAGGCCCGCGTGCGAACACTGCCTGCCTGCCGTTACTGTTTCCGGTCCACTTGTCCAGGCACAGCATCCCTGCGAACTCCCGCACGTTGCGCAGGTCGGCCACCTTTTCTGCCGGCAGATAATCCACCACCTGCCCGGGCATCAGTCCGCCTACGAACTGCGATCCGAAGGCTAGTCCCTCCGCACACAAGGATCGTTCGCCGCGGCCAATGTCTACCCACATCTCCGGTGAGTTGCGTATAAGCCAGCCGCTTACGTCGATCACATCGCATGCCGGCACCGACAGCCCGACGGCTTCAGACAGGCGCGTTGCGATCAGTTCGTTCGCCAGCACCCGCGATCCCTGCGGGTTGTTGCGCACCTTCACCACCCACAGCTTGCCATCCGCGCCCAGCATCAGGTGGCTCTGCGCACCGCCGCGCATCCTGCGTATCGCCTGCACTGCCTGGACCGCCAAATCGTAATTCCTCCCCGGCAGCATACCAACGGCCGCGCGATTCATCTGCCCTCTGTCCCGCTTCCGGCGCTTACGTCGCGATCAATCCGCGTACGGCGTGCGCGATGGCCATACTCATCACCAGGTCATCATGTGATCCGCGAGCCGCAGCAGCGCGCCCATGCTCATCCGTAACAAAACTGCGGCATTCGCCCAGCAGTCGTTCGCTGCGGAAGAGTTCCGGACGCTGCGACAGCAGCACAGCCATGTCGCTCAGCATGCGCGGCCTGGATGCAACATCAGTCATCCGTCCCGGCAGGCCATCGCGACCCGTGTAGATATTCGCGCCCGTTTCCTGTTCCAGGTATGCCAGCACCGCCGTGCCGTGGTTGTTCCGTTCGACCACCAGCATGGCGCCGTTGTACTCTCGCGCCAGCTCGGCCGCGGCTCTGGCCAGGTCCCGAGGAGACAGCCGAGCCTGCAGCTCCGCACACTGCACTCCCGTCGCAACATCGATCAGCTGCACTGCGCTGAAGTCGCCCTCGCTGCCACCACCCGCCGAGTCCACGCCCGCGAGGTAGCTCCTGCCCGGTACTGCCGGCAACCACACCTGCAGTGACTTGTCGCGCCGCACTTCCAGTGGCCTGGTGACTTCCTTCGTTCGCATCGCCAATACCTCCCGATCAAAAAAGCACGCACCACTTTCGCGGAAGCAGCTCACCGCATCCTCCGCAAATTCCTGGGACCGCATGGCTCCGAATCGCCGTGCCAGCTCCCGGCGGAATCCAAGCTGCTCCGCCGAAAGCCGGTGACGCGCGGCCAATGCGGCCTCCTCCGCGGTGGTCTTCACAACCGGCATACCCACATACGCCGGTTCCCACCACCACGGAAAGAAGTGCCGCACCATGCCGCTCGCCTCCGCCTGCTGCCACTGTTCGTAGAAACATCCGTACGCGCCGTTCGGCGTACTTTCCAGCACCAGTTCGCCGCCGGGCGCCAGCGCCGCACGCAGTCCCGCCAGCGTCTCCGCCGGATCGCCGCCCCAACGTGCCACCTCACTGCAGTGCAGGTTGTGCACCGTCAGACCGCGCCCCGCATTCGGCTCCGCCGCGCTGGCAATGCGGAACTCCGAATCAATCTCAGGAAACGTGAACTGCCCCAGACGTGCCCGGCCCGGCGAGCCGACGCTGTCGCGCAGATCCGTGGGCAGGTTCTCCCACATCCGCGCGACCACCGCAAACAGCGACTCCGCGCTCTCCCGCGTGTGAGCCACCATCAACGTCGTCGTGCCAGGCACCAGCAGCGTACGCAGCAAGAAGCGCGCCGCAACCCACGTGCTGATGCCCATCTGCCGCGCCTTCAGCACGATGTTTTCCGTGCCTCGACGTTCAGCAAACGACTGCTGCGCGCGGTTGGCATGCAACGGCACGAGGCCTCCGCCTTTATCCCTCACCACGATGCACCGTTCCGGCGCCAGGACAGCGCCGATCGGGGTGTCGAGCATCGCGCGCAATTGCGTCCAATCCTCGTTTTTCCCCATGTTCGCTCCTAGAAGGCAGCCAGGCCGACGCGCTTGATGGTGTCCGTCGCAGTGCAGACAGAGTGGCAGTTCGTGTCATCACCAACCACCGACGGCGATGCGAGCGCTGTCGCGATACGCGTCACCGGCAGGTTTCCGGTGGCAATGTTCCCTGCGTTGGTCGCATCCACCGTCACCGACGCGGCAAACGCCGTACCCGCCGTCTTCGTACAGGTCACCTCACCGGCCGCAATCATGCTGCAACCGCCGGAGATCGCTGGCGGCAGTCCTGTCGTCTGCCCCGCTGCCGGATGCGTCGCTGCGAGAAAAGACATGGCTGCTCCAAAGCAAAAGGGCAGCCACAGGGCTGCCCTTTGCATCGCGCCGAGACCGCGCATGGTTCGCTTACTCATTGATTGCTCCTGGATTCAGAAGTGTTATTCCGTCAGTGTCCACCACCAGCTGCTGTACCAGGTACTTGCCCGCAAGCGTGTAGCCCGCGGCTCCGCTGGTGCTGCTGGTAAGAAAGCCGCCATGAACATTCGCGCTCCAGCTCACCGTGTACCCCGGAGTGGCGCCCACTTGAAAGATCAGCGTGATGTGTTCTCCGGCAGCCAGCCCGGTGAAACTCTCTGAGGTGATGTTGCCGTTCAACGGCACATGGAAGGTCGCATTGGCACACGTCACCGCAAAGACCGGTGTCGCACTGTAAGGGAGGTTGGTCGCACATACGCCGCTGCTGTACCCCGGAGGCAGCCGCGCCGGATCGAGCGTACCGCGGGTGATGTTTGAGGCATTTGTCGTATCCACGGTCGCGGAGGCCGCGAGCCCTGTGAGATCTGCCGCGCTGCCACTGGTGGCCACGTTCGATAAGACCGATGCCGTTGCCGCCGGCCCGAGTGTGACACCGCCGATGCTGCCGGACGTCGCGGCCTGCATGCCATTGATCCGTGCGACATTCAGTGTCGTCGCATTGATCGTTCCAGCAGACAGAGCCGTTGGTGACAGCGTATACAGCGCACCATTCATGTTGAACGTCATGGTCGACGTCGATGGCGTGTAGTTCACCGTGTCATACCGCGGCCCATTTGATTGCAGCGCGAACAGGTTATAGGCAGAGTTCCAGCGATTGCAGCCATGCGAGTTGCAGCGCATCAGGATGCCCGTCTGGTCGCCCGCCTGCAGATCCATGGAGGAGATCCATGGGCCTTTCACCGCCATGCCCGCCGTCGGCGGCACGTGCGTCCCGCCGTTGCCGTAGTACTGGCTGGCCGGAGAGTTGTTGTACACCTGCCAGCCCGTTATGCCGAGACTTGTTGTGCCGTTATAGGAAATGCCAGCGCTCATGGCACTGCTGCCGCGTGGCATGTACTGGGTCACGTAGGTCGTGTCAGCTCGAACGCGCTGGGAGTAGAAGTGCGGCTCTTCCACGGGGTCGCCCGCAGACCAGGCCACATTATTCGGCGCAAGCGTCATCGTGCCGTCCACCTGGTTTGTCGACGTATTCAGAACACTCCGCACCTCCACCATGGGGTACAGCACGAAGCTGCCCGTCAGCACACCTGCAGTACCGCCGGCTGTGGTGGCGTCGGCGCCCGTCTGCGAAAACGTGAACTGGTTTGCCGAATTCGTGGTCACCGGGAATGTCCCGTTGAAGCTGGCATCCGTCGCGCCACTGATCGTCACCTGCAGACCGTTCACATCACCCGACAGATCACTGGCCAGGTTCACCGTAACCACGTTGCCCGCTCGCTGCATCGTCGTAATCCTGGACGACAGGTTGGAGTAGGCACTGGTCTGAAGCGACATACCCAGAACGGTCGACAACAGCGACGAGTAATACAGGGACGTCGGCGATGTGGAGGCGATGACAGGGAACACCTCACGGATTCCGTTGACCGTGTCCACCGTCTGCTCCACGCCATAGCCGCACAGGCCGCCGATCGCAACCGTCGCGCCCAGCGTATGCGGCTTGTACAAAGTGAACTGGATGTGACTGCCGTCCACAATGGTGTACGGCGCGGTCTCAAAATAATCCCCGGCGCCCTGCGAATTGGCGATGCATGCGATGCCGGATGTCGCCGGAGCACTGGCCGTGTTGGTCGAGAAGCCATTCGGCACATCGCTGGTTGCAATCGCCAGCGTCACCGTACCCGGAGCCATGATCGTCTTCTGCGGAACTGCCAGCGAAGCCGTGCGAAACAACGTGCTTACCGGGAATGACGTTCCCGCAAACTGTGCGCTCGCATGCACGCCCGCAATGCTGCCACCCGTGATGGCTCCGGTGGCGATCGTCTTGGAGGGCGCCGTATCAATCAGGTAACGCCCCTCACCCTGCGTCGCCGCGCCCGATGTCGCCGTCACCGTTACCTGTGTCGATCCTGTGCTGCATCCCGTTGTACAGGTTCCCTGGAAGACGGCGGTATCCTCCGAGACCGAGATGTCGTACGGATGCGCTCCCTCATCCGCGTTGTCGCGATTCCCGCCGGAGCTGTAGATGAACTGCCCACCCAGCAGGCAGTCGCCCACGCCGTAGCAGTGTTGCATCAACCCTGTCAGGACGTGCTGTCCCGGCGTGTAGTTCAATCCGCGAATGTCCTCCGCGGTGTACGTCGTCTTGAAGTAAGGAAAGGTCGCGCCGAGATCCTGCGGAAACAGGTTGTTTCCTCCAGCGAGCGCGACCTGCGTCACCGAGCTCGCCGTCGCGTGCGCAGTCGGCAGAAGATTCGCAGGAGTGCTGACATAACTCACCAGGCTCTGTGACGGACCACCCTTCCACGGATTGAAGACCGTGACCGCGTTGTTCCCCCCGCGCTGATCCGTCAGCAAAGTCTTCCCCGCGTGGAAAGAGAATGCTTCGTTGCCCGGATAGGTCCGGTCCGCAACCACGTTGCAACCGGCGGCACAGTCACCGCTGGTCAGCGCGTTTGTGATGCCGTCGTTGCCCGCCTGCGAGAGATACTCTTTCGCATACAGCTGGCCGTTCAGGAAATTCGTCTGCAATTTCGTGCCTGCCGGCTGCAATACAGTCTGGGTCGCCTGCGCAGTTGCCTGGTCCACAGGCTGCTTTGTTACCGTCTGCATAGTAACGCTGGATGGCAGAACACTGGTACGAACTGCCGCCAGCGTCACACTAACCGCGCTCACCGGCACCGTCCAGAACTCGCGGCTCACCGTGCCGTCATCCAGGTGATACACCGCCGTGTAGTAGGTGCCGGCCGGTGTGGCTCCAGCGTTCGATGTTAGCGATACGGTGAAACGGCCGCCAGCTCCCAGCGTTACAGACGTGCTACCCCTGGAAATCGTCCGACCGCTGGCCGACGTGAATGCCGGCCAGCTGATCAGCACAGTCCCCGCGGCAGCGGTTCCATTCGCATGAAAGACCGTGTCACTCACGGACGTTGTGGCCACCTGCGCCTCTGCCGGCAGGCTCACGCCAAGGCACAGTGCGGCCACCAGCCACAGCAGCAGACCGGCCGCCAGAGGCATCGGTTCGCAACCTGCCCCGCTCGCTCTCATGCGCACTCCTTCACTTTGTTTCCTCAAATCCCTGCCCCCTCCGGCGCGCTCCGCGACAGCCGTCTTCCAAACTTGAACTTCACCGCAGCCCGACTCAGATCTCGGAGGGCAATGCCGCCTGCCCTGCCGCTGTGGCAGTGGCAGCCGCCTCAGCCTTTGCGCTGCGCTGCCGGAACTCGCCGAGCATGCGTCGTGCGAATCCCGCATTCGCCGTCCGAGATGCCCTCGTTGCAGCGGCCCGTGTCGGCGCGCCGCCGTACAGCACCACCAGATGCAACAGCAGCTTCAGCGCCGCCAGGTTTTTATGTTCCGTAGTCTCACTCAGGAGCATCGCCCAGATCTCCGGCAACGCGCGCGACATCTCGCGCTGAATATACTTCGCACATTTTTCCGGAGACCTGGACCGCGCCCGGCGCAGTTGCAGCGGAGGCAGCATCTGCGGCTCTAACGGTTCCGGCATCGCGCGGGCCTCTGCGCACCGTCGCAACACCCCGCCAACCGACCGGTCGTAATCCGCCGCGATGCCCGTCTCCTCCCGCATCGTTCCCGGTTTCGCCCGGGATCGCCTGGAAGGCACTGTCACCCCGTCGATCGTCTTTGCCTTCATACGCTCCCGTCTCTCACTCGTCCTTCTCTGCCGCAAACGCGAACACGGGAGACGCTTGCGCGCCTCCCGTGCCGTTTCTGCTTATCGTCCGAGCCGTTCGTCCGGGGCCAGAACCCCGTCTTTCTCAACTCGCCTATTCAGGATAACAATTGGCGCGGAAGTCACCGGCCAACTTTCTTTGGTGCGTAAGCCATTTAAGGTGTATAACTTACCAGCTTAACCGAGCCCGCACCCTCTTGACAGCGATTTCCATCGATACGCTCCATCAGGCGACGGTCCAGAAAGGCGCCGGTCAATTCGTCCAGTGCCTGCATGTACCGGCGACGGGTCGAACGGAGGCTTAGCCGCAGCATCGCGGCGGTCTCCTCCAGGGTGTACTCCTGCACCGCAATCCGCAGGATCAGCCGCTGCTGCTCCGGCGCAAGCTGCTGGATGCAGCGCTCCACGTCGTGAACGAAGATCACCACGTCGTCAAACGCATGCACCCGGTAGCTGGTGACCTTGCCGCGGAACATCTCCCGCCCCAGCAGCGACGGCACACGTCCGCTTTCAAGCGACAGCACGCCATACCGCCGAAGCATGGCCTCGGTGTACGTACGATAGAAGGCCGTTCCCGGCGCCAGCACCGTACGGAAGACCGTCGCGGCGCGCTCGCGCTCGGCGCTGGCCCCTGCCGGTTTCACCGCCGGCGTCAGGACCGGCGAAAGAACGGGCTGAGGGCCGGCAGAGGCGCTATCCGCCTCGGCATGGATGAGAAGTACCGCATGTGCCAGGTTTCCCTCGGTGGCCCACACCTGCGACAGGACACCACCCTGACCGTCTGTATGGGAAACTTCTGCGTTCGCGACGTTCCGGATTGGCATCTGCAAAATCTTCATTCCGCACCTCCCTGGCTCTGCTGCTGGTTCGCTGTCATCGGTTCTTTCGCTGCCGTCTGCCGGATGCCTCGGCACGGTCTGCCGGTCCGCAACCTGCGGCGCGGTGGCAGGTCCGCCATCCGCGGTCCGCAGTGTCGGCAATAGATACCGGCGGCTGCTCCGGTGCGGACCCACAAGCCGCCGCACCCTTCACACACCTTCAAGTCCCTTCGCAAGTACTCCATGTTCGTTTCACCTCTTGCCGTCGGTGCCCGCCCGGTCCGCCCCCAGCCTGGATGGGAGCTCTGCCGGGTCGGTCTCCGACTGGTTGTGCCCACCGGTGGATCGGCTCTGCGGCCTCTCATCCGGAAGGGCGTTGCCCCGGTTGCACGGCTCCCGCGCGACTCGAAAATGGCATAAGAGTCCTTATGCCCGCGCTGGATCCGCAGGTCAGTCCGCACCGCGTGCGGGGTCTTGGCCGTCGTCTTGAGTGCCCCGAAACTAGACGGGCAGAAATCTCAAGTCAACGCGATTTTTATGAAATTTCACCCCAAAAGTCTTGGGCCCATCGGCAAAGGGCGGCGGTGGTATAGCTCATAGTCTAGCCTCGCTTTATTCGCCTTATCTTCGCTTTTAAGAAGTTCCTTTGGCAAGCTATTTCCGCTTGCCCGATGAGGATTTCCCTTATCGGCACCATAAGTTGTGCAGGCTACAAAGTGCAGCGGATGGAAAGACAAAGATCGCCTCTGGACTACAAACGCCGTCCTTCTCCCGGGATTGGAAATGCATCGACTCGACCGGTGAACCTGTCGCCGGAAGACGATGCCCCCACCCAACTGAGGCAGCCAGCGCCCGATGCGCAAGAAGGCGTGACCCCCACCTGCCTGTCGCCTGTTTCCGGCTCTCGTCCTGTGAGAGATTGTCTCTGTGAAGTTCCTTGGCGTCCTGCTCCTCCTGATCCTCATCGCTGCCGGCGCGGTCGGCTTCCTGGTCTATGCACCGGACACACCGCCCGGCGAGGTCTTCATCGACCTGCCCACTGGCACCAGCTCCACTGAGATGGCGCAGAGGCTGCAGGATGGCCACGTCCTTCGCAGCCGGTATGCCTTTCTTCTGCTGCGCGTCTGGAAGGGCGGCAGCCTGAAGGCCGGGGAGTACCGCTTTGCCGACCCGGCAAGTGCCGCTGCCATCTACGCGCGCATCGCCCGGGGCGACGTGTACACCCGCGCCGTGACGATCCCCGAAGGCTTCAATCTGTACGACATTGCCGCAGCCGTTGAGGCCGCCGGCCTGGGCAGCCACGAGGTCTTCCTCAAGACAGCCCATACCAACGCCGACCTCGTCAGCGCCTTCGCCCCGACCGCGACATCGCTCGAGGGCTATCTGTATCCCGACACCTATCGCTTCAGCCGCCACACCACGGTCCGCACCATGCAGGACACCATGGTCCGGCGCTTCCGAAAGGAGGCGGCAACCCTGGGGCTGCTGACCACACCAGACATCGCGCGCACCGTCATCCTCGCCTCGCTGGTGGAGAAGGAGGTCCACTTTGACAACGAACGCACCGAGGCCGCGGGCGTCTTCACCAACCGGCTGGACCGCAAGATGCCCCTGCAGACCGACCCCACCGTCATCTACGCGGCGCTGCAGGCTGGCCGTTGGACCGGCGTCATCCATCGCAGCGACCTCGATTTCGATTCGCCCTACAACACCTATCGCCACACCGGCCTGCCGCCCGGGCCCATCTGCTCGCCGGGTGCCGCTGCCCTGCGTGCCGCCATGCAGCCTGCAACAACGGAAAATCTGTACTTCGTCGCGGACGCGACCGGCCACACGCAGTTTTCTGCCGGCCTGAAGGAGCATGCCGACCAGGTCGAAAGCTATCGGAAGGGCATCCGCTAGCGCCCGGCCTTGGAAGAGCTAAGCTCCCTCCCGGTCTCCGGGTGGAAGATGTTACAAACTCTGAACATCGACCCCCAAGAAAATCCATCGCGAGGGCGGTTACCACCATCTGACCCTGTGAGCCCTTGGACGGCGCAGATTGCCGCGCCCCCGCCGGGACGACCTCACGGATAGACTGGAAGTTTGGAAAAGACACTCAAGCATCGAGCGAAGGCGTTTGTCCTGCTCTGCCTTTTGCCGGCACTTGGCGGCTGCCTCCGCACCACCCGGTCGGTGATGCAGACCCATCCCCCGGCGAAGGTCCTCTCGTCGTCCCTGGACGAGATCGTCAAGTCCACGACGGAGCGATTCGACCATATCCAGACGTTGAAGGCGTCGGTCGAGATGACAGCTTCCACCGGCGGTGGCAAGGAAGGCAAGGTGGTCACGTACACCTCCTTCACCGGCTACATCCTCATGCGCAAGCCGGGCGACTTCCACTTCATCGGCCTGGCGCCCGCCATCCGCACCAAGATGGTGGATATGGTGACGGACGGCAAGACCTTCACCCTTGCGATTCCACCCATCAGCCAGGCGACCATTGGATCGAACGACTCGCCCGGAACTTCAACGAACGCGCTCAAGAATCTGCGACCGCAGTTCTTCACGGACTCGCTGCTGATCCGCAGTGCGAAGCCCGATGAGATGGTGTCACTCGTCTCCGACGACCGCATCTACCAGCCGGACCCGACCAAAAAGTACGTCGTGGATGAGCCGGAGTACGACCTGGGCATCTACCGCTCCGTTGCCAACAGCACCGAGCTCAAGACGCAGCGCGTCATCCACATCGGTCGCGCAACGCTTTTGCCTTACCAGCAGGACGTCTATGACGAAAAGGGCCAGCTCGTCACCGTCGTCAACTACGACGACTACAAGCTCTTCGGCGAGAACACCTTCGCCTCGAAGATCACCATCCGTCGTCCAATCGACGGGTTGACGCTGCGCGTCACCATCACGCAGCTCGCATTGAATTCGCAGCTCGATGACGAGCAGTTTGAAGCCCCGCACATACCCTCCACCTACAAGGTGGAAAGGCTGCCCTGACAATTTCGCATGTATGTCGGCTGAACTACACAGCGGATAGTCGACCCGTGTAAGTCTGATACAACACAGACCGCATCGGTCTGATATCTGACATACGTATGCGTTCAGTCGCCTCTACGACGAATTGAAGGAGCCGATGCTCCCAACCGGCAATCTCCTGCTTGATAGTCTTTCTGCGCCTCTCCGCACCCTGATTCTTACGAATGCTCGACCTTGCGAACTGGATCTGAAGACGGTCCTGGTGCGGCCGGGCAGGGCACCTCTCAGTCTCATCTTCCTTACCTCAGGCATGGCGTCGCTGGTAGTCACCATGATGGACGGAGCGGCCTCTGAGGTCGGTATGCTGGGCCGGGAAGGCTTTACCGGCTCCTCCACACTGATTGGTCCAGACCTGAATCACCCGGAGTGCATCGTCCAGATTCCCGGCCGCGGGCTCCAGGTATCCCGGCAGTGGCTGCAGTCACTCTTCGCCACATCAAACGAGTTCCAGGGGAAAGTGCTTGAGGTCGTACAGAGGCAGCTCAACATCTCGGCGCAGCTCTCTGCGTGCAATCTCCGTCACGAGGCCGAGGGCCGGTTCTGCCGGTGGCTCCTGATGGCATCGGACCTGATCGATTCGCCAACGCTGTTGATGACCCAGGAGTTCCTCTCCGAGATGCTGGGGACGCGGCGCACAACCATCTCCGCGATCGTTCAGCCGCTGCGGTCCAGTGGCCTGATCAGCGTGACGCGGGGGACCGTCCGCATTCTCGACCGCGCGGGCCTGATGGCGAAGGCCTGCGAGTGTTATGAGATCTGCAGTCGGTCCATGCATCCGGAGATGCTCAAGGCCATGGAACCTGACCGGCCCATGCGTCGCAACTGAGAACGCTGCGTGGGAGGTGGAACGGCCCTAAGGCCGCTCCGCCACGCCCACCACCTGCGGAAGATTCGAGCGGCCGCCGCGCCGCAACGCACCGGCAAGACGAACCAGCGTAGACACAGCACTCAGCAGCAGAACAGCACCCGCGCCCAGCGCCGTGATGCCGGAGACCTGCGCGCGGGACAGCGTCGCCAGGCAAGCCAACGGCCACAGGATCAACAGAGTGCCCGTGACGTAGTGCTGCCGGTTGCGAAAGGTGCTCGCCAATGGGAACAGGTGCAGGCCGACGATGATGGCGATCGCCGTCACAACATACTCGCTCAGGTGCAGGATGCCCAGGATCGTCGCAGCCGTCGCGACCGAGACCCACTGAATGATGTTCACGGCCCGGAACATGCGCCGCGAACGCTCCTCCGCCTCAGCGTCGGGTGCAGCGGCGGGCAGCAGCTTCCCGCGTTGCAGCAAGACAAGGGACAAGGCGAGGGATGCCACGCCGGCAGCAGCAACAAGCACCTGCGCTGCCCGATGCGAACCAGCTACTGCACCCAGTCCAAGCAACAGCCACAACTCGCCGAAGCCAAGAAGAAACAGGGCCCCAACGGTCCGTCCCCGGGCCTGCTCGGCCGTTACGATGCTGCGAATGCTGGGCATAGGGAATGTCCAAAGCTTACACCGCTGACGATGTGGACGGAGGTCAGCGACCGCTTCCGACGCCTGGGCAACTGCAAGCGCATGAATGACCGACCATCAGTTCCACCGCGGGTCCCGTGTGATCTCGAGAAAGTCCAGCGGTGCTTCGCCGCCGGTGCCACGCAGTTCGACGACATCGCCGGGCTTCAGCCGAATGCCATTGATCACGAACCGCTCCGCCAGCGCTCCGTCTGGTGTCCACTCAGAGTCCCCTCCGGGGCGGCGCATGTTGCTCCAGTGGGCCCGTGTCTTCCCGTTCAAGCGCAGCTCAAATTGCGATGTCGCAGAGGTCTCGTCGAAATAGCCGACCTCGATACGGTAGACATTCTCCTCACCACGGAAGTGCGTGGACACGGAGCACTCTGCCGCGTCGTGACACACCGAGGCGGCACCGCCTGACGCATCCTCGGGCACCTTCGCACGCCGCGCAGCGTAGCGGATGCTCTCCATCGACTCCGCCTCCGTGCGTGCGGGGTGGCTGCCGACGAAGCCTGAGGCATCGGGTACGCCGCTCACACGCAGCAGCCACTCTGTCGCACTCTCACGCCAGATCTCCGCACGTCGTGTCGCTCCTTCCAACAGCGCGTGCATGACAGCGTAGCGCTCTCCGTCCAGCAATCCGCGCTCCACCAGCTCCTGCGTGCCCTCCCACGCATCGAGAGCGTTTGCCGCCTCCGAGGCGCCGGCAAAGTGGGCGTCGTAGAAACTCTGTACGACCGTCTTACCGCTATGCAGCGTGGCCCGGTACGGCACGCGATGCACTCCCAGCAGCAAGCGGTCCGGCACCTGCGCCGGGTCGCGCAACTCCGCGGCAAAGCTATCCGGATAGCCCTCCAGCGCCTCGGCGCGCTCGACGCCAATGCCGTGCTCGTCGGCAAGCGCAGCGGCATCGGCCATGCGCGGCCCTTCTCCCCTATCGTTCAATAGCGGGGGCAGACCCATGGGCGATACCAGGTCGACATACGCGGCAGCGCTGTTTAATACGATCCCCTTGGCAACAGCGAAGACACGCGCATCGTTACCCCACGTCTGCCGCGCCCACTCGTCCACCACACGGTCAGCGGTGAGTGAGGGATCCCATGCCGTACGGCCGAAGGCGTACAGGTTGGCCTGCAGCAGCGGATTGGTCGGAAGGGCTTCCGCAGCTTCTGGCTCCAGACGCGCCAGGATCCCAGTTGCTGCGACCGCATCCAGCAGTGTTCCTGCCGGCCTTTCCGGCGTGCGCAGTGCCTGCTGCCAGGCCTCCATCGGCAGGGCTGGCATGGTCACTCCGCCGGGCGCAAGCGCAAACTCCACAAGCTGAGGGCCGCCTCCCGCAGGCAGGGATGATCCAAGCCCAGCCATCTGCTCGCCCGCGACCATTCCCTCGCGGATGGGGAGTGCATCTCGCGCGCCTGTCGCCGATCCCGATGGGACCAGCGTCCGTTGGCTTCCCGCATCCTCACGCCACGTGCGAATGCCGAAACTGCGAAGGGTCCTGGTCAGATCCTGAAATGCTGAAGGAGGTAGCGAGCCACGCACGGCCAGGCCGTTCAACCCGACCGAGGCCATCAGTCGTGCCGTGTCGCGCACGTCGCCGGCCATGCTTCCGTCACGCCAGTCGATCCCGAGGACGCGATTCGCGATCTTCGGTGATTCGATCAGCTCATCCGGCAACTGCTGGTCTGCCGCGACCAGCGCGGCAAAGCGATACGCCGCCCACAACTCGGCACGCGGCGAACCACCCTGCAGGATCCACCAGTGCCGAATGCCGCGCCGCAGATGGACGATGCGAAAGCCCTCTTCAGGGAGGGCCTTCTCAGTCCAACCGGGCAAACGCGCGAGCCGCGCCCGATGCACCGCGTCGGTAGTGCCAAGCACGATAGCGTCGAGCCGAGGGTCAAACCGGTGAAGCAGCATGTCCGTACCGGCGACCATGTGACCCAGGCCGCGGTCAAGTTCCTCCGCCGCCTCATTCTCTTCCGGTGCGTCGCCCAGCAAGACCACAGCGTGTGGCATGTCGTGATAACGCGGCGGGTCTGGCGGGATGGCATAGCGGAGCCACCCCACGGGGGCGGACGGCAACGAGGCCTGCGCGGTCGTCTGCGCGCCCTGCCCGGAGCAAAGCGGCACGACGATCGCATACGCCATGCAAAACGCCGCTACTTGCAGACTTCGGCCCGACCAGTGCATCCGCTTCCTCTACCACTCCCCACATTGGACTCCCGTCCCGACAGCACGCTCGCCCCGGTTAGGAAACTCTTGCGATGGTATGCGGTTTCCGAATCCCGTGCGCGTACCTGAGGGAGCAACCCGATAAGAAGAAAACTCCCCGACAATCCCCACGCAAACATACAATTGGCTGAAACTGGCATAGCGGCGTATGCTCGGCTGACACCAAAGATGGAGACGGGTTCGAGCATGGAAGCTCTGCAACATGCCGCATCAAAACCAGGGCACGAGGAGCATTCCACTTTCCCCGCATATCGCGGCGAGGAACGTCATGCGGTATCCGCCTGGACAAGCAGTAAAGCCAAGCGATGCTTCGACTTCCTGGCGGCCCTGGTAGGCCTGATCCTCCTGTCTCCCCTGCTCCTGGTCGCTGCGCTGGCAATCGTCTGCACGTCCGAAGGAGACGCCCTGTTTACCCAGGAGCGTGTCGGGCGAGGCGAACAGACCTTCACTATCTATAAGTTCCGCACCATGTGCGAGGGCGCGGAGTTCTGCGGACCGTCCGTTACCTGCGAGGGCGACCCACGCATCACAACCGTCGGCCGCTGGCTGCGCTCGATCAAACTGGACGAGCTGCCACAGCTCTACAACGTCGTCCGCGGCGACATGAGCTTTGTAGGACCGCGGCCCAAACTGGTTAGCCATGAGTGCGGACCGCTGCCCTGCCGCCCCGGCATCACGGGCGCCGCGACCCTCCTGTTCACCCGTGAGGAAGAGCTGCTGGTGAAGATCCCCGCCGACCTGGTGGAGCGCTTTACTGTGATGGTGCTGAACCCGGTCAAAGCGAAATTGGACGCCCGGTACGCAGAACATGCAAGCTTCAGTTCCGATTTGGGACTGATCTCCGCGACCATCTTCCGACTGCAGTGGGATAAGCGTATGGCCGACCTGTCAGACCTGGTCGAGGCCCATCCGGAAGACCTTGTGAAGCGCGCGATTGCCATGCCGGCTCCCAAGTCCGACCCCTTTTCCCATGCGGAAACGATCGCCGTCAACCAAGTAGCTTAGTCCGCCTGTCCAGGCTCGCCCGGGACGTACATCGGGACTCGCACGGCACGCATACCCGCCCGGGCCGCAGCCTCCATCCCCTCTTCAGAATCCTCAAAGACGACGCAGTCCTCCGGACTAACACCGATCTTGCGCGCGGCAGCGAGGAAGAGGTCTGGAGCAGGCTTGCCCTCCTTCACGTCCTCAATGGCCGCCACCGCGTCGAACAGAGACAGAAGACCGACGGCATGCAGCGTCGCTTCGACATTGCTGCGCTGACCATTAGAAGCCACCGCCATGGGCACTCGGCCACGCCACTGCCGTGCGATATCGCATACGGGCGTGATCTGCTCCAGCAGGTGCAGATTTCGCCCGTAGTTCATCGCCCAGGTCCGAAGGACTTCGCGATGCGGCACCGGGATCCTGCCCACTTCATTGTCCAGCGCAAGCAGCACGGTAGCCGGCGTCTGCCCGTACTTTGATCGAGCCCACTCAATGGTCGGCCGCAGGCCGAAGGGCTCCAGCGCGTCCTTCAGAGCCTGCACGTGAGCTGGCAGCGTCTCCACCAGCGTGCCATCGCAATCGAAAATCAGACCGCGAAAGCCTTCGGGCAGCGGAGGAAGATTCATAGCGTTGATCGTAAGCCAGAGGTCGTCTGCACAAGTTTCAGTGCGGCCATCAATGCGTTTCAAAACGCGTTGCGGATGACGCAACACCCCTGCGTTCGCGGCTTCGAACGAGTATTGACACGTGCGCCGCCCATCCCATACGCTTCCCTGACTGAGACGTCTCAACGGAAGTGGCGCCGACCGGTTTACCCTTCGCTTCCCGACGGGTTCCGCCCCGCAACTCACGCAATTCGAGACACAGTAAGAGGACGGTACATGGCATTGGATCGTACGAAAGTCCAGCAGGCAATCGAAGCTGGCAATGGCATTCTCAAGCTTGCTCCCTCCTGGGTTCCGCGCTCCTTCATGATCCCGGGACGCCGGCTGAAGCTTCATCCCGATGACATCTACGCTTTTGGCGGGTCGCGCGGCGGCATCAACGAACGCTGGTTCTCTTCGACCACCAAGGCCGCAAACGGCCCGGACACCACGGAGTTCGAAGGCCTCTCCTTCGTCGTCACAACCAACGGAGAAAAGTTCCTGCTGAAGGATGCCGTCGAAGTGGCCGGCGACCTGCTGCTGAGCAAGGAAGTCTTTGATCGCGAGCAGGGCTGGAATATCCTCTGCAAGTTCTTCGACAACGAAGGCCCCATTCCGCACCACATGCACCAGAACGACGAGCATGCATCCGCGGTCGGCTTCAAGGGCAAGCCGGAGGCATACTACTTCCCGCCGCAGTACAACCAGACCTTTAATAACTTCCCCTTCACCTTCATGGGCCTGACGCCCGGCACCACGAAGGAACAGATTCGCGCATGCCTCGAGAAGTGGGAGCAGGGCGACAACGGCATCACCTTCCTGACCAGCGCCTATCGCCTGGAGCCGGGCGCCGGCTGGCAGATCAACCCCGGCATCCTGCATGCACCGGGCTCGCTCTGCACCTATGAGCCACAGGTAAACTCCGATGTCTTCGGCATGTTCCAGTCGGAGGTCGAAGGCCGCATCGTGCCGTGGGAACTGCTGGTCAAGGACGTACCCGAAGGCAAGAAGCACGACATCGACTACATCATCTCCATGCTCGACTGGGACGCGAACCTCGATCCCAACTTCGCCGAGAACAACAAGGTTTTCCCCATCGTTGCCAGCAGCGGCGAAGGCTATGAAGAGAAGTGGATCGTCTACGGTACGAAGTTCTACTCTGCAAAAGAGCTGACCGTGAAGCCGGGCGCAACCGTCACCATCAAGGACGCGGAAGCCTACGGCCTCATCGTCGTGCAGGGTTACGGCGACTTCGGCGGTACACCTGTCTCAACACCCAGCATGATCCGCTTCGGCGACCTGACAGAGGACGAACTCTTCGTCACAGCCGCGGCCGCGCAGAAGGGTGTCGTCATCAAGAACCCCAGCACGACCGATCCACTGGTTATCCTGAAGCACTTCGGCCCCGGCAATCCGGATGCGAAGCCGCTCATCAAGGAAAAGACCGGCCCTTCAAGCTGGAAAAAGTAAGTACGCATCGCGTAGAGTGGGCCGGCTTGTAGAGCGGCCCATTCTTACGCCGTGTAACTAGTTTTTGGTTTCGTAGTTTCTGGTTTCTTGTTGCGCTGTCAAACGACGCGCAATAACTAGCAACAAGAAACGGGAAACAAGAAGCTCGCAACACCACTCGAGGGACACCATGGCAACCACACACACCAAGCCCCGCCTTCACAATGCGATGTGGCCGGGCATCGTCGGCAAAGGTCCGGACACGCCCGAGCCATTCATCGATCTCGACACCATGCTCGACCTGACCGCTGCCGCGGAAGTCGATGGCGTGAAGTTCGATGGCGTCGATCTCTTCATGTCCGCGCCGCACACCTCGATTGACTCCACCGACGACGACCTGAAGGTGCTCGCCGAAAAGCTCGCAGCACGCAACCTCGTCTGCGGCTCGTTCGTTGCACCGGTGTGGGCGCCCCTCGGCGGTGGCTCTGCCATGGGCGGCGAGATGGAAGTCCGCAGATTTCTGGAGCAGGTGCGCAAGGCCTCGGTCATCGGCCGCAAGATGACCGCGCTTGGCGTGCGTCCGTCTGGTGTCATTCGTATCGACTCGGCAGTCGGTCCGGACGAATGGTACAAAGACCCCAAGGCAGGCACGGCAAAGATCGCGAAGACCTTCCGCGAAGCTGGCGAGATCGCCGCCGGTGAAGGTCAGCGACTAGCCGCAGAGGGAGAAATCTGTTGGGCCGGCATGCATGGCTGGGACCACATGGTTCACCTGCTGGAAGCAGTGAATATGCCGAACGTTGTTGGCTTCCAGGCGGACATGGCACACACCATGCTCTACACACTCGGCTATAACTCGCCCGAGAGCCGCCTTGCAAAAGAGACGGACAAGGCCCAGATCTTCGAAGCACTCAAGAAGGTGACAAACGCTCTGCGTCCGTGGACCTTCGACTTCCATGTTGCGCAGAATGATGGCACCGTGAAGGGCCAGGGCTCACACGATAAGACGGGTCGCCACTGCGCTGCGGACGATCCCAACGGACTGATGAACATTGTGGAAGTCGCCGGCCTGTGGATGCGCGACGAGAAGGGTGAACCCACCCGCAAGTTCGAGCACATCTGCTGGGACGGCTGCATGTTCAGCAATGAGACCATGACCAGCCCGCAGACGTGGAACAAGATCCTCGCAACCATGATCGAAGTCCGCAACGCGCACGGCTGGAATTAAGTAAGTCGACTTAGTAGGTCGTCAGGCTGGAAAGAGCCGAGTTGGTTCGTCGAATCGAGATGCTGCCACGTCGGCAGATCCGAATGGCAACAAAGGGTTATTGATCGGAAGGGCACAGCTTCAGCTGTGCCGACAACCGAAAGAATCGCGAAACGGCTTTAGCCACTGAGGTTAGTTCGCCATCTGACCCCAGCCGCAAGAGCCAGAAGCAATATCGGCACGGCTAAGGCCATGCCCTTTCGAATCGCAGTCTCCACAAGGAGATCGGTTCCCAGGAGAGATCAGATCGTGTCCAAGAAAGAACTCAACATCGGCCTGGTTGGTTACGGCTTTATGGGCCGCACCCACTCCAACGCCTTCCGCCAGGCGCCGCAATTCTTTGAGCTGCCCTACAAGCCCGTCATGAAAGCCGTCTCCGCGCGCAACGCGGACAAGGCGCAGAAGTTCGCGGACAACTGGGGATGGGAGACCGTCGAGACCGATTGGAAGAAGCTGATCGAGCGCGACGACATCGACCTGATCGACATTGCCAGCCCCAATGACACGCACGCCGAGATTGCCATCGCCGCTGCGAAGGCCGGCAAGATGGTCATGTGCGAAAAGCCACTGGGCCGCACCGCCGAAGAAGCGAAGAAGATGGTCGACGCCGTGGAAGACGCCGGTGTGGCCAACATGGTCTGGTACAACTACCGCCGCGTGCCCGCGGTCACCATGCTGAAGGACCTGATCGACGAAGGTCGCTTCGGCCGCATCTTCCACTACCGTTCCCAGTTCCTGCAGGACTGGACCATCTCGACCGAGCTGCCCGTGGGCGGTGAAGGCCTGTGGCGTCTTGATGCTGCGATATCGGGTTCGGGAGTAACGGGTGATCTGCTGGCGCACAACATCGACATGGCGCTATGGCTCAACGGTCCCATTGTCGAAGTCAGCGCGGCGACTGAGACTTTTATCAAGGAGCGCAAGGACACCGCGACCGGCGAGAAGAAGACCATCACCATCGACGATGCCAGCGCCTTCATTGGCCGGTTTGAGAATGGCTCGCTCGCACTCTTTGAAGCGACGCGTTACGCCCGTGGACACAAGGCTCTCTTCACGCTGGAGATCAACGGCGAGAAGGCCTCCGCATCCTGGGATCTGCATGACCTGCATCACCTGCAGTACTTCGACTACAAGACCGAAGGCAAGCTGCGCGGGTGGACTGACATCCACATGACCGACGGCGACCACCCCTACATGAAGAACTGGTGGGTGCCCGGCCTGCAGATCGGCTACGAGCACACCTTCATTCACCAGGTAGCCGACTTCCTTACGGGTCTCGGCACCGGCACACCCGCGGCACCCAGCTTCCGCGACGGACTCGCAACGGAGTATGTCACCGACGCCGTGCTGAAGTCGGCACAGACGAAGAAGTGGGAACCGGTCGCAACGGCATAGCAACACGATATTTCTGGAGGCACGCACGATGTTCCGCAAGAACCGCATCACCTTCGCACTCTCCGCTGCCCTGCTCGCGACCTCTGCCGCCGCAGTGGCACAGGCGCCGCCCGCCGCGGCCGCTCCCAACCCGTTGCAGGCTGGCTTCCAGCGCATTGGCACGCCGCCGCCAATGAACAATTTCGCGGACAACACTGGCTTCACACCGCTCTTCGACGGCACGTTGAAGGGTTGGAGCTACGACGCAAATCTATGGAACATTGCGGATGGCTCCATTCACCTCACCGCGACGTGCGAGAAGCCTACGGGCACCGTCTATGCCGTATCGACCGCCGGTGAGTTCGGCGACTTCGTTCTGAAGTATGAGATGAAGGGCACCGGCAACATCAACGGCGGCATGCAGTTTCGCAGCTACGTTACATCGGACTCCAATGTGACGGGCGGCCCCAAGATGGTGCCGGCACCGCGTCCTGCGATGCCTCCCCGGCCGCCATCTGCAGCAGGAGCCGCGGCAACACCGCGTCCGCCGCGCCCCGCAGCATGCGCCAGTCCCGGCACAGCCCCAAGCAAGGAATCCCAGGCCAAGTGGGACATGGCCGGCCCGCAGGCTGACTTCGACGAGGCGAATCACTACAGCGGCATGTTTTATGAGCAGAGCGGTCGCGCCGTCATTGCAACACCGGGCTACAGCATGTACGCCGACGCAACGGGGAGCTGGGCCCTGGCGCAGATCGCGGACAAGGCAACACATGACTCCTGGTTCCACAAGGATGACTGGAACCAGTTCGTCGTCGTCGCCATCGGTCACTCGGTATCGATCTACATGAACAATCACCTTGTCACCCAGATCGTCGATACTGACCCGAAGTACTTCCGCAGCGCCGGCAAGATCGGCGTTGAGTCCGAGTCACTCGGCGATCTGTGGGTTCGCAACATCTCGATCAAGAAGCTGTAGCGACTTCGTGCACCGAATGGATCGACATGGATAGGATGGGCCGGGCCAAAGTTGGTTCGGCCCATCGTCTGTAACTCGCACGGGAGAAGCATCATGATCCGCAACCCACGCAAGATGATCTTCGCTGCAGCGATGGCTGCGGCAACAACACTCGCAACGTCCGCGCAGCAACCGACGCCCACAGGTGCCCCTCGCACGGGCGGCGGGGGCTTCGGCTTCACCCATCCGGCAATGGTGGACTGGAACGACCACACAGGCTGGACGCCGATCTTCGATGGCAAGACACTCAACGGATGGAACTACATTCCGGACCACTGGAAGGTTGAAGACGGCGCGATCGTCGGTTACTCCAGCGATGCCGATCCGGCAGGCACGACGAACATCATCTGGCGCGGCGGTACGCCCGCGAACTTCCGCATCCGCTTCGAGTTCAAGCTGGAGGGCGCAGCAGCTAACGGCGGCTTCCAGTACCGCGGCAGGAACGAGCCGCTGCCCGCGCGCACCATGGATCCCGCTCGCCTGGCAGCCATGACGCCTGAGATGAAGGAGCGTATGGCCAAAGCGCAGGAGTTGAACAGGAAGAATGAGAAGTGGGCCATGGTGGGCTATCAAGCCGACTTCGATGCGGCCAATCGCTATACCGGTCAGCTCTACGATGCAGGCAGCACCCGCGGCATCGTGGCATGGCGCGGCGATGCGGTGGAAGCAGGCGACGGCAAAGTCACGAAGCTGGCCAGCCTGGGCGACTCTGAAGCGATGAAGTCCTTCATCAAGCCACTCGGCGAATGGAACCAGATGGAAGTCATCGCTGATGGCAACGTGATGACGCACCTCCTCAACGGCCACGTCATGTCCGTCACGGTCGACACAGACCCGAGGCGTTTTGCCGCGAAGGGTGTCATTGCCTTTGAGCTTGAGGGAACCGGCGATGTGAAGATCAGCCACCGCAACATCTACCTGAAGGCGCTCCCGTAAACCTCCGAAGCCCTGCAGCGATAAGGAAAGCTAGACTCAACGCATGCCAAAGACGACCTACCTGAACCGCAAAGCATTCTGCATCGAGAATGACGATCTCCGCGTCACCGTCTCTGTTGAAGGCGGCCACATCGCCGAAGTTTTCAGCAAAGCTGCGGGTGTAAATCCGCTGTGGACGCCACACTGGACAAGTAGCGAGCCGAGCGAGTTTGGACCCGCGCAGGCAGCGCTCTTCGGCAACGGCGTAGAAGCCAGGCTGCTCTGCGGCATACTCGGCCAAAACCTTTGTCTCGACCTCTTCGGAGGCCCCAGCGAGGCAGAAGCCGCCGCTGGCATGACCGCCCACGGAGAAGGCTCGGTGCTGCCGTACGAGATCACGGAATACGGCAATTCCCTGCACTGCCGCCTTCACATGCCGCTGGCACAGCTGGATTTCGAGCGGACCATCACGCTGCACGGCGCGGATGTTCAAGTACACGAGAAGGTGACCAACCTTACGGCAATGGAGCGACCACTGGCATGGACGCAACACGTCACTCTGAGCCCTCCCTTCCTCGATCCAGCGACCACGCAGTTCCGCATGAACGCAGATCGTGGCATGGTCATCGAAGCCGATCTTGGTGAGGCACCATACCTCGAGGCGGGCAAGAAGTTCGCGTACCCCCATGCTCCGATGGCTGACGGCAAGGGCACACAAAATCTGCAGAGCATGAAGCCGGACGCCCCGGCCAGCAGCTACACGGCTCTGCGCATGATCCCGACCGCCAGGGCCGTAGGGTGGACGGCATGGTCGCCTGCGTGGAACCTGGCATTCTCGTATGTCTGGCAGCCCGCGGACTTCCCATGGCTCGGCATCTGGGAAGAAAATCGCAGCCGGTCGTTCTCCCCATGGAACAACGCCGGCGTGGCGCGCGGTATGGAGTTCGGGACATCGCCCTTCCCCGAGTCGCGACGCGCGATGGTCGAACGCGGACGCCTGCTGGACACGCCCACCTTCAAGTGGCTCCCTGCCCGCGGCAAGCTCACAGCGACGTACTGGATCCGCACGGCCGTAACGGAGAGCATTCCGGAGACGGTCCCGCTCCCGTCACACTGACGCCTCTCCATGCCCGTCAGCATAGACGCAAGACAAAGCGGATGCATCGAAATGCATCCGCTTCGTTGACTCGTTGACTCGTTGACTCGCTACGAGAAGAGCAGATCGTCCTTCTTCGCGTCGAACTTCTTCGCATCGACATTCGGCACCTTCTTCAGGTCGTCGATGGTCTTGTAGTCGCCGTTCTTTTCGCGATAGCTCACCACGGCCTTTGCCTCGTCGTCGGTCAGGCCCAGATCGGTAGTGAGCTGCGCGGCAGTCTCCTTGTTGACGACGATCTTCGCGTGCGCATCCGCAGCGCCGGCAGCCGGTGCAGCCGGCGGCGAATCGAGGCCGAAGTTCTTCGTCACATAGTCCAGGATCAGGCCGAAATCGTCATCGGTACCCGTCGCGCCATAGCCGACCATCTTCGTGATCGTGGCGGTCCATCCGTCGCGATCCTTGTGCTGGCCGGTGACATTGCTGATGGCGTGGCACTTGGTGCAGGTGGCCAGCGTGACGTCGCGGCCAGGGCCGGGCGGCAGCTCCGGGTGCGCATCCTGCGCATAGGCTGCGGGAGCAGCTGCGGCGACCGCGCTACCTGCCGAAACACCCCAGACCAGCATGGGGAGACCAATCGTAAGAGAAGCCAGAAGCTGTTTTGCGTGTCTCATGTGCTCTTTCGTCACCCGTGGTGTGCGCCTGTCGAATAAGACCCTGGAGAGCGGCGGTAGTTGCTGCACCCTGAGGTCGAACGAAGGCTGCGATTCCGGCCGCTGCAGCGTAGCACTCTGCCTGTGCGCACGGTCAAAACCACGCGTCGGCGGAAGCGGCGTCCGTACCAAAGTATATCGTGTCAGGTTCGCTTTTTTGCTCGGGGCCGTGCGGTATGCGACCCTGCGGAAACTGGCTCACTCGACGATTCACGCACCACAAGTGTCGCTGGAAGACGTACCGTTTCCAGGGGTGCCGCGTCACTTTTACCCCGGATGCGCCGCAGCAGAACCTGCACTGCGCGCGACCCGATCTCGAACGCCGGTTGCACCACCGTGGTGATGCCGGGCCGGAAGAATTCCTCGCCATTCAGCTCATCGAAGCAGACGACGGCAACGTCACGCGGCGTCTCAAGCCCAAGGGCATACAAACTCTTCAACATGTGCAGGCCGGTGACACCGTTGGTGGCGAACACGGCCGTAGGACGATCGCGACCGCCCAGCATGCCTTCCTGGCAGACACGCGCAATCTCTGCCGGCTGGAAGCCCGCCTGCCACACCAGCCGCTCGCGAACCTGCAGACCATGGTGCTGCATTGCAGTGCGATACCCGCGAAGCCGTGCCTGCTCATTGCGCAGGGTCAGCGGACCGGTCACAACGGCAATCTCGCGATGACCGCGCTCAACCAGATGCGACACGGCCATTGCCGCAGCCCGTGGATCATCCACGCACACTGAATCCACTGCAAGTCCTTCGGGCAGCCGATCAAGACACACCAGCGGCGCCTGTGCCGTCACAGAAGCGGCACTCTCTTTCGTCCAGCCGTGGCCGCCGGCAGCGACCAGCAGCGTGCCTTCGCTGCGTTGCGAGCGAAGGAGTTCCAGCATGGCGGCCTCGCGGCTCTGGTCGTTCTCACTGTCGAGAACCATCAGGTAGTAGCCGGCCTCACGTGCCGCCGACTCCGCACCGCGAATGATCTTGGGGAAGAACGGAACGGTGATGTCCGGCACGACAATGCCCAGTGTCTGCGTGCGATTCGTGCGAAGGCTGCGTGCGATCAGGTTCGGCTGATAGTTCAAGGTGCGGATTGCCGTCAGCACCTTCTGCCGCGCGGCATCGCTCACGCCCGGTACGCCGTTCACAACATTCGACACCGTACCCGCAGAGACGCCGGCGAGTTTCGCGAGTTCTTTCTGGGTTGGTGCCATGGTGCAGATGATTGTAGCGGCAAGCAGCAGTAAACCCGCAACTCACCCCTTTCCATCCTGCGCCTGAGGCAGGTAAGAGGAACAGGGTGCCCCATTCTTTGCGAAGCAAAGGGCGGGCTATCGCGCGCAGCGCGACCCTCCGCGTCTATTGCGTTTAGCGTTGGCGATGGTTCGCCGTTTCTGCGAATGCCCACCTTATGCGAGGAAGCGGCGAAAGAATGGGCATCCGATCCTGTGGCGATCGCGGTTCAATCCCAATCAACCCTAGAATGCCGAGCGCAGCGCTCCGGCCCACTCCGCAATCGTCTCGGCATCGGCGCTGCTCTCCACCGCCGCCATCTGCACGGCGAAGTTGCCGAGCGTCGATGACTCCGTCGCACCGCACACCACTTCAAGTCCGGTGGCCTTTGCAGTCAGCCGGTTCAAGACCTCGTTGCGGCTGCCGCCACCCACGATGTACAGCTTCTTGAGCCGCTTTCCCGTGATATCCGCAATCGCACCCAGCACCTGAGCATAACGCGCGGCCAGGCTGTGAAGGATCAACGCGGTCATCGCGGGAGCATCTTCCGGCTTTGTTGAGAGCTCTCCGAAGCCACGCTCCAGCAACTGGCGGTTGATGCGATTGGGCATGTCGCCCGGCAGCAGAAGATCCGGGTCATCCACATCGAGCAGATGATGGGGCGTATGCTGCGCATCGGCCAGCGGCAACAGCTCTTCGAAGCTCCAATCCTTGCCCGCCGCTCGCCACACATCCAGGCAGCCGCGCAGCAGCCACATGCCGTTGACGTTCTTGTGGAAGAGGATGCGGCCGCCCGCGCCGCCAAAGTTCGTCAGGTTCTCTTCGCGCGCCGGCTGCGTGTTGATCGCTTCCGTCAGCAACGTACCCACCAGCGACCACGTACCGCTGCTGATATAAGCCCAGTCGTCCGCAGCGTCGGGAATACCAGCGATGGCTGATGCCGTGTCATGGCAGCACGGCGCAACAAGTTGCGTATCTGCGAAGGCCGGCAGCTTCGCAAGCTCGCCCGTTACCTTACCAACAATGGAACCCGGCAGCACCAGCGGCGCGGCCATTTCAGGATCAAGCTCCAGCCGCTCGAAGATGCCTGTCGCCCACGTTCCCGTATGCATATCGATCAGCTGCGTGTGCGTGGCGTTCGTATACTCACTGACGCGGCGACCGCCGAGGCGTTCCAGGATGTATTCCGGCAGATTCAGCCAAGGCGCCTGCGGCCGTCCTGCGAGCTTGTCCGCATAGAGCTGGTAGAGCGTGTTGATCCGCATGATGCCGATGGCGGTCAGTACGCGCATCTGCGCGGCAGGGATGATCTCGTGCACACGCTCTTCGCTGGTGATGTTGCGCACATCGCGATAGCAGTACGGATCTTCAATAGCCTTGCCGCTCTCGTCCAGGCGAGCGTAATCGACAGCCCAGCCATCCACGGCGATGGAGCGAATGCCCTCGGTCGCAATCTCCGCACACTTGTGCAGACCTTCCGTCAGGCCGGCTTCGATGCTGACGATGGGCCAGCGAAGACCATTCTCTGTCTCCGCGGCGTTGTTCAGAAAGCGATACACCAGCGTGCAATGCGGGCCAGTGGGCAACCAGCGCAGCAGCGAGACGCGGCAGCTCTCCGCACCCAGATCGATGGCTACCAGCGCGCGTGTGTCAGTCGGTGTCAAAGCTTGTTTCTCCCTCGTTGATGCAGGCTGGTGTTCAGCCTTCGATTCTGTAAGTCTGGAACTCACAGCCAGCCTTTGATTCGGTCCCGATCTCTGGAACCGATGTTTCGCTATGGTCCTGTAAATCTCAGCCTTCGATTCTGCAAGTCTCAAATCAAGATCAGGAGCTTTCGGAGGTACATGGCTTCAGCCATGTACCTCACCGCACCCGCCAGAATTCCGGCCTTAGCCTCTGAGAAATTTCCTCTCGAACTGCATGGCAAAAGATGTGCCTCTCCGGAAGACCAACCCTATGCGCCTGACGACGGCCGGCTAAGTGAAGATGCCGGTTGATCGGAAGGGCACAGCTTCAGCTGTGCCGATAAAGCGTCACCTCTGGCTTGCGGCTTTAGCCGCTGAGGTCAGCTCTCTTCTCAGCAATCGAGAAAGCTGACCCCAGGGTCTAAAGCCCAGTTGTTACCGAACAGGTTTGGCCCAGCTAAAGCTGTGCCCTTCCTCTCCGTCTGACTTCGTGCACACTCTCTATCTGGCTTCGTACAAGCTCTCTATCTGCGTTCATGCAAGTTCAGGGAAAAGGCCGATCGCATCGATCAATCCCGCTCTTACGACTCACCGGCATAACAAACCGCAGTGAGGACTCTTGCGCCGTCATGAATCAACGATGGGCGCAGCTTGCGCCGCGCCCATCGCCGAATGGTTAACCGGCAACCTACCGGAGATACGCCTCGGGCAAACCACCGTCCACCGGGATCAGATGGCCGCTGGTGACCGGCGCCTTCGGTCCACCGATAAACAGGATGGCCTCCGCGTTGTCTTTCGGATCGATGGGAATGTGCGTCAGCGTGCGCTTCGCGTAGAAGTGCGCCAGCTTGTTGCGCAGCTCGTCGTCCGTCTCGCTCTCTTCGAATGCCAGGTTGTACTTGCTCAGCGAAGCCTTCACGCGGTCGCGCGGGAACATCGTCGAACCCTTGACCACGGTCGCCGGGCTGATGCCGTTGACACGCACATCGGGCGAGAAGGTGATGGCAAGTTCGCGCACCAGGTGGCTGAGCGCCGCCTTCGAGATGTCGTATACCTCGGTGCCCTTCTTGGGCACAACGGCGTTCGCAGAACTCGTCAGCACAATGGACGAACCAGGCAACGCCTGAGCGGCGAAGATCTTGTTCGCTTCATCGCTCAGGAGCCAGTTGGCCGTCACGTTGATCTCAAGCGTGGTGCCCCACTGTGCGTCGCTGATCTCGCCGGTTGGCGACGTCGGGAAGATGGCAGCCGTGTTGATCAGGATGTCGAGACCACCAAAGGCCGCAACACACTTATCAAGAGCAGCCTTGATCTTCTCGCGGCTACGGATGTCGATGGAAGTGCCGACCGCGCACTCCTTGCCACCGATCGCCTGCGCCTCGGCGACAACACCATCGATCGCGGCCTGGTTGAGATCGGCGACCACGATGTGCGCGCCGCGGTGGGCAGCCAGCAGGACGGTCTCACGACCGATGCCAGAGGCTCCACCGACGACCATGACGATGCGGCGGCTCAGCTCCTTCTCAGGCGGCTGACGCTGAATCTTGGCCTCTTCAAGAGCCCAGTACTCAATGCGGAATGCTTCGGATGGCGGCAATGCAACGTAGTTCTCTTCTGTCGCGAATGCTGAGGTCGGAGCAGCGGGACCAGCCTGCGGCAGCTCTGCCGGGCAGGTGCCTTCGCCGAGCTGGCCGGCGCCATTCATCACGTGGATCGCGTTCGTGTAGAACTCGCCCGTGATGCGGCTCTCTGCCTTGTTCTTGCCGAACGAGAACATGCCGACGCCGGGGATTAGAACGACGGTCGGGTTTGCATCGCGCATCTTCGGCGAAGCCGGTAGTGCGTGGTTGCCGTAGTAGGTCGCGTACTCCTCGCGATAGGTTTTGAGCGAGGACGTGATCGCCGCCTTCAGCGCTGAGACATCGGTCTTCGGATCCCACTCGACATACATGGGGCGAATCTTGGTACGGATGAAATGATCCGGGCAGCTGGTGCCCAGGTGCGCCAGCTTCTTCGCATACTGGGAGTTCACGAACTCGAGCACGTCCTCGTGATCGCTGAAGGTGCCTATCAGGCGCTGCTTCTGCGACACGCCGCCGCGAATAACGGGCATCAGTTGTGCTGCCAGCGTCTCGCGCTCCGCGTGGTTCGTATGTTTCACACCACCGAAGGCAGGCAGAGCCTTCTTCAGGTTGTGCGCTTCAATGAATTGACCGATCTGGTCGATGATGGTGACGGTGTTCAGGTAGCTCTCGCGCTGCGTCTCGCCCCACGTGAAGAGGCCGTGGCCGCCGAGGACGATGCCATCGCAACCGGGGTTCGCTGCCACTGCGCGCTGCAACATCATGCCGAGCTCAAAACCGGGACGCTGCCACGGAACCCAGACAATCTTGTGTCCGAACTCCTTGTTGAATTGCTCCATCTTCTCCAGGCCATTGGCCGAGGCAGCCAAAGCAATGCCCCAGTCCGGGTGGAGGTGGTCGACGTGAGGGAAGGGCAGGTAGCCGTGCAGCGGCGTGTCGATCGAGGCAGCCGTCGGGTTGTTGTTGAACGTGCAGAGAGGGTACATGGCGACCATCTCGTCTTCGTTCTCAACACCGCGGTAACGCTTGGTCAGCGACAGCACCTTGTCGAGGTACAGCGTCGCAAAACCACTGCGCTTGATAGAACCCAGATCGCCGCCCGAACCTTTGACCCACAGCACCTTGACGGTCTCGCCGGTGAGGGGATCGATCTCGTCGAGCTTGGAGGAGGTGTTGCCGCCGCCGAAGTTGGTCAGACGCAGGTCCGAACCCAGCAGGTTCGAGCGGTAACGGAGCAGCTCCGGAGCGTCCAGCTTGGAGGCGACAGCGTCGTCCCAGCGATCTTCCAGAAACTTGAGCTTTGCAGTGCTTGCCATGGAATCCCTTCTGAATTGGAGCCAGCCGGCGCGAAGACTTGCCGAGCGGGTCGGGTTTTGCCTCGGGTACGGTTCGCCGGAATTATTGCATAGCAACCATGCGTCTGGCCGCGCCGCGGGACGAAATTATGAGACGTCTCATTCTAAGCGCAAAACCGCCGCTGTGGCTCCCCGCAACAAACACTTAATTGTTTGTTCGCGACAGGTCGCTTAGCAACGGAAAAGTCGCGCCCAGAGCGGACGCGCGGCCCCCCTGGCGCGCTACAGTGGTGACGAGATTGATCTGCCAGATTCAGGGAGGATTTCAACTGTGAAACTGTTTCGATATGGACCAACAGGCGGGGAGCGACCCGGTTTAGTGGCTGCCGACGGCACTCTCCGCGACCTGTCCGGCATCGTGCCGGACATCGCCGGCGCCACCCTCCTGCCGGAGTCGCTGGCAATGATCGCCGCTCTGGATCACAAGGCCCTGCCTGCCGCCCCGGAAGGCACGCGCATCGGCGCGTGTGTCGGCGGTGTGGGCAAGGTGATCTGCATCGGCCTGAACTATGCCGACCATGCCGCAGAGGCTGGTGCGTCCGTGCCGGTGGAGCCCATCGTCTTTATGAAGGCCACCTCCGCACTCTGCGGCCCGAACGACGGCATCATCATCCCGAAGAACTCCCAGAAGACCGACTGGGAGGTGGAACTGGCCGTAGTCATCGGTCGCGAAGCGCGCTACGTGGATGAGGCCAGTGCCATGGACCACGTGGCAGGCTATTGCGTGACCAATGACGTCTCCGAGCGTGCCTTCCAGATGGAGGGTACGGGCCAGTGGGTCAAGGGTAAGAGCGCGGACAGCTTCGGCCCGATCGGACCATGGATGGTCACGAAGGACGAGGTGCCTGACCCGCAGAATCTGCGACTGTGGCTGGAAGTCGATGGCCACCGCTATCAGGACGGATCCACGAAGACGATGGTCTTCGGCGTCGCCTATCTCGTCGCCTATCTCAGCAAGTTCATGACGCTGCAGCCCGGCGATATCATCAGCACCGGCACACCGCCGGGTGTAGGCCTGGGCCAGAAGCCACCTGTCTACCTGAAGCCCGGGCAGGTCGTCCGCCTCGGCATCGATGGTCTCGGCGAGCAGACGCAGAAGGTTGTCGCCTACGAAAGCACTCTCTAACAGGAGCCACGCCGATGCCCTATCGTCTCGACGGCAAGACCGCAGTCATCACCGGAGCGGCACAGGCATCGGCCGCGCCTCCGCACTTCTCTTTGCTGAAGCAGGCGCAACCGTCTGGGCCACCGACCGCAATCCAGCGACGAGTCACGCTTCGCGACCGCACGTGCGTTCTCATCAACGGTGGTATGAGCCTATGAGCGAATCAGAATAAGCTTGACACGCTCAAGCACCCCTCCCTAAGCTCGTCGACACACGATCAGGATCGGTTGGGACATCAGATTCCACCGCTCGGAACGTGCCTTTTACGGCCCTTGCTGAAAGCCACAGGCTTCCCTCACCGAGGCATGCTCCGGCTTTCAGCAAGGGCTAAATGAAGAAGCGCATGCTGCGCGGACCTCAATGGTTGTTGTATCCCCGGCGGGGTAAAAATAATGCTGGTCGTCTTTCAGATACCTCTGGCAGATTTGCGGGCGTTTCGAGCTACGTCGTCGCGACGAGATCGGCCACACTGGCCGACACCAGATGCAGGCGTTGAGTTCATCCGTTTCTTCGGCCCGGTGCGCGAGCGCAGAACGGGTAAACGAACGCCACTGGCATGGGCGGATGAGATGTACTTCGTCGATGCCTCACGCGCTCTTCGTGTTCAACCGTTTCCACACACTCAAAAGCGATGGACCTGCGCGTTTCGCCGTATCCTCAGCGATGGCGGAGCAGTCGTCCGCTTTGAGATCGGCTTTCATATTCCGCCAAGCAGCGTTGACCCGCCAACTCCGCTGCTTGAGACCATCGGCAAGATCCTTGACCTGCCCTGTACGGTTCGCGGTGAGAAGACCGCGATCAAGCTTCTCCTTGTGGGGAAGAGGCTCGCCACGCTCTACGCGAAGTCAACGGCACCTCGCGGAACAGAACTTAGAGGTGACGAGGTTGTCGCGGGACAGCCGACTGTTCTTGTCCAATTAGACGATCTTGATCGACCGGGCATGCCAAGGTTTGTCGACTTCGATAGCGACCATCTTGCCTTCCTAAAGACCACGCGGAATGGCATCCCGATGAATGTGTGGATGACTAATTCAGGTTTCGGTGATCCTCGGAACACTCGCGCCGCCCTGTTGCGCCTGAGTGCGGAACATCAATCGTTGAAGTACGTTCTTCGGGATATCACCAGCGGCAACGTTGTGCTGGAGGGCGAAACCCCGCAAACAGCGGCACTACAGACATACCTGAACAATGCGAGCCGCACACTCAGTAAGGAGAGCCGCTTCGGCATTGACCAGACTGCCCTCATCGGACTCACGCAAAAATACGAAACGCTATGCGGTGGCGCGGAACTCCAGATGTTACGAAATAACCTCGACCAGATCCGTCCGCAGATCAGGACGAAAGTAATGGTTCTGGTGAACGCTGCCAACAGCAATCAAGCGCCGTTGAATTCCAACGGTCCCGAGTTCCAGTGGCAGGGAGGCTTTGACCAAGTTGAACTGCAGGCATTCTTACGGAGTCCACGGCCCCTCATCAACGTAGCGTGGATGGCCGACGTAACGGCTCGACTTTGCCCGGCGGTGTGCCGAATTGATTTCCCTGCGATCGGTCGGAAAGCCACTGGCTTTCTTGTCGCGAAAGACCTCATCCTGACGAACTGGCATGTGATCGAAGAGTTTCCCGGCGACCCACGCGACGCAAACCTGGCCGGCATGGAACTCTGCTTCACACAAAGCTCGCAGCCCACCCGCGTCTTCAAGCTTGTAAGGAACAGCCCGGGACAGGCTCTTATCAAGGGCAGCGCCGTCGCCCAACAGGATTACGTTCTGCTGCGGGTCAGCGAGGACGTGGCTGCCGTGCTGGGCGTGACGCCCTTCGGCTGCAAGGCAAACTCTCAGCCAGTGGTTCGCCAGCCGATCCACATGATCCAGCACCCGGGTGGCGGTGCCTTGCAGATCTCAGTGGATGAGGACGGCGTGACAGGCATCTACCCGGATTCCGGCAAGGTTCAATACATCTCGACGGCCCATGCGGGCTCCAGCGGATCGCCCTGTATCGATGGCAACAAAGACCTGGTAGCAATCCATCATGCGGAGGTTCAGCGTGCATTCGGCGCAATCCGCGAAGGCATTTTATTGAGTTCGATCTTCCCGGATATCTCGCCGTATTTGTAGTCGAAGGTTTCGGCATAAGCAAGTTCAAGGAGAGTTCTCACATGGCCCGAAGGATCAACACAGTCTCATTGCAGGCAGCCGGCGGCGGTGGCGAAAAGCCGGATGATTACACCGACCGAATGGTTAAGTTCATCCCGGCGGACGTGGTGGCTGCCTGGATCGCCGTGACATCTGCCATCCGATCCGCGGCGAACCCGCCCAGTGTGCGAATGCTCTGGATCATCTTTGCGATTGGTGCGGTCTTCGCCGCATTGTGGACCTGGCGCAAAGCCTCAGAGCCCGGTAAACCTCCGCCCTATATTCAGACAGTTGTATCGACCGTCGCCTTCTTCGTCTGGGCCTACGCAACGGGCGGTGTCTTACCGCAGTGGCCAGGCAGTCTGTACCAGCCGCTGAACGCCACGCTTCTGCTTGTTGGCTTCTCGTTGCTGAGCGGCCTGATCACCAAACCCTAGGGCAGGGGCAGCTCCGTCTGTCGTATTGACTTCCTATCCCTCCGATCAGATCGGGTACCCCATTCTTTGCGAAGCAATGGTGGGGTATAGCGCTGAGCACGACTTGTGAAGATCGCCTCAGAGATCGGAAGGCCACACGCAGCGAGAACGATCGTGCCCTGCGCGAAGACCCCACCATTTCGCACATAGCCGTGAAAATGGGACATCCCATCACAACACGTGAGTTCTGCGCCTGCTGAATTAGAACGCGAATTGCAGCGAGCTTGCGATCGTTCGCGGTGCGCCGAAGTGAGCAGTGTTTGCGCTTGCGTTTGTGCCGGTGATGTCGCCGGCCGCAATGGTGGAGTAGTAATGCGTGTTCGATAAGTTGTTCGTCGTGAAGCGTAGCGTCGCCAGCTTATCGAAAAATACTCGCGAATATCGGAAGCCCAGGTTATAGACGTCGTAACCCGGCGTGCTGTGAAGGTTCTCGTCATCCTGCGGGCGTCGCCCGACGAACTGCCAGTCACCTGTGATCACAAGTGCCTTCACATGCGGCACGCGATATTCGCTGTACAGGTTTGACTTATAGCCTGGAATACCAACGAAGCGTTTGCCGTTGGTCGCGGCGATGCCCGTGTCATTCAGGCGCGCATTCAGTGCGGTAAATCCACCATTGATCAAAATTCGATGGAAGAGCGTTCCCTGACCGGAGAGCTCCGCGCCATAGTTCACCTGCTTACCGATGATCTGGTAAACATTCTGCGTCGAGTTCAGCGCAACCGTCTCCGCGAAGGGACGTTGCAGGCGGAAGAGTGAAGCGGTAAAGGTCACCGGCTTCATCGCCGACTTGAAGCCTGTCTCCCACTCCTTGCTGCGGTACGGTGCGAGTGCCTGTCCGGAATTGACCAGCGTTGCATTCACTGGCGCGATGTCGCCCTGCTGCAGGCTGCTGGCATAGGTTGCATAAACCGTTGTGCCGGAAGTCGGCTTATACAGAACACTTGCTGATGGGCTGATACCGTTCTTGTTCGACCCACCAGTGCGCGCCGTTGCCGTGTAGTTGTCCACGCCGATCCAGTCCTGGCTTGTAGCGACGCGAAATCCGAAGCCCCTTGGCAGCATGACAAAGTCACCGAGATTGAAGCCCTGCTGATGCACGACCGCGGACTGGTAAAGGCCCTTGTTCTGCGGCAGTCCGGCAGCGGGCGGAGCATAGAGCACCGGCGCACCCATGCTTGCCTTCCCCAGCACCAGGCTTGCCGCGGCAGGTGCCGTGTAGGCGTACTGGTTAAAACGATAGCCCTCGCTGGCCGCAACGATGTCCTGATGGATCTTCCACTTATTCAAAACGCCGGTGATATAGCCCAGATCACTCTCAACACCAAAGCGTGGAGCAAAGCCGGAAGCGAGTGACGTGGAGTAACTGCCAGTGTTGTTCGTCAGCGTGTTGACCGGGGTATCGATGAAGCGATCGAGCCGCTGTGCCGTGCCGCCCATCATGGCGTGCCAGTTGGGTGAGACGTCATGCAGCAGACGCGTACTCGCGCTTTGTGTTGTCAGGTTCACACCGGCATACGGCTGACCATAGCCAGGGCGTGTGGGATCCGGCGCATCGGGCAACAGCAGCGTGCGCTTCGGCCGCTGCGCGGTCGATGTTGTATCGGTCGGGTCCGCGCCATAACTGAACCAGCCGGGGTAGCCGCGCTGCACCACGTCGTACGCGCTGTAGTGCGCGTCCAGCGTCGTGCGATTGGTGATGCGAAGGTCGGGTGCGAACTCTGCAAGACGGCGGCGCAGGCGGCTTTTATCGACAAACGCGGTGCCATCGCCGAAGAGCAGATTTGTGCGGTAGCCAAAGATCTTGTGCGGTCCAAGGCGTCCGCCCGCGTCGACATACACGGTGCCGATGGAACTGCTGTCCTGTTCGAGATAGAGGTTGGTGGTGCGGCTCTCCGTGGGGCGCTTCAGCACAAAGTCGAACATGCCCGAGGGATTCGCCGGACCGTAGAGGGCGGCGCCAAGACCGCTCTGCACCTGCAGCTCCTGATACTGCTCCATGGGGTTCGCGCCTGTCACGGCCATTGCCATACCGTCGATGCGCGTGTTCTGCGCTATGCTGCCCTGCACGCCACGCGTTGCGGGTCGCAGAATCTCGCTTCCCTGCTGCTCCGTGAACGTGACGAGTGGAAGGAAGGTGAAGGCGTCGCGCAGGCTCTTGACCTGCGTGTTCTGGATGAGATCCGCAGGCATAACAGCGATGGTGAACGGCTGATCCACGATAGGCGCACTCCCCAGCACGCCCTGCTCCACGTTGGCAACGTTGTAGCCATTGGCCGCAGTGCCGGAGATGCCCGCCGTAACCGTGACAGAGGTATTCCCACCCTCAAGCGCAAGCGACACATCCATTGCGGCGCTTCGTCCGTTCGGACCGACAACGACCTGCGTTGTCGATGCCGCAAAGCCAGCCTTTGTCACCACCAGCGTATAGCTGCCCGGCGTTACACCGGGAAGGGTGTACTGCCCCGCATCATCGGTCATGGTGCGAAAGGATGTACGCGCCGCATTCGAGAGCGTCACGCCAGCACCGCTGACCGCGGAGTGATCGGTTGCTCGAACCGTACCGGCTACCTGCGCGGTCTGGGCTGCAGCGGCACACGATGCCAGGAGAACAGCGGCAACTGCAAGCGAAGCTTTGCCGCAGCCTGCGGGGCGCAGGCGGGAGGCATACATCAAAGTTTGAAACATGGATTTCCTTATCTGGTTCGCCTGGTCCGAGTGAAGCGTGGCCAGATCTTTCGAGAGAATGCAGAGAGACACGCGCGCTGTCCGCGTCAGACGGAGGCCCCAAGGGTTTGTGCGACATTCACCAGCGGCTTCTACGAATTTATACAAATTGAACCGTAATTCATGAAAACGCGACGCAGGCGGTTCAAGATGGCGTCACCTTCGCTTTGAGTCACTGAGACTTATTCGTCGAGGAAAGCTTTCGAGCCACCACGTCATCGTGACGTAGTGGCTGCGGACCGTGAATCGTCGGAGGCGTGGCCACTACTCAGCCTGGCGTTCTTGATTTTCGGTGTCAGTCACCGCGGCTGCGCGCGGTGGCCATAGGAGCAGCCTTCGGATTCTCCAATTCGACGGCGGTCGATCTCATCGTGGAAGAGGGCCCGGCGAGACGAGAGACATCGCGGCTATTTCTACGGCAATTGCTCTGTGCTCTGAACTTCACCCCCGGAGACACTCTTCACGGGGAGGTTCACCGTAATCTGTCGCAGACACATTCCGAAAAGCGGCGTTTCGGAAACTGGCAGGAGATCAGGAACGAGAAGTCGCTCTGTCGCCAGTGGTCGGCTTCCATAGAGCAGCGCTTTCCGACTACGGCTGCTGGCTGCCAGCCATGACACGCCGGCAGCCAGACGCCTCAGGACAGACTTACTTCTTTGGAACCGAGATGGTGATGTTGCGGTACTGGATGACGCCGTGATGATCGCCCTGCAGGAAGAATGGTCCGGGCTCGGCCTCGTTGCTATCCAGAGCACCACCCGTCGGGCCGGGGATCTCGACGTTGTCGTGATACACCTTGCCGTCGCGCAGCACAGTGACGTGGCGTCCGACGAAGGTGACGTCAAAGGTCGTCCACTTACCAAGACCCAGTTCGGAACCTGCGGGCGGCGGGTAGTGGCTGTAGATCGCGCCCATCTCATGGGTTGGCAGCTTGCCACCTTCCGTGCCGACCTGTAGCTCGTAGCGGCCGCGCAGATAGATGCCGCTGTTGCCGCCTTCCGGGCAGTTCACTTCGATGTGCAGTTTGAAGTCCTGGAACTTTTCCGTGGTCTTGATGTTCGCGGCGCCGGGTCCCCGCTTGCCGGGTGTTTCGGGATTGTCATTGACCAGCTCGCCATTGCGGGCGATCCACTTGTTGTTCTCGACATTGCCAATCGGCTCCCAGCCGTTGAGATCCTTGCCGTCGAAGATCGGCCTTGGCTTGGTCCACGCCTTCGGCATCGGCCGATCCAGCGAAGGTGCCTTCGCACCGGCAATGGTCAGGCCGTCAGCCGCGTCGCCACGCTTTTCGATGCCCGTGAGCTTTCCGGCGACCGGGGTGGTGAGCTCCCAGACGGTTGCCGGCCCCGTGCCTTCTCCCAGGTCCACGATCAGCTTGCCCGACTCCACGTGGGCGCCTGCGATGGGGTGCCATGCGCCGCCGCGCGGCTGGACGCGGCCTTCCACCTTGCCGCCGTTCTCTGTCAGCTCAAGCCACTGTGGATAGGGTTTGCCGGTGGCGGGGGTGGAGGTCAGATCCCAACGACCGAGGAATGCTTTGGTGTCTTGCGCGGTGACGGTCGAGACAAACGCGGCGGCCAGGAGCGATGCGAACACGATCTTATTTTTCACGCGTTGAGTGTACCGGTTTTACCCCACGCTGGACGAGTGCGGGATCGTGAAGAATTCACTCAACAGGATGGACGCCGCTGGCACTAGTTCTCTGAGGGCCGCTCGACGTGGTCGATGACAATCACTTCGATCAAGCTCTTGCCGGGTACGAGTCGGAGTCCGGTCTGCTCTTGCAACGCGGCGAAGAAGAATCGACACCTTCCGGGATAAGGCGACTCAATCGGAGAAAGCGTATCACGCGGATTTCGGGCTTGCCTTGCCGATCGGAAGATCCTGCTCAGGCGATCTCCTGTGCTGCGGACTCATCCTCACCCACTACTTCGCTGAGGCTCTGGAGGGTCTGTCCAAGGAGGATGCCCTTCGCAAGCGTTTCATGGTCTTCCGTCGCACTCTGACTACTGGCTTCGTTGGCAGCCTGCTCCTGCAATTTGCGATCATTGATGTCTTCCACGCTGCCGTACCAACGGGTGATCTCACCGTTGTCTGCGAAGCGCGCGGTTCCTCTGGAACGCATCCAGCGCCAGCCACCCTCCACGCCCTCAATTCGATACTCCACATCGATGGGTTTGCCGGTCTGGAGCGCGTGTTTCATCGCTCGGATGGTCGGCTCCAGATCCAGAGTGTTGAGAGCTTCGAGCCAATGAAGATTGCGTGTGCGGTCCTTGCCGAGCGGTGTGGTCTGCACCCAGCGCGAGCTGACCTGCAGGTCATTGCCTTCACTGTCCATCACCCATGGAACTTCGGGATTGACCTCAAAGGATGGCGCCTGCGAGGTCGCTCCGCGATGCCGCGCCTCGTCGACACGCCTGTGTTCCGTTACATCCAGCAAGGAGACGGAGATGCCAATGACTTCATCGGCCTCGTCCCATGCAGGCTGGTAGGAGGCGATGAGCTCCCGGTTGATCTCGCCGGGCATCAGGTTTGGGATATGCACTTCAACCCCTGAGATTGCTTCGCCCTGCAGTGCGCGCCTTAGATAAGGTTCCGAGAGCAGGAACCATTCCGGAAACATCTCGCGCACGGTGCGTCCCAGGTGAGACTTGAGGTCGATGCCGTTCATCTCCGCGAGACGGCGGTTCAGGTTCACGTATCGGAAGTTCCTGTCGAGAAAACACAGACCAACCGGAGCGCCGTCATAGACGGCCTGCAACTGCGCCAGGCGCAGCGTGGGCAGCGCCTCCAGGCTGGAACTCGCCCAGTCGTTGCCGGGAGTCGTGAGGCCTGGCAGTGGCGTGATGGGCGGGGCAGTGATCGTTCTGGGGATCGCCTCCGCTGCTTCCGCCTTCCCATAGCGCCAGCCCTGGGCCAGTTCGCAGCCGAGCCAGATGAGCATGTCCGCCTGCTCTTCCGTCTCGACACCTTCTGCGACGGTCTCCAGTCCCAGGCTCTGGCCCAGGCCAACAATGGCTGCCACAATCTTCCGGCAGTTGCGGTCGGTGGTCATCTCCCGCACGAAGCTCTGATCGATCTTGATCTCGTCGAAGTGCATCGACTGCAGATGTCGCAGGCTCGAATAGCCCGTGCCGAAGTCATCCAGGGCGAGTCTGCAACCCATGGTTTTCAGGTCTGCGGCCACGGTTTGCGCCTGCTTCAAATCGCGGTGGAGGGCGCTCTCCGTGATCTCCACGACCAATCGCGATAACGGGAAACGGGTCTCTTCCGTATCGCGCAGGATCTGCGCTGGCAGATTTTCATCCTGCATCTGAATGGGCGAGACGTTCACGGCGAGCGTCAGATCGTCCGGCAGCAGATGCGCCGCCAGGAAAGCCTTGCGGAAGATCTGATGGGTCAGTTCGCCAATGAGGCCATTTGCCTCAGCAAGCGCAATAAAGTTGCTGGGCAAGGTCAGACCGTGTTCCGGATGATGCCAGCGGGCAAGCACCTCGAAGCCCCTGAGTCGTCCGGTGCGCAGCTCTACAACCGGTTGGAAGAACGGGACAAGCTGGTCTTTTTCCAGCGCAAGGCGAACGTCTGGCAACTCAATCAGCATGCTCGTACCATCCGTTCCGACTGACGCCTATGCTCGCTAGCATACACACAGCAGGTTTTCCATTTGATGGGCAGCATGCAATGGAATGCTGTGAGGAACCGAAAGAGACCTCGAGTGAAACAGTCATTCGGCCTCTTGGCACCACCCGCGGACTTACTTGCCGGACAGATGCGTAGCGACTGGGGCCATAGCTGTCGGGGTCTTCGCTTTTTGCACCGCTCGAAGACTTAAACTTGCGATCTCCGGCGGGTCGGAGTTCGGCCGCACATACAGCGTGCCAAGGACTTCATTGCCATCAGGCGTCTGATCGCGCAGCCGGAAGACAAGCAGGCCGGGCTGCACCTCTCGCGCGGAGAGCAGGTTGAAGCCGCCAGTCTGCGCCCTTAAAACCATCTGCGCCACGGCCGAGTCGACCGGCGCAACATTCGGCACCGCCTTCTCCAGGGCAGTGTCCACCCCCTGGTTGAACGCGGCAAGCCAGCCGTAGAGAAGCCGGCCGGAGGGCGTGTCCGGGATCAGGCCTGATTGCGCACCGAAGCGCGGCAGATGAACGATGATGGTCGCGTGCACGGGGCTGACATGGTCGCTTCTGCGGGCAGGCACGGGGGCATCCGCCGCATCGCCCAGCACGATCGTATCGACCTGCGACGGATCGTCGTCCTTGTCATCCTCGGCAGTGTGCGGCGTGGCCCCAGGCTTGCTATCAGGGTCGCGCGTTGCGCTTGGGCTGCCGTCTGCGAGACGTGCCGCTTTACTGTGATTCAGTCCGTAGGCCACTGCGGATGCAACAGCAGCAGCCATCACGATGGCAAGCAGAATGGCGGCGGGCCGAGGCGGCTTGCGCTCGATGACATGGAAGTTGGGAGCGCGTCGAGCAGGAGCGCCAGTGGCCACCGTCGGCTGCATAAGCGGGCTCCTTAGAAATGCGCGGAAGAACCGGGCGAAGGACGTACGGCGGCGGCGCCACCAGATCCAGTCTAGACGGGCTGTATGCGGACGCTCAAACAGGTGTTTTGAGCAGCAACAAATTTCGCCTTGTCAGTCGCCGGGGCAACAACGATCCATCCACACTTGAGAAACGTCGGGGCAGGCCTGCCAGATCTTAATTTTGCTTGAGCTTTTGCCAGATGACTTCCAGGAGTTTGGATGGGTGCATCGGCTTCGGAATGATGTGGAGATTCGCATCGATCCGCTCAGCATCTTCGTGGAAGTCGACGTTCGCAGCCTCTCCCGAAAACAAAAGGATCTTGCAGGTTGGGCATAACGCTTTGATCTGCAACGCGAGTTCGATTCCCGAAAGTGCCGGCATAACAATATCGGATACCAGGAGTTCGGGTGGTTCGGATAAGGCGCTCGCTAACGCCTCGGTTGGATCCGTAAAAGACTTCACCCAAAATCCGTGCAGGCGCAGGATTGCCGCTAAGGACGACGCAACGATCACGTCGTCATCCACGACGTAGGTTCGAATTCCCGAGAACTGCACTGTGGTTTCCTCACCCGATTCCTGCTGGTGGCGACACACGTCAGGCTACGCATGCACCACGAGAATAAGCGTTATGTATGCGCGGATTGGTCGCCAGGATGCCGTCCTATTGATGGCAATCGGCGAAACGCGACGCGTCCTGTTGCGAGGCTCGCCCGACACGTCCGCACCACACTGCGAAATGAAGTCGTGGCTGCATCGCGGGAACGCGCAAGCAGGTCACCTCGTCTGCGCTGCAGTTACCGCAGTGGCCTCCCGCTCCTGTCTGATAAGTCAGACCAGCATAGCCCTGCATTCCGGGAAAGAACCAACAAGCTGAGAACTTCGCGCATTGACTTCCCTGCCATAACAATCCGTTGTTGTGACACACCTTCCTCTCTCACTGGATCAAGCTGCTCGCCTTCCACGTTCCTCCACTTGACTAAGCCATTTCGTCCGTCCTGTCGGACCGACACCTTCAACGTTGCCGAGTAACAGGAAGCGAATGGGAGAGGCGCCCACCAGGCCAAGCACGTTTTTCTTCAGAGCCCGCAGGGCGTACGACCCAAACCACCATCGATAGACAAATGCCGGCATGCCCATGGTGACGATGACGAGTACTGATTTGCCTTTGAGTAGCTTCGGGAATTTTGCTGTTCTGGCTCCGGGTAACAGATCAGGCTGCAACACACGTTCCAGGAAGCCATGGAAGATGGCGGGCATCATGCCCATCCAAAGCGGAAAGATCATGACCAGCCGGTCTGCCGCCAGCATGGCATTGTGTGCTCTCTGCAGATCTGGCTCGAGCGCCTGCACCTGCTGGAATCCCTTGCGCAGGACGGGGTCGAAGTCCATCTTGCTGGTTACGAATAAATCCGCCTGGTGGCCGCCTGCATGGGCTCCACGCACATAGCTGTCGCCTAGTGCTTCGCAGTACGTGCAAGTGCGCGCATGTCCCACGATGACAGCGATTCGAGCCATACCCTATCTCCCGCAGAGTCATGAAGCGACTCTGCGAGAAACGATAGCCGTGACGAAAGACGCGGACCGTGACACCGATCACAAGAATTCAGAACTTTAGTTCGGTGTCGGCGTCTCTTCGATGTGGTCGATGACAAGCACGGAGACGGGACGTTTTTCTTTCACCATCTTGATGCCGATCTGCTTATCCATCGCGTCGTAGAGCGTCACGGCATCAGCCGGAATGGCCTCCTCCGGCTGGCCCGGCGGCGGCGGCGGACGCAGAACGGTTAGACTGGCCGAACTCCACGCTAGCGTCAGATCGTAGCTTCCCTGCAGGCCGGTGTCGTCCAGCACAGATGTGTAGATGTAACCGGTTGCGTACTGTGTGAGGAAGTCACCCAGCTGCTTCATTGTGATGTTCTGACAGGTAAGGAGTTGGGTGATCATTGGATTGGCCACCCGCGGATCTTTTCCGTCTGCACCGACACCCTGCTTGCAGCGTGTCCGCTTCGTCGGATCTGCCTTTGTCAGCTTCGGATGATCGGCCACCATGCGGTACGCGAAGATGGGACGCTCTTCCATGTGGACCTTCATCTGGAACCGGTCGATCACGAGCGCCTGCAGCATCTGGTGAAACTCAAAGTCGTCGATCTGTAGCGGCGGACGACCAGGGACTGGCTCCGGCATCGCAGTCTTCGCAAAGAAATCGAACTTGTCCTTATCCAGCCAGGCAGGGGCGTTTACCAGCATCTGAGGGTCGTTGCTATTGAAGTCCCAGATAAACGGGATCAGCATCTTCAGCGTTGCAGCGGTCAGGTTCATCTGGCCATTGGCCACGCGTCCGCTCATTTGTGCGTCGGGCTTGCTCGGCTTGATGGTGGACACTTCAAACTCTGCTGGTGGCGGCGGCGGTAGCTCCTTCGCGACTGCGGGCGAATTCGGTGTTGGCTTTTCCATCACGCTGTCCACAATCCACACCGGTCGTGGCGCGGTCTTCAGTTCCAGCTTCAGGCCAAGATCCTTCTCCACCGCACTGAAAATCGATACCGCTTCTGCTCCGGCTTTCGCGCGCTGCCGGGCGTCCGTCCACCGCAGGGTGAAGTCCCATCCCCCTTCCAGTCCCGTCTGGTTCAGAACAGGTTCCGTCAGATCACCGCTCGCCGCCTGGTTCAAGAAGGTCGCAAGCTCGTCTACAGGCATGTTCGTGCAGCTGACCGCCATCATCGGTATCGCGCCGGGGACCGGCGGTTCGCCCTTGCAGGTCTTCGCCACGCCGTCTTCGCTTTGCTTCATCTTCGACTTGGCGCCAGCGACCGTCAGCATGTAGGCCGGCATCGTGGCCTCACCCTTATGCATTACCAGCTTGAACCGGTCTGCCAGCAAAGCCTGCAGCATCTTCTTGAGATCTGCATCCGACGTCTTCGGATCGGCCTTTGCGATGATGTCGAAGCGCGGCAACTCCAGCCAGCTGGGGCCGCCCTGCACCATCTCCGGCTTCACTCCATAGGCCATCGCAATGATGTCCACCAGGGTGGATTGCCGAAGACTGTAGCGGTCACCGCGAAGCTGCCCACCGTTGGAGTAGGGGAAGGACACACGCGGACTGGCATGCACGTCCGTCAGGTTGAATGCGACCGCTGCTTTCGCGGACGACGGGGCTGCGGGCTGCTGTGCCCATGCTGCGGAACCCAGGACACAGAGAATGCTCAGCTTCGAAAGCAAGCGCTTCATGGCGAGGTCAGCCCTCTTGGAAAAGGATGTGCGGCAATCAGAGTGACGAACGTGGAGCGATTAGGTTCACTCTGGATCGATACTAAGTTGCCGCCAACCGACTTCGCTCAACGTTTCAGGAAAATCATCCGTGTCCGCCCGAAGCGATCAGTGAGCGTTGCCCTCGGACAGCGAACGCGCCTTCACATCCCACGCCAGTCCCAAAGCTCGCAGCGCGCAGATGCCGTACCAGTTGAAGTCGATCTCATACCAGGCTAGGCCGTGCCGCGACGACTGGGGATGCGCGTGGTGGTTGTTGTGCCAGCCCTCACCGAAGGTCAGCATGGCAACCCAGAAGCTATTCCGGGAGGTGTCGCCGGTAGCAAATCGGCGCGAACCCCACATGTGCGTCGCCGAATTGACCAGCCACGTGGAGTGCAGACCAAGCACCGTGCGGAAGAAAATACCCCACAGGATGAAGGGCCATCCGCCCACGGCGAGCAGGATCAATCCGAGCGTGGTCAGCGGCACCCAGTGCCAGCGGCTGATCCAGACATGAAACTTGTCCTTACGAAGGTCCGGGACGTACGGCAACAGCTCCGCAGCATCGTTGTGCATGGTCTTGCCGGTAACGAGCCAACCCACGTGCGACCAGAACCCACCCTCGTTCGGCGAATGCGGATCGCCTTCCTTGTCGGTGTTCTGGTGATGCTTGCGATGAGTAGCCACCCAGAAGATAGGCCCGCCCTCAAGCGTGAGCGTGGCGAAGATGGTCAGCAGATACTCCACCCACTTGGGCGTCTTGTAACCGCGGTGCGTCAGCAGACGGTGGTAACCCACGCCGATGCCAAGGCCGCCCGCCAGCCACCACAGCACCATCGCAACGAAGAATGCCTTCCAGGTAAAGAAGAACAGAGCCGCAACAGCACCGATGTGAAAGGCAACCAGCACGATCGTGGTGGGCCATGCGATGGGTTGCGAGAAGGTACGATCGCCGGTCGAAAGCTCGGATGCTGGCATGAAGTCCTCAGTGCGTAGGACGCTCGGGCCAGGGTCAATTCGATGGACGCTCCGTAATAGTTGTGTCAGAAGGACGACAAAAGTTTTGAAACAGCGGACTTACGGGCGGATCCCACCGCTCGATCCTTCGCCCTTCTGCGGAACGTCAAAGGGTCGGTTTTCCAGCGACATCCGCAGGTACTTCAAAGTCCATCAATACCCCCGTCGGCAGGATCATGCGCAGCGAGTTAAGGATAGACAGGAGATCAATACCCTCTTGAGCGATCGCGCCCTGAATCGGCGTAAGCAGACCGAGGGACGCGGCAGCCATCCCGATCACGCTCAGTCCCATGCCGCCAACAGCAGAGATCAGGGCGGTCCGCCGCATCCTTCGCCCGATGTGCAACAGCTCATCCACGCCGACCAGGGACGACTGGAGCACGATGGCGCCGGCCGCTTCCGAGGTAATGTCGCTGTTCACGCCCAACGCGATTCCAGCCGTCGCTGTCATCATCGCGGGCGCGTCGTTGATTCCATCGCCGATATAGAGCGTTCTTCGCTGAAGTGTCTCCTGGCGTACGAGTGCCACCTTTTCTTCGGGACTCTTACCGCCGTAGGCCTGGGAGATGCCCATACGCTTCGCGAAGACTGCGACCTCAGGGACACGGTCGCCGGAGAGCAGAATGATCTTGTCGATCAAGTGCTTCCGCCCGAGATGACTCAGAAAAGACTTGCTTTCGCTGCGCGGTTCGTCCTGAAAGTGGATTGCACCCGCCAGTTTGTCGTCGACGAGAAAGACGCACTCCAGACCGGGGGAAACGGGAGGCAAGGTACTTTGATCGGAACGGGAGAGTCTGCCGCGGCTCGTGATCGCGACCTTTCGACCATCAACCCTCCCCACAAGCCCGGCTCCAGGTGCCTCCGACACATGCTCCACGCGAAGCAGCTCCAGATGGTCTTTCGCCGCAGCGGCTAGTACAGCACTTGCAAGAGGATGCTTCGAGTAACGCTCGAGACTGGCCACATACTGCAAAGCCGCCTCGCGCGTCGTTTCGCCGAAACAATCCACGGAGGTGACCATCGGCTTGCCGTAGGTCAGCGTGCCGGTCTTGTCCACGATCAGTGTGCGGCAGGTATCCACCTTCTCGAGGATGGATGGATCCTTGATGATGATGCCAAGCCTCGCTCCCACGGAGATCGCTCCAATGATTGCGACCGGGATCGAGATCAGTAACGGACACGGTGTCGCGATGACCAGCACGGCCAGAAATCGCGCGGGCTGACCGCTGAAGTGCCAGCTTGCCAACGCGATGGAGATGGCGAGCGGTGTATACCAGGAGCCAAGCCTGTCGCCCATCCGCCGTATCTGTGGGCGATCCTCCTCCGACGCATGGAGTACCTCCACAATCTTTGCGTAGCGAGAGTCGCTCGCGACCCTGGTCGCACGAATCGTGAGAGCCACATCCCCGTTGATGGAACCCGAAAGAGCGGTCGCCCCGGGTACCTTCGCGATCAGAAAGGGCTCTCCGGTCAGATAGGACTCGTCCATGCTTCCCTGGCCTGTCACGACCATCCCATCGACCGGGCAGATCTCATGCGGATAGATGAGGAGATCATCGCCGACAGCGATGGACTCGATGGGAACATCCTTCACGGCGAGACCGGCTCGATGCGCCGTCTGCGGCATACGTTTTGCCAGGGCGTTCAGTACCGACGAGGCGCGACGCGTGGCAAAGCCTTCAAGCGCCTGCCCGCCGGAGAGCATCAACACCACGATGGCCGCGACCCAGTACTGATGAAGGAGCAGCGACGTCACGATCGAGAGCAACGCGAGAATATCGACGCTGAAATTTCCCCGGGAAATCTGTTGCAGGAGCGCAAGAAGCAGCGGGATACCGGCGACTGCGATGGCGATCGTCAACACAGCGTTGAGCATGCGCGGATCGTGCGACAGGAGATTGACCATCGCCGCCGCGATCATGCCTGTCACCATGAAACCGGCTGTCGCAATATGCGCGACGGGGGTATCGAACCACATCGACTTCGGAACATCTCTCTTCACTACGCGCACCCGCTTGGGCAGCGTAGAACCGTCGCTCCTTCGGAGATGTGATCTGAGACACCACTCACTGCGTCGACGGATTATCGCGACCGTAGCTATCGATAGCCGGACGCTTCCTCGCGATTAGACCCAGCCACCGTCGACCACGAAGCTTTGATTGCTGATGCCCGCGCTGTCATCTGCTGCAAGGAAGAGGATCATGCGCGCGACGTCAGCGGGTTGCAGCTCGATCTTCAGCGCCTGGCGCTCCATCATCTGCGCTGCGTATTCCGGCGTGAACCACAGCTTGCGCTGGCGCTCGGTCCAGATGCAGCCGGGTGAGACCGAGTTCACGCGCACGCCATCCATACCAACGCGATGCGCCAGGGCGCGCGTGAGGCCGATGATCGAGGACTTGGACGTGACGTAAGCCGGCAGGTCCGTCGATGGGATCATCCACGCAATCGAACTCAGGTTGATGATGGAGCCACGCTTCTGTGCTCGCATACCCGGCAGGAGCGCCTGTGCCAGAAAGAACTGGTGCCGCACGTTCAGGTTCAGCGTGCGGTCCCACATCTCTTCGGTGACGGCTTCCAGGTCGTGCCGCGTGTCATTGCCTGCGTTGTTCACCAGCACATCGACCGTGCCAAGCTCATCGACGATCTGCGCGCAGGCCTGCTTCACCGCGCCAATATCCAGCAGATCGCAGTGGTAGAACTTTACGGACTTGCCGGCGAGGCGCTCCACCAGCGCGTTCGCCGCGTCGTCCAGGATGTCGAGAAAGGCCACTCGCGCGCCCTGCTCTGCGAAGGCTTCCACGATACCTTCGCCGATGCCGCTGGCTCCCCCGCTGATGACCACCACGCGATCGCGCAGGCTTGGATACGTACCGAACTGCATGGGCTGACTCATGGCGAGGATTCTAAACCGGCCCGATGAGTCGGAGGTGCAAGGCCGTTTTGGCGATGTGATTTGCTCCCGTGAAAGCCGGGAATGGCGTTCGCCGGGAAGCCGGTAGTAGCATGGCAGGGACGAAAAGTTCCAGTATTGAATCGTCTCAATTCAAGAGGCACCGCTTGCGCATACATCTGTTCATTGCCTGTTATAACGACACGCTGTTCCCGCGCACGGGCATGGCTGTGGTGAACCTGCTGGAACGTCTCGGCCACGAGGTCGTCTTCCCCATGGCGCAAACCTGCTGCGGCCAGATGCACTACAACACCGGCTACCACCAGGAGGCGATGCCGCTGGTCAAGCGGCTGATGGATGAGTTCCGCGATGCCGAGACCATCGTCGTCCCCAGCGCAAGCTGCGTCGCCATGATGCGCGATCACTATGAACTGATGGCGCACAATGCCAACGACCTGCGCATGATGGAAGACGTCAAAGACTTCCTGCCGCGCGTCTTCGAGTTCAGTGAACTGATCACCGACAAGCTCGGTCTGACCGACGTCGGCGCGTACTTCCCGCACAAGGTCACGTATCACCCAAGCTGCCACTCGCTACGGCTGCTGCATGTGGGCGACCGTCCCATCCGCCTGCTGCAGGGCGTGGAAGGCCTGGACTACACACCTATGGAAGGCGCGGATCAATGCTGCGGCTTTGGTGGGACCTTTGCCGTGAAGAATGCAGAGGTGTCGTCGGCCATGCTTGCCGACAAGATCGGTTGTGTACGCAAGACCAGCGCAGAGTTTGTTGCTGCTCTTGATAACTCCTGTCTCATGCAGATTGATGGCGGTCTTCATCGTGAATCGAATGGCAAGGGCGCTGAGGGCCGCATCCGGCCGGTACATCTCGCGGAGATCCTGAACAGCACGAAGGCCAATCCGCTTACCGCCGAGTCCCTGGCGTGGGAAGAGGCGACAGCATGAGCGTTCGCGTAGGACACACGGCTGAGAAGGCTTCCTTCCCCATCCTGGCGCATGACATTCTGCAGGACGACCAGACGCGCCGCAACGTGCGCCACGCAACGAATGTCATCCGCAACAAGCGCGCGTTGCGCGTGGAAGAGATGCCGGACTGGCAGGACCTGCGCACGGCGGGCCACGCCATCAAGACGCATACCCTGCTGCATCTGCCGCACTACCTCGAGATGTTTGAGCGCAACTGCATCGCTGCTGGCGGGCAGGTGCATTGGGCTCGCGATGCCGATGAAGCGAACGCCATCGCCATCAAACTGATCAATGCTGCGGCGAAGCAGCAGGCGAACGCCCATCCCGAGGTCATCAAGGTCAAGACGATGACCAGTGATGAGATCGGCATGAACGCCGCGCTGGAAAAGAACAACATCACGCCGTGGGAGACCGATCTCGCGGACATGATTGTGCAGATGGGCAACGACGAGCCATCGCACATCGTTGTTCCCGCGCTGCACAAAAACCGGCACCAGGTGCGCGAGCTGTTCCTTGAGAACATGAAGCTCACCGAGTTGGGCACCGAGGCCGAAGACCTTACGCAGGCAGCTCGTCACTATCTCCGTAAGAAGTTTCTGGAAGTCAGCATCGGCGTCAGTGGTGCAAATTTCGCCATCGCAGAGACAGGCGGCGTGGTCGTCGTGGAGTCCGAAGGCAATGGCCGCATGTGTGTCACCATGCCGAAGACGCTCATCACGCTTGTTGGCATTGAGAAGGTCATCCCAAAGTTCGACGACCTGGAAGTCTTCCTGCAACTGCTTCCCCGCTCTGCCACCGGCGAGCGCATGAATCCGTACAACAGCATCTGGACGGGCACCACGGCGAACGATGGCCCGGAAGAGTTCCACGTGATCCTGCTGGATAACGGCCGCACACGCATGATGGCCAACGTCCGCGAGCGCGAGACACTCAACTGCATTCGCTGCGGCGCATGCCTCAACGCATGCCCCGTCTATCGCGAGACCGGCGGTCATGCCTACGGTTCCATTTACAGCGGCCCCATCGGCGCGATCCTTTCGCCGCAGTTGAACGGTATGAAGCATTCGCGGTCGCTGCCGTATGCGTCGTCGCTGTGCGGTGCATGTTATGAGGTCTGCCCGGTGAAGATCAACATTCCGGAGACACTGATTCACCTGCGCGGCAAGATTGTTGCAGCCGACCAGAACAGCATCACCGGCAAGTTCTCGCAGGAGAGCATGGGCATGAAGATGGCCGCACACCTCTTCGAACACCCACGCCAGTACGAGGCCGCGCAGCGCATGGCGCGCACCGGTCAGGGCATCTTTGAGAAGGACGGCAAGCTGGTCAACCTGCCCGGCATGGCCGGCGGATGGACGCAGTTCCGCGACCTGCGCGCGCTGCCGCATCAGACCTTCCGCGAATGGTGGAAGAAGAACCGCGCGAACGGCAAGAAAGGTGGGGACGCATGAGCGACGCTCGCTTCACAGTGCTCGACACCGTTCGCCGCCAGCTCGCAGCCGATCCCGACATCAAGGACCTGCTCGCCGAATCGCCGGAAGCTGCGTATGCCAGGATTCCGCGTACGTACCAGCGCACGGCCCAACTCCATCGTGAAGAGATCCTGGAGCTCTTCTACGATCGTCTGCGTGACTATGACTCGGAGTTGATCTTCACGGACGAAGCTGGCATAGCGAACGCTGTGCTGCAAGCGATGAACGAGGCGAACGAGACTTTGCTGCTGGTGCCGACCGGCGTGCCGCACGCGTGGCTTCCCTCCACCGGCATCGGCATCCTGCGCGACGAGCAGCTCACCACACCGGCGCTCGATCAACCGCGTGTGGTCCTCACGGGCTGCACGGCGTGCGTCGCGATGAGTGGCACTATTATCCTCGAACACGGCGACGAGCAGGGCCGGCGCGCTGCGACGCTGCTACCTGATCATCACCTGTGCGTGCTGTGGCGCGACCAGGTCGTTGAGACGCTGAGCGAAGCCATGCAACGCATCACCAGGCGCACCGCGCCCATTACGACCATCGCCGGCCCATCGGCTACCAGCGACATCGAGATGACCCGCATCCGCGGCGTCCACGGGCCGCGAAGGCTTACGGCGATCATCCTGTAAGGTCGGATGCACTACCTGTCAAGGCCGCCTCTATGGGCGGCCATCGCTCGTACGTTCCTCAGGGACACGCGGCACCTTGCGTACGACGGGCAGCACACAGGCACCGGTGTCTGCGATCGTCGTCCGTGCGCCCGACAGAGATCATGCAAAGCTACCTTGCAGGTAGCCTTGGCGTGTAACCTGATCCCGCTTTCAACAGATCCTCATCTTCGTGTCGAAGGAAATACAAGCATGCTGTCTGGCAGGATCCGGACGCAGCCTGCGCGGTATTGCGCTTTTGCAGTTGTTCTTGCATTTGGCATGCGCGTCACGCATGCCCAGCAACCATCTCCGCAATACCGAACGCCAACTGCCGCAAATGATCCCAGCGCAGTGCAAACGGCGATCCGCGGTAATTTTGTGGAACGCCTTGCACGCTTCTATGTTGCAGACTGGCGGGGCACGCTGCCCGTCGGGCCTGCACCCACGCGGCGGGCGTTCGATGCGCCCATCGATAGCCCGCCGTTTCCCGCGGGAGACTGGATCTACGGTGGATCGCCGACAATTGGTGTGCCGGATACGACGGTCTATCCGCTGATGACGGCGCTGAAGATGGAGAACCGCCGCACGAAGATCTACGGCTGGGCAAAGGGAACGTACAACCAGAGCACGAGCCATGACAACAACTACCCGCTCGTCTTCGCTTCAAAGCCGAATACGGCCCGATTGCACCAGGTGGTCACCTTTATCGAGCGCCTTCCCGACACAGTACAGAACAAGCGATTTGACTGGGGATATCACGTTACTGCGCTGTACTACGGCATCGACTATCGCTTCACCACAACGAAGGGTGTTGTTAGCGGGCAGCTACTCGTGTCCAACCGCACGTACGGCTACGACCCACTGACGGAGTATGTCGATCTGTACTTTCCGGTGAAGGATGGTTTGAATCTTCGCGTCGGCCGCTTCCTGGAACTGCCAGGACTCGATTCGCCGCTGGCACCTGCCAACTACACGATGACGCGTTCCCTCGTTTACGCGGCCGAGCCTGTGACGGAGACAGGCGCGGTCGCGACGCTGAAGCTGAACAAACAGTGGCTTGTGCAGGTAGGTCTGACGGCCGGGCATGACGTGGCGCCCTGGTCGAGCGGTCATAAACCCTCATTGATCGCTTGCGTGGATTATTCGACTACTACGAATCACGACAACTTCTATGCCTGCGCCAACGGTATCAACGACGGGAAGTACGCGTACGACAACGTGCAGCAATACGACATGGTGTGGGCTCATAAGTTCAACGCGAAATGGCACATGGCAACGGAGGGCTGGGTGATGTATCAGCGCGGTGTGCCAAGCGTGGCGCAGAACCTTGCGAATCCCGTACCGACGGAGGATGGCACGCTGGGCGCCATGTGCGCTCCCGGCCAGCTTCGCTGTTTCGCACCGGAATACGCGATAGTCAGCTATCTGAACCGGGAAATCAGCCCCTCACTGACCGTGGGCTTCCGCGCCGATCTGCTGAATGACAAAAAGGGCCAACGCACCGGCACGGCTACGAAATACACGGAGAACACGCTGTACCTGAACCGCTACTTCGGCAGCACCTTCCTGGTGCAGACCGACCTCCGATTTGATCACTCGTGGGACAAGCGTGGCTACAACAATGGCAGGGCCCGCAACCAGTTGGTGGGCGGCATAAGCCTGGTGCACCGCTACTAGGAAGTCGAGGAACGGGACACGCGGCGGCTCTTTCTTCTCTCACCGCGAAGAAATCGATGTACAAACCATCCTGTTTTCTTCTATTGTGTGGAAGAAATGAGCGAACGTCTTCCGTTAAGCGACTCCGACCTTGTGACCCTGCTTGCAATCCTTCGCCTGGGCGAGGAGGCATACGGCGTCTCCCTGTGTAAGGAAATTGCGTCGATCACCGGGGGCAGCGCTGCTTTGGCTTCTGTCTACAAGGCTCTGGATCGACTTGAGCAATCCGGTCATGTTGCAAGTCGCATGGGTCAGCCAAGCGCCGAACGTGGCGGCCGCGCCAAGCGCTTTGTCCATGTGACTGCGAAGGGGCTGCGCGCTATTGACGAGACGAGAGCCGCGCTGAATCGCCTTTGGAAGGATGTTCCCGCTTACCGTGGCGGCCTGCGGAAGGAGAGATCGCGATGAGACAAAACCCGGTGTTGCGCGTCGCACTCTGGCTGGTGGATAAGAGTTCTTCTGGTCCGGACGCGGAAGCCTTTGCGGGCGATCTGCTGGAGTTGTTCCACGCGGGACACAGCCAATGGTGGTGCGTCACGCAGGCTCTTATGAAAAGCGCGTCTGCGACTCAGCAGGGTCTTCGGGCTTTGCTGCTTCCGCTCGGTTACAGTTTCGGTTTTGTCTTCCTGCATCCCCTGTGGCAGAAGCTCTACCTGCCCTCTGTTGCTGGTCTGCTCGCGCGGTCTCGCGGCGGAACGGTGCAGTGGCCAGGCTCAGCAGTGTTGCAGATCATTACCGGGCTGGTGCCTGCCATTCTCTTTGTATGGGTGGGCATCTTCCTTTACGCGATACTGCGTCGTCAATCCATTACAAATCATCCGGTCACGGCATTGCTTTCCTTGAACGTTGGCGTCGGTCTTCTCTTACTGACGATGCTTGCAAGGCTGGACGCCGTGCGACACGATCTTCGGCTTCTGTCCCGCGCAGATTTCTTTTATCCGGGCACTCACGCTCGCTTCAGCGTCCTGTTGTTTCTTAGTCTTTTGGGCGCGGTTGTAATACTCCCGCGCGGGCCCCGCCGAAAGCGTCCGAGCCACCGCGTGGCGAAACTTGTAGCACGTTGGAAACTAACCCAGGTTGCGCGGAACATAGGACGCATGGCCTTGCTGGCTCCGGAAACTCGCATGATGAAGGACTGCGGGCCAGCACCTGCCCGCTGGTGGTCCGGTGCGACAGCGATACGGCAAACACGGGTATTGCTCTTGTTGGGATCGATGATGATCGCGTGGCCGCGCAGCTCGCAGGCACAGTACACGACGCCGCGACTGATGGCATCGGACGGAAAGCCGTTGGAGTTTGAAGTGGTGTCCGTGAAGCCGAGCCAGCCCGGCGCCACCGGCATGAGGATCGGTGCGCCGCTGATGAGCGGTGGTCTCGAGATCACAAATATGCCGCCCGAAAATATCGTTCAGTGGGCCTTCGGTATCTTCCTGAGCGATCAGATTGTGGGTTTGCCGGACTGGGCGAAGCAGGAGCGCTTCGATGTGACGGCGAAGGTCGGTGACGCGGAGCTTGAGACCTATCGCAAGGTGACTGACCCCATTCGGCACGCGCCGATGTTACAGAAGATCTTGGCCGACCGCTTTGCGATGAAGTTCCACTACGAGACGAAGGAATTGCCGGTGTACGCCCTGGTGGTCGCAAAGGGCGGCAGCCGGATGACGGAGATCGAGCCCGCCATTGGTCCCAATGGCATGAAGGATGGCGGGGGCAGGGAAGTAAGGCGTGGCCAGATCCGGAGCATGGGCCAACCGATGTTGCCGTTGGTCAATCAACTGACCATCGAACTCAAGCGTGCCGTTGTCGACAGGACCGGGCTTACCGGCTTTTATAACTTCACGCTGCGATGGACACCGGATGAGGAGGCGGCACCAACCAATCATGCTTTGGAAGAGAATGCTGCGCCTTCCATCTTCACAGCGCTGCAGGAGCAGCTTGGATTGAAGCTGGAACGCACCAGGGCACCCATGCAGGTTCTTGTGATTGACCGTCTTGAGCGTCCCTCGGTTAATTGATCGGGAGGGCCCTTGGCGGTTATCAGCCGGGGAGGCGTTCGCCGCGAAGTTTCCGACTTCTGCGACGCGCCCGTTGTGGGGCGCATCTTCTACTGGTCTGAGCGGGAGCGCCGACTGCTCTTCGTCTCCAGGAGCAGAACTGATGCCCGTCGATCGTAAGAGGTTTTCATCGTGCCCGATTGAGCGCACTCTCGCCGTCTTGTCTGGGAGATGGAAGGCGGTTGTCGTTCTGAATCTGTTCTCGGGAAGCAAGCGATATTCCGACCTTCTTCGTCATGCCACAGGCGTCACCGAGCGCGTTCTTACGCAGGTTTTGCGTGAGTTAGAGGAGGACGGTGTTGTCCAAAAAACAGATGGGTTCTGGCGTCTGACGGAACTTGGGTTCAACCTTATCGCTGCCATGAATGGCTTGCTGGCCTGGGGCGTGCAACACGCGAATGCTCTGCCGGAGCGCTGAGAGCGGAGTTATTACTCCGTGGATTTCATTCCAGTCGTCAGGACATACTGCCCTTGAACGAGTGGAATGTGGATAGGCGCTGCAGCAAGTGCGGGCATGCCTCCCTTCCCAAGTTGCAGACAAGATGGAAGGCTCTTACTCATGATGACTGGTCAGCAGGTTGTGATTATCGGTGGCTCGGAAGGCATCGGACTCGCTGTTGCGAAATTGGCACGTGCCCTTGGCGCTCGTGTCATGGCTGTTTCCAGAACGAAGGAAAAGCTTGAGGACGCTCGGAAAACCGTAAGCGGCTTGGAGACTCGCGTCGCGGATATCAATGACGCCGCCGCGATGGAAGAAGTCTTCTCTGAGCTTTCAGCGGTTGACCATGTCTACATCGCGGCGGGCAGCACCAAGCTTGGCGGGCCGCTGGATAACCCATTGAGCGAGTTTCGTCACAAATTCGACGAGCGTCTCTGGGGCGCGATCGACGTGGTTCGCGCCGCACATCGTCACATGCGTCCGGGCGGTTCGTTTACCTTTACCGGCGGCCTGTCTTCCGACCGCCCGGTACCTGGCGCCTGGGTTTCCGGGATAGGAACGATGGCAACGGAGCAGTTGGCGCGCGTGCTTGCGTTGGAGCTTGCGCCCCTGCGCTTCAATGCCGTAGCGCCCGGGTACACCGATACGCCGATGTGGGACAGCATCTTTCCAGGGAGCGGTGCGCTGGCGCTGAGCGACGTGGCCAGGAAGAATCCTGTGGCCCGCCTCGTGACTGCAGACGAAGTCGCGCAGGCGGTATTGCTGCTGATGCAAAACGGCGCGATCACGGGTGAGACGATCCACGTGGATTGCGGAGCGCGGCTGGTGTAACTGCTGCGAGACCGATATCGAAGCTCGATCCCCCCGATCGTGCGACCTGTCGTGAACGATGATCGTCCGCCTTCCGTGCAGAGCGCAGGATTCGCCGCACTTCGCTAGAAGACGAAGGACACACCCATGGTGGCGCGTTGCTGGCGCATGACTCCGTCCATGACGGGTCCGACCACGGTCAGGCTGTAGCCGGGTAGATCGCCTGGGCTGAAGATATCGTCTTTCGACTTTGACCAGAAGTCCGGTTGCGCGGTGAGAGTTTCTTTGTAATCGGCCCGCAAAAGAATGCGGCGCGATGCGCGATATTTCACTCCGCCACCGTACTGCAGACCCACCTGAAAGATACCGCCACCTTCAAGCGGCGGGATGGAAGCGAATCGATAGGCTGCGGTGATGGCGCCGACGGTGCTGAGGCCCAGCTTGAACCACGGTGAGGCGCGGGTGATGGGTGCTTCGGTGAGGTGCATGAGTCGCAGTGATGGGCCTGCCGAAACATAGGGGCGCCAGCGCGACTCGCGACGCAGAGGCAGATATTGCAGGTTGTAAGCGACCTCTGTCGTGGAGAGCGTGGCCTCTTCGAAGGTAAAGTCTGATTGCGTTGTTGGATCGGTGTCCGGACCGGGCACCAGGTTCAGATCTGCGAATGCCAGCATGAAACCTGTGTGGTTGTAGTCGAACGAGAACTCGTGCGAAAGGTGCTCATGCGAGTCGAGCGTGACGGAACCACCGAGGTTGAAACCGCTGTGATGCTCGTTGCCGAGAACCAACAGGTAGGGCGGATTATTGGTCGGGTCGTCTGGGAGGGCCAGGTATCCTACTGCGCCACCGTTCCCGCCGGCATAGCCAGCGAAGCCACCGTGTACGCCGATCTCGACGGAGTAAGGCGGAAGCCGTTTGGGCGGGTTCAGGTTGATGTCTGCGGTGGTGCCGACTTTGGCTGTCTCGACAATATCGCGCTTAAGCAGCTCCGGCTTGTCCTCTGCGGTAGCCTCTGCCTTCCCGATGGCATAGCGATGCGCATTGATCTCTGACGAGACCTCCAGCGGCTGCTCAGGCGGCTTCGGATGCTTGAGTCCGAGTCCCATCCGGATGCCGCCGTACGCGGTAACTGCCAGGTTGTCACGCAGGATGGTATTGCGCAGGGTCAACGTTGTCTGCCGTGTGGCCTGGACGAACTTGTTCTGGTGGATCGGCATAGCGGCCGTCTGATTGACAGCCGGAACGTTGAGCGGTGCCTCGCAATCGTTCAGACGCACCACGGCCATGCGGTCGTCTGTAACAATCTCTTCGCCGGTGCCGTTCTTAATGTCCTTCGGTAGCCAGGATCGGGCGACCAGGTTCAAGCCTGTGACACAACCGGTCAACATGAGATCGTTCACGACCTTGGCGCGTTCGTGGTCGATGTTGTGGTCGATCTGGTGAATGAAGTTCTTCTGCGATGCGGAGAAGCCGATGCCGATGTCCTGGGTGGAAGACGACAGCCATACTCTCTGCCCCTGCCACTGATCCTGCGTCGCAAAGACGCGCAGATGATGGCGTTTTGAGAAGGTGTCGAGTGTCTTTGCCAGGCTGAGGGCCGGCTTTTGACCTTCGAGGAGCAGTGTTGACATGGGTGCAGTTCGGTAGGCCTGCACCTCAGAGATGGCTCGGACCGTACGATAGGCGGACATTGCGTCAAGGGCGTCGACCTCTAACCATCCAGCCGCTTCGAAGGCGCGCAGGATTGCAGACTGCTCGCCGATGAACATCAGGTTCGTCAGGTCGGACGGTATGTGCTTTGGATCGGTCACGGTGCGATAGGGCTGCCTGCGGACGAGGCCGGTCAGTGCTCGCTCTGACGCCGCGTCCTGGGCGAGTGGAGGTGCGGCAGACTCCGTGCCATGAGCGATGGAAAGGGGCTGAGTGGTCAGCAGGATCAGCTCCGTGTTTGCGGGGAGGGAGATCTCCGGATCCGAGAAGCGAAGCAGGGAAGCAGAGGACGCCGTCGTGAAGATCAAAGCGATGGGGTTGCTGAAGGCGAGTGTGCCCACCGCGCCCGAGGTCTTATGGCTCAACGTGGAAGTGGAGCGAACACCGGCGATGCGTCCCTGTTTGTTGATCACCTCACGCGAGTTCTCAATCTGTGCGACACGCGCTGCGAGCGGGATGATGGTGCCGTCGGGCAGAATGATGCGCTCCATGTCGAGGCCGATGGAAGAGGTCTCATGGGTGAAGCCGAGGCCCACGCTGTTGACGTGAACCACCCTGCCCTCTACCTTGCTGCCCATGGGCACCACGATGCCATCCCCTGCAAAGACGGGCGCAGCGATGACAGCGTGCACCACGGAACCCTTCTTCGAGAGATGTGTGGAGACCCGCTCGGTCAGGCGGACTTCTATCGGTGTCTGTGCCGGAAGGACAAGCTGTGCTGCTGCCAACGTAGATCCCAGTGCCAGGGCGCTGATAGCCACTGCTATTTGGAACGCTGAGAAAGTTTGCATTGGTTGCTCTGCCTGCGTGCTTATGGGTATGAGGCCATACTAGCGATTGCACACGAAGCTGGGGAATCACCCGATGAGGGGACCGTCAAAGAGTTCAACGCGAAGCACTTCTTTCGTGTTCACCGATGGCAGGGTTCCGGATGAGTCCCGTATCGGTGCAGTGTACGAATTCACCCCCTGCTATCGAGATTCGCTGGTGTAGCCTTTCTGAAACAGGGAGACACATGAAAGCGAATTGGATCGTTCTAGCGGGCACCTTGGTGCTGGCCTCGGCTTGTAGCGTCCTGATGGGACAGGAAAAAGAAGATCGAACGCTGTTATCGCAGCAGCAGATGACGGCCATCATCAATGAAGTGTCCGGCGAGCGAGCGATGCATCATGTGCAGGAGCTGGTGCCCTACCAGTTTGTTCGGCCGACGTCGGAGTACCAGTCGCATTTCCGCGAGGCGGAGGCGATGGCGCGCATGGCCAAGGAGTATGGTTTCAGCAACGTTGCCATCGAAGACTATCCGACCGGCCAGACGTGGCAGCCCACCGTCGGCGAACTGTGGACGTCGTCGCCGAAGAACTCGAAGATCTATGACATTCATGACATCCCCGAATCGCTTGCATCGACCAATGCCAACGGCGATATCAGCGGTGACCTGGTCAGCGTAGGCCAGGGCGCGGCTGCGGACTTCGCAGGTAAGGACGTGAAGGGCAAGTTCGTTCTGTCGCTGGCGCCCAGTGGTCTTGCCGCGATCTATGGCCGCGCGGCCGCTGCCGGCGCCATTGGCGTGGTGGGCATCAGCGCGATTGGCGCGGGCGACCGTGCAGTGGACTACCCGAACGCCGTTGTCTGGACAACCGTGGTTGCGCAGCCGAATACAGCAGCGTGGGCCGTCTCGCCAAAGGTCGCGCGTGAGTTGGAGACGATGCTGAACCGTGGCCAGAAGGTCACGATGCGCTCCATCACCAAGAGCGAGCAGGTACCCAACAAGCAGGAGATTGTTCACGCGGAAATCCCCGGCGATGGCAGCACCACGCAGGAAGTGGCGATTGGCGGACACCTGTTTGAGTCCTACATCAAGCAGGGCGCGAATGATGACAGCTCGGGATGTGCGCTGACGCTTGAGATCGGCCGTGCTTACCTGAAGCTGATCGCTGAGGGTAAGCTGCCGCGGCCAAAGCGCACGATCAACTTCCAATGGGTGCAGGAGATCAGCGGTACCAACGCCTGGTTCAATGCACACCCGGACAAGCAGAAGGTCATCATTGGCGATCTGAACTTTGATATGGAGGCGTTGCGCCTGAGCCAGAGCCGCAGCTTCTGGATCCTGCAGCGCACGCCCGACACCTTTCCGTCGTATATCAATGACATTGCGCAGAGCCCGATGGAGTACATCGCAGAAGTTTCGCGGGAGCGTGTTCGCTATCGCGCCACGGGCTATGGCGCATCGCAGCCGGTGGAGTCGCCCAACGGCAGCACCGATGCGTTCTACATCAAGGTCGATAAGCACTACGGCTCCAGCGATCACGTGACGTACATGCAGCATGGCATTCCTGCTGTCATGTTCATCACGTGGCCGGACATGTGGTATCACTCGTCGCAGGACACCCCGGACAAGCAGGATCCTACGCAGTACAAGCGTGCGGCTGCGGTTGGAACTGCGTCCCTCATGGCTCTCGCATCCGGCACGGATGAGATGGCGGCTCGCATTCTGAGTGAGAACATCGGCCGCGGCCTGGCGCGCATGGGCGAGTCCCATACGAAGGGCCTGGGCTACATGGCGGATGCCACGGACGCGGCCTCGCTGACCGATGGCTATAAGGAAGCGCGCATCGCCGTTCTTCACCAGGCCGAGGTCGAGAAGGGCGTCGTCACCTCTGCGAGCGTGCTATGGACGAACGCCGATAGCGGCAAGCAGAAGACGTCGGCCTTCCTGCCACTTATCGACCAGCGCGCCACAGAACTATTGAGCGAGGTGAAGGCAGCGTACCAACTGCAGGCTTTGCAGCGCGGCGTGCCCGCTGCAGAACCGGTCATGACGGCGCAGGAGAAGGAAGCAGCCAATCTTATGGTCGAAGGGGTCGCCCGCCCCGGCGGCCTGGGTGGACCCGGTGGGGGTGGTGGTGGCGGACAACGCGGCGCTGCGCCTACCGGTCCTCAACTGCCGCAGGAGATGAACGCGGAGTTCGCGATTCTGCTGGGGAAGCATAAGACAGCCCTGGAAATTCGAGACTTCCTATCCGGAGAATTCACGCCGCTGCCTCTCGCCGATCTGATGGCCGTGCTGCATGCGCGCGAGACCGCCGGTACAGTGAAGCTGACCGTGAAGGCAGAGACTCCTGCGAAGACAGGCAAGGCAGGGAAGAGGGCAAGCAAGTAAGACGCAGGTGTACCAGGCTCTTCGCTTTGTTTCAGGGCTCTCCTTCGTGGAGAGCCCTTTATTTTGCGTTCGATGCTTCGGCAGTTTCGAAGATCGGTCGTGTAACAAGCTGCGCCCCAATGGGGCCTGATGCATACCCTGCATGTCAAAAGTTATGCTGAAGGTGCGAAAAGGCGGTGGCATGACGGGCAGGCAAGAGAATTCAACAGCATACGGAGTGCTGGGCGCGGCCAGCCTCTGCCACATGCTGAATGACATGGTGCAGTCGCTGTTCATTGCGGCTTACCCGATTTTCAAAGGCAACTTCCATCTGTCATTCGGCCAGATTGGCGCGCTGACGCTGGTCTTCCAGATCACCGCGTCGCTGTTACAGCCGGTGGTGGGTCTGTATACGGATCGCAAACCGCTGCCGTACTCGCTGCCCTTTGGCATGACTATCTCTCTAGCCGGGCTGCTGACACTTGCATTCGCTCCCAGCTACGCCATGCTGCTACTGGGTGGAGCGCTGCTTGGCATTGGGTCTTCGATCTTTCATCCGGAGTCATCGCGGCTGGCGCGGCTCGCATCCGGTGGCGCGCACGGCATGGCGCAGTCAATCTTCCAGGTGGGCGGAAACTTCGGTTCGTCGCTGGGGCCGCTACTGATCGCGTTCGTGGTGCTGCCGCGTGGCCAGCAGAGCCTGGCGTGGTTCTCACTGGCGTCGCTGTTGGGCATTGTGTTGCTGTCGGGACTTGGCCGCTGGTACCAGTTGCATGGACGCACCATACACAAGAAGCAGATCGCTGCGAAGGTGCAGACCCTGACGCGCAGACAGGTGGGCCGCGCGCTCGCCGTGCTGATTGCGCTCACCATGTCGAAGTACTTTTATCTGGCAAGCATCACCAGCTACTACGTCTTTTACCTGATGCAGCACTTCCGTCTTTCGCAGAAGGACGCGCAGCTGGACCTGTTCCTGTTTCTGGCAGCAGTGGCCGCCGGTACAGTCATTGGCGGGCCGGTGGGAGATCGCATTGGTCGCAAGAAGGTGATCTGGATCTCGATTGCCGGCGTATTGCCGCTGACGCTACTGCTGCCGTATGTGTCGCTGCCGATAACGGTGGTGCTCAGTGTGTTGATCGGGCTGGTGCTTGCGTCGGCCTTCTCGGCCATCCTGGTCTACGCGCAGGAGCTGATGCCCGGGCGTGTGGGCATGGTTTCCGGACTCTTCTTTGGTCTGGCCTTCGGTCTTGGAGGGTTGGGCGCGGCGCTGCTGGGCACGCTGGCGGATCACACAAGTATTGTGTTTGTGTACAAGGTCTGCGCGTTCCTGCCGGCGCTTGGTTTGCTGACCGTGCTGCTACCGAATCTTGGCGGCGATGGCGGCGGTAGACCTTCGCCGACACCTTCGCTGGATGCAGAGGAATTACCCGCCTGAGAACTGTATGACCGCGCGGGTAGCGCAGTGCCTACCCGCGCGGCTCAGTTCCGCGGCTACTGTGGGAAGTCTGTGGACACGGAGACGCTGCGCCACTCCTCCACGTTCTTCGCGTCGCGCTGCAGACGGTCTTCCATCCACGCGATGGCGTCGCTGCCCATCAGTAGATGCAGTGGCTGTTCGGCACGACCTGCAAGATCGACCAGCACCTTCGCGAGCTTCGCCGGATCACCCTCCTGCTGGAGGCTTTTGCCGTTGAGCCACGCCTGCATCTGTTCCAGTCCCGGCCCGTACTCCGGGAGTTCATCCGCGGTGTATCGCACGGAGCCCGGTTCCAGAAACTCCGTCCGAAAGAAGCCTGGCTCCACTGCCGTCACCTGAATGCCCAGCGGCTGCAGTTCACCCGCGAGTGATTCCGACCAGCCCTCGAGCGCGAACTTGCTGGAGCAGTAGAGCGATGCCATGGGACCGCCCTTGAGACCGGCGATGGACGAGATGTTGAAGATGCGTCCGCTCTTCTGTTCGCGCATGCCGGGCAGGACGGCGCGCGTGACGTGCATGGCGCCGAAGACGTTCACGCGATACTGCGCTTCGACGTCGTCAGCCGATGCCTGCTCAAACGGGCCGAAGTGTCCGTAACCTGCGTTGTTGACGAGCAGGTCGATGCGGCCGAAGCGCTCGATGCCGGCCGCCACTGCTGCTGTTGCTTGTGCAGGCGCGGTCACGTCGAGCGCGACGCCCAGCAGGTGTTCCTGCGTACCCAGTGCCGACGCGATCTTTGCGGCATCGCGTGCGCCTGCGATCACCTGGTCGCCTGCTGCCAGTGCTGCCTTTGCGATCTCAAGACCCAGTCCGCGGCTTGCGCCTGTGATCATCCAAACCTTGCTCATTCCGTAGCTCCTTCTTGCTTACCCTGCTGAGGCTATGGGACTTCCAGAGGCAAGCGGTAGAACGAAGCATGCGAATGCTTGCCTGATCCGCTCAGGCACTGCAGCCGACGAGAACCCTGGGCGATGTTAGCGACGTCTGATGGTTATGACTTCCCTGCAAGAGTTGCAGCGCCGCATCGTGAACCACGCAACCGCGCCCACCACGGTAACAGCGGTGCCCGGCCTGTCGCTGTACCACGCAGACAGCGACGCGCCGCTGAGCGCGAAACTCATCTACACGCCCATGGTTTGCATCATGGCGCAGGGCGAAAAGAAAGTGCTGCTGGGCGATAACGTCTTCCGGTACACACCGGAGAGCTATCTGATCAGTTCCATCGATTTACCCGTGACCGGGCGGGTCTGCAATGCGGCACCGGGGCACCCGTACCTGGCTCTGAGTCTTGCGATCGACACGCGCCTGCTGTCCGAACTGTTGATGACATTGCCGCCCGCACCGACAGAGACGGAGCCACGCTGCGGGCTGGCCATCGGCAAGGTGGATGATGCGTTGCTGGATTGCTTTGTGCGGCTGACGCGTCTGCTGGAGGAGCCGGGGGCGATTGCGACGGTGGCGCCGCTGATCTCACGCGAGATCCTATATCGATTGCTGCAGGGCGACCAGGCCCAGATGCTACGGCAGATTGCCACGCAGGGGAGCCGCACCGTCCAGGTGGCGCGCGCGGTGCAATGGATCCGCGAACACTACGCCGAGCCGTTCTCTGCTCAGGCGCTGGCGCAGGTTGCCAACATGAGTCCGGCGTCGCTGCATCGCCACTTTCGTGCCATCACGGCAATGAGTCCGCTGCAGTACCAGAAGCAGGTGCGCCTGCAGGAGGCACGCCGGCTGCTGGTGACTCAGGGAGAAGATGCTGCGACTGCGGGCTTTCACGTTGGCTATGCCTCGCCGTCGCAGTTCAGCCGCGAGTACACGCGTACCTTCGGCAAACCGCCCCGGCAGGACGCAGCTTCCCTGCAGTCGAGGGCCGGTGCGGTTGCCGTCCCATAAAACCTACTTATCGAACTTGCGCCACCAGATGTCTTTCACACTGATCTTTGTGGGCTGTGATTCGATCTCGAAGCCGATCAATCCCATCTGGTTGTTGGCGTCGTTCGGGTCGTCATCGATGAAGGTAGCCATGAGCTGGCCGTTCATGATGTGCATCATGACGCCGCCGCGCGCGATGATCTCGTAATCGTTCCATTCGTTCGTTTTGACGTAGCCGCCGAGTGCCGCCTTGCTGCCGATATTGGCAACCAGCCGGTTGCCCTTACCGGGCAGTGCCTGCGTGACCTGGCCACGATACGCAAGGATGCCCTGCATGGTGTTCTCGGAGTACCACTGGCCCGTGTAGTCCGAAGCGGACTGACGCACAGGAAACCAGAAATCCGCTTGCGGACCTGTCAACAGCCACTTGGTCGGCGTGCCCGTGGGACCGGCGCCAGCGGGCTGCGGGCGCGTCCATGCTTCGCCGGTGTGCGAGCGATACTGGATGCCGCCACCGCCACCTTTTTCGATCTTCATTTGCAGCTTCAGGTCGAAGTCCTTCGCCTTGTCAGCGGTGTAGACGATGTAGCTGTTGCCTTTGCGGTCCTCTTCCTTCGTCTCGCCGATCATGACGCCGTCTTCAATGCGCCAGATCGCCGGGTCGCCATCCCAGCCCTTCATGGTCTTGCCATCAAAGAGTTGCGTGTAGCCAGCGTGGTCGTCGATGTCGTAGGGCAGCGGGTCATGGAACTTGGGCATGCCGGGCAGCATTTTGCCGCCGGGTCCGGCAGCGGGTGGACGGGCCGCTTCGGATTCGAGGGCGGGGGAGACGGCCTGTGCCGTCATGCTCGTAGGGGAGATGACCGCGAGGGCGGCGAAGATGATTGGCAGAGCGAGGAGCGTCTTGCGCATGGAGTTGAGGCCTTCCGTTTGAGACGATTCAAAGACGAGCCAGTCTAGAACCGCCGGGAGTGGTTTGGCGATTGGTTTGTGGGGAAATAAGTGAAGCACAGCGGTTCGCGCTTCGCGCAAATTCCCGTGTCTCAGAAGCGAGACATGGGCACCCGGTCTGGAGGCTGCGCTTGATGTTTGTGGTCGCAGTGGAACCCACCTTTTGCTTCGCATAGGATGGGGCGCCGGATTCGGTATTGCCTATGCGGGGGAGGCTGCGGATGGGTTTGGGGAGCGGGCCTGCACCTCGATAAGCATGTTGATCAGGGTCAGTGCGGCCGGTGTTACGCCTGGGATGCCGCTGGCCTGGCCGATGGTCTGGGGGCGGACGCGGTCGAGCTTTTCCTGGATTTCGCGGGAGAGGCCGCTGACGCCCTTGTACTGAAAGGATGCGGGGATCCGGCGGGACTCTGAGCGCTTGAGTTTTGCTATGGCGCGGAGTTGCTGGTCGAGGTAGCCGGCATACTTGAGCTCGGTTTCTACGGCGCGGAGTTCGTTGCGAACGCGTGAGGTCATGGGTTCGACTGCGTAACCTTCGAGGCCGGCCTTTGCGAGATGCTCGCGAAGCGCTGGGACAAGGCTTTCGATCTGGACTTCGGGACGCTTGAGGAGATGGGCGAAGGTTTGCCCCTTGAGATTGCTCAGGTCCCACATCTCAGACGCGAGACATTTCGACAGTTGTGCAACTGTTGAAATGTCGACTCTGGTTGCGTCAAGGAGCGCTGTCAGCCTGGCCATGCGAGCCTGCCGCGCTTCGTAGCCGGCCCATGCTTCGTCGTCGATGAGGCCCAGACGGCGACCATAGGGTGTCAGGCGGCGGTCGGCGTTGTCGATGCGGAGGTGCAGGCGGAACTCCGCACGGCTGGTGAACATGCGGTAGGGCTCGTTGGTGCCCTTGCTGATGAGGTCATCGATGAGGATGCCGGTGTAACCCTCGCTGCGGTCGAGCGTGAACGGCTCCTCGCCCTTCACGTTCAGTGCCGCATTAATGCCGGCCATCAGGCCCTGGCACGCCGCCTCTTCGTAGCCGCTGGTGCCATTGATCTGGCCTGCGAGATAGAGGCCGTCGATGCTTTTGACCTTCAGCGAACGATCGAGCTCCGTCGGGTCGATGGCGTCGTACTCGATGGCGTAGCCGGGCCGCAGCATGGTGGCATTCTCCAGACCGGGGATCGAGTGCACCATGTCGAGCTGCACTTCCGCGGGCAGCGAGGTGCTCATGCCGTTGACGTAGATCTCGTCCGTGTCGAGGCCTTCGGGTTCGAGGAAGAGCTGGTGCTGCAGCTTGTCCGGGAAGCGGACGATCTTGTCCTCGATGGACGGGCAGTAACGCGGGCCGATGGCTTCGATCTGGCCGCTGTACATCGGCGACCGATGCACGTTGTCGCGGATCAACTCGAGCGTGCGCGGCGTGGTGTTCGCGATGTGGCACGGAATCTGGCGGAGATACGGCACGTTCTGCGAGCGGAACGAGAAGGGTGTCGGATCGTCGTCGCCGGGCTGCACCTTGAACTCTGTCCAGTCGATGGTGCTTCCGTCGAGGCGCGGCGGCGTACCCGTCTTAAGGCGGCACTGGCGCAGGCCCAGCTTCTTGAGGTTCTCACCCAGATGAACGGAGGCAGGTTCGTGCGGTGTTCGGCCGGCGCTGGTCTTCTGTTCGCCGCAATGGATCAGGCCGTTGAGGAAGGTGCCGGTGGTGACGACAACGGCGCGTGCGTGGAGTTCGCGGCCATTGCGGAGTTTCAGCCCGACGCAGCGGCGCGGGGCTGCTGAAGTATTCGAATCAGACCTGGCGGCGCTGCGATCCCACACATCCGCTTCGCTTATGTATGGGGTCCCCGGATCTGTGTCAGCCGAAGGACTTGGGGGTTCGTCCCGCGATTCCAACAGGACATCCACAACCTCTGCCTGAACGAGCGTGAGGTTCGGAATGGTGTCGAGAAGTTCGCGCATGTGAACGCGGTAGAGCGCTTTGTCGCACTGGGCGCGGGGTGACCAGACGGCGGGGCCGCGCGAGGTGTTGAGCAGACGGAACTGGATGCCGCTCTTGTCCGCGACCAGACCCATGACACCGCCCAGCGCGTCGACCTCCCGAACGAGATGGCCCTTGGCGACGCCGCCGATGGCTGGGTTGCAGCTCATCTGTGCGACCAGATCGATGTTGAGCGTGAGCAGGGCCGTACGCAGACCCATGCGCGCGGAGGCCGCAGCGGCCTCGCAGCCGGCATGGCCTGCTCCGACGACGAGAACGTCGAAGTCCTGCGCGATCTGTCTCTGCGTATCGCTCACATCCTTATTTTACGGGCGTGGCAGAAGGGAACTCGCGCCGGCGTTAGGAATCGTGCTTACCGTGCCACGTCCACGGCAGGCGTGAACTCGGGTGCAAGCTGGTCCGGGTCGGGCGGCCGTGCAACCAGCGGACCATGCTGCACGCTGGGGTCAAGCTGTGTTGGATCGGCAAGCGGCATGGATGTGCCGGCGGCGCGGATGAAGTAACGGGGCTGACCGACGCCGATGGTAAGGATGTGTTGCCCTGCGGGCAGATTGATGGGGCGGTTGAACTCGACAATGTAGCGACCGCGGACCAGTGTGACGAAGTGGCCGAGCGTGGCCGGAAGTGCGCGGGGATCTGTCTCGAGCACCATGCCGCCGCTCATCTCGCTCAACATGGTCAGATCGCTGGGGGCTCGGACAGCAGGAATGGGCGTTGCGAGGCTGCCGAGCCCCCGCCGCCCGGTACCACCGCTGGTCATCGCAAAGGGTGGGGACAGGACGGCGCCGGGCGGCACCTTGCCGCGTTCCGCTACGGAGAAGATCGCGACGCCACCGTTCGTCGCAACGTTGCGTGCCTTGTCCGCGGTGAACTCGCGGTCCGCGTCGATGCCGTCCGTTAAAGCCAGCACGATGCGGCGTCCGGGCTGATTGGATAAGGAATTTGCGACGACCGCAGCCGACTTCCAAAGGCCCCAGCGAGGGTTGCAGGAGTCCATGGGACCATTGTGCGTCTCTGCAGCAACAACCGATTCCGCGTAGGCGCGAAAGAGGGAACGTTGCACGGGGAGCAGATCACCATGTCGTCGCAGGTGACAGCCGTCCGTGACATAGAAGACGACGCGATCTCGCGCGCCCAACGGACCAGGTGTGAGCGTCGTCAGCGCGTCGGCCAGGCTGGGCAGCAGGCTGTTGCGGTGACTTCGATCGATGAGGATTGCGAGCGTGATGGGGTCTTCGCCCTCCAGCCGCACCAGCCGCGGGCGAAAGGGTTTGAGGTCGTCAAATTGAACGGTGAACCGGGCTGGATCGATTGGCTTCACCGGCTCCAGGAGCGGATCGAGGATGAGGACGGGGATCTGCAGCAGGTTGGCATAGACGCGGATCAGTGGAGCGTCTGCGTCATGCTGCGAGATGGGTGTCTCCTGCGCGCGCATGACATCTGCGTCGCACCAAAGTGCGAGCACGGCGAGCGCTAGAAACCAGCGCATGCGGCCTGTGATTTGCGGGAGCAAGGGTGTCGTCCTGACGTTCCGAGGCCGGGTGAAGTCTCACACATGCCGGGTACCGCGGGCAAGAGCGCTGTTTGGCGCTACTCGAAGCGCGGCAGGTGCCGCAGTTCGCCTGCTGGAACCGGCTCCGTCGGACATCCGGACTTGACCCATGCGCGCAGGCCGCCTTCGATGACACGGACGCGGGTACCACGCGTCTCCATGGCGTGTGCAATGCGAATGCTGGTGGCGTCGCGCACGCAGGAACAATAGACGTAGATATCGCACTCCGGCGCCAGCGTTTCGCGCAATGCGTCCAGCTCCGCGCCCAGGCGGTTGGGTTCGACGCGGATGCTGTTCTTGATACGCTGCATGCCGGGGTCGTAGTAGCCGTGCGACCGGACGTCAGCGATAACGATGGGGCGCGATGGATCGGGGTTCGCCAGCCGCTCCACCACCTCGTCTGCGGAGACACGCTCCACGTTCCGGTAGCGGCGGTCGCGCATCTTGATGAAGGCCCACAGGGCTGCGTAGCCCGCGAGCGCGACGAGCACGAAACCCAACGCCACATGGCCGACAACGGCGAGCGCCTGCGTGACGAGCTTGATGTAATGGCTGAGGAAGTAGCCGACAGCAACCCATGTGCCTACGTGGAGCATGGCGCCGCAGAAATCCAGCGTCCAGAACTTGAGTGGGCGCATGTTGAGGCTGCCTGCGAGTGGAGGCGCCATGCTGTTGAGCCCGGGAATGAAGCGAGCGACGAGCAGCACACGCGGTCCGCGCTCATAGAAGAAGTCGGCCGAACGGAAGATGCAGACCTCAGGATCGATGGTCAGGCGGCAGAGACGGCCCAGCAGCCACCAGCCGGTCATACGTCCGCCGGTATACAGCACCGACGCTCCGATGTTCTCTGCGATCACACACAAAGGCAACAGGACGAAGAGGTTCAACGTGCCGCCGTGGGCTGCGGCGCCGCCCAGGATCAGTGCAAGGCCTGCCGGCAACGGTAATCCAAGGGCCGAAATAAGAAGTAGCCCAGCGACGGATAGATACCCATGCGCTGCCACCCATGCTGCCAGACTCATGGTTGTCCCTGCGTGCGTTCGAACACATTGGATGCGAAAACGGCCGTGGGTATGGCCGGGCAACGCACAATGGAGGGAGCGCCAAACGGGGATGAGTCCACGGCATCCACTTTGCTGCCCTGCGGCGGTTGGCCCATGCCTCGACGATACGTTGGATTCCCGTTTCTGCCCCCTACACCAAAGTCGGAGCGCAGAGCCTTGAGGATGTAGAGCCGACGCGTCACCATTCGTAGCGCAGACCGAACTGGAGGCGGCGCTCGCGCGTTGGGCTGGCGGCAGAACTGGTCAAGGTTCCAAAAGGTTTGCCGGTCAGGCCTTCCGAGGCGATGGTCCCGGCATCCTGAAAGATGAGCGGGAGAATGCCATCGGCACCCGCGGCGCCCACCAGGAAGGCTCGCTGTTCGACCGCCGTGGGGTTGACGTGATTCAGCAGGTTGAAGGCTTCGGCAGACAGGCGCAGGCTTGTACGATCGGACGCGGCGAGGGTCCGGGCCAGTCGCAGATCCACCGTGGCAGACCATGGCAGGCGAAGCGTGTTGCGGCCGACGCTGGGTAGGTAGGTCGCGCCGCCGGAGCCGTTGAGCGTCTCACGGCCACCGGCAAGTTCCGTGCCGCCGCTGAGGTTGTAGCTGTAAGGTCGGCCACTTTGCGCGACGAAGACCGGCGCCAGCGACCAGCCGTTGATCACGGCGCGCGCGATGTCAGATTGCGCATGCAGCAGCGGCTGCCACACCGCCGTGCTGACGACACGATGCGTGTGATTGAAGTTGGAGGCGGCGCGATCGTAGAGCGGTTGGACGGGATCGAACTGCGCGTCTTCATCGGGCGCGGCAGAGGTACTACGAAGGTTGTCGAGCGCTTTCGAATAGGTCCAGGAAGCGCGCAGGGTGACTCCCGCAGATGCGCGGCGGTCAAACTGCAGCGCCAGTGCGTTATAGCTGCCGTTGCCGTTGGAAAGCAGCGCCGTAACAGGACCGAAGGCATCTGTGACGCGTGCCGTATATCGAGGCACATTGAAGACATCGCCGTTGCGTGCACCGGGTTCTGCGCTGCCGGCACGCAGGATGCGGAAGGCAATTTTTGCAGTGGATGGGGCGATATTCAGGTCGGTGGTATTCGGCAGTTGCCGGCTGAACGACACGACATAGGTAGCGCTGATCGTTGTGCGTGCTGCCAGCTCACGTGTGATCGATAACTCGCCTCTCTGGATCGCGGGCAGCTGAAAGGTGCGGGAGATCATCATGGCTGCGCCCGCCGAAGCCAGCGGCCCAAAGGGCGAGCAGGTGAAGGTGGCGGGATAGCCGAAGTTGGTGCCGGCGCTGGCGCAGGCTGGATCGATGATGGTCCGTGGCGTCAGGCGCAACGAGGCCTGGCTGCCGGCCTGCGCGGTGTCTTCAAGCAGCCGCTGCAGCGTGCGGCCGGGCAGCGAACCGAAGTGAATCCCGTAGCTCACCCGCATCATCGTGCGCGTGCTGGCCGCGTAGGCGATGCCGAGATGGGGCGCGAGATCATTGGTGTCGGACGGCATGGTGGATGTTGTGGCGGCAACCCCAAATGCCGCGTCCAAAGCGGCATTCGGATGTTGTGCGGGAGGCAGGCGCAGGTACTCGTAGCGGACGCCTGCATCGATGCGCAGATGCGGGGTGACGCGCCAGCCGTCACCTGCAAAGACGCTCAGGGACGCGGTGTGGAAACGCGTCTCCGCAACCGCCCCGAAGGTCTGCGTGAAGCTGCGGAAGCAGAAGAGATGCACGGCTGCGTAGATCGACGGGCAGCCGCCGTTGGGGTAGCTGGTGGCCGAGTAGGTGTAGTCCGTGATGAAGTCCACAAGACCGCCCGCACGTCCGTTGGTAACTCCGCTGGTGTAGTCGTAAGCTCCACTACTGGCCTCGCGCGCGCCGATGCGTTCGTCGACGTCCTTGATGTTCGCGCCCAGTGTGATGGTTTGGGCGCGGCCGTTGAAGGTGCTGTGCGCGGCGAACTCGGTTGCACGCTCGTCCGGCAGGCGACGCGCGCCCAACGCGGCAGAACTACCGAAGGTGAATGCGTCCGCAATCGAGATTTGAGGAGCCGCATCACCGGGGCCGGTTCGCGGTTCGGCTGCGAGAGGCGGCGGCAGCTGCGCAAAGCTGGCGTCGCGGCTGTAGGCGGCATGCGCCTCCATGAGCCAACGTGTCGAAAGCGCCCATGTGGCGCGTAAGAGACCAGAGTCCGTATGGATAAGAACGTCGCCGGTGCTGGCTCGGCCACGGTCCAGTACCGGCTCCGATCGTTGTCCGGAAGGCGATCGAAAGCGGACGTGTGAGAAGTGCGCAGTCAGGGTGCTCCTTGAGCCCTGTTGCCAATCGAGCCGGGGCAGCAAAGCGAACTCGTCGGCGTGGCGAGGAACCGTGCCGGTCAGGCTGTCGAGGAAGGTGAGGGCACGGGCGGTTGCGGTAGCTCCGACACCGCGGTTTGCCAGCAGCGCCGTCTGGACTGCGCTGAGGCTGTAGAAGGCAGGATCGCTAGGCGATGCGATGGCTGGGAAGCTTCGTCGCTGCCCCTCCGCCGCGACGAAGCCGAACAGATGCCGTGGCAGGAGTGGGCCACCAACGGAGCCTCCAAACTGTTCTCGCTGGTCCCGTGGCTTGACCGCCGTGGTCGTCGGCTGGCCGCCGTTATAGCGCGTTGCCACTGCGAAGGGGTTCGCCGCACCTGTGCCGCTGTTTCGCAGCAGGAAGAAGATGGAGCCATGCGGGTCCGCCTCGCCACGGCGCGTGACCGTCGTGACCGAGCCTCCCGCGTCACGACCGAGCGTCGTACCCGTAACGGACGCGCGCACCTGAAACTCCTGCACAGCGTCCAGCGGCACGGTGAAGGGTAAGACGCGGCCGCCCCGTGGCTCGCCATCGAAGGCCCGGGTCAGGTCTTCGCCGTCCAGCACGTAGAGGTTCTGCGATGGTGCGATGCCACGAAAGCTGAGGCGAGCATTGTCGGCGTCGGCGGCGATGCCGCTAACGTCTGCGTCATCGGGAGTTGCGTCCTCGCTGCTGACCAGCGGTGTCAGCGAAGCGAACTGCTGAAAGCGCCGGCCATCGAGCGGCAGCAGTTGCAGATCAGCGGGGGATAGGCTCGCATCCACGGGTGAATCAAAGCCTGGAAGATCCTTGCCGTAGAAGACCTCAACGGTTTCGCTTACGATGCCGTTGGTCAATTCGGGATCGATCCGCAATGCCTGGCCAACCGCAATGTCAGCGCGGTCGATCTGCAGTAAGCCAAAGCCGTTCGCCGTGATCCGGATGCGGTAATGCCCCGGCGGAAGGGCGGGGAGGAAGAACTCCCCGAGGCGATCGCTGGTGGCATAACGCATGGTGCCGCTGCTGTCGGCCAGCGCGAGCGAGGCACCAACGATGACGGCACCCGAAGCGTCATGCACCACGCCACTCAAAGCACCCGTGACGGCGTCCTGCGGGCACGCTGCGCGTGCCCCAAGCGCTATCAGACTCAGCAGCATTACGGCGTGATAGCGAAACGGGCGCAAGTGCGCTCTCCTGATGGCCTGTACGGAGTAATCCACAGGAGGGTCTAGGAACAGGGAAATGAAGTCGAGCAGTACGTCCGCGCATGGGCGCTGGCTGGGCGAAGTCGTTTGTGTGGAGGCAGCGTACCAGAACGTTGCTTGCCAGTCCGTCCGGCGAAGAACCCAACCGCCTCTGTTCAACACACCATGCCCAATACGGGAGAGGCGGCAAAGAAAGGGCGGCAGCCGAAGCCACCGCCCTTCCTGTGTTGCAAGCGTAGCGCGTTAGAAGTGGAAGCGAGCTCCCACCTGTACCTGGCGCGGGCTATAGGACAGGTTGCTGTTGACCGACGTGCGTGTTCCAAAGGAAGGGCCGTAGGTCAACGTGTTGGCCGTCGCGCTGGTGGCCAGCGTGTACCCAGTGGTCGTGACAGCCGTGGTGTTGTAGTGGTTGGCAATGTTGAAGCTTTCGATCAGCAACTCGAAGTTCATGTTGTCGCGAAGATCGAAGCGCTTGGAGACACGCAGGTCCGCCACCATGGTGCGGGGCAGCTTGTACGTGTTGCGGCCGATGTTTGCGATGCGGAAGGCGCCGTTAGAGCCGTTGATGCCGCCGCCAATGGCGCTGAGGGTTGCGCCGTTGTCACCGAGCGCCGTGGTCGGCGTGCCGCTGGAGGCCAGCGAGTACGGCAGACCGCTCTGACCGGCAAAGCTGGGCGAGATCTCCCACGAGTTCAACGCATAACCCACGGGGCCATGGAAGTACTTGGGCGTCTGGTAGACAGCGTAGGCAACGATACGGTGCGGCACGTTGTTATCCGAGTTGCCGTAGTCAGCAGCCGGGTTCAACGGGTCCGTGTAGGCATTGGCGCTGGTGAACGTGGTGGCGTTCACACCGTTATCCAGTGCGTGAGCGTAGGTATAGTTCACGTTGAAGGACAGGCCGCTGGTGAACTGGTGCTTTGCTTCCACGATCACTGCGTTATAGCTGGAGCTGGCGTTGCTGACGATGGCTGTCACCGCACCAAAGACCGGGTTGGGTCGCTGGCTGGAGGCGTACGCGTTGGGTCCGTTGACGCCCGCAGCCACGGTCGCCGCAGCGCCTTTGGCGTAGAAGCGCGTCGTGACCTTGCTGCCGTTTGCGAGTGGTCCCTTCCCCGTTGAGTCCGCAACGGTGTAGGTCACGGTCGTGGAGGGTGTGGGGAGGTTCGCGTCGACAAAGTTCGGCATCTCGCGGCCAAGCGCGCCGATATAGCTGGCGCCCAGGGTCGTGTGCCAGCCGAGATCGCGCTGGATCGAGAGATCAAACTGCTGGCTGTAAGGGTTCTGGAAGCCAGGGTTGAAGTACGTCGAAGCTGGTGCGGCGCCTGCCGTTCCAACGCTGCCGATGACCGCCGGGAAGGACGGTGCGCCAGCCTGCGTGGAGGTGTAGTTGAACGTCAACTGCGACAGCGGAATGCCGGCGGCGTTCTGCACAGCGTTGCCCGTGCTGGTGAGCGCGCTGTAGATGGTGGAGTTGCTGGTGCGGCCGAAGAAGATGCCGTAACCACCACGAACCGACGTACGGCCATTGCCGAACGGATCCCAGGCAAACCCGACACGCGGTGCGATGTTGTTCTTATCCGAGGGCATCACGCCGGTTGCCGCAATGGCATTCGCGCCAAAGTTGCCGCCTGTAACCGGCAGACCGGGATACGTCGGCGGGAAGAGCTGCAACTCGTAACGCAGTCCATAGGTGATGCTGAGGTTGCGGGTCGCCTTCCACTCATCCTGCGCGAAGATGCCGATATCGTGCGTGACGAAGTCGAATGCCAGCGGACCGAAAGCCTGCTGGTAAGACGAGTAGTTCTTCGCCTTAGCGACCAGCGCGGGGTTTGCGCTGGAGCCGTTCAACAGATCGCCCAGGTATGCGCCGACGGTGGTGTAGCTGTAGCTGCCGTACTGGCTGCGCAGGTTCTGGCTCAGGTCGTAGGTATGGATGTAATCCATACCGAACTTCACGTTGTGCGAACCATGCGTCCAGTTCGCCGTTTCCGCTACCTGCCAGCGACGTTCATCGGGATACCTGGGACGCTGCAGGAACGTCTGCGTGCCGAAGTTAAAGCCGTTGGTGATGAAGACGTTGGGCGGCAGTCCGAACGGGTTGGTATACGTGCCGCCACGCGAGGTGAGGATGTTGCTCTGCTCGTATGGTGTGGCAGGTGTCTGGGCGAACTCGTACTCGAAGTCGTGACCGTACTGGTAACGGATCTGGTTGACGAGGTTGTTCGTGATGACGGTGTCGAGTTTGGCGATGCCGAAGGTCAGCTTGACGAAGTCGTCTCCGAACGAACGCGTGCCGTAGGTGTTGGTGGCCTGCGTCTGGATGCCGGCAGGCGATGCCCAGTTGAGGCGATTGACCTCGAACGCAACGTGGTTGCGACCGTTGATCTGCCAGTCGATCTTCGGGAACAGGATGTTCTGGTCACCCGTACGGGGCACGGCGCCCAGCATGCTGTTCAGACCGGTAAGGCCGCTGTTGTACAGGGGAACTGCCGCAGCGTATTGGCTGTAGCTCCCCAGGTAGTTAAACGCCAGGGTGCAATTGCTGGCGTCCACTGCGGATGGCGCTGCTGCGCCGGTGGATACGCCGCAGGTCTTGCCGGCGGGCAGTGCCGCGTCGGGCGTGGCGAAGAACGTTGCTGGACTGGACGCAACTCCGGTGCCCGGGAAGTTGCGCTTGAACTTATCGATGGCCAGGAAGAAGAACAGCTTGTCCTTGATGATGGGACCGCCAACGCCGCCGCCGTACTGCTTACGCCAATCCTTGGGCTTGATGACCTGTGTCGTCGGGCCTGCTGCGGTGATGGTGGTGAGCTGTGTGGTCGGGCTCTTGCTGCCCCATTCCGCGTCACGGTCACGGAAGTACAGGTCGCCGTGGAAGGCGTTGGTGCCGCTCTTCGTGATGGAGTTCACGACACCGCCGACTGCGCGGCCATATTCCACCGTGTAGTTCGAGGTGTTGACCTGGAATTCCTGGATGGAGCTCTGCGCGGTGGAGTAACCGGCGCGCGTACGTCCGCGCTCTTCCGAGAAGAAAGCCTGATTATCGTCAGCACCGTCGATGGTGATGTTGTTCTGCAGAACGCTCTGGCCGCGGAAGCTCAACAGGCCAAAGCCGTCCGAGTTCGCGACCACGCCGGGGGTAAGCGCGGCATAGCTGGACCAGCGGTAGTTGTTCACTGGCAGGTTGCCGAGAATCTGACTGTCGATAACCGTGTTGAAGTCCGGTGAGGTAGTGTTAATCGCCGGGATTTCGCTGGTGACCGTGACTTCCGTAGTCGTACCGGCAGCGGACAGGCTCGGGTCGACGTTAGTCAGCAAGCCGACCTGAACGACAACTGCCGTGGACTTGTAGGCGCCAAAACCGGGTGCACTGGTTTCAATGGTGTAGCTGCCCGGCTGCAGGTGCAGCGCGCGGAAATAGCCCTGGTCGTCGGTCTTGACCGTCTGGGAGGCGTTGGTGCCATTGTTGGTGACGGTGATCTGCGCGTTTGGCACGATGGCGCCGGTTGCGTCGTGAACCGTACCGCCGACTGCACCGTCTACGGCGCTCTGCGCCAGAGCGACTGTCGAAGCAGCACTGGCCAGGACGGCTGCCAGGGCGAGGCTTCGCATCATTTTGTTCTGCATCATGTAGGTCTCCTGAAGTTTCACTGCTCGTGCTCTGCGGCACTTCGAACTTTGCTTTGTATCCGGGGTATAGGGTGGTGCGCGATGCCTGCCGGTGCACTTCCAGCTTGGCATCCTTCCGTCAACGTCGCGTGAACGGAATCGGAACGGCTTACCAGCCTTTTGTAGGTATTGGCCGGATTATCTCAGGGCTCGACCACCCTTTGCAGGAAAGTTGCAGTTTTGCGAGCCATGAAGCAGTTGAAAACCTCAATTTGACCCTGCGACACCCCTTGCGGCGCTAAACTAGAGAAAGGGCCAAAATGTTCATCGACGAAGCACGAATCCGGATCAAGGCAGGCGACGGCGGCAACGGCTGCATGGCGTTCCGCCGCGAAAAGTTTGTCCCAAGGGGCGGACCGTCAGGCGGTGACGGCGGCCACGGCGGCGACATCCTGATGCGTTCGTCCGAAAAGCACAACACGCTGGTGCACTTCCGCTTTAACCCGGAGCATAAGGCGCAGCGCGGCATTCACGGCGAAGGCAGCAACATGAGCGGCGCCAGTGGCGAGCACACTATTCTGAGTGTGCCGCTGGGTACCGTCGTCTACGACGAAGACACCGGCGACATCGTCCATGACTTTCAGTACCCCGATGAGCAGATCGTGGTGGCACGCGGCGGCCGTGGCGGACGCGGCAACCAGCACTTTGCCACACCAACCCATCAGGCTCCGCGTGAGCATGAGCTGGGCCGGCCCGGCGAGGCACGCAACCTGCGCCTGGAGCTGAAGCTGCTCGCCGACGTGGGTCTGCTTGGCTACCCGAATGTGGGCAAATCCACGCTGATCTCTCGCCTGAGTGCGGCCAAGCCAAAGATTGCGAACTACGCGTTCACCACGCTGGAACCGAATCTTGGCGTTGTGAAAGTTGGCGACTTCCCGCACGAGCAGTCTTTCGTGATCGCGGACATGCCGGGACTCATCGAAGGCGCAAGCCAGGGCGCTGGCCTCGGTATCCAGTTTCTGCGGCACATTGAACGCACGTCAGTCCTCGCGCACCTTGTGGACGTCTCCGACGGCAGCGGTCGCGAAGATCCGGTGGAAGATTTCAAAATCATCGCGGGTGAACTGAAGGAATTTGGCCACGGGCTGGACAAGAAGCCTGTGCTGGTCGTCGCGGCAAAGATGGACGCGGTGAATCCGGACAAGCTGAAGAAGCTGCAGGCATTCGCAAAGCGTCGCAAGCTACCCTTCTTCGCGCTTTCCTCCGTAACCGGCGAAGGCATTGAAGCGCTGAAGTTTGCGCTGGGAAAGGCCGTGCAGGATTATCGCAGCGGCATCCCGGTCGCACCGCCACCGCCGCCACCCGCCAAGAAGCACAAGAGTCCCTATCCGGCACCGCTGGCCAGCAAGAAATCCTCGCGCTAGCTGCCGCGTCACCAGCAGGTCGCAGCGATTGAGAGAACCTCGGTTTCCCTCTTGCTGCGACAAAGCTGCACCAAACAAGGCAAGCGTGGTCCGACCTCTGGTACAAAGGTTGCCGTGATTCTTTTGGCTCCCAAATTGTTGTGGGTGGGGTTGGTCGCGACATGCCTGCCTGTTGCCATGCTGGCTCAGGAGAGTGCGCGAGCGACGCCTGCTGCTCTGCAAAAAGAGAACGTGGTGCGTGGGCAGGCGGTATTTGTGCAGAACTGCGCGGCCTGTCACGGTACCGGCGCCAATGGCGGCGTGGGCCCGAACCTGCTGACATCGGTCGTGGTGCGGCATGACACCGCCGGCGAAGAGATCGGCAAAGTGGTTCACGAGGGCCGTATGGATAAGGGCATGCCCGCCTTCCCGAAGATCACCGACGCCCAGGTGAGCGACATTGCTGCATTCCTGCACGCGAAGATACTGCTTGCGTCGCGCGGCTCTGCGCTGAGCGGGGCCACCATGAATGCCAGCGGCCTGATGGGCGGCAACGCTGCGGCGGGCAAACAATTTTTTGGGGCGAAATGCGCTGCATGCCATAGCGCAACGGGCGATCTTTCCGGAGTAGCGAAGAAGCACGATCCGGCCGAGCTGCAGACCGCAATGCTGATGCCGAAGGCCGGTCCGTTGACCGGATCTGTGACGGCAGAGGGCAAGACCTTCAACGGCACCTTTGTTCATCGGGACGAGTTCACCGTGACCCTGCGTACTGCCGACGGCACACCCCACACCTGGATGACGCACCGCGTCACCATCAAGGCAGACGATCCGCTCAAGGGCCACCGTGACCTGCTGCCGACTTACACCGACAAGGACATGCATGACGTCTTCGCGTACCTGGAAACGCTGCGCTAGCGTGGCGGCTGGAGTCTCCACCTTGGCTGGAAGAAGGCACGAAGCCGGGTTCCCCGCCTTCTCGAAGCTAAGGTGGGTTTGCGGCCTTATCGTTGTCGGGACGTCGGTTGCCCTCTCCGCACAGACAAAGGCCGCTACGCCGCAGAGCATTCCCAGCGTTGGCGATCAGTGGACGACCTACAACGGTGACGCGAGTGGCCGGCGCTTCAGTACGTTGTCGCAGATCAACAGCACGAACGTGAAGAATCTGGCGCTGGCTTGGGCCTTTCCTACGCGCGGACTTGTCATCAAGGGCACGCCACTGGTCATCGACGGGGTGATGTACCTGACCTCACCGGATAAGGCGTGGGCGATTGACGCGGCTACCGGTGTGCAGCTTTGGGCATGGAACCGGCCCAGCGAGGGAAATCACATTGCAAACCGCGGTGTGGCATATCTAAACGGCAAGGTGTACCTGGGCACACCGGACGCGCACCTGATCTGCCTGGATGCGAAGACGGGCAAACAGTTGTGGGATGTGGTCGTCGCCGATTCGAAATTCAGTTACTACACTGCCGTAGCGCCGCTTGCCGTGAACGGCAAGATCATCGTTGGCACCAGCGGCGACCAGGCCGATATTCCCCATTTCCTTGAGGCATTTGATCCGGACAACGGCAAAGTTGTGTGGCGGCTGGACACGATCCCCAAGGCAGGCGAACCCGGCGCAGAAACGTGGCCGGATGAGGCTTCGCGCAAGCAGGGCGGCGGTCCTCTGTGGGTGACGGGCACATACGATCCGGCGTTGAACCTGATGTACTGGGGCACGGGCAATCCGCACCCCGTGCTTGCGGGCGATGTGCGCAAAGGCGCTAACCTTTACACCTGCTCGATCCTTGCGATCGATCCGGACACCGGCAAGATCAAGTGGTTCTATCAGCCGAGTCCGCATGACACGCACGACTGGGATGCGGTGGAGACTCCGGTGCTCTTTGACGGAGTCTTCAACGGCAAACCGCGCAAGATGCTTGCGCACGCCAGCCGCAACGGCTATTTCTTCGTGCTGGACCGGGAGACGGGGGAGCATCTGCTCACCTCGCAGTTTGTTGCCACCGATTGGGCGAAGGGCCTGGATGCAAAGGGTCAGCCGATCAGCGATCCAGCGAAGGAGTCGCGACCATCCGGATCACTGGTGCACAGCGTGGGTAACGGCAGCACCAACTGGATGCCGCCAAGCTTCGATCCCCAGACAAGCCTGTTCTACGTGAACGGCGAAGAGGGTTGGAGCTTCTGGTACTCCGACCTGGACGCGCAGGGCAAGCCGGAGGATCACCAGGGTGGCGGTGCGACGTCTCTGCTGGAAAACACCGTTCTGCTGGCGATGGATTACAAGACGGGCAAGGAAGTCTGGCGCAGGCCCGCGGGCGATTCGCGAGTGCTGGCCGGCATCCTGACCACGGCCGGGCACTTGCTGTTCAGCGGTGACGCACTGGGGAATCTCTTCGCGCTGGATCCCGCGACAGGCAAGACACTTTGGCACACGCGGCCCGGAGCAAACCTGGGCAATGGGCCCATCACCTACTCGGTGGATGGCAAGCAGTATGTTGCGATGAGCGCTGCGGATACGCTGTATGTCTTCGCCCTGCCCGAGTGACCGCACTAGACTGAAGGCATGACGCCGGAGCCAAGATGGGTGCCGATCTACGATGCTGCCGCGCGACCTTCATCGTGGAACGAGCGCATGTCTGAGGGCGAGTATGCCGTTCACTTTTCGCAGTCTTTTGGTGACGTCGACGCTCGAAGCTGTGCCGTCCTACCGTCGCTGACAGAGGCAGAGAGCTTCGCGCGAAAGCAGGTGGCGTCTCATCCCACATTGTTGTCCCGGGTCTTTGATCATCAGGGGTTCATCGGCGCTCCGGCAGCGGAGTTTGCCGGCAAAGGATACAGGGGACACAACGACATCACGCCGCGCTTCCGCCGATGGGTCGGATCACTGCTCTTCTTTGGCGGATCGATCCTCTTCGTGACGGACTGGGTCGCGAACTTCCGCTTTGACTGGCCGTCCGTGCTGGGCAGCCGTCTGATGATTCCGGGCCTGATTCTTCTGGTGACCGAGGCGCTGGTGATGCTGCACAACCGGCGCAAGCTCGCCGGTCTGCAGTACGGCAGTACTGCGGCGGCGAAGCGCTAAATGCTGCTCGCAATGGCCATCGTTTTAGTTGTCACGCTGCTGTGCGGTCGCGTCGCGCAGCGGCTTGGACAAGCACGCGTCATTGGCGAGATGGCCGGTGGCATCCTGCTGGGCCCCTCGCTGCTGGGACGTCTTGCACCAGCGGTTGCGGCGTGCATCTTCACACCGTCAGTGCTGTCTTCCTTCGAAGTGCTGAGCAGCGTTGGACTGGTGCTGTACCTCTTCCTTATCGGCACGGAGATGGATCTGGGCCACCTGAGAAAGCAGCGCGCGACCGCGAGCATGACCAGCCTGTGCAGCATTGCGCTGCCGTTCGCGCTGGCGTTGCTGCTGGCCGCTCCGCTGCGCGTGCGTTTCCCTGCGGCCGATGTCAGCGGACTGGCGTTTGCACTGTTTCTTGGGGTCGCAATGAGCATCACGGCGTTCCCGGTGCTTGCGCGGATACTGGAAGAAAGGCGTCTGACCCGAACGCCGCTGGGTGCGACAGCGTTGCTCTCAGCCGCAGTGGACGATGTCGCCGCATGGACGCTGCTGGCCGTTGCGCTTGCACTTTTGCCCCATGCGTCCGCAGGGCTGGGCGTGGGCACCCGGCTGCTGTGGCTTGGCGCTTACTTGCTCGTGATGGCCTGCGGTGCCACGCTGACCCGTCGTCTGACAGGTGGGCGCGCCGCCCTCTCACTCTCCGTCACGGGACTGGGCATGGCCGTCGCAGTCGCACTGCTGTCCGCGTATGTCACGGACGCAATCGGCGTTCATCCACTCTTTGGAGCGTTCCTGGCGGGTGTCTGTTTCCCGAGAGTGGCACAGTGGCAGCAGGATCTGCGTGAACGGCTGGACATGACGGTCTCCACCGTTCTGCTGCCGTTCTTCTTCGCGCTGACTGGCATGCGGACACGGCTTGATCTGTTGAACTCTCCGCGTGTCTGGCTTTGGACTGCGGTGATTCTTGGCATTGCCGTTGCAGGAAAAGTGGGTGGCGCGGTGCTGGGTGCTCGCATCGGCGGCGGGCCGTGGCGCGCATCGCTGGCGCTGGGCGCGCTGCTGAACACGCGTGGGCTGGTGGAGCTGATTGTGCTGAATATCGCGCGGAACGCCGGTGTCTTCTCGCCTACGCTGTTCACGATGCTTGTTGTAATGGCGCTGGCGACGACGGCGATGACGACGCCGTTGCTCAATGCGCTCCGCGTGCGCGGAAAATAGCAGCGCCGGGCACGCCCCATTCATGCGCAAGGACGCGCATGAATGGGGTACCCGTCATTCGATAGAGAGGACTACTGTGGCGCGGGGCCACGTACGACCTGCACCAGGTCGTCAACGCGTAGCTGGCGATTGAAGGCCGCCTTCACGTCGTCGGCGGTCAACCGCAGATAGGTCTTGGCGGCGTTGTCCTGTTCATTCAGGGGCAGACCGAGCTGGGCCCGCGCGAGCAGCGCTCCAGCAACCGCCTCTTCACTGGACTCCTGCAGTTGCAGGCCGCGCAGGAGTAGCGACTTGGCCAGCGCCAGTTCAGCGGGTGTGACGTTGTCAGTGCGCATGCTGTTCAGGTCCCGTTCCACAAGCTGGCGCGCCTTGGAGACGTTAGCCGGCTCGGAGCCATAGTCCACGGTGTAGGTAGACCGCGTCTTGGTCGCGCGAAGGTTCACATCCACCGTGTAGACATAGCCCGCGACCTGGCGCAGGTCGTGGTAGAGCCGGCTCGCGTAGAAGCCACCACCCAGCACGTAGGTACCAAGCTGCATTGGGTAGTAGTCCGGGCTGAACCGGTTGATCTGCAACTCCTCCGAGAGCGTGACAGAGTCCTGCACGGCCTGCGGGTCGCCGACGTTGGCGGCGGTTGCCTTATTCGGCGGTACGGGCGGCAGGTCGACCGCCGGCTTCGGTCCAGAAGAAGTCCATCCGGCAAAAGCCTTTTCGATCTGGGCACGTGCTTCGGCAGGCGTGATGTCGCCCACGATGACGATGGTTGTCAGGTCAGGCCGGAAGGCTGCGGCGCGATAGGCCTTCACATCGTCCAGCGTTAGCCCCATGATGGTGGCGGGGGTCTGGTCGCGCAGCGATGGATCGTCCTTTGGCAGCAAAGCCTCGCTGAGAGCGCGATGTGTGCGATAGGCGGGCGACTTGAGCTGCCCCGCGGTCAGGTCGGCGGTCTGCTTCTGAACAACCGGGAAGGCATCTGCCGGCAGGCCGGGGTGAAGCTGGTTGTCCGCAAGCAACTCAATGCCACGTGCAAAGTGGTCTTTCAGTACTTTGAGGCTGAAGGTCAGTCCCGAACCTTCGGTGGCGCCGATGTCATCGAGCGCCTTCTGGAAGGCGACGCGATCCAGCGTGGTGGAACCGTAGCCGTAGAGCTCTTCAAGCACATCCGCCACACCTTCCTTCCCCTTCGGCGTATCGAGGTCCTCGTTGTGCTGAACGGAGCCGGTGAGCGTGACGGTGGGGCTGGTTCGGTCGGTTCTGACAATCAGTCGCAGGCCGTTGGGGAGCGTCTCATCGCTTGGCAACGTTGCGGGGCGGGGCAGGCGAAGCGCTTCCAGCGGCTTCGCGGCCCACTCGGGCAGCTCGACTGCCTTGGTGGGCGATGCGGTCAGCTTCTCACCGCCACCGAAGCCTTCTGCGGCTACCGCAGCGCCGCTGGGTACGGGCTTCAGCGTTGCCGTGATCGTGTTCACGCCGAGCAGATACTGTTTTGCAACGCGATTCACGTCCGCAACGGTGACCTTCTTGATCGCCTCGGAATCCTCGTCGGGCGACGTGCGTCCCTCCGCCGCGAGCGACTGCGACCATGCCGTTGCAAGCCCTGGAATTGAGTTACGACGGAAGGCGGCGTCGGTTAGTTCGCTGCGTTTGGAAGCCTCGACCAGGTCGGCAGGAATGCCCTTGTGCGCGTAGTTTTCGATGATGCCACGCAGTTCGTTCAAGGCCGGAGCGGCGTCTCCTTCGCTTGGCACCGCAACGAGACCGAAGCCGAGGCTGGCTTTTGCGTAACTGCCGGCCATGCCGAATTGTGCTCCCAGCGCCTTGCCTGCAGGCACCATCGCGTAGATGTCGCCGCGCTGGCTGCTGAGCACATCCGCAAGCACCTGCGATGCCGCGTAGTCCTTCGATTCAGTCCCCGGAAGGCGATAGCCAATGACCGCCAGCGTGTAAGGGAGATTGCTGTCAAGTGTGAAGGTATCGTTCTTTACCGGCCCTAGTTTGATTGCCGGACGAGCAGGCACGGGCCGCTTTGCAATGCTGCCGAAGTGTTGGCGTACCTGGGCCAGTGTGGCGGCAGGGTCCACGTCTCCAACAATGACAAGGATGCTATTCGCAGGCGAGTACCACTGGTCGTAAAACTTGCGGAGATCGGCGCCGGTGGTTTTATCAAAGCTGGGCTTGGATCCAAGCGCATCGTGCGCGTAGGGCGTACCGGCAAACATGCCCTCGTTAAGGCGCGTGATGAGCTTGTAAGTTGGCGAGGAGAGATCGCGCTGCACCTCCTGCTCGATGGCGCCGCGTTCCTGGTTCCACTCCGCATCGGAGTTGTCGATGCCCTGCATGCACGCAGCCTCGGCGCGCAACGCTACTTCAACATCGGTCGACGGCACCGTTGCATAGAACTGCGTCACATTGCCCTGTGTATCGGCATTGTTGTCGCCGCCCAACCGTGCATAGATGGCCGCGGTCTGATCAGCGGTCATGCCGGTGCAGCCGCGGAAGGCCATGTGTTCCAGCGCGTGCGCTGTGCCGGGGAAGCCCACAGGTGTCTCGTTGCCACCTGCCAGGATGTTGAGCTCGACTGTAGCGACAGGAGCCAGCGTGTTGCGGACGACCACGACCTTCAGGCCGTTGGGCAGTGTCTCACGCGTGACGTTGGCATCGGCAGCAGCAGATCCGCGCACAGGCGAGGGCTTCTGCGCGACGGCGTATGGGGCGGTGAACACAAGACTGGCGACAACGGCAGCAGAGGCAAGCGAACGCAACATGTGGCGAAGACTCCTGAAACTTAGACTGTAATCAATTGCGAATGCAGTTGACGGCCCACTCGAAGTTTTCCGCCGAATCTGGAGCTTCGCTTTGTATCCGGCGCAAAAAGGCCGACTGTTATAGTTTCCGCATGTCCACACCACGCATAGCCTTCCTTATCCTTGCGCATCAGGATCCGGAGCACCTGGAAAGGCTGTGCGGCAGGCTGGGCGGTCATGGCATTTTTGTCCACGTCGATGGCCGGGCAACGCAGTTTCCGTTAAAACGCATTGCGGCGTGTGCCAGGGTAACAATCGTGCCGCGCAGTAACGTGCACTGGGGCGATTTTTCCATGGTTGAAGCGACGCTGACGCTGCTGCATTCCGCGCGTGCGCAGGGTCCTTTCGATCGTTACGTCCTGCTTTCGGGTGCCTGCTATCCCATGCAACCCATCGAACGACTGGAAGCTGCACTCACAACGGACCCCCACAAAGAATGGATCTCACTGACTCCGATCGCGATTGGCTCCCATCTGCAGACGATGATCGGCCGACGCTGGCGCATGGCGCCGCTTCTGGCGAACAAGTCGCTGGACAAGAAGCTTCGCGCCGTATGGAACAAGTTGAGCAAGATGGCGGGCCGAAATCTCTCCTCAGAGTTGAACGCGAAACCGTACTTCGGCAACCAGTTCTGGGGGCTGAGCGACGCCTGCGTGCAGCACATACTCTCCGTGGCGGATAGTGACCCCGCATACCGTCGCGCCTATGCCAGCGTGTACGCGCCGGACGAACACTTCTTCCATACCATTGTCGGCAACTCCAAGTTTGCGGAAAACGGCATTGCCGTGCCGGACCAGGGAGCAGCAACCAATCTGCAGACGCCTTTGCACATCGTGGCGACTACTGGCGAACGGTACTTTGCTGCGGCTGACAACACCGCCGTCTCCGTTGCCGCCAGCGGAAAGTTTTTTCTCCGCAAGGTTTCAACGGAGCGAAGCGCTGCACTCTTAGACCGCATTGATTCTGAACTTCTGATGGTCTCTGCAACCCGATGAAACTCAAGAGACTCTTTCAAATTCTGCTCGCCACGTTCCTCAGCCAGGGCGTTACTGTAATTTCGCAGTTGCTGGTGCCACCGTTCTTTTTGCGCTATTACGGCGGCGTCTCCGTCTATGGCGAATGGCTTGCCCTGAGCGCCTCTGTGAACTACCTGGGGATGCTGAATTACGGCATCCAGACCTACGCGAATAATGAGATGACGATCCTGCACAGCGCCGGAGATACCAGCGGTGCGAAGGCTGTGCAGGCAAACGCTCTGCGGCTGTTGCTGGGAATCATCGCGTGTTTTGGAACGGTTGGTGCGCTGGTCTTTCTGATTCCCGTCACAAGCTGGCTGAAACTGCATCACGTGACGCCGGCTGGCGCACAGCTCGCGCTGTATCTGCTAATTCTGCAGATCGCGGTGAATATGCTGTTCTCGCTGCTGACGAACGGCTACATGATGGTGGGCCTGCCGCACGTGGGCAACCACATGGCCAGCGGGCAACGGCTGCTTTCCACCTTTGCCACGGCGTTTGCGATCTATCAACACGCGTCCTTCGCGGTACTCGCAGGCGTGCAGCTTGGTTCACTGCTGATCTTCTCGCTGGTGGTGCTGATCCATGTGAGAGTTGTTGTGCCTGTACTGATGCCGAACCTTCGCTATGGCAACTGGAAAGGCGTGACAGCTATCCTGCGGCCCAGCGGCCACTTTGGCCTCATCTCCATTGGTGGCTTCCTCACGTGGTCGATGCCTGTGCTGCTCATTCAGCGCACGCTCGGTGCAGAAGTGACGGGTATCTTCGGACTTGTCCGCACAGTCTTCCAGATGTCCCGGCAGATCCTGATGATCGCCAGTGGCACCATCTCCCAGGACATCACCGAGATGTGGGGACGCAAGGAATGGGTACAGTTGCGCAGACTCTACGACCTGTCGGAGCGCGTTGTCCTGTTTCTTATCCCGGTTGTTACGGTAGGCACACTGCTTCTGTCGCCGCTGCTGTTCACCGTGTGGCTGCATAAGCGCAGCATGTATCAGCCGGAGCTGTGCTTTCTGATGGCAGTCATCTCTGGTGTGCTTGGCATCAAGGAACACAAGACACAGTTCCAAAGCTCCTCAAACGAGCACGACAAGCTGAGCTGGATCATCGTGATTGGCTATTCTGTGATGCTGCTCGCAGCACTCGCTCCGATTCACTACTTCGGACTGGTTGGTTACCTGGTCACTTGGCTGATATGGGAGATCATTCAGACGGGCCTGGTCCTGCGACTCAACGAACGCCTGTTCCCGGAAGAGTACCGCGTGGAGACAAGGCCGCTGATCAAGCTGGCGATCTTCACCTTGGTAGCGTTTGCAGCGGCTGCTTATCCCGCCGTTCTGGAACAGCGGTTGTCACTGCCTGCTGGCATTGGACTGGCCGCCGCAGTGATGCTGGTGCTGGGCGCGGCGGCGTACAAAGTCTTTGGTTTGGACGATGTTGCGAACCTGCTGCGATCACGTATGAAGCCGCGCGCAGTCGCCGCTTAGATTTTTCCACTCGCAAGCGAGAAGGAGTTATCAGTTTGTAGACTAACGCTGCTCCCGCTGCCGTTGGCGCATCTTTCGCTCTTCCTGCTCTCGCTGGCGCTTCTTTTGTTCTTCTTCTCGCTGTTCTTGTTCTCGATCTTGCGGCACGCGTAGGTCCACGCGCAGCTGCTCTGGTTCTTTTCTTTGTTCCCGCGCTCTTGCCTGATCAGTCATCTCGGCAGTCTGATCCGACTTTTCTTCCGTCAGGGTATGAGGTCTCTTCTGTTCTTCCTGCGGCTGCTGTTGCCCATGTGCCACTACGGACATTCCACAGACAGCAGCACTGAGGGCAAACATTCTGATTAGGTGCATCATCTCTCTCCGCGTTTCAGGAAGTGCCTCAAGCGCTTCTTCGTGCGCCGCTTCAATCATCTCAAAACTTTGCTGCGCAAAGCGTCTTATTCCGGCGATAAAGGTTACACATTTGTTGGTGCTGACGAATTCTTTCGTCCTATTACCTGCAGCCGCTGAAAGCCATTGCGTTGTGCCAAACCGGCCAGCCTCTGCCCCGAAGTTGTAGGATGGTGCGGTTGGAGAGATACGTATGATCACACGCCGTAAGTTTCTTGAGAGTGCCGCAGCGACTGCGGCTGTTGCGAATTTACCCGCGAAAACACTGCTCGCGATGGCAGCGCCCGTGGCGAAGGACGATGTCCTGCAGTGGGCCGATCCGAAGATCGGCACGGGCGGCCACGGTCACACCTTCCCCGGCGCCAGCGTGCCATTCGGCGCCATGCAGCTAAGTCCTGACACCTTCAACGAAGGCTGGGACTGGTGCAGCGGCTACCACGTCAGCGATTCCTCCATCATGGGTTTCAGCCACACACACCTGAGCGGCACGGGCGCCAGCGATCTGCTGGACTTCCTGGTGATGCCGGGCGTGGGCGTGGCGAAACTGCAGCCCGGCACACGTGAGAATCCCGAGAGCGGCTATCGCTCGCGCTTCAGCCATGCGAATGAGGTCGCGACACCCGGTTATTACTCCGTCATGCTGGATACCTCGAAGGTGAAGGCAGAGTTGACGGCTACGGAGCGCGTCGGTGTACACCGTTACACCTTCCCCGCGAGTGACAGCGCCTACCTTATCGTCGATCTGCAGCACGCGCAGGCAAACAAGGGCAAGAGCCTGGTTGTCTCTGCGGAACTTGGGCAGACTGCGCCTGACAGCATCGCAGGCGGCCACGTCACCAACGCATGGGGCAGAGGCCGCCACGCGTTCTTCGCGCTAACTGTTTCCAAGAAGCCGAAGAAGGTCGTCTTCTTTAAGGATGATGCTGAGGTTCCGGTTGGTAAGTTGACCGGAGCAAATCTGAAGGCCGTCCTCTACTTCGATACGAAGGCGAACGAGACCATCCTGGTGAAGACCGGCATCAGTGCCGTTGGCCCTGATGGCGCCGCGAACAACATCAAGGCGGAGGTTCCGGCATGGGACTTCGACGCAGTCCGTCGTAGCGCTGAGGTCAAGTGGCGGCAGCAGCTAGGCAAGATCCATGCTGATTTTGCCGATGTGAATCACAAGAAGATCTTCTACTCCGCGCTGTACCACATGAGCCTTGGACCGACGCGCTTTGACGATGCGGACGGTCGCTACCGCGGTATGGACAACGAAGTCCACAAGCTGCCTGCCGGAGCGGAAAACTACACGACCTTCTCTCTGTGGGACACCTTCCGCGCGGCGCACCCTGCTTACACACTGCTGGAGCCGGAGCGTGTGCCACAGTTCATGAACACGCTGATCCGCATGGGCGAAGAGAGTCCAGCGGGCGCACCCGTGTGGCCGCTGCATGGTCGCGAGACAGAGTGCATGACCGGCTTTCACTCAGCTTCCGTCATTGCAGAGGCGTGTAACAAGGGCGTCACAGGCGTGGACTATGCGAAGGCATACGCCATGCTTGAGCGCGGTCGCAACGATGACAAGCTGGGCGAGCAGCAGCATCGCGATAAGGGCTACATCGCAGCGGATCAAGTCGAGGAGTCCGTCTCGAAGCACTTTGAGTATTGCTATAACGACTGGGCAATGGCGAACCTCGCCTCGAAGCTGAAGAACGACGCCGGATGCAAGCAGCACCTGGCGCTGGCGAAGGGCTACAAGAACAACTGGGATGCCAGTGTTGGCTTCATGCGACCGAAGCTGGCCGATGGCACGTGGGCTTCGCCATTCAGCCCGATTGAGATGGGCCACACGAAGAAATGGCGCGACTACACAGAGAGCAACGCATGGCAGACGACCTTTGCCGTGCAGTGCGATCCTGCGGGCCTGATCGATACGCTGGGCGGACAGAAGGCGTTTCTGGACAAGCTGAACCTCCTGTTCAACCAGCCCAGCACGCTGCCGGATGACGCTCCCCCGGATATCGCCGGCATGGTGGGTCAGTACGCGCACGGCAATGAGCCTTCGCATCACATCGCTTATCTGTACGTCTACGCAGGAGCGCCGCATCACACGCAGTCGCGCGTGCGTAGCCTGATGGAGACGATGTATAAGGCAGAGCCGGATGGCATGCAGGGTAATGAGGACGTCGGCCAGATGTCCGCATGGTTCCTGCTGAGTGCGCTGGGCTTCTATCCGGTTGATCCGGTCAGCACCATCTACGTCATCGGTTCGCCGCTGACGAACGGAGCCACGCTCAACATGGGCAAGGGTCGCGTGCTGAAGGTGGAAGTGGCCCGTAAGAATGCGAGCGATGCCTACGTGAGCGAGTTCTGGCTGAACGGCAAGAAGCAGGATCGTGCATGGTTCCATCACGCCGATATTGCGAACGGTGGCACCTTGAAGTTCGTGATGAGCGACAAGCCCAACATGACACTCGGAGCCGATGCCAAGTCGATCCCACCATCCCTGCAGATCGTGTAGCCGTTCTGCACCTCGTTCGAAAGGGCCCCGTCCATGAGGACGCGGCCCTTGTTTTTTGCCTTCAGACTTACGACTGCTTGCCGATGGTGCTTGAACTCTTTTTCGCTGCGGATGTTCTTACGAAGGCGGCCGCAGACAATGCCCCGACGAGGCACAGGCCGGATGCCGTCAGCATCACGCGGCGGAATCCTGAGACGAAGGCCTCAGCAATCACTCGCTGTGCTGTAGCGTCCGGCGTATTGATAGCCGCCTGATTGTTCCGCTGCGACAGGACTTGCTGGCGAATCTTCTCCGGGATGCGTGTGGACCCGTTCGTAAGTGCGGTGACGAAGCTGGCATGCAGGATGACGCCAAAGACCGCAAGTGCCAGCAGTGTTGCCGCGCGTGAGACAGCGTTGTTCACGCCAGAGGCTGCGCCTGCCCTTGGCTCTTCGACGGAGTTCATCACGACCGTCGTCAGCGGTGCCACACTGACGGCCATGCCAAAGCCAAGCACCATTCCCGGGATGAAGAAGGTCTTCCAGTACGACCCACCGATGCCGGGAATGGCCAGCATGGCGAAGCCAAGCGCCACGATGACAGGCCCGACGACCAGCGGCAGCACCGATCCATAGCGCGCGACAAGACCACCCGACCATTTCGATAGCGCAAAGATCAGCAGCACCACCGGCAGCAGCACAGCGCCGGCCTGGGTCGGCGTGTAGTGCTGCACCTGCATCAGGTTCAGCGGCAGGTAGTACATCAGGCCACTCAAGGCGCCGTAGAGGAAGAGCGTCATCAGGTTCGCGCCGAGAAAATTGCGCGAGCGGAAGAGATCCATAGGCGCCATCGCCTTTGGAGAGCGCGCCTCCACTACGCCAAAGAGTGCAAGCATAACGAGGCCCGCCGCACCGATCCACAGGACGCGTGCACCCGATGTTGAAAACTGCATCAGCGAGTAAGTGGTAGCGCCCAGTCCGCCAGACGCAAGAAGAGCCCCTAACCAGTCGAGACCCTGGTTGTCGTGAAGCTTTGTTTCCGGATAACCCTTCCAGGAGATCGCGATGATCGCAACCGCGATTGGAACGTTGATGAGAAAGATCCATCGCCACGTTGCGTGTTGAATCAGCCAGCCGCCCATGACGGGTCCCAGAGCGGAGGTAATGGCTGTGACGCCGGACCATATGCCGATCGCCTTGCCACGCTCGTCTTCGGGAAAGGCAGCCGTGATGAGGGAGAGGCTTCCGGGCACCACCATCGCAGCGCCGACGCCCTGCACAGCACGTGCGGCGAGCATGGCATGGATCGTCGTTGCCGCACCGCATCCGATCGAGGCTGCGGCAAAGGACCCGACGCCGATCAGGTAGACGCGCTTGCGGCCGTAACGATCCCCGATGGAACCGCCGACCAGGATGAGCGATGCGAGCGTGAGGGCAAACGCCTCCACAATCCACTGCAACTGTACGGCGCTGGCATGAAATGCCCCTTGCAACGCGGGCAGCGCGACGTTGACGACGGTGCTGTCAAGGAACGCCATGGCCGAGCCAAGGATGGAGCAAATGAGCACCCATCGCGCGGCCGCGGGAGCCATCGCAGAGGAGTTAACAGGTCTTTTGTCTGGTTGTGCTACGGTCACGCATCCTCAATGGCCTTAAGCTGGCATTCATTCGATGCACGATGTTCCCGAAATGCGGCGACGTGGCGTGTTGTAATTCCAGCGTGACAGGTTGCCGCAGTCTTTCCGCTGTGATGCGGCACAGCTTTCGTCGAGGTGAGTGTGATGCCGCAGTACATTCTTGCGCTGGATCAGGGTACGACCAGTTCCCGCGCCATTTTGTTCGATCGCGCCGGCGCCATGGTGGGTACGGCGCAGCATGAGTTCACGCAGATCTTTCCCCCGGGAAAACAGGGATGGGTAGAACACGACCCATTTGAAATCCTGACCAGCCAGATGTCCTCGGCCGTCGAGGTGCTGGGACGGGCCGGGGTTCGTCCGCGCGATGTGGCCGCAATCGGCATCACGAACCAGCGTGAGACAGTCATCGTGTGGGACCGCGAGACGGGCCGGCCGGTCTACAACGCCATCGTGTGGCAGGACCGACGCACGGCCACTGCGTGCGACGACCTGGTGAAGCGCGGTGCGGAAGACGAGGTGCGCCGTCGCAGTGGGCTGCGTCTGGATCCGTACTTCAGCGGCACCAAGGCCGCGTGGATTCTGGACAACGTTGCCGGTTCGCGGGAACGTGCCGAACGCGGCGAGCTGGCCTTCGGCACGGTCGACTCCTGGCTGATCTGGAATCTGACCAGCGGCAAGCGGCACATCACCGACCGCACCAACGCAAGCCGAACACTGCTGTACAACATTGTGGAAGACCGCTGGGACGATGAGCTTCTCCGACTCCTTCGCGTGCCGCGGTCGATGATGCCGGAGGTGGTCTGGTCCAGCGAGCAACTTGGACCGGTGAGCACTACGCTGGGGCTAGAGGGTGTCGAGATCGCAGGCATTGCAGGCGATCAGCAGTCTGCGCTCTTCGGGCAGATGTGTACGCGCCCCGGTGATGCGAAGAATACCTACGGCACGGGCTGCTTCCTGCTGCAGCACATTGGCAATACCTTCCGCCAGAGCGAACATCGTTTGCTGACGACGTTGGCATGCTCCGTCGATCGCAAGCTGGAGTACGCGCTGGAAGGCTCGGTCTTCATCGGTGGTGCCGTAGTGCAGTGGCTGCGCGATGGGCTCGGCATCATCGCATCGAGCAGTGACGTGGAAGCTCTGGCATTGAGTGTGCCGGACAGTGGCGGCGTCATATTCGTGCCGGCCTTCACTGGTATGGGCGCGCCACACTGGGATCCGTATGCGTCCGGCATGATGATCGGCATCGGTCGCGGCACCACGAAAGCGCACATCGCACGCGCCGCGGTCGACAGCATCGCCCTGCAGACTGCGGACCTGATGCGCGCGATGAATGCCGATACACCAGCGCCACTGCGCGAGTTGCGCGTGGATGGCGGCGCCGCGGCGAACAACCTGCTGATGCAGTTCCAGGCAGACCTGCTGGGTGTTCCGGTGCATCGGCCGGCATGTCTTGAGACCACCGCCATGGGCGCTGCTTTCCTTGCAGGTCTTGCGGTCGGATTCTGGCCTGATACCGACGAGATCCGTCGCGAGCAGGGTGCGGGCGATATCTTTCAACCACAGCATGATTACAGCGCGCTGGATGCACGGTGGCAGGATGCGGTCACGCGCGCAAAAGAATGGAACAGTCCGCGATGACGGTGTGGAGCGGGCATAGCTGGTTCCGTCGCGTTGCGATTGTTCTTGCGGGCGTGTGTGCATTGATCGAGACCGTGTTGTCCGTGCTGTTTGGCGGTTTCGGATACGACGATCCGCCTTCACCACGGTGGGCCGAAACAGCAGCACTGGTCGGCATGGCAACCATCCTGATCTACCTCGGCTGGTTCCTCTCGGAGAGGATCGCTTCCGGCGTTCTCTGCATCGCGTCGCTCTATCTGTATCTCTACTGGGCAACAGCCACGATGCGGTCCTGCTTGCGAAACAAATGTAGTGCACAGCAGGCGATTGGTTCGATGCTAGATCCTCTGAGAAACTTCTTCTTCTATCCGTTAGTTCTCTGTGCGGTCCTTTTGACCGTTGCAACAGATTGGAGTCGCTATGAATCGTGAAGCCATGATGGAAGCCGTTCGCACTCAAGGTGACACGCCGTGGGACATTGTCGTCATTGGCGGTGGAGCAACCGGCGCGGGAGTTGCGGTGGATGCTGCGACACGCGGCTACAGGACACTGCTGCTGGAGCGTGAAGACTTTGGCAAAGGCACAAGCAGCCGCAGTACCAAGCTGGTGCACGGCGGTGTGCGATACCTGGAGCAGGGCAACATTTCGCTTGTGATGGAGGCGCTGAAGGAGCGCGGCCTGTTGCGCGCCAACGCGCCACACCTGGTGCATGATCTGCCGTTCGTAGTGCCGAACTACGTGTGGTGGGAGGCACCTTTTTATGGCATCGGCATGAAGGTCTATGACCTGCTGGCGACTAAGTATTCCTTCGGCAAGTCGCACATCCTTTCTCGCGAGGAGACGTTGCAGCGGCTGCCAACCATTGCGCAGGAGGGTCTGCGTGGCGGCGTGGTCTATCACGATGGCCAGTTCGACGACACGCGTCTGCTGACCCACCTGGTGATGACGGCGGCGGACCATGGTGCGACAGTCTTGAACTACTGCTCGGCCGTGGAACTGTTGCGTGGAGACGACGGCTTTTTGAATGGCGTAATGCTCGAAGATCGTGAGGCCGGCGAGCGCATCCGCGTCCGGGCGAAGTGCGTTGTGAATGCCACCGGGATCTTCACCGATGAGACCCGTCGCATGGCCGAGCCCGCGGCGACGACAATGGTGTCGCCTTCGCAGGGCATCCACCTTGTCTTCGAGAAGAGCTTTCTGCGCGCGGAGACAGCCATCATGGTGCCGCGCACCAGCGATGGCCGCGTTCTTTTCGCAATCCCCTGGCATGGACACACCGTTGTCGGCACCACCGACACACCGATTGATGCGCCAAGCTACGAGCCGCGTCCGCTGGAAGAGGAAATCGCCTTCGTGCTCGACACCGCTGGCGAATATCTCAGTCGCAAGCCCACGCGCGAGGACATCCTGTCGATCTATGTGGGCATTCGTCCGTTGGTCAAGGCTGCGGGCGGCGATGGCAGCAAGACCAGTTCGCTTTCGCGCGACCATACGATCCACATCGACGGCAGCGGCCTCCTGACGATTGTGGGTGGCAAATGGACGACGTATCGCCACATGGCAGAAGACACGGTGAATCACGCGGCTACGCTGGGCCGTCTGCCGGATGCACCCTGCACGACGGCGGAACTCCATGTTCATGGATGGAGTAACGCATCCGACCTTGGTGAGCTGCTGGTCTACGGCTCTGATGCAGCAGGTGTGCGGGCACTTGCAGAGGAATCGCCCGAGCTGGCGCAGAAACTTCATCCTGCGCTGCCTTACATCGCCGCGGAGATTGTCTGGGCGGTACGCAACGAAATGTCCCGAACGCTGGACGATGCATTGTCGCGACGGACACGCGCCCTGCTGTTGAATGCACGCGCGGCAATTGCGATCGCTCCACATGTAGCGGATCTGATGGCGAAGGAACTTGGCCGCGATGAAGTGTGGAGGCGCGAACAGGTCGAAGCGTTCACTTTGCTGGCGCAGCAGTATCTTCCGGAATAAGTTGCTCTCGGAAGTGCGCGACTTCCAAGACGTGACTCCAAGGATGTTGCTACGACTGGTCTTCATCCCCTGAGGTATGCTTTCATCGCACGCGCGCAAGAGTTCTCGCATCGGCTCAAGCCGGACTGAGTCAGCAAAGGTCGGCATGGTGAGAGCCACGGCCCTCCGAGGGTGATTCCTTGAAGGGCTGCTTGCAGTTCGTGCATGTTTCATAAGGAGTGTCCGTTGATCTCACGCGGCCCGCTGCTGGGCGAATTCATGGGAACGTTTGTGCTGATGCTGCTGGGCAACGGTGTCTGCGCGGCCGTGACTCTGAAGCGCAGTAAGGCGCAAGGCAGCGGATGGATGGTAGTTGCTGCCGGATGGGCCTTTGCGGTGCTCTGCGGCATCTTTGTCTCGCTGCTGTGTGGCTCCCCGGATGCGCACATGAATCCCGCGTTCACCCTCGCCTTCGCCATCAAGGCGCAGAGTTTCACGAAGCTGCTGCCCTACACGCTGGCGCAGGTTGCCGGTGGTTTCTGTGGCGCAGCGGCAACGTGGCTGTTCTACCTGCCGCATTGGGCAGTGACGGAAGACCCGGCTGCGAAGCTTGGTGTCTTCGCCACGGGCCCCGCGATCCGTAACTATCCGCACAACCTGTTCTGCGAGTTCCTGGCGACGTTTGTGCTGGTGCTGGTGGCCGGTGGCATGAGCAGCAAACTCGTTCTGACGACCGGGGCGGCTGCAGGCCTGAGCCCACTGCTTGTCAGCTTTCTCATCTGGTCCATTGGACTGAGCCTAGGCGCGACCACTGGATATGCCATTAATCCAGCGCGCGATCTTGGACCGCGACTGGCTCATGCCTTGCTGCCGATTGCAGGCAAGGGCAGCAGCGACTGGGCCTATGCGTGGGTGCCGGTTATGGGTCCGATGCTGGGTGCCGGGCTTGCGGGATGGGTTCTGTTTCTGCTCGGTGCCTGACGCATAAGCGCCTCAGCAACGTTGGCCCATTCAAATCGTAGACACGCTCTTTTTGCGTAAGTTGCGTAGAAAACTTTTACTGCTGCAGAAAGTATGCAAGCGACAGGAACCCGCGTCTTTATTGAGCATTCGATGCATTTTCTCGTTGACTGAAATGCGAAATACACGGATGATCGGTGCACTTTCTTCTTTCATGACGAGCGTTCCGGGAGTGCACTTCCAGAAAACTCGGGCGGTCCTTCTCCGGGAGGATCCGTCTCACATCCGCGCAGCATCAGCCTGCTCCGTTTCCGGAGCGTCCCATCCCCCGGGGGTTCGCTTTGAAGTTTTCCTCTCTGCTTGCAACTGCACTCCTCGCGTTACCGCTGTCGGCCATGGCTGATCAGCTGGTACCCGCCGGCTCCATCATCAACTGCACCATCTCGGAAGGCAGCGTCTCGTCGAAGACCATGAATGTCGGCGATCCGGTACTGTGCACACTGGGCCACAGCGAAGCTTTTGGCCGCTCCTCTTTTCCCTACGGCAGCTACCTGATGGGGCACTTTGCGGAGTACAAGGACCCGGGCCACTTCGTTGGCAAGGGATGGATGGAACTGGACTTCGACAAGCTGATCGTCCAGCCCGACACCGTGGTGCCTCTGAATGCACGCGTCGTTGCGACGCCGAAGAACAAGGTCGACAAGGACGGAAAAATCCAGGGTACTGGCCATGCCACCAAGGACACCGTCATGTGGTTGATTCCAGTGCTGTGGCCGATCGACCTGATCAACCTGCCACGCCGCGGACCCACGCCCACGCTGAAGGCCGAGACGAAGCTGACACTGCGCGTCATGGATGACTTCGGCATTCCAACGCCCCAGGAAGACGCTGTGCGTAAGCCCGCGTTGATCGCGCGGCAGACGCCGGACGAAGTCACCTATGACACCTACCGTCAGCAAGCCGCAGCACCGGTAGAGCGCCAGCCCGCATACGCGCAGCAGCAGTACGCTCCACAGCCACAATACGCGCCGCAGTATCAGCAGCAGCCGCAGTCGTCCTCACCGGTCGTCGTCAACTTCGTCCAGCAGCCCGCAGCCCAACAGCAGCAACCCATCTACATCCAGCAACAGGCCCCGCAACAGCAACCCGTAATCGTCAACCAGGCGCCACCCGTCGTCTACAACCACTATCCGCCGCCACCACCGATGTATGGCCCCTACCGCTACTATTACCGCGGCTACTAAGACTCAACGCTTCGTGCGGTTCTCGACGCGCTTTGCGTGTCAGTAAAAGTGAAAAGTGCATGAAGGCCTGATCCCTGCTCCGGGCTGGCCCTATTGAATACCGTTGATCTGATCTCCCCGGAGGAGGCAACGGCCACCCTTGCGGGTGGCCGTTTGCATTTTTTTTGAGGTCCTAAACATCAGTTGCCAGATCAGGAGACAAAGGGAACCGCTCCCTCTAGTCCGGGCGGAACTGCTCCCATGACATCACCGCCGCAAACCTTTGCGGAACCCTGTCGCAGCCTTAAAAGAAATGTTTACATTGAGTGCCACTTTTCATTGCTTTGGCCGCTCTTGACAGGTACCCTTCAAGCCTCCATGAAACATTTCTTTGCTCGACCTGCTGCCTCTCTGTGCTTGATTGCCTTCGTTCTCCCCGTCTCGCTTCTTGGCTGCGCCAGCGGCAGCGGTGGGGGGTCGTCCAATACGACCACCACGACGACGACACCAACGACCACGACGCTGAGCGTTTCCGCCGTTTCTCCGACGGATGTTCCGGTCGGCTCGAATGACACGACTGTGGTGGTGACAGGCACGGGATTCACGACCAGCTCGGTCATCTCGTTGAACAACCTGGCTGAAACGACGACCTTTGTGAGTTCAACAGAGGTCCACGCCGTGGTGCCGTCTGCCCAGCTGAAGACGGGCGCAGTGTTGAGCGTTTCGGTAGCAAATGGAAGCACGGTTGCGAAGCTTGACCCTGCCGTGGCCGCCCTGTCCGTCGACAATCCCGTCCCGTCCCTCACGTTGGTAGCCCCTACGGCCGTACTGATGGGCTCGACTGCAGCGAGCATTACAGTGACCGGCACTAATTTTGTCCCGGGCGTAGCGCTGTCTGTGAACGGCAGCCCGCGAACCACGACCTTTGTCAGCGACACCCAGTTGACCGCCGCACTGACGGCGGACGACTTCGCCACGGCTAGGTCGCTGCCTCTGAATGTGATTAACCCGAAGCCGGGCGGTGGCACCAGCGGAACGAGCGCTCTGACGGTGACGAACCCACTGCCTTCCCTCACGTCTCTTTCACTGACAAGTATCGTGCAGGGGTCCGCTCCGCCCACGTTAACGTTGACGGGCAGCAACTTTGTCGCAACATCCACCGTGCTGGTAAACGGTGCTGTGCACTCTTCGACCTACGTCGGCCCGACGAAGCTGACGGTCACCCTCAGTTCCGCAGACCTCACGAACGCCACGACGTTACCGATCGCAGTCGCGAATCCCGTCCCGGGTGGCGGGACCTCGGCGTCGCTTCCGTTCGTCGTGATCGCTCGCCTGACTTCGCCTTCGATCTACTCCGTGGTTCCTGGCAGCTTCTACAGCGGAATGGGCGACACTACGATCAACGTCTTCGGAACGGGCCTTGCCGCGACCTCCACGTTGCAGTGGAATGGGGCGATCATCGCCTCGACGTACTCAACCGGGACCGTCTACGTGAACGGGTATGCCTATACGTCCGGTCCGCACCTGACCGGCGTGATCCCAGCGAACCTGCTGGCCACAGCGGGAAATGCAGCGGTGACGGTGACTACGTCGACGTACCCCACACCTACTTCCAACACGCTGACCGTAACCATCGCTGATCCGCCGGCGCCAACGATTACTTCGTTGTCGCCCAACTACGTCCCGATCAACACGAGTGCCACTGTAGCCATTTACGGAACGGGCTTTACAAGTCGTTCGACTGCGACATTCAACGGTCTGCCCCTGCCGGTGACCTACAACAGTTCGGGCTACCTCACGGCAACAATCCCGGCTGGCGCGATCGCGTTCCCAGGCAACGGCAGTATCCAGGTCAGCACGGCCGCTCCCGGCGGGGGTACCTCCGCGAGCTCCTTGCTCACGGCGTACGTGCCCGTCGTCAGCAACAACATGGTCTATAACGCGGTAAACGGCCTGTTGTATCTCTCGATTCCCAGTGCAGGCAGTACCGTTTCCGGAAACAGCATTGTGTCCATGGATCCTGCGACGGGCGCCCTAGGCACACCAATCTACGTGGGCAGCGAACCGGGTGCCATGACGATCAGCGATGATGGCAAGTCGCTTTGGGTCGCTCTGAACGGGACTAATGCCGTGCGTAAGGTGGACCTGCTTGCCGGGGTGGCCGGCGCACAGTTCTCGCTCTCCGCGCTCGGCAACTCCTCCACAAACCTGATCTCGGCGATGCTGGTCCTTCCCGGCACGACCGACTCCGTGGCCATTACGAACTCGTACCAGCTTGGCCTCTACGATGGCGGCGTGCTCCGTGGAACTGCGGTCGGAGTGAACTCCGCGTACGCCATTCAAGCGGACGGCTCGCGCAACGAGCTGTACCTGGGCGGCAGTACCCTGCAAACCTTCACCTACGCAAGTGGCGGCCTTACCAGCAAGTACAGCGGCAGCTACAACAGCAGCTATATCGCAACCTCGGGCTATGACGAGATGCAGCTTGCGACACCGAAGCTGTTCACGGACTATGGCCGTGTTCTGGATCCGGAGTCGGGGTCCTTGCTTGGGACTTTCATGAACGGCACGTACGCCGCAAGCGGACCGAGTCTGTATGACGCGGCCCTGTCGAAGTTCTATGTGCTCGATACGCCTTCCAGCTCCTGCTGCTCCTATAGCCAGATCCAGGTATTCAACCCGGCGAACTATACGGACCTGAATACACCGATCGCGATCAATGTGCCGAGCTCGATCTACAACGCGGCAAATCAGTACGTCTCGCTGAATCCTCATCGCCTGGTGCGTTGGGGTGTCAATGGTCTTGCCCTGCACACCAAGGCTGGAGTGTTCTCGCTGCAATCCAACTCCGTGAAGGATCTGTCTGCCACGTCGGCGGATCTTTCGGTCACGCTGTCTGCCAGTGGTGGCATCACCACCGGCAGCACGGCCACTTACATCGCAACGATCAAGAACACAGGGCCTTCAGCCGCGACGGATGTCGCTCTCGTTCTGCAAGCTCCGTCGACTGGCGTTCTGCAGTCTGCAGTTAGCTCCGTCGGTGCCTGCCCCTCGCTAAGCGGCTGCATCCTCGGCACACTGGCCAAGAATGGCACTGCAACCGTCACCATCACAGTGCTGCAGACCACCGCAGGAACCGCCAGCCTTGCGGCGCAGGTGCGCGGCTCTTCAACCGACCCTTCGACTAGTGACAACTCCGCCAGCGCGGCCATCACGGTCACGGGCACAACCTACAACCTCGCCCCCGCCCTCGTATCGCTTAGCCCGTCGACCATCCGGGTGGGCGGTGGCGACACCACGATCACCGTCACCGGTTCGAACTTCACCTCTGCATCCACGGTCAATCTCGGTGCCACACCGTTGACCACAACGTTCCTCAGCACCACGCAATTGACAGCTACTATCCCGTCCGCAAATCTGTCTTCCCTTGGCTGGGCGCCGGTATCAGTGACCTCCCCGGCTCCTGGCGGCGGATCGACCGCTTCGTTGCCACTGACGATCTACAACGTCCTTACGGTCGGCCTGAAGCACGTCGTATACGAGCCCTACACGCGCAAGCTGATCGCCAGCGTATCGTCGGGCTCCAGCACTGTTACAGGAAGCTCGCTGGTCACACTGGACCCTGCGACTGGAACCTTTGGCACACCGGTGACGCTCAGCAACGCACCGAATCAGCTCGCTCTATCCGACTCCGGGAAGACCCTGTGGGCTACCCTGGGAAGCACGAACACAAACACTCAGGCGCCCTCAACCCTGGAGCGGGTCGATCTCACCAAAACGACGTCGGACGCTTACACCACGGTCACGGTTCCAAATTCCATGTCTTATTCACCCTCCATCGTCCCCATGGTCGCAATCCAACCTGGAACGGAAGACACGCTGGCAATGGCGCCAACCTCGTATGGAAACATCGGGATCTACGACTACGCCGCATCGTCCAACACGCTGGCGGTCCGGGCGAATGCCAACTCGCTCTACAACTACAGCTCTTGCAACGTCTTCCTGGATCCTGCGAACCTGCTGACTGTTTACTACGGCTGGTATGACTTCCCGGTCAGCAGTGCCGGAATCGGTACCGTGAAGACGATTTCGACCAGCAGCTACGGATGCTTCCGGCTGTACGGGGCACAGGCCTATCTGTCGACAGGCCAGATCTACGCTGTGACCCCGACGAGCGCGACGCAGACCGGCGCCTTCACCCTGCCGAGCACTTCCTCTTATTCTTCCAACGGATTGCCCGCACTCTCCGTGGATGCCTCACTGAAGACGGCGTTCTACCCGGTGAATACCTTGCCGAATTCCTCGTTTGGGTATGTCGACGGATTGGGATCTTACGACACACAGAGCTATCTGCGAACCGGCTTATTGCCTCTCAACATCCCCGGGACAGAAGGGTCTGCCTACTACAACATCGCGATCAATGATGTTGTGCGGTGGGGGCAGGACGGCTTGGCAGTGGTGACCGACTCCGGTCACATCTACCTGCTACGCGGACCGTTTGTGGTGCCGCAGGAGTTGAACACCAACACGGCGGCCGTGCTGACCTCAAGCTCCATCACAACCGTTACGCATGGCGCCAGCAACACGTTGCTAACGCTGACCGGCAGCAACTTTGTGCCGGGCGTCGCAGTCACCTGGAACGGCAGCTATCGCACCACGACCATCGTGGATGCGACGCATGTCACGGTCGCCATTCCGGCTTCGGATCTGGCGGCAGCTGGCAGCGGCTCACTGGTTGCCACGAATCCGGGTGCAGGCGCATCGTCCTCACTGACCATCTCGATCCAATAGCCGGGCGCACACGTGTCGGAAGCGATGGGGGCCACTCAAACTGAGTGGCCCCCATCGCTGACTGGAGATGCTGACCAGAGTGGTGGGCACGACGGTGTGGATCGTTCAGACTTTAACGAATGGGTTTTGTTATGCGGATACTGTGTCGCTTTCTCGTGGTATCTCTGTGCCTAACTTCTCTTACTCCGGGCTGCTCGGCGGAGGTCAAGTCTGACCCGAAGGCAATGGCTGTGCTGCAGCAGGCACGGGAGCTTTCGAACCTGCATCAGCCCGGCACGGCTTCGTTCCGGTTGCAGGCTTCTTTCGAGACCTATGATTTCAACGGCGTTCCGGACGGCAAAGGCGTTCTGTCAGAGACGTATTTGCTGGATGGTCCTTGGCAGCGATCAATTCTCTACCGTGACAAGCGCTCCGTGGTGACGAGCGTAGATGGCAAAGTTCGCCAGATCACTGACAGGGGTTATCAGACGACGTTCGCAATGACACGCGTGCTGGACAAGCTGTTCACGCCGGTGCCTCCGGCGGCAGAGATGAGCAGCTACACCTACAGGATGACGTCGGAGAAAGCAGGCAAGCTCTCCCTGCGCTGCGTGGTGGCCTCGCTGCCTTATAGGGGCGTGACCGTCAGTGTGGCGCCAAATGCGGTCTACTGCGTTGACGCAGATCCGGCGATCATCCGCCTGGTTCAGGGACACAATGGGCTGGTCTTCGCCTTCAATCGCATCCTTCGTTTTGGATCTGTGTATCTTCCCGGCGACATCACGATGATGGAAAAGGGGAAGATGCGCGCGCACGTTCACGTGGACGGCATTGTGGCCGTGCCAACACTTAAGGCAGACGACATGAACCTGCCGGCGGCGGATACGGGCGGCCCTAAGCAGATCGAGGCTAACGTGATCGCCGGCAGTGTTCTTCGTAAAGTGCAGCCGAAGTATCCCGAAGAAGCGAAGCAGCGCCATATTCAAGGCAATGTGGTTCTCCACGCCATCATTAGCAAGGATGGTGCCATACGCGATCTGGAACTGATCTCCGCCCCGGACGATTCGCTAGCGGATGCGGCCATGGATGCGGTGCGGCAGTGGAAGTACTCGCCTTACCTGCTGGCAGGTGCTCCTGTGGAAGTCGACACCACGATTACGGTGAACTTCTTTTTTGGCTGACGATGTCGTTATGCCGTGAGCTGGACGAGCGCGTCGGCGGGCTTTTCTGGCTCGACGGTGCGCTTGAGCTGGCCGCAGGCGGCGTAGATGTCGCGGCCGCGCGGGCGGCGGATGTAGGTGGGCAGGCCATTGCGAATGAGCGTCTGCTGGAAGACGTCGACGTCTTCGGGCGTGGGCTGCGTGTAGGCGATGCCGGGGCCTGGGTTCCAGACGATCAGGTTCACCTTGGCGTGCATGCCCTTGAGCAGGGCGAGCACCTCGTGCGCGTGCACAGGCTGATCGTTGACGCCGCCGAGCATGACGTATTCGAAGGTGACCCAGTCGCGCTTCGTCATTGGAATCGTGCGGACGGCGTCGAGCAGCGCCTCGATCTTCCACTTGCGCGTGATGGGCATGATCTGCTCTCGAACCACGTCGTTGCTGGCGTTGAGCGAGAGTGCGAGGTTGGGGCGCACGGTCTCTGTGGCAAAGCGGCGAATGGCGGGTTCGATGCCGCTGGTGCTGACCGTCATGCGCGAGGCCGGAATACCGATGCCCTCAACAAGCAGCAGAACCGACTTCATGAAGTTGTCATAGTTCAGGAAGGGCTCGCCCATGCCCATGAACACCAGGTTGATGCGGTCCTTGCCGATCTGGACCTTGTGGCGATTGAGAACGGCGGCGACCTGCCCGGCGATCTCACCTGCGGTCAGGTCTCGACGTATGCCCAGTTTGGCAGTTAGGCAGAACTGGCAGTTGACCGCGCAGCCGACCTGGCTCGAAATACAGATGGTGGCGCGGCGATAACCAGCCTCGGCCAGCGCGCCCCAGTTGCGCTTGTCGACAGGCAGACCGTTTGCCTGGAGCTTCCTGGAGCTGAACGTGAGCTTGCCGTCTGCGCGGTGGTCTGCGGAGTCTTCCGCGTCATCGGTGTTTTCGACGCCGTCACCGTCCGGCATCCACACGGTCTCGACAGTTTCGCCGTCGGCCATCCGCATCAGGTAACGCTCGGTGCCGTCGACGGAGACGGCGGTCTGCACCATCTGCGGGAGTTCGATGGCGTGGTCCTCCGAGAGGTGGGCGCGGAGTTCTGCGGGCAAGGTGGTGATGGTGTCGATGGTATCGACACGCTGCCGGTAAAGGGCGTCCCATAGCTGCCGGGCGCGGTACGGCTTCTGCCCGAGTGCGGTTAGAAGCTCGGTCAGTTCCGGTAGCGACTTGCCAAAGAGTGCAGCCATCGTCTCTAGGATAAATGGCCCGCGGTTTTCGGCCGCAGGAAGTGATGGAGCTCAGGGGAAGGGCGCATTAAATTTCCGGCGAGTCCACTCAACACGGTGGAGCTTTCATGGAATGGCCCGATCGGGTCCCTCTGCTCCTTCGCGCAGCGGGATCCGCGCAAAGAAAAGCGGCCCCCGCTTAGGGAGGCCGCCGTTTCCATCAAGTTTGAGCCCTGGCGCTTACTGCGCCGTGACCTGGCCCTTGGTAGCCTTTTCTTCCTTCTTCTGCTCGTTGATCTTGCGAGCGCCCATCGCGTCCTGTGTCGCCTTGTCAGCGTTCGCGAGATCCGCCTTCTGGGCTGCGGGATCGCCACAGTCCAAGTCAGCCTTGCGGCGCCAGACAAGGTTCAGGTACTGGAAAGCCTCGTCGTAGTTCGGATTGATCTGGATCGCCTGCTGCAAGTGGCTCAGGGCGTCGGTCACCAGGGGCGTGTTCTGCTCCTTCAGCTTTGCGCAGGTGGCCTTGCTCATCTTGGGATTGCCTTCGCCGTTATCGGTCAGGCCATCCAGAGCGAGTGCCTTGCGAGCATTGTCATACGCCTCGACCCAGTCCACGAAGCCAATGGTGTAATGTGCTTCAGCGTCCTTCGGGTCAACAGCGATCACCTGCTGCTCGTATTCCTTCGCTTCAGCGTACTTCTTAACGTTGCGATAGATGGAAGCGAGCTGCTGCAGGGAAACCTTGTCACCGGGGTGGGATACGAGATAGTCCTTGAAGCCAGCGATGGCCTTGTCGGCGAGCTTCAGATTGCCGGCATCTTCGAGGTTTGGAACAACCTCATACGAGTACGCGGTTGCCAGGTACAGCTTCGCCGTATCGTAGTTCGGGTCGTACTCGATCGCCTTCTGGAAGGCATTCGTCGCCTGCTCATATTGCGCATTCTTGAACGCCGCAACGCCCTTGGTGAGCTGGTCGCGTGCTTTCAGCTTGGCGCAGCCAGTCAGCATTCCAAGCGACAGCAGAAGAGCGACCGTGGCGGATACACGTGCGTTAGCTTTCATTGAGCGAATGATCTCCTTCAAATGCCGCATACGAGCAGGGTAATTCGGTAGAGACGCAATGACCTGGGAGAGGCCACGCGTGAGAGTGATTGTAACCGCAGACGAACGCGGCTGACTAGCGGTAGAGCTACAAAACGCGGCATACTGAAGTGGTTATGCCGTCAGCATCTTGTAACGTCTCAACGCCATGTTGCCGGATCGACGGGAGCGTAGAAAAAGAACTTCAGAAACACACCGGCAGGGCAGAAAACCCCTCACAGAGGCGGCCGGTAAATGGCATTACATTTGGAGCGGTACTAAGAGGTATATCAGTGAAAACGAAAGAAGGGCGATGAAAGTCTCATCGCCCCTCTTTCGTTTTGAAATTACTTACCTGCTTCGACCGCAGGGGTGATGATGCCGATGTTATCGACGCCGGCAGCATGGCCGTCATTGATGACCGGCAGAACCGCACCGAAGTCTACGTCTTTGTCACCCTTGACGAACATCACCTTGTCGTTGCGACGGGCAAAGATGTCCGTCAGCTTTGCGGTGAGTGTATCGAGCGTAACCTGATCTTCGTTGATTTTGTACGTGGGCGCGCCATTGGCGGCACCCTGAACCTGGACAACGACTGTACGCTGATCCGGTTCCTTCTGCGCGTCTTCCTTCTTCGGCGGCTGGGGCACCAGTGTATCCAGGCCGCGTACGGTATTGGGCTGGATGACCATGAAGATGATCAGCAGCACCAGAAGAACGTCGATGAGCGGGGTCACGTTAATGTCACTCCGTTGCCCTTTACCGCCTCCGCCTCCCATGCCCATGGTGAATCTCCTGTGTGACCGCAATGCGGTCCGTTCAAAATTGGTTCCGTGCCTGCGAGAGGCCGTTGAGAAAGGTTAGATCAGCGGCTTGTCGGCGATCATGCCCAGTTGGCTGACGCCTGCTGTGCGGATGCCGTCAATGGCTTCCATGACCTTGCCGTAGTTCGCGCGCTGGTCGCCGCGGAAGTAGACACGCTTATCGGTCTTGTTTTCAAGCTTTTCCGAGATCTTAGGGCCAAGAGTGTCTGCCGTGATCTGATCGCCACCGAGGAAGGTCTTGCCATCGCGTGTAACTGCCACGACGATCGAGTCTTCCTTGTTTGCGTCTTCCATCACGACTGCTGCAGCTGCCTGCGGCAGTTCGACGTTGACCTTATTGTTCAGCATGGGGGTGACGACCATGAAGATGATCAGGAGCACCAGCATCACGTCCACCATCGGAGTGACATTGATGTCTGAATTTACCTTCTTACCTTCGTCACGAGTTGCCTGTGCCATAGAAGCGACTCCGTCCTGAGATGTTCCTGGTTTGGATCAAGAAGGGAACGTGAGACAGAGAGTGTTGGTCTGCGGACATTGCCAGGCGATGCCCGCAGACCCATCTCGTGTTTGTTCTCGCGTAGCTTCCGTTTCAGCTCTTAGCGGCTCGACTGCTTGATGAAGTAGTCGACCAGCTCGGAGGAGCTGTTGTCCATCTCAACGTCGAAGGACTCAACCTTGTTCGTGAAGTAGTTGAAGCACATAACGGCAGGGATGGCGACGAGCAGACCGAACGCGGTCGTGACCAGAGCTTCCGAGATACCGCCGGCGACTGCGCCGATACCCGAAGACTTGCTCTTCGCGATTTCCTGGAAGGCGTGGAGAATACCGATAACCGTACCGAAGAGGCCGATGAAGGGAGCCGTGGAACCGATCGTTGCGAGCGAACCCAGGCCGCGCTTCAGCTTGGCGTGAACGATAGCTTCCGAGCGCTCAAGAGCGCGCTTGGAGGACTCGATCTGCTCGTCGGAGATTGCGCCACCCGAACCGTAGGAGCGGAACTCCTGCAGGCCAGCCGTAACAACTTCAGCGAGGTGCGACTTCTTCGAACGGTCTGCCACCTTGATTGCTTCGTCGAGACGGCCATCCTTCAGAGCGCCTGCAACCTTCGGAGCGAACTCGCGGGACTGCTTGCGGGCTGCCGAGAAGTACAGGGCGCGATCGATCATGACTGCGAGCGACCAGATCGACATGATGAACAGGATGCCGACGACGGCGAGATCGATCCAGCCCATGTTCTTGAGCATGCCCAAGATGGAGAAGCCTGAGGAGGCTGCGCCGCCCTCTGCTTCCTGGAAGAACATGCCGAGAGTGGCGGGTACATGGGCGAAGCTTGCTGCTGCGTGAGCGAGAATCACGAGAATCAGTCCTCCTGGTTATAAGTTCGTAGAAGAAGTGGGCAGGACCCGACTTTGATATGCAAGGCCCTGCGAATCGAAGCGTTTCCCTTCAGACGTTCCGGCAGTGGTGCCCGATTACGTCCCGTAGCCCTTAGCTACCGAAGGAGAAATTCACGGTGATGGTCGTGTCGACTTCCGTCGGCTCGCCGTTCAACATATAAGGCTTGTACTTCCAGGTCTGCACAGCGGCGATTGCGTTGGCGCGGAGCATCTCCGGACCGGACACAACCGACAGCTGCTCGACAGCGCCGGTCTTGGAGATGATCGCGTGCAGGATCACCGAACCAGAGACGTGTGCTGCCTTTGCAATCGGAGGATAAACAGGCTGCGTCTTGGTGATGACCTGTCCTGCCATAACACCGCTGGAAATCTTTGCCGGACCGGCGGGCTTCGGCGGTGCAGCCTTGACCACAGGAGCGGGAGCAGCACCCAGACCCAGGCCGCCCATGATGCCGCCAGCGGATCCGCCTGCAGCGCCCATGCCAGCTCCAGCGACTCCGGCGACGTTGGCCGGCGGTGGCGGATCTTCATGGGTCATGTCGATCTTCTTGGGGATCTTGGTGGGAGCGGTGAACGCATCCATCACTGCCACGGCCTTAACGACCTTCACAACCTGTGCAGGTGGTGGAGGCGGGGGCGGCGGAGGTGGAGGCGGCGGCGCGGACAACATCGCCGTCATAGCCGTCTTGGGAAGCGCATCCGGGTACAGCAGAGGGATAAGAATCATCACCCCAACAATCGCGAGGTTGAAGGCGCCCGTAAGCCACATATAACGGGTCGACTTCGACTTCAACTTTCCGGAGGACTCCACCAACGAATCTTCGAACATATGCAACCCCAATCTGCGAGAGGTAAAGCTGCGACTGTAGACACCGCGTGTTTCTAATTTGTTCCCGGCGGCAGAAAGAAAGTTTCCCGGAGCACCGAACGGCCGACGCGTTTGCGTAAGTACCGATGAGCTTGACGAGAAGCCGATACTATCGCGAGCAAAAGAGTTCTGGCAAATGACTCTGTTCGATTGCCGACGCGATACGCAAAAACGACGGTATTCATTGGAGAAACAGCGTCGCAACGATGCGAAGAGCACGTTCCGGTCGGTGCTGATTACACATCGTTTGCAGTGTGAAACGTTGCGTCGATTACGGCGCGATACGTTGCAACATTGCCGCAGTAGAGCGGATGCGCGTCGAGTCGCGTGGACGCCTCCGCGATAGGTGACAGGCCCATGCGCCGAAGCAAACCTGCCCCCGCAGACGACGCAGCGATGGCGTAGGTGTTGCCAAGCTGATCGATGGGACATAGGTGCGCGAGCGTGTGAAGGTATGTCCGCAGGAAGAGCGTGACCATCGGGCGTCGCTCGCGTGCATAACCGGGATCGACCACAATGCTCTCCCAGTGCAGATCGCGGATGGCGTGAGATTCAGCAGGGGTGAAGATGTCCTTGGACTCGATTTCTCGTTCCAGCAGCTCCCCTGCAACGAAGCGCTGCATGACCAATGGCCGCAATGGCAGGATGTCGAAGTTGCCGATGCGCTGGTCATCATGCCAGAAGGTGAAAAACGCATTGGGATTCGCGGCAAACCAGTCGAGCATGGTTGCTTCCGGGATCACGTCGAGGCCCTGGTAGACGCGCCGTCCTAGCTGCGCAGCCCAGCGAATGTCTTCTTCGCGCGCTGGTCGGACCTGGTAAGGGTTCGATTGGCTGTCCTGGGTCATGCCCTGATGTTCTCACTTGGGAAGGTCCGAGCTGGGACAACACCTTGCAGAAGTGCGCGCGGGACTGACAGCATATAAAAAGGGGCGCCCGTGGGCGCCCCTTTCGTGATGGATGGCGAAGCGTTAGACCGTCGCTTTACGACCTGCCGTCAGCTGCGTGCTCTTGCCCTTGCTGGCGCGCCAGTCCTGATAGGCGACGAGCATGGGAGCGGCGACGGCGATGGACGAGTACGTACCGATCAGGATGCCGACAACGAGGGCGAAGGAGAAGCCGTGCAGCACTTCACCACCGAAGATGAACAGCGCCAGAACGGTTAGGAACGTCAGGCCCGAGGCGATGACCGTCCGGCTCAGCGTGTCATTGATGCTGCGGTTCACGATCTCAGAGAGTGTGGACCGGCGCATGGTCTGCAGGTTCTCGCGGATACGGTCGAAGACGACGATGGTGTCGTTCATGGAGTAGCCCACCAGCGTCAGGATGGCGGCGACGACGGTCAGCGTGATCTCAATGTTGAACAACGAGAAGAAGCCGATGGTGATGAGCGTGTCATGGAAGACGGCGATGACAGCGGCCGCGCCATAGATGAACTCAAACCGGAACCACAGGTAGACAAGCATGCCTGCCAGCGACCACAGAACGGCCCAGCCGGCCTGCCGCGTCAACTGCTTACCCGCCGTGGGACCGACGGTGTAGGCGTCTTCGATCTTGTAGGAGGAATCCTTGTAGTTGTTTGCCAGCGCGCCAACCACGGCAGTTCGCGCTGAGTCGGCGTTGCTGTCATTTGCCTGCGGCAGCGTAATGACCGCTTCGTTACCGGTCGACCCGCCGGTCAGGCGCTGAATGCTGGCATCGTGAATGCCGGCGCGATCCATCGCCTGGCGCAGGTGGTCTTCGTTGGGCGCGGTCGGGAAGGAGACACGCACCTGCGTGCCGCCCTTGAAGTCGATGCCCACCGGAACGTGATGCCAGAAGAGCATGCTGAGCACGCCGGCCACGGAGAAGATCAAGCTGAAGCCAAGAAAGAACCACTTCTTGCTCAGCCAATCGATTTTTACGTCGCGAAACAGTTCCACGTTTTGAACCTCATGGGCCGCGCGTTGGCGGCGGCCTTCGAACTTAGATCGACAGGGCTTCGCCGCGCGTCTTGCGCTGCAGGACGCTGTCAAAGATCACGCGCGAAACGAACACCGCGGTAAACAGGTTGGCAAGCAGACCGAACATCAGCGTGACGGCGAAGCCGCGGACCGGGCCCGTGCCGACGAAGAACAGGATCAGCGCCGAGACGATGGTCGTCACGTGCGTGTCGAGGATCGTCGTCCACGCATGATCGAAGCCGTTCTTGACGGCTGCTGCGGCGGGCTTGCCCAGATTGATCTCCTCACGGATGCGCTCGAAGATCAGCACGTTGGAGTCGACGCCCATACCGATGGTCAGGATGACGCCGGCGATGCCGGGCAGCGTGAGCGTGGATCCGGTGAAGCCCATGAAACCAAGCAGGATCACAAGGTTCAGGATCAAAGCGAGATCCGCGTTGATGCCGGCGCCGCGGTAGTAGACCAGCATGAAGACCATGACGGCCAGCATGCCGACGATCGACGCGATAACGCCCTGGCGGATGCTTGCGGCGCCCAGCGAAGGTCCGACCGAGTGTGTCTCAAGGAATGTGATCGACGCGGGTAGCGAGCCAGTGCGGAGCATCAGCGAAAGGTCGGCTGCGGTCTGCTTGTTGAAGCCACCGCCGCTGATCTGTCCCTGGTCGCGAATGGCGCCGTTGATGGTCGCGACTTCTTTCACGCGGTTATCGAGCACGATTGCCATCTGCTTGCCGATGGAGGTGCTGGTGTACTGGTAGAAGCGGTCGCCGGCGCCGGTGGTCAGGTTGAACGAGACATCCGGGCGGCCGGCCTCATCCTGCGAGGCTCGTGCATCGCGGAAGTCGGGGCCCTGCACGATGGCGATACGCTTCAGTGCGTAGTACTCCTGCGCGTCGGCCGTATTGCCACCCTGAACGATGACGGCATCCGGCTGCACGGCGGTCTGCGCGTCCTGCAGGCTGGTGTAGGGTCCGCCTTCGACCTCGTGGATCTCGAGGCGCGCAGTCGACTGGATCACGTCGCGGACGCGATCGGGATTGTCGATGCCGGGCAGCTCGACGAGGATCTGATCTTCTCCGAGACCATACTTCTGGATGACGGGCTCGGCCACGCCGAGGGAATCGACACGGCTGCGGATCGTCTCAATCGACGTATCCAGCGTGCGCTCGCGCATGTCCTTGATCTCAGCCAGCTTCATCGAGAGCTTGTAGCCGTCGGCCGTGGAGCTGATGTCGTAAGCGCTATACTCTGTGCCGCTTAGCACGGTTTTTACGGCCTGCATGCTCGCCGAGGGAACGCCGCTGACAAGGATGACGGGCTGTGCCGCGTCGGGCTTCGCGGCCTTGGCAGTTGGAGCAACCTTGGTAACGGCAGCCTGCGTGCGGACCAGGTCATTGTCACTGTTGGCAGCAACCGCTTCGGCCGTGTGTACCTGCAGCACCAGGTGGGTGCCACCACGGAGATCGAGACCCAGGTGGATGCGGTCCGTTAGTGTCTGCTTCAGCGAGCCGTGGGGAATGCCAAAGATCCCGTACAGGAAGACCAGGAGGATGGCGATAATGGCGATGATCTTGCCGTTCAGATTCTTCTGCATGTCTCTCTTGACTCAAGCGGAGGGTGTCGCCGCATCTGCGGGTGATCCATGCATGACAGTTCAAGTCAAGCATGGGAGCGGGCGACTAAGCCTTTTCCGTCTCGTCGTCCTCCGTGGTTACGGACGCAATGGCGCTCTTCAAAACTTCCAGCTTGACGCCGTCCGGCAGCGTCCGCACGATGACCGCATCGTCCTTCAGGTTCAGGATGGTGCCGCGCAGACCTCCGGTGGTGACCACGCGATCGCCCGACTTCAGGCTGGCCAGCATCTGGTTCCACTTTTTCTGCTTGCGCTGGTTGGGGATCGCCGTCATCAGCACCATGCCGACGAGCAGCACGGGCAGTAACAGGCCAAGATTGCCGAATCCACCGGCCTGTAAATAGAAGAGGGCAAATGCTGCGTGCACTGGGAACTTCCTTGCTCTAGCGTCCGCCACGCAGGCGAAAGACACACCGGCCCAGCGGACAAATTGATGGCACCAGATGTTCGGGATTTGCGCGGCACGGAATAGCCGCCAGCAGGGCGACAAAAAACACCGGCCGGCAAATAGACAAAGGGGTGCTAGTCCAATATCGTCGCGGAATCCGCTCAGAGTGTCAAGGTTTTAAGCCCGCTGAGTTACTCCCCCTGCCGTTGCAGCCCGAACGCGAGATCGGTCACTTTCGCCATCTACTTGCGCATTGCTATGCTTCTTCCGACCCAAAAGGAGTTCTTGATGCATCTGCGAAAGTCCGCCCTGCCGCTTGCCCTGCTATTCACCACACTGGCGAACGCGCAGTCTGATCGTCGTCCCCCGGCTACTCCGCTGATTGCGCACGACCCGTACTTCTCCGTCTGGAGCTTCACGGACAAGCTGACGGACGAGTCCACTAAGCACTGGACCGGCCACTCGCAGCCGTTGGACAGTCTGGTACGGGTGGACGGTAAATCCTTTCGCATCATGGGCAACAGTCCCCGCGAGGTCCCGGCGATGGAGCAGACCGGCACCGAGCTGACGCCGACACACACTCGCTATCACTTCGCCGGCGGCGGCGTCGCAATTGACCTCACATTTTTCACGCCGGCGTTTCTGGACGATCTGGATCTGCTCTCTCGTCCGGCCACCTATCTGACATGGACCGCGCACAGTACGGATGGGCAGCCTCACCAGGTCTCGGCCTTCCTGAATGCGAATGCCGAGATGGCGACCAGCTTCAGCGGCCAGCCTGTGACGTACGCTCGGCAGCAGACCGGCAACATGACTGTTCTGTCGGTCGGCACCCAGAGTCAGAATGTCCTGAACCGCTCGGGCGATGACCTGAAGATCGACTGGGGCTACTTCCACATCGCCGTGCCGACCGCAGCAGGCGCAAAGACGACTTTGAGCGGACGCACCGCACAGGGATTTGCCAAGGACGGCATGCTCGCGGGCGCAGACGATATTGACGGTCCGGCGCCAAACACCAAGGCTGCGACGGAGATGGCTGTCGCGATTCCATTCGGCAGCGTCAGTGTGCAGCCTGTGTCAAAAACCGTGATCGTCAGCTACACCGAAACCTTCAGCATGGAGGTGTTGAACACGCGCGTCCGCCCGTGGTGGCAGCGTGATGGCAAGCCTGTCAGCGACATGCTGGAAGAGGCGCTGCGCGACTACGACAAGCTCGACGCACGCGGCAACGCCTTCGACGCCAAGTTGGTCGCTGACCTGACGAAGACCGCCGGCGAACACTATGCGTGGCTCTGCACGCTGTCGTACCGGCAGTCGATCGCAGCGCACAAGCTGGTCGCTGGACCGGACGGACAGCCAATGCTCTTCGCCAAGGAGAACTTCTCCAACGGCGACACGGCAACGGTCGACGTCTTCTACCCGAGCGCGCCGATCTTCCTCTTCTTCAACCCGCGGCTGCTGCACGCGCAGGTGCTACCCATCCTGGAATACGCTGCCATGCCAAACCGCTGGCGCTTTCCGTTCGCACCGCATGACCTGGGCCGCTACCCGCTGGCGAACGGACAGGACTACGGCGGTGGCGAGAAGACCGAAGAGGATCAGATGCCCGTGGAAGAGAGCGGCAACATGATCCTGCTGGTCGACGCGCTCGCTCGTCTGGAGCCGAACGGCGATGGTGTCAAGCTGGCCGAGAAGTATTGGCCGCAGCTGACACAGTGGGCGCAGTACCTGCACGAGCACGGCCTGGATCCCGAAAAGCAGCTGACGACCGACGACTTCGCGGGGCACGTGACGCACAACGCGAACCTGTCGCTGAAGGCCATTGATGCACTCGCTGCTTACGCCGACCTGAGCAAGCTGCTGCACCATGACGCCGAGGCCAAGAAGTACAACACCGACGCACACGAGTACGCGAAGAAGTGGATGGAGATGGACCGCGAGGGCGACCACTACAAGCTGGCCTTCGACAGCCCAAACACGTGGAGCCAGAAGTACAACCTGGTCTGGGACAAACTGCTGGGCTACGACCTGTTCCCGAAGTCCGTGCGCGACAGCGAACTCACCTTCTACAAGACCAAGCTGAACATCTACGGCTTGCCGCTCGACAGCCGGAAGGACTATACCAAGCTGGACTGGGAGCTATGGACCGCGACACTTGCGGATGACAGCGCAACCTTCAACACGCTGGTCGACCCGCTGTATAAGTGGTCCAACGAGACCACGAGCCGCGTGCCTATGACCGACTGGTACGACACCAAAACCGGCAAGCAGAGCGGCTTCCAGGCGCGCAGTGTTGTCGGTGGCCTGTTCATCAAGGCGCTTGCCGACAAGCCACTTGCAGACAAGTATCGAAGCTTGGCGAAATAAAGTAGGTCGTGTTTCGGCTCGCAGCAAACGTCATGACTCATAGGTATCAGTGAGAGGTAAAACATCGATGCCCATTAAGGATCTGGAAGCTTGTCAAACATTCGTCTACGCGAACCGTCTGATTGCCAGCCGCTTCAAGGCCAAGGCTGAAGAGGTCCTGGAGGTGGTGCAGACCATCGAAGATATTGACAGTCGCCTGCTGCTCGCGGACCTGAGCCACGCAGTCGAGCGGCGAGCCAGGCAGTACGAATCCATCGCGACCCTGCAGGAGCGCGACATGGGCGTGCGCTGCCACTGCCCAGCGACAGGCGCCGACTGATAGCTTTTCCTGATAGCCTGCGGTTCGGAGTTGTGCAGCCGGTTTGTCGTCCGTGTGCCCGCCCCATAGACTTGTGTTGTGCAGGTCAAACCGCCTACGGGCGGTTTGTTAAACGGGAAGCTGGTGTAAATCCAGCGCTGTCCCGCAGCGGTGATGGGAACGAAATGTTGCAGGGCGCAAGCCAAGCACTGTCTCTTCGGAGATGGGAAGCGGCAACAGAGTAGGACGCCCAGAGTCCGAATACCGAGCCTGCCGCCACCACCATGGAAGCGCCGATGCGCTCACCGTGGGTGCGTTTGAGGCTACCGTTCTCGTGGATTGGACCGGTGACCAATGCAAATCTCCGTGCGCAAGCACGGCGGATAGGCCTGCGCATGGGTGGTTCTTTCAAGTTGCAGGAGAGAACCGAGCTATGGCTGTACCCACTGTTACAACATCCCACCCCAACAAATTAAAAACAGCGAACCTGGGCTTCCCACGCATGGGGCAGCAGCGCGAACTGAAGTTTGCCCTTGAAGGTTTTTGGAGCGGCAAACGCAGCGCAGAAGATCTTGCACTGACCGCGAAGACACTGCGTGCGGAGCACTGGCTGCTTCAACGGGCAGCAGGTATCGACTTTATCCCGTCGAACGACTTCTCGCTCTATGACCAGGTGCTGGACGCGCTCGTCCTGATTGGCGCTACACCCGAGCGATTTGGAGCAGGCCCCGTGACGCTGGACCGCTACTTCGCGATGGCCCGCAACAGCCAGGAACAAACCGCAATGGAAATGACCAAGTGGTTCGATACCAACTACCACTACCTGGTGCCGGAGTGGTCTGCGGGCATCACGTTCCAAGTCGACACCACCAAGATCCTTTGTGAGGTGCGAGAGGCTCGCGCGCTTGGCATCGAAACACGGCCTGTACTGATTGGACCGCTCACACTGCTGCTGCTTGGCAAGGGTGTGGACGGTCTCGATCGCCTGACACTTCTGCCGAAAGCCATCACGGCCTATCGTGAGGTCCTGGCTCAGTTGAATGCAGAGTGTGTGGATTGGGTGCAGATCGATGAGCCCATCCTTGCGACTGATCTGCCGGACGGCGCAGCCGATGCTTTCCGGACGGCGTATGCAGCGTTGACGAAGTCACCCGTGAAGCTGATGCTGACGACGTATTTCGATGCGATTGGTGACAACCTGCCGCTTGCCGTTTCGCTCGGCACTGCCGGTATCCACGTGGACACAGTGCGGGCGCCCGAACAGTTGACCCCGGTTGTTGCCGCGCTGAACGCCACGCAGGTACTAAGCGTGGGCTGCGTTGAAGGGCGGAACATCTGGCTGACGAATTTCTCGCATGCATCCTCATTACTGTCCGCAGCGGTCGCTGCACTTGGAGCACATCGCGTGATCGTTGCGCCTTCGTCTTCGTTGTTGCATGTGCCTCAAAATCTTCGCGGCGAAAGTAAGCTACCCGCGCGGCTTCGCGGATGGTTGCGATTCGCGGAGGAGAAGATCGCCGAGGTGGTTGCACTGGCGAGTTTCGACAGCGATGCTGGCGCTGCGAATGCCGTAGCCATCGCAGATCGTGAAGCGGCGGAGACGACAGTGAATCCCGCGGTGCGTTCGCAACTCGCGGCACTGGTGGCAAGTGACTTTTCGCGGGCGATACCGTATGCCGATCGAACAGCGATCCAACGTGCGGAGCTGGGTCTTCCGCTGTTTCCGACCACTACGATCGGTTCGTTTCCGCAGACGGCTAATGTGCGAAAGCATCGCGCAGCGCACAAGCACGGCCACGAAACCACCGAGGAATACGAGGCATTCCTTCGCTCTGCCATTGAAGACTGCGTACGTCAGCAGGAGAGCATTGGTCTTGACGTCCTGGTGCACGGCGAGTTCGAACGCAATGACATGGTCGAGTATTTTGCGGCATTCCTCGACGGTTTTACGTTTACGGAAAACGGCTGGGTGCAGAGTTACGGTTCGCGCTGCGTCAAGCCTCCAATCATCTACGGAGACGTGGCGCGGCCAGAACCCATGACGGTGAAATGGACGGAGTACGCGCGGTCTCTTACGAGCCGTCCCATGAAGGGCATGCTCACCGGTCCGATCACGATCCTGCAATGGTCGTTTGTGCGTAACGATATCCCACGTCAGCAGACTGCGTGGCAGATTGCGCTGGCTTTGCGGGATGAGGTTCGCGATCTGGAAGCAGCCGGCATTCGGATCATCCAGGTGGATGAGCCTGCGCTGCGCGAAGGCCTGCCGTTACGCCGCGCCGACTGGGATCGTTATCTCGGCTGGGCCGTGGATGCATTCAAGCTCGCGACCAGCGGCGTGGACAACGCGACGCAGATCCATACGCACATGTGTTACTGCGAGTTCGACGACATCCTGCCTTCGATCGCCGCGCTGGATGCAGACGTGATCTCAATGGAGACGGCACGCTCACAGATGGAACTGCTGGAGGCGTTCAGGGCCTATGGCTACCCGAACGAGATCGGTCCCGGCGTGTATGACATCCACTCGCCACGCGTGCCCGGCACTGCGGAGATGACAAGGTTGCTTGACCTTGCACTCCAGGTACTCAAGCCGGAACAGATCTGGGTAAATCCAGATTGCGGCTTGAAAACCCGAGGCTGGGACGAAACCATGCACGCGCTGCGCAACATGTGCCAGGCTGCCTTGCACCTGCGTTCATCCAGCCAGGTCATGTAACGCACTTCATGGTCAGCGGCTATGGGTAGCCGCTGACCATGGGAGACTAGGCGAGTCGTTCGCGCTGCAGGAGTTCAGCCACGCGGGTCTTGATGTCATCGCGTATCGCGCGGACCTCATGCAGCGCCAGACCTTTCGGATCACGCAGCGGCCAGTCTTCGTGACGCAGTCCAGAAACATGTGGGCATTGGTCGCCACAGCCCATAGTGATGAGCAGACGCGCATCACTGGCCAGTTCATCGTTCAGCTTCTGCGGCTTTGCATTGCTGAGATCGATCCCGACCTCCTTCATGACGGTCTGTACCTCTGCATGGACACGTTCTCCCGGATCGGTGCCTGCAGAGACAGCCTGCGACTGCTGCGGATCGGATAGTTGATTGAAGAACGCCGCAGCCATCTGGGAACGTCCGGCGTTGTGCACGCACGCGAAGATCACTCGAAACATCACGTCTCCCTTTACGAACAGCAGCCGGAGGCGCAGCATGGCTCTTTGTGATCGATGTCTGCGGACGTCGGTTTGATGGCGTATACCTTCACGCTGGCAGCCGCCGCATTCACGTCGTACGTCCTCAGCAGGTCTGAGAGTTCTGCGTGCAGCGTGGTCGCATTGGCCGCTGTTGCAGACGAACAACATGAATCGCCCGACATCGCTGGAGAGCAGCAGCCCGACTGATTTTCAACCTTGGCGTAGGCATTCAGATCTGTGCCACTGTCGACAATCTCAACATGCTGGAAACCGGCGGTGAGCAGGCCCTTGCGATAGTCGTCGATGCGGATAGCGCCGGCGATACATCCGACGTAGGCCGCCATGCTTTGCGCTATGGCCTCGGGCAGCTCGCCTTTGAGAGCGATGTCACTGACGGCAAGCCGGCCACCGGGCTTGAGAACTCGCGCGATCTCGCGAAAGACAGAAGGCTTGTCCGGCGCAAGATTCAAGACGCAGTTTGAGATGACACAGTCGACGGAGGCGTCGGGCAAGGGAATGCGATCGATGGTGGATTGATAGAACTCCACGTTGGTATAACCGCCGGATGCAGCACTCGCGCGAGCGCGTTCGATCATGGCTGGTGTCATGTCGATGCCGATTGCCCGGCCCGATGGACCCACCAGCTTCGCCGCGAGAAACACATCCAGGCCGCCACCGGACCCAAGGTCGACGACCACTTCACCCCTGCGCAGGTTGGCAGTCGCCGTAGGATTGCCACAGGAAAGCCCCATGTTGGCTTCGGCAGGAATGGAGGTGAGTTCTTCGGCGGAGTAGCCAAAAGCCTCCGCAACGGCCTTCACGCCGGCGTTGTTACTCGAGAGCGTGCTCTCTGCGACAGCGCCGTACTTTGATCGAACGGAATCCAGAATCTCTGCCATGCGTCACCCTTACATATACGTCTTGCTGAATATATGAGTGGCAAACACATTCGTCAAGGCATATACATATACCTATGGCTCGGACACAGCAATTTGATCTCCCACGGTTTTTCCAGGCACTTGGTGATGCGACTCGGCTTCGGCTGCTGAACCTGATGGGGGAGCAGGAGGTTTGCGTCTGCTATTTCGTCGAGATTCTTGGTGCCCCGCAGCCGAAAATCTCGCGGCACCTTGCCTACCTACGGAATGCTGGTATGGTCTCCGCACGGCGCGAGGGCAAATGGATGCACTATCGCATTGAGGCGCCGCCGCATCCCGGGGCGGCACAGGTTTTGCAACAGACGCTGCACTCGCTGAAGGACGACAGGACGATGCAGGCGGATCGAGCGCGACTGACCAAAGCCTGCTGCTCTCCTTCCAGGTATGCGCTCGATGGCGCCCCGATGCCCACGGATGTCGCAACTTCATGCTGCGAGGCCGGACGATGACGCCGGTGGCGACGCAGGGCCGCATGTGCTCGCCTGCGGCACGGAAGCAGCTCTCGTTCCTGGATCGCTTCCTTACGCTTTGGATTTTTCTTGCGATGGCAATCGGCGTGGGCATCGGGCACTTTGTGCCGGACTCTGCCGCCTTCGTCAATCGCTTCCAGTCCGGCACAACCAACATTCCGATCGCCATCGGGCTTATCGTCATGATGTTTCCGCCACTGGCGAAAGTGCGCTACGAGAAGCTGGGCGAGGTCTTCCGGAACAAGCGCATTCTTGGGCTGTCGCTGGTGCAGAACTGGATCATCGGGCCCGTGCTGATGTTCGCGCTGGCACTAATCTTCCTGCGTGGCGAGCCGGCTTACATGCGCGGGCTGATCCTGATCGGCATTGCGCGCTGCATTGCGATGGTGCTGGTGTGGAATGAGCTTGCCGAAGGCGACACGGATTATGTTGCCGGGCTGGTGGCGATCAACAGCCTCTTCCAGGTGCTGTTCTATAGCCTGTACGCGTGGGCGTTTTTAACCGTACTGCCGAGGTGGTTTGGGCTTGCGGGCAGTGTGGTGCCGATTGGCATTGGGCAGATTGCGAAGAGCGTTGGGCTGTACCTGGGTGTGCCGTTTGCCGCCGGATTTGTGACGCGCTACGTGCTGATCCGCGCGAAGGGTGAGGAGTGGTATCGGCTGCAATTCCTTCCGCGCATCAGCCCGTTGACGCTGGTAGCGCTGCTGTTCACAATCCTGGTCATGTTCTCGCTGAAGGGCGATCTGATCGTGCGTTTACCACTGGATGTGGTGCGGCTTGCGGTGCCGCTGGTGATCTACTTCCTCATCATGTTCCTGGTGAGCTTCTGGATGGGTAAGCGGCTGGGCGCGGACTATGCGCAGTCGGCCACGCTTTCGTTCACGGCTGCGGGAAACAATTTTGAGCTGGCGATTGCGGTGGCCGTGGCGGTGTTTGGACTGAATTCCGGCGAAGCCTTTGTTGGCGTGGTCGGGCCGTTGATCGAGGTGCCGGCCCTGATCGGGCTGGTAAACGTCGCGTTCTGGCTGCGGCGTCGATGGTATCCAGTGACTTCAGCGGGCGATGCGTAGCGTATCGATCAGCGCCGCGAGTGCCGCGGGCTGGTGGCGGCGGCTAGGATAGTAGAGGAAGTAGCCCGGGAAGGTTGGGCACCAGTCACGAAGAACCTCGATGAGGCTGCCGTCAGCGATCCTGCCGCGAAGACTTTCTTCCAGCGAGGTGCCAATGCCTACCCCATGCAAAACGGTCTGGATGACGAGGTCCGGATCGTCAAAGGTGGCGGGCCCCTGCGGACTTACCGTGAGGACCTTGCGCCCCTTTTCGAACTCCCAGCGATAGAGGCCATTGCTGAAGCGGAAGCCGATGCAGGCGTGGTCCTTCAGATCCTGCGGCGTGCGCGGCGGCTTGTGGCGACGGAAGTATTCGGGCGTGCCGACGACAGCGAGACGCATCTGCTTCGTAACCGGCACGGCGATCATGTCGCGCTGGATGAATTCGCCGATCTGCACGCCTGCGTCGAACTCGCCGGCGACGAGGTCGACGGGGTCGTTCGAGGACGTCACTTCCAGGACGATTTCCGGATAGGTGCGGGCGAAGTGCGCAAGTTTGGGCAACAGTACAAGCTGCGTTGCGGTGCGCGGAATAATAAGGCGGATGCGACCGGCCGGACGCTCGCGCTGTTTGCTTGTCTCCGCGACGGCGCGCTCGATGCGCTCGAGTGCCGGCGACAGTTCCTGCAACAAGGCTGCGCCAGCGGCGGTCGGCGAGACGCTGCGCGTCGTTCGCGCAAGCAGTTGCAGGCCAAGCCGCTTCTCAAGGCCGCGCATGGAGTGACTTAGCGCGGATTGCGAGACACCGAGCCGAACGGCGGCGCGGGTGAAGCTGCGCTCTTCCGCGACGATCGCAAAGGTCGCCAGTTCCCCCAGATCGTTCCGCATGATTCATGAATAGTATTCATAGCTCCTTGCGAGTGCAACCTACTTGTGTCATGAACGCGACGGGCCTAGCCTTGGAGTTGCGCGTGGCTAACCGCCACTGCCGAGGAGATGTCGCGATGCAGAAACGGCAATTGGGTAAGAGCGGTCTTGAGGTATCGGCACTGGGTCTGGGCTGCATGGGTATGAGCTTCGGCTTTGGACCGCCAAAGGATACGGCAGAGATGACGAAGGTGATCCATGCCGCTGTGGACGCGGGTGTGACCTTCTTCGATACGGCTGAGGTCTACGGGCCTTACATCAACGAGGAGCTCGTGGGCGCGGCGCTGGAACCGTTCAAGGGGAAGGTCGTGATTGCCACCAAGTTCGGCTTTGAGGCGAATCCTGAGGACGGGAAGTGGTCGAAGCTGAACAGCCGGCCGGAGCATATTCGTGCTGTAGCAGAAGCTTCGCTGAAGCGGCTGCGGATTGATGCGATCGACCTGTTCTATCAACATCGCGTGGATCTGGAGGTGCCGATTGAGGATGTTGCGGGTGCGGTGAAGGAGCTGATTGCAGAGGGTAAGGTAAAGCATTTCGGTATGTCGGAGGCTTCGGCGAAGACGATCCGTCGTGCGCATGCGGTGCAACCTGTGACCGCGCTGCAGAGCGAGTATTCACTGTTCTTCCGGGAACCGGAGGAGACGGTGATGCCGACGCTGGAGGAGCTGGGCATTGGCTTTGTGCCGTTCAGCCCGCTGGGTAAGGGTTTCCTGACAGGCAAGATGTCTGCGGAGACCACGTTTGAGAAGACGGACTTCCGAAGCACCGTGCCCCGGTTCAACCCGGAGAACTTGAAGGCGAATCTTGCGCTGGTGGATCTGCTCACGGCCTTCGCGGAGCGTAAGAACGCGACGACTGCACAGGTTGCCCTGGCTTGGCTGCTGGCGAGAAAGCCCTGGATGGTGCCGATCCCCGGAACGACGAAGCTGGACCGACTGGCGGAAAACCTGGGCGGAGCAACCGTGGAGTTGACGGCGGCAGAGTTCACCGAACTGGAAGAGAGCTCGTCCCGTATCAAGCTGCAAGGGGAGCGTTATTCTCCCATGCAGCAGCAGATGGTTGGTCGTTAAGAGAGTGGTTGCGAACGTAGAAAGGGTGAGGCCGAGGCCTCACCCTTTCTACTTTTGGTTCCGCTTTGTTTGTTAGAAGCCCTTTGCCTTGGGGTCGGGTGCGGGTGTTTCGAGGCGCGGCAGCATGTCGGGGCGGGTGGCTGCGTTGTAGGCGAACCAGGCTTCGATCATGGAGCCCTGCATTACGTCACCCTTCTGCACGCGGTCGTAGAGGTCCATGTTGCTGTGGTGAGTGCGCGTGCCGTACTCCAGCGGATCCTGCATGAAGCCGACGCCGTTAAGGCCGATCCAAGAGAAGGATGTGGAGTCGGTGCCGCCGGGTGCGGTGGTCGGGCCGGCCGTGACGCCGGTGACCGTGGTGATCTGCAGATCCTTGATAGGCGCGATCCAGGAGCGGAAAATGGCGGCGAGCTGATCGTTTCCGAGCGCGGAGACGCCACGGAAGCGGCCGCTGCCACTGTCGTCGTTGAAGTAGACATCGAGCTTGTCGTACTCCGGCGTTTTGACCATGGTGGTACGGGGTGCATAGTGCTTCTGCACGTAGGCCAGCGAGCCGTAGAGACCCTCTTCTTCGCCGCCCCACAGTGCGACGCGGACGGTGCGTGCCATGGGCTTCTTCAGTGTGGCGAGGATGCGCATGGCCTCCATGGCTACGGCTGAGCCCGTACCGTTGTCGGTGGCGCCGGTGCCGCCCTGCCAGCTGTCGAAGTGGCCGCCAACCATCACGACTTCCTCGGGCTTGGTGGTGCCGGGGATTTCGCCGATGACATTGAAGCCGTTTTGGTCGTCCTTCTGATATTCGACTTCGATGTCGAAGGTGAGCTTCGGCTTTTCGCCATGGTCGAGTAGACGTACAACGCGGTTGTACTGTTCGGGTGTGATGGCGACCATGGGCGGGCCGACCGGATCCTTGGGGTTCTGCGATCCACCGTAGGAGCCGAAGACCGTGCCGCCGTCGCCGTTGTAGCCAGGGGTAACGGCTACGAGGACGCCCTCTTCCTTGAAGAAGGCGTTGATCTTGTTGCGCAGCACCATGCCGCTGCCTGCCGCGGTGGAGAAGGTAGAAGGCGTGATGTCGCCGGGCCGTGGTGCCGCTGCGCCTGCGCCGCCGCCGAAGCCGGTGCGGGATGGGTCCTGCGTCTGTGCGCGTGCCTCAACTTCCGCGTCGGTTAGCCGGCGCGCCTCGACCTCAATGTGCATCGGGAGAGTACGTGGCTCGAAGAACAGGACCACCTTGCCCTTCAGCTTGCCCTTGTACTTGGCGAAATCTGCCTCGGTGTGCAGCGGAGCGAAGACTGCCTCAGCGGTGACGGGGCCGTTGGTGCCGGGAGTCCATGCGAGCGGGAAGCCGATGAGTGCGGCGTACGAGGGGTTATCGAGAGCGCCGTAGTACTTCTTGATCTGCCAGCCGTAGCCGAAGGGCCCCCAGCTTTCGAGGTGAACGTTCTGCAGCCCCCACTCCTTCATCTGCTTCATGGCCCATTCGGCAGCAGCGCGATGGTTGCGGCTATTGTTGACGCGCGGTCCGTAGACCTCGCTGAGGTAGTAGAGATTCTCCATGACCTGCGAGTGCTGGAAGGCCTGGTTCTTGATGGCGTTCAGCGCGATGAGATCGATCTTGTCGCCACCGTCCTGCGCCTGCGCGGCGGTACCGAAGGCCAATGCAGCCGCGCATGCGACCGCCGAGAGCTTGCTGGCAAAACGAATCACGGGATAGCTCACTTTCAAACGAGAACTTGGTACGAAAAGAGAGAAAGGCCCGCTGCACCCTGCAGATGAGTGCAGACGACAGCGGGCCGATCGTTGATTAGGCGGCTTCTGAGTTAAAAGCTGACCTTGAATGCGAACTGGATGTTGAAAGGTTCGCCAAAACCGATGCCAGGCGCAGCGCTGTTGTTACGCGTGGCTGTCGTCTGTCCCCACGAAGCGCTGGTTGTTGTCGGGCCAATGCCTGTGATCGTCGGATTCGCAAAGTTGTTGAAGTTGAAGACGTTGAAAAGCTCAGCACGGAGTTCGGTGTTGATCTTTTCTGAGATACGCGTGTGCTTGAAGATCGAAACGTCCACCGTTCGGAAGTTTGGACCGACGATGGCGTCGCGCCTCAGATTGCCGTAGGTGCCTAGAGCGGATGCCGCGAAAAACTGATTCGTGGTGTTCGCGTTCAGGAAACGATAGGTGCGCGAGGTGGCTGTGGTGGCGAGCAGGTTGGTGCCGCCGACATACAGGCCCCGTGTGCTGACAACATTCGGACGATCTTTCAACTGGCGTGTCAGGCTGCGATCACCGCTCGACAGCGGGTTGATGGGCTGGCCGCTGGAATAGGTGAACAATGCGTTCGCCTGCCATCCCTTGGTCAGCTTTGGAGCGAAGTGGCCCAGCTGCGGAACGTCATAGAAGACCGTGCCGGTTACCGTGTTGCGGTTGTCGAACGTGCTTGGGCCGTAGTCCTGGTGGATGTTGTAGCTGTTCATCGGCGTCGTGGGCGACGAAACATCATCCAGAGACTTACTCCACGTGTAGTTCACATTGAAGTTGACCCCCTTCCACACGCTCTGCCGAATCGACGCCTGCAGCGAGTTGTAGTTGGAGGAGCCGCTGGAGTTGAGCTGATTGATGCCCAGGAACTGCTGTCCGGTCAGGATGGACTGGTTCGGCAGTACCGTCTGCGTGTACGGGCTCGACGATTGCGTGGCGGTGCCATTGGCGAGCGGCTGATTGAGGTCAAACAGCGTTAGCAGATGACGGCCGGATGATCCAACGTAGCTGATGGTTGCAAGCGTCTTGTTGGACAACTGCTGTTCCACACCGAGGCTGTAGACCTCGCCATATTCCATGCCAATGTCTTTGTTGACTCCGGCAATGCCAAGCTGGGGCGCATTCGCACCGACAAACGGATTGACACCAGTAGCCCACCGAACGTTCGTCGCGTTGTAGATGACAGCCGCGTCCGGACCGGCCGGGTTGTTCTGCAGGTAGTTGGCGCCGCCGTTGCCAGTGGAACCGGAGACCATCGAAACCATACCGGGAACGTCGTAGAAGATGCCGAACGAACCACGAAGCACTGTCGTGTCGTTTGCCAGCGGCGAATAGGAGAAGCCTACGCGTGGCGCGATGGCCTTTTTGTAGTTGTTGTAGGTGCCCAATTGGAAGCTGGGTGTTGTACCAGGGACAAAGTTGTACACGTCGTTCTTCTCTGCGTTAACAACGCCGGGCAGCGTGTAGCGCAAGCCGAAGCTAACGTTCAGCTTCTTCGAAGCCTGAAAGTTATCCGAGATCCAGAAATCTTCTGTATTGATTGTCCACACACGCTGCGCATTGCCCTGCAGAAGACGTGCGCCTGAGCTGCCGGTATTCGTTGGTGCACCGTAAAGGAAGTCAGCGATTTCCGTCATACGGCCGCAATCTACGACGCCGAGCGCAGTGCAGGTGGCAGTAGCCTTTGCACTTGGTGCCTGCGCGCCGGTAGACCAGCCAAGGGCCGCTGCCGATCCGCGCTGACCGTCAAAGGTGAAGGTTCCACGCGCGCTGGAGAAGTACAACTGGTTGACATTGCCGCGGCGATACTCGCCACCGAGCTTCAGCGAGTGCTTACCCACGGTCCAGTGGAAGGAATCCGAGATGTCACCCGTTACGTCCGTACGACCGGAGGGCTGCGTTGCGCCAACCTGATCGAAACCCGAGCCCGTGCCGCCGCCCGTAAAGATGATGGAAGGAGCGCCCTGCGCCACAATCGGGTTCGTGATGCCGAGGTTCAACCCGGCGTTTGTCTGCGGATTGAAGCCCTGGTTTGCATCATTGAACGTCTGCAGGAAGTAGTTCATACCCAACGTAACCTGGTTGAGCATGCGGCTGTTGATGGTGTACGTATCGATGACAGATGCGTTATGGATGTGCATGGGCGCCGTTTGGAAATAGTCGGCGTACAACGATGCCGTCGGCGCTGTCTGCTTGCCCGTGGTGCCAAGGTAACGCAGCGACAGCTTGTGCTTATCCGTAAACGTGTGATCCAGCTTGATGATGCCGTTGAAGCTGTTGTAGTTCGCGGGTGCGCTGGCGAGGTAGTTGTTCACCGTGGCTGGCAGGCCCTTGGTATTCGCCGGATACAGCAGGTTATACAGATTCAAGCTGAGCGGGCTGGGCGTTTGTCCGAACGCAGCCAGGAACTGACGGCCCTGGCTGATCCAGGCGTCAGTAAGCACCGTGTCCGAGCCCGATGTGTTGGCCTTTGCTACCTGAATCTCTCCTGCAAGAAACAGGAAAGTATGATCCCGCCAGATGGGACCACCAAGGGTGAAACCGCCCTGATGGTTGCGGATCAACTGCTTACGGCTGCCCGGCGCCTGGAATGGGTTCAGCGCCGCGAAAAACTCATTGCGGTCGAAGTAGAAGACGTCGCCATGGATGTTATTGGTACCGCTGCGCAACACCATGTTCGAGTTGGCTCCTGCATTGCGGCCCTGGTCCGCTTCGCCGGCGGCCTGCATGGAGAACTGATCGATTGCTTCGATGGGGATAAGGCCACCGGGAACGCTGGCGATGCCGCCCTGGTTCGAGGCCACGATTCCCAGCCACGCATCCACATTGTCCGTACCGTCAACCTGGAAGTTGATGGCAGTCGTACGCGATCCATTCACCGAGTTGCTCAAAGCGCTGACACCCGGGGCAAATTTCGTCATGCGGGTGAAGTCGCGGCCGTTCATCGGCATCTCCTGCACTGCCTTCGAATCGATCACGGCAACCAGCGCACTGGACTGGGTGTCAGTCTGGACGGGCGAAGTGGTCACCTCAATCACGGTGCTCTCCGCGCCGACGTTCAGCGCTACATCCAGCGTGACGACCTTGGTGACCTGCACCTCGATCTTGTCCATCTTGCGTGTGGCAAAGCCCGGAGCGGATACCGTCAGGCTATAGATACCGGGCGTCAGTTCGGGAAACTGGTAATCACCGGCCTTGTTCGACTTCCCGCTGATGCTGCTGCCCGTGGCAGGATTGCTGAGGGTTAACACCGCATCGGAGACGATGGCGCCCGACGAATCCGTGATATTGCCCGAGATCGTACCGCGGAAGGTCTGCGCTCCGGCGACCGCCGATCCGATCAGGACCGCGGTTGCCGCTAGCGAAAGTCTTTGAGGCCTCGAAAAGAATGTCATGGTGCTCCTCGCCGGCCTGCTCTGCACGCGGCAATGCACCCAAATGAGGTACACCACGACCCAATAGCTGAAAGACAGCAGGGCGCGCTTCAGAACGGCTGAACTCTTTAAGTTGTCGTAATACAACTACGCTATCGTGCGTCAATCTCGCGCGCAAGCAATACTTTTGCATTCTGAGGCCCGAGCAATTACGTATTCCTAAAAGCGGTATTTTTCGGAATCATTGCAATGCAGTGCTCTCTATTTTGTAAGCAAAACGAATCATCTGCGGGCTGCCGCGGGCACGAAGAAAGGGTGAGGCCGAAGCCTCACCCTTGTGATGGTTTGTTCACTTGACTAAGCGTTATTCGTGGCCGGTTGCGTTCGGATCGGGCGCCGGGGTGGGGATGCGGGGGAGCATGTCAGCACGGGTGGCGGCGTTGTAGGCGAACCAGGCTTCGATCATGGAACCCTGCTCGACGTCGGGTTTCTGCACACGATCGTAGGTATCCGCATTGGAGTGATGCGTCCGTGTGCCGTACTCGAGCTGGTCCTGCTGGAAGCCGATGCCGTTCAGACCGATCCACGAGAATGCGGTCGAGTCCGTACCGCCGGGGCTTGGAGTGGGACGAAACTCCGTGCCATTGACCGCGACGATGTGCTGGTCCTTAATGGGTTCGATCCACGACTTGAAGATGTCGCCCATCTCCTTGCTGCCGCCGGCAGAGACACCGCGGAAGCGGCCCGAACCGCCGTCGTCATTGAAGTAGACGTCGAACTTGTCGTACTCGGGCGTCTTGACCATCGTGGTGCGCGGTGCAAAGTGCTTCTGCACGTAGGCCGTGGAACCGTAGACACCCTCCTCTTCGCCGCCCCAGAGAGCCACGCGCACTGTGCGTGCCATGGGCTTCTTCAGCGTCGCCAGGATGCGGACGGCTTCCAAGGCAACGGCCGATCCGGTGCCGTTATCGGTAGCGCCCGTACCGCCCTGCCAGCTGTCAAAGTGGCCGCCGAGCATGACGACCTCATCCTTCTTGGTGGTGCCGGGGATTTCGCCGATGACGTTGAAGGCGTCGGTGTCTTCCTTCTGGTACTCCACCTGGATGTCGAAGGTGAGCTTCGGTGTGATGTTGTGCTGCAGCAGGCGGACGATTCGGTTGTACTGCTCGGCCGCGATGGCCACGATGGGTGGCGGGACGGGCGCCTTGGGATCTTCATTGCCGCCGTAGGTGCCGAAGATGGTGCCACCGTCACCGTTGTAGCCGGGGGTGAGGACGACTGCGGCGCCCTCTGCCTTCATGTAGGCGTTGACTTCGGCGCGGAGGGCGGAGTTCTTGGCGCTGGCAAGGGCGAGCGACGTGGGCGTGTACGTCCATGCACCTTCACCGGGACGTCCGCGACCGCTGGGATCACGGTCGGTAGCAGGGTTGGGAGGACCTGCGGGCGGGCGACCGCCGGGCCCGCCGCGAGCGCCGCCGCGGGCGAGAATCTCTTCGTCGGTCGGCGAAGGCTGCGCATCGGCGCGTGTGTGCAGCGTCAGCGGTGCCGGGTCAAACATCAAGACGATCTTGCCCTTCAGCTTGCCGTGGTACTTGGCGAAATCTTCCTTGGAGTGGATGGGCGCCCAGATGGGCTCGGCTGTGATCTGGCCGTTTGTGCCGGGGGTCCAGGCGAGAGGAAAGCCCTGGATGGCAGCGTACGCCGGGGACTCCATGGCGCCGTAGTACTTCTTGATCTGCCAGCCGTAGCCGAAGGGCCACTTCTCCAGGTGGACGTTCTGCAGGCCCCACTCCTTCATCTGCTTCATGGCCCACTCTGCCGCCGCACGGTGATTGCGGCTGTTGTTCACGCGGGGACCGTAGACCTCTGACAGGTAGAAGAGGTTCTCCATGACCTGCGAGTGGTCATACGCCTCAGCCTTGATGGCGGCCAGCGCCTGCAAGTCGACCTTGTCGCCGGTCGCCTGTTGCCCCATGGCTGCCTGCCCAAACATGACTGAGGCGGCCAACAGGGCGGCCGTCCCCTTGATCCCTAACGATTGCAAACGCAATTTCACTCTCCGAGTTGCTGAACTGCTCGCGGCAAAGACCGGCTCACGCCGACGGCTGCCTGCAAGAAATTAACGCGATGGTTGTGAGTACGAGGAGGCGTTGGAAAAAGACGCAGTTGACAGAGCCTGTCCTGACATTGCCGTCCACCACCGTTCGTTCCCATAACTAACGTAATCAGTGATTTGGGTACCGGGAGGGGCCCTCTTCGAAGAAAGCCACACCTGTTGTGCAGAACGCTTCTTGATGCTCTTTTTCCGTGCAATTCTGTTGCTTTGTTACGCGGAGTTGAATACGGTTAAGGAATCTCGACAATCCAGATGTTCTGCCGTCCGGAACCCTGCGTCTACGTGCTGATCGTCAGCACCTGCGCATGATGTGTAGCACTTGAAGGCTCGCCCTTCTGCTTGCGCTGCCATTTTTGTTTCGGCCGGCCCTAGAAGCAGCAGAGGGAGAGCACTACATGAGTATGTATACGAAAAGGTCGCGTCTTGGGCTAATTGCCCCGGCCGTCCTTGTGTCCAGCATGATCGCTGGCGCACAGACCTACCGCGGTGGTATCGGCGGAAACGTAGTCGACAGCACCGGTGCCGCGATTCCGAAGGCCCGCGTCGTTTTGAAGAGCACGGACAATGGCTCGACTCGCGAGACGGAGACCACCTCCGCCGGCGATTACGTATTCCAGGATCTGCAGATCGGCACGTACTCGGTGACCGTCACTGCGTCGGGCTTTGGCGATATCACGCTCAACAAGATCGATGTCAATCCTGGTGCGGTAACCCCGGCGAATGCAAAGCTCGCCGTTGGCTCGACCGATGTCGTTATCGACGTTGCGACGAATACAAACTCTGAGATTCAGACTCTTTCCTCGGCGAACAATGCCGTAATCGACAGCAAGGCAGTTTCTGAAGTTCCCCTCAACGGCCGCAGCTTTACAACGCTGCTTTCGCTGGCTCCTGGCTACAATGCCAACGGATCGCTGAATGGCTCCCGCAGCAACCAGCTCAACTATCAGATCGACGGCACCGACAACAACGACATCTGGCAGGGCGGCACCGCAGCCAACCAGGGTGGTGTTGGTCCCATCGCCGGCGTTACGCTTCCCATCGAAGCGATCGACCAGTTCTCCGTCCAGTCTTCGGGCAATGCAGAAGAAGGACATAGCTCTGGCGGACTTGTGTCCCTGGCGCTGAAGACCGGTACGAATAGCTTCCACGGTTCGGCTTACTTCTACGGCCGGAGTGAGTTCTTTGCGGCGCGCGACTTCTTCGCACAGGATTCGGCCCGGAAGCAGAAGGTCCGCAACCAGCAGTTTGGCGGATCCATCGGCGGTCCGATCTTCAAGGACAAGCTGTTCTTCTTCACGAACTACGAGCACCAGGTCTACAACATCCAGCTGTCCAGCAACTCGCTCACCGAGCCGGGTCTGGCTTACGTACAGCAGGCACAGGCGCTGCTTGCACGTCACGGCGTCAACACAACCAATCCGCTCTCGTCGACCCTTCTGAGCGCGCTCTGGGCAGGTGGAAACGCCGCTGGACTTGCTGCGAACACCAATAATTTCGTCGAATCGCATCAGCGTCATGGTTACAGCGATAACTTCGTCGGCAACTTGAATTACGTTCTGTCGCCGAAGCAGACCATCCGTCTGCAGGCCTTTGTTGGAACCGGTCGTCAGGCCGAGCCAGCGAATTCCGTGAGCACATATTCGTACTTCCAGGTCGCTCCGGACATCACGCAAAACTTCTCGCTGTCGCACAACTGGGCACCGACGCAAAGATTGTCGAACCAGTTGCTGATTGCTACCGGCGTCTTCAACCAGACGTTCAATGATGTGAATCACAGCTTCAACATGCCGGCTTTGGGCCTCAACACCGGCGTTACGAGCCCTGCGCTCTTCGGTGCGCCCACGATCACCATCGTCCCCTCCACGACCTCGTCTTGCGCCTCGGGTGGCTTCGACTGCGTCGGCGCAACACAGCCTTTGGGTCGTAAGGACTACACCGGCCACATTACGGACTCCGCAACCTATATCCGTGGCGCTCACCAGATCCGGTTCGGTGGTGAATTCCGGCGCAGCTACATCGATCTGCAGTACCAGGCCAATACGCGCGGCACGTTTGCCTTCAACGGCTACGCTTCGCGTAACGGAACCATTGCAGGCGCAACCAGCGCATGGTCAAGCTCGGCAACCCAGGCCCAGGTCTGCGGGACGCCCGGTGTCGCGGTTGCGGCCCAGTGCGGCGGCGTAAATGATTACGCCATTATCGGCAACCACTCCGAAGTACTGGCACTTGCGGACTACCTGACGGGCACGTACTTCTCGGGATCGTTCGTCCAGGGCAACCTGCGCCGCGACCTGTATCGTACCGATCTGGCCTTCTTCATTCAGGACCAGTACAAGGTAGTTCCGAAACTTGTCCTTAACTACGGCGTCCGTCACGACTACTTCGGCGCACTTTCTTCGACGGGTCCCCTGTCTGAGTGGCGCCCAGGTGCAACCGGAGCAGATGCAAACGGCCTCATTCAGGTGGGCACGCCTGGTGCTCCTTCCACCTACCAACCCGGCAAGCTGCACTTCTCGCCGCGCGTAGGCTTTGCGTGGAATCCAGTCGAGAAGCTGGCCGTTCGTGGCAGCTATGGTCTGTACTTTGACGCTGCGCCGTTCAACGGCTTCGGCAACAATGGCAGCATCGCAACCGGATCGACCGCAACCGGTCTACAGGCAAACCCCTTCGGTGGCGTCAAGAACGTATCGCTCTCCGTTGGCACGTGGCAGAAGGATCAGCCAGTCTTCGCGACCGCCGCTGGGCTCTCGAACTATGGCCTGTTCTCGGTAAGCCCGACGCTGAAGACGGCGTACGCGCATGACTTCAATCTTGGCACTGAGTACCAGGTGAACAAGAAGACTGTTTTCACACTGGGTTACTCCGGCTCCATCGGCGTCCATCTGTATGGACTGCGCGATGCCAACCAAGCTGCTCCCGGCGTTGGTACCACCGCTACTGCGCTGATCCCACGCCGCCCCTGCTACATCAACAAGTGCGTCGCCAACTACGCTTCGGTCGGACCTGTGCAGGAGGTGGCAAGCAACAATGCCTCGAATTTCCACTCGCTGCAGGCTTCCATCAAGTCGACCGGTTACAAGGGCCTGACCGCCCAGTTCTCCTGGACGTACGGCCACTCGCTGGATAACGGATCGGGCTTCCGCAGCACCGGTCCGATTGACTCCAACAACCTGGCTCTCGACTACGGCAACGCTACCTTTGATATCCGCCACACACTTAACGGCTATCTCGTCTATGAGGCTCCGCAGATCGGCCACCGCTTTGCCCCGCTCACCAAGGGCTGGCAGGGAACGCTGTTTGCGAACGTTCACACCTCGGCTCCCATCAACATCACGGTTGGTGACAACACCGGCATTGGTATGGGTCGGGATCGTATCAACTACACCGGTGCAAAGCTAACGACCGGTAGCCGCACCATCCAGACAAATGCGACCGGTGGCAAGTTCATACAGTACTGGAACGCCTCCGCTGCAAACACTGCTCTGCAGACACCTGCTTACGGGTCGCACGGCAACATAGGACGCGATGCGTTCCGTGGGCCGAGCTTCTACGACGTCGATGCCTCGCTTGTGAAGAACACGCGTATCTACGAAAACGTTAACTTCCAGTTCCGCGCCGATATCTTCAACCTGTTCAACATCCTGAATCCGTCCACACCCACCACAAGCATCACGAGCACAACCTTCGGCCAGATCACCAGCGCACCCACTGGGATCACCGCAGGCGCTCCGTTCAACGTGCAGTTCGCTGGCAAGATCACCTTCTAGTCTGCTGCAAAACCCAAACAGTAAGGCCGGAGGCAATCGCCTCCGGCCTTACTGTTTGTGGTGGTAGCGAGTCCGTTGCAGAGATCAAGATTGGGAAGGTCTCGCGCTTTGCGCGAAACACGTCGGCAGGTGTGGCCGCTGATAGCTGCGCGATGGGCCGTCACACATGCAGATCCTTTTGCTTCGCCACGGAATGACAGCGTAGAAGAAGCGAACCATGGCGATAGGTGTGCAGATTACCTAGAGGGCGCCGTCGCGTAGATTCCGCATTGTCTCCAGGTAGAAGTGCAGGTTATGAACGCTGGCGAGTGTCGCGGCCAACGGTTCGCCGGTATGGAACAGGTGGCGCAGGTAGGCGCGGGAGTAGCGTCGGCAGGTGGCGCAGTTGCAGGCCGGGTCGGCCGGGCCCTGGTCTTCTGCGAACTTCTTTCCGCGGATGTTCAGGCGGCCTTCGCTGGTGAACATCAGGGCGTGGCGCGCGGCGCGGGTGGGGAGGACGCAGTCCATCTGGTCGACGCCCATCTTTGCGTACTCCACGATCTCATCCGGATAACCAACACCCATCACGTAGCGCGGCTTATCCTTTGGCAGCAGTTCCAGCGTGTGGGCGATGATCTCGCGCGTGACCTCGCGTGGTTCGCCCACGGCCAGGCCACCGATGGCATAGCCATCGAAGCCGTTGCCATTTGCATCCCGCATCTCGGTCAGGCGTGCGGCACTTTCGGCGCGCAGGTCTTTGTACATGCCACCCTGCACAATGCCGTAAAGATTCTGGCGCTGGTTGCCAAGTTCCGCGAACCACGGCACGTTGTGCGCGTTAGCGTGGAAGTGCTCCAACGACCGCAGCGCCCAGGCGTGCGTCAGGCCCATGCTGTCGCGGGTGCGCTCGTAGGTTGCGGGATGCTCCGTACACTCGTCGAAGGCCATGATGATGTCCGCGCCCAGCGCGATCTGCACATCGATGGAATGCTCCGGCGAGAAGAAATGCTTGGACCCGTCCAGATGCGAGCGGAACTCGACACCGTCCGGTGTGATCTTGCGCAGCGCCGCCAGCGAGAAGACCTGGAAACCGCCGGAATCGGTCAGCATGGGCCGCGTCCAGCTCATAAACTTGTGCACGCCACCGGCACGGCGGATCAACTCATGGCCGGGTCGCAAGTACAGATGATAAGTGTTGGCCAGAATGATCTCGGCGCCGCGGCCGTCATCGCCCAACGTTTCCAGCGTGTCCTGCGGGACGGCCTTTACGCTGGCAGCGGTACCGACGGGCATGAAAACTGGTGCCTGCACCGAACCATGCGGCAGGTGAAGAGTTCCACGACGGAGGTCGCCGTGCGTATTGTGAATTTCGAAGCGTAACGACATCACTGTTGATTGTAGAGATCGCCGCGGATGCGATGGCCATGTGTGCCCGCACGCGCGTCCAACTCACCATGAAACCGACACGATACCTCCTGGCAATTGCGTTGCTCACGCTGTCACTTCATGCGCAGACATCGCAGACGCAGCGGCCAACCAGCACGCCTTATGCCGGCGACCTGTCCATCTTCGAAGAGCCGGGCCGTGAGGACAAGCTCCAGATCAACCGTGTCATGGACATTCTGCACATCGCTCCTGGTAAGGCTGTTGCGGACATTGGCGCGGGCGGCGGCTGGTTCACCGTCCGCGCTGCACATCGCGTGGGAGAAGGCGGCAAGGTCTACGGCGAGGACATCAACCCGGCCGCGATCAAGGCAATCGAGCAGCGTACCGCGAAGGAGCATCTTCCGCAAGTACGCGCGGTGCTTGGCACGACCGACGACCCAAAGCTACCGGCGAAGTCCGTCGATGCAGTCCTGATGTTGAAGGTCTACCACGAGATTGCCGATCCGCTGGACTTCCTCGCAAACCTGAAGCCCGCGCTGGCGCCGGGCGCACGCATCGGGATCATCGACCGCAACGGCAATGGCACAGACCACGGCCTGAAGCAGAGCATCCTCGAGAAGGAGTTGCGTGAGGCCGGCTTCCGAGAGGTGGAGCACTATGACTTCACCAAAGCCGATGGGCAGGATTATTTTCTGGTGTTTGAGGTGCGGTGAGCACTTCGCGAAGATCTATGACAGAGACAGGTCTCGGCGTAACAACATGGGCCTTGATGCTGCAGGCCCCACTACTTTACCGACTTGTCATCCTGAGCGTAGCGAAGCGAAGTCGAAGGACCTGCAGGCCGCTCATCTCACCACGGCAGTGGGTCGTACTGCCACGATCGCCAATGCTGCCATGCACATTTGCTGCGCTGCAAGCAGAATGCAGGTCCTTCGACTGCACTTCGCTGCGCTCCGTTCCGCTCAGGATGACAAATCAGTGGAGTAGTTAAGGAAATGAAGTCCGCAGAAAAGTCGTTTGCACAAGAAAGAGCCCTCGCATGGAGGGGCTTCTTCCTTGCAAACACACGCTGTTTTACCGGGCGCCGCCGGAGACCTTGACGATCTGGCCGGTCACCCAGCGTGCATCTTCTGTAGCGAAGAAGACGACGGCTGCGGCGATATCGTCCGGCTGGCCGGTGCGACCGAGTGGGGTCTCTTCGACGGCCTTTGCCTCAAACGGGCTGCCGATGAATCCCTTGCTGATAGCGCCTTCCGTGACGACCATGCCCGGGCTGACGCTGTTGACGCGGATCTTGCGAGCGCCGAGCTCCTTCGACAGGGAGAGCGTGATGGTGTCGACCGCGCCCTTGGTCGCGCTGTAGACGGAGCCCTGTGCGGGTGCGAGTGTTGCGACTACGGAGCTGATGTTGATGACCGATCCACCCTCGGCCGGGAAGAGCGGCAGGGCAGCCTGCGTGGCCAGCAGAAGGCCGAGGACATTGATGTTGAACTGCGAATGGAAGTGCTCGGGCGTGATAGCTTCGAGCGGTGCGAAGTCGAAGACACCTGCGTTGTTCACCAGGATGTCGACCTTACCGTAAGCCTTCTTCGTCTCTTCGAACAGCTTCGTGATCTCAGTGGGTTCTGCGACGCTGCCGCCGATGGCAACGGCCTTGCCGCCAGCCTTGGTGATGCGATCGACGACCGCATCCGCGCCGGACTTGGACGACGCGTAGTTCACTACGACGGAAGCACCCTCAGCTGCCAGATGCTCTGCGATGGAGGCGCCAATGCCCTTTGATGCGCCTGTTACGACTGCGACCTTACCACTCAGCTTACCCATATCGTTCCCCATTCTGCGTCATGGCGCATGGACATTATGACAACCATCGAATTGATGGATCGAGATTGCCGAAGGATTCGAAAACCTTTCGATGCACATGAAAGTGTGCAGACAGGCAAAGGATGAATCTATGTGAATTGTTCTCGGGAACTAGGCTGCGAAAGACTTCAGGTGCGCCAAGTAACTCTTCCAGGTCTTGCGGCGCAGGGTTGCGCGGACCAGTTTGCCATCGCGACGCGTCTCGATGAGGCCCGCCGTCTCCAGTTGTTTCATATGGTGAGACAGCGTTGCCGGGTTCATCGTCATCGACGTTCGAAGGTCCATGCAAGAGGTGCTGTCTGCGCCTGCAATCATGCGCAGCACTTCCACGCGGCGCGGATCGGCCAGTGCGCGGCTGATGGCCTGCATGGCAGCGCCGTCGTCCGCGGTGGCGACGGCAGTGGCCTTCTCCGGCTTGTCCTTTTCTTTGACATCGCTTGCGCGTGATTATACGGCGAGGTTTGTTTGCGCAAGGAGCTGTGCAACGGTGCGACCGAGCAGGGGATGGATCATAGTTGGGGCGATCTGAGCCAATGGCTCGAGGACGAAGCGGCGCGCGTGCATCTGCGGATGCGGCAGTGTCAGTTCAGGCGTGGTCATGACGACCTCGTCGTAAAGCAGCAGATCCAGGTCCAGTGTGCGCGGCCCCTTGTCGATGCCATGCGAGCGATCCCGCCCGTGCACGTGCTCAATCCACAGGAGGGTGCGCAGCAGATCGGGAGGGGCAAGTGACGTCTTGAGCAGTACCGCTGCATTCAGGAAGCGCGGTTGATCCGCATAGCCGACGGGGTCCGTGTCGAAGGTTGTCGACACCGCAATAACTTCGCCGTGTTCCGAGAGAGCGCGAATCGCAGAGGCCAACGTGGCCTCGCGGTCTCCCAGGTTCGATCCAAGCGCTATGGCTGCGAGTGGCACGCTATCTACGCGTGCAGAGGTGCGAGGCCGAGGCCGTGCATGGACGGGACTGCTTCCGTCTCCTCGTCGAACTCCGGCGCCAGCTCCCACGCGGAGCGGTCTTTCAGAAGCTTGCTCACCAAAGCCGTATGCATGGCATGACCGGCTCGCTCGGCGACGACGCGGCCCTGAATGCGTCGGCCGGCGAGCGCAAGATCGCCGATAAGATCCAGCACCTTGTGCCGCACAAACTCATCCGGGAAGCGTAGCGGGCCGTTCTGGACCTTCTTGCCCCCGATGATGATGGCGCAGGTATCATCTGCGCCACGGATCAGGCCCATGTTGCGCAGCATGGGTTCGTCTTCGCGGAAACCGAAGGTGCGCGCGGGTGCGATCAGGTCTGCGTAGGCGCCTGTCTCCAGATCGCCCAGGAAGCGCGAGGAGCCGATGGGCGCAGGGAAATCGATCCGGTAGTCGATGCCATACCCCTTGCCGGGGTAGACACCGATAAACTTCATGCCGTCCTTCGACGCCTCGGTGACTTCCACAGCTTTCAGGATGCGGAGATATTCGCGGCGGCGGCGCTGACGCTTGATTCCCGCAGCCTCAAACGCCTCAACATAGGGCAGGGATGAGCCGTCAAGGATGGGGACTTCAAGGTTGTCGATCTCGACGATGACGTTGTCCACGCCATAACCGATCAGCGCGCTGAGCAGGTGTTCCGTCGTGGAGATGAGGACACCCTGGCGCATCAGTGACGTGGCGTAGGAGACCTTTGCGACGTTGCGACCGTTGGCCGGAATCTCAAAGTTGTCGAGGTCGGTGCGACGGAAGACGATGCCGGACCCAGCGGGTGCGGGCACCAGACGCATGGTCACAGGCGCACCCGAATGCAGGCCGACGCCGGCAAAGCTCACAGCCTCTGCCAAAGTGCATTCTGTATGTGCCTGCCGGCCCAAGTTCACTCGTTCTCCTGACTTCAGAAGGGCCGCAACGTGGGGCGCGCTGCAACCTGACGAGCGTTAGAGTACACCCGACTTCCGTCGCGAAAGTGTTGCGTATTTGCCACAGTCACGAGTTTACAAACGCCAACGGAAAATTTCCCGCGACGTACAATCGAGCGCATGTCGAGCCATGTGACAGACATCCGGAAGATGGTGGGAACCAATGCCCCACTTTGGCAGGATCGCCTGCGCGAACTGGTTTCCCTTGAATCTCCTACCGAAGACGCCGCAGCAGTGAATCGCGCAATGGACCTGGCTGCCGCGTGGGCCTCTGCCATGGGTGCCCGGATCGTGCGGCATCCCCAGACTGGCTATGGGGATGTGGTGGAGCTCTGGTTCGACGGGTCGCCCGCTAAACCGTTGATGTTGCTGGGCCATTTGGATACTGTCTGGTCAGTCGGAACACTGCCCGGCATGCCGTGGCGCCAAGCGCCGGACGCCGAAGGCCGCGTGCGACTGTGGGGACCAGGTGTTCTGGACATGAAAGCCGGGGTTGTCATGGCACTGGCTGCCATCGAGACGGTGCAGGCGACCCGAGGCCTTCCGCGACCGGTCGTCCTGCTGCTGAATCCGGATGAAGAAACTGGTTCTGAAGTCTCTCGCGCACATACCGAGCGGATCGCACGGGATTGCGAATCGGTGTTCGTCATGGAGCCTGCGCAGGGCCTGCCAGGATCGTCCGACAACGCTGCATACAAGACGGCGCGCAAGGGCGTGGGAGCGTACCGGCTCGACGTGACGGGCGTCGCCGCACACTCCGGCGTGGACTTCGAGCGAGGACACTCTGCCGTGCTGGAACTGGCGCGACTGCTGGCCAAGGTGTCTGCGTTCACCGATCTGCCAAGCGGGTTAACCGTCAATCCCGGTGTCATCGGGGGTGGAACGCGGTCCAACGTGGTGGCGGCCAATGCGTGGGCCGAAGTGGATGTCCGCATCGCGCGCGCCAGCGATGCCGAACGCGTGGAGCGGCTCTTCCAGTCGCTGACTGTCGACGATCCCGCCTGCTCGTTGCGTGTGACCGGCGGCATCAACCGGCCACCGATGGAGCGTGGCGAAGGAACGGTGCGACTGTTCCAACAGGCCCAAACGCTTGCAGCCGAGCTTGGGTTTTCTCTTGACGAGGCGTCGACGGGCGGCGGTTCCGACGGAAACTTCACAGCGGGACTCGGCATTCCGACGCTGGATGGAATGGGCGCCGTGGGTGAGGGCGCACACGCCGCGCATGAAAGCCTTCTGCTGGACGAGTTGATCCCGCGGACGGTATTGCTTGCGGCGATGATCGCCAAGTCTTAGCGACTATGCCGGGTGCCCCATTCTTTCGCTGCTGTATCGCGAAAGGGTGGGTTGTTCGCGCGAAGTGCGAACGGTTGCCAGGACACTACTCGCCCAAAGAGGTCGCGCGTTGCGCGATACCCCACCCTTTGCTTCTCAAAGAATGGGGCACCCGATCGGGGCTCTCTTCGGGGTTCTATTTCAGGAGCTTCAACAGGGATGCGAGTTTCGCCAGGGGTAGCCCGACTACGTTGTTGTAGTCGCCCTCGATGCGTGGAATCCATTCCGCGGCGCGGCCCTGGATGCCGTAGGCTCCGGCCTTGTCCATCGGTTCGCCTGTCGCGACGTACGCGGCGATCTCGTCATCGGTCATGGCTGAGAAGAAGACGTTCGTCGTCTCTGCTGCGATGTGGGTCTGGTCGTTCGTGAGAACGGCGATGCCCGTTGTGACCTGGTGTGCGCGACCGCTGAGCAGGCGCAGCATGCGCGCGGCATCGGCGGCATCGCGTGGCTTACCAAGCAGATCGCCGTCGACTTCTACGGTGGTGTCTGCACCGATGACGATGCTGTCCGGGTGTTGCACGAGAATGGCCCGAGCCTTATCGTCCGCCAGCCGCAAAGTGTACGCGCGATGGTCTTCACCGGGCAGCGGAGTCTCGTCGATGTCGGCGGTGACGACGCGGAAGTCGACTCCAATCTGGGCCAACAACTCGCGCCGCCTCGGCGATTGCGAGGCGAGGATGACGGGCTTGCTCACGACAGTTCCGACGGCAGCACCTCCCGAACACCGTCTTCGCCCGCAATGATTGCGCGCTCTGCCATGCCGAGGAAGAGTCCGTGCTCCACGACGCCGACGATCGCGCGAATTTCTGCTGCGGTCTCTTCCGGGTCGACAATACCGCTGGACGCACAGTCGAGCAGCACATTGCCTTCGTCGGTGATGTAGTTGCCGCTGCCGTCCTTTGCCTGACGGATCTTTGGCGTGAAGCCGAGGTCCCGCAGACGTGCATCCACCAGCGGAACCGCCATCGAAATCACTTCAATCGGTAGCGGAAAGGTGCCGAGCTGCGCGACCAGCTTGGTGTCGTCCGCAACGATGATGAAACGCTTGCAGGCGCTTGCGACGATCTTCTCGCGCAGCAGCTTGCCGCCGCCGCCCTTGATCAGCGCCATGCCCGGACCGATCTCATCCGCACCATCGATGGCGACATCGATCACCTGGTGCTTCGTGAAGTCCGTGATGGGAATGCCCAGGCTGCGCGCGAGATTTTCGCTGTCCTGCGACGATGCGATGCCCTGAATCTTGAGGCCCTGCTTCACGCGCTCGCCCAGGAGTTGGATGAAGAGCGACGCAGTCGATCCGGAGCCCAGGCCGACGACGGTTCCCGGTTCCACGTAACGCAGCGCGTGTTGCGCAGCGGCGAGTTTGGCGGCTTGCTGTGACATGACTTCAGGCTACTCGTTCTGGAGCATGACCGTCATGCTCATGCCATGGGTCGCACCCGGGGCGAGCGTGATGCGATCGTCCAGCGCGTTCACGGCCTCGACGCAGACGAAGTGCTCCCAGCTATCCTCCGCCAGGTCCGGCAGCCCCGGCGTCAGGACGGTCCAGGGATTCCAGATGACCGTCGTCTGCGAGCCCTCTTTTGCGATGTGAATCTTCCGGTCACCGTCATGCAGCGTAAGCGGTTCGGCCGTGTGGACATGCACCTGATCCACATCGCGCGTGAAGCGGAACTGAGATTCGCGTTGTACCTTGCGGATCATGTCGTCGCGTTTGTCGAGGTAGGTGCTGCCACGCAGGCCGTCGAGCAACACCTGTTCGACATCATTTACAGCGAAGTAGGTGTGGAAGCCTTCTTCAAATTGCATGGGCTCCGCGCCCCGATTGGTGACGGTGAGGGCCATGCGCAGCTCGGCACCGATGTGGAAGTCCATCGTCGCTGTGAAGTTGTCGTAGCCGAGCGAACGCGAGGTCTCATCCGGCGCGAGCGAAAGGGTGATGTGGACGTCGCCGGTCGGATCCAGGTGCGTACGCTCCAGCGTCCAGACCGAGATGCGCGCGAAGCCGTGCATCGGAGAAGTCACGGCAAAGTCGGCTGCGTTCCAGCGTGGTCCGAACCATGGGAACAGCACCGGCACACCACCGCGGATGGGCTTGCCCGGTGCCAACGCGGACTTTGGCGAAAGGTAGAGCATCGGGCTTCGGCCCGCAGGCGTCCACTGCGTCAGGTGCGCACCCTGCAGATAGAGGGTCGCCTCAGAGGCCGGCGTGGCAATGCGGAGCTTCAGCATCCCCGGCTCGTCTTCGTGGAAGGTGACGTGGTCGCGGATGGCGAAGCGCTCATTAAGTTCAGCGATGGTTTGCGTCATGGCACCCATGATTTCACGGACACGCCGGATACAGCACAGGCCGGTGCCTCACGTCTCATTTTTTAGAGGCGGACTGTCACCGATGTGGTGTCGCACAGATCCCATGTCTCAGCATGACGACATGTTTTACTAGGCTGGCGTGCTGGTGGTTGGCACTGCATTGAAGGGTAGAAACAGCGTCGCGACGGTGCCTCGGTGGCCTTCGCGCTGGCTGCTGCGCAGGCGCAGTTCGCCTCCGTGCCGGGCAACAATGTCGCGGCTGATCCACAGGCCAAGGCCACTGCCGCTGATGCCCTTTGTCGTAAAGAATGCCTCGAAGACCCGGTCCTGAACCTCCGGCGGTATGCCCGTCCCGGTATCCGCGATGGTCAGCACCAGGCCTTTGTCCCCAGTGCTCCAACGCGTGGTTTCCCGGCTGCGGACGATCAGACGCCCGCCGTGCGGCATGGAGTCGATGGCGTTCCCAATCAAGTTATTCAAAACCTGGCGGATGTCGCCCTCGAAGATGCGGATCGCCTTAGCGGCGCGCTTGCGCTTTTCCACCTGGATGCCGGAGTTGCGAAGCTTGCCCTCGAACATGGTCAGCACGGTAGAGAACAACGCCAGGCATGTGACCTCCTGCGGACTGGAAGCCTGACGGTGGAAACGCAGTGTCTGATTGGTGATCACGGCTACGCGGCGCAACTCCGCATCTGCAAGATCGAGCAGACTCGCAACTTCTTCCGGATCGGACGTCTTCCGTGCGATGTAGAGAAGGTTGGTTACGGACTCCAGCGGATTGTTGATCTCGTGCGCAATAGACGATGCCAGCCTGCCGACGGCTGCCAGTTTCTCGTTCTGCATCAGGACGGCCAGGGCGCGACGCTTTTCGCTGGTGTCTCGCGAGAAGGTGACAAACCCCTCCGCCGTTGGATACACCTCAACTTCAAGCCACAGATTCCACGGTGCCGCATGGTGCGTCTCAAAGTACCCTGGCTCGCCCCGGTCCATGGCGCGCGTGTAGTGCTCAACGTATGGGGAACCCTCGTACGATGCCTCCGGAAAAGACTCCCATAACTTTTTGCCCACCAGGGAACGGCCACCTCCGTACATCCGCTGCGCGGTGTCATTCAGGTAGCTGATGCACCAGTTGCGGTCGACGCCCACAACTGCGTCCTTGGTCACGCTGAGGAATTGATTCATCCTCATGGCGAAAGTGTCTCGCTGGCGAAATGCGAGAACTGCGGCCGTGGTGTTGCGATGCGGGATAAGTACGCCGGCGATCCTTCCACCGTCATGGACGGGCACGCGCGAGTAAGTCCAGTAGTGATCTTCGATGGTGCCGGCCCGGTTCACGGGTGTTAGCACGTTCTCGTGCACGACTGGCTTGCCTCGTAGATAGCAGTCTTCCATCTCGGGACCGACGAAATCCCACGCCTCGGCGAAGACCTCCCGGTAGGGCGCGCCCAGGGCCCACGGATGCTTCGCGCCGATGGAGTGGATCGCAGCCTCGTTGTAAAAGGTGATGTATTCCGGCCCCCACGTCAGCGTGACCGGCAGAGGCGCGCTCAACGTGTGATTGACGATCGTGATCTGCGCTTCCGACCAGTTTTCCAGCGGGCCCAGCGGTGTTGCGGCCCAGTCATGCCGACGCACGAGGTCATGCATGGGACCCGTACCGACGATGCGGTCGGCGCCTGCGGGATCGCTCACGGACTTTGGGGGAGCCTTGGGCATGCGTGAGCTTTGGAGGAAGCCTATCGCTTCCGGGCGATAGACCGGTCTCTGATCATGCTATCGCGTCAGCTTAAGCGATTCTGCGCGCAGTTTTCCAATGCGCCCCTTTGGACCGACCACGAAGGGAAGCGAAATCGCATTCCAATCCCTGTCGGCATCCGACGCATCGCCCTTCGTGTTGTCCGGCTGCAATGGTGTCCAGTGGATGCCGTTATCCCGTGAGATGTCGGTGCCATTGGGGCCGGCGGTAATCCACGTCTTCGTGCTGACGTCATAGGCAACGGTGCTGCGATAGCCGTGTGGCTGCGTTACGGCGGCATGCCACGTCAGGCCGTCGTCCAGGCTTACCGCCGCGGTCATGGCCGGGTTGGCTGGCTGCGTATAGTCTCCGCCGACGGCAACGACCGCCTCCGTCGTTGCAACGACCGCGAAGATACCTGCCGCTGCACCCTCCGCCTGCAGCGGCAGGTGGAGGCGGTCAAAGGGTATGCGATCCAGGCAGAGCTCAGGCTGGTTGTAGCTCTGCGACTGCGAACAGCCCGGCCATGATCCACGGTAGAGATAGCCCGCCCCACCGCCGAAGATGGGCCCAGTGAGCGAGACAGTGAAGGACTGGTTGCTGGCCGCAAAGGCGCCGATGTTACGCGTAGGTTCATTCAGATCGGGAGACTTGCTGCGCGTCCACGTGGCGCCGCCGTCGCTGGTATTGCCGACGTAGAAATTGCCCTTCACCGGATCGCCCAGCAGCCAGCCCTCGTCGCGCCGCATGAAATACATCGCATCGAAGAAGCCGTCGGGCGCGTCAGGATTGGTGAAAAGAAGCTGCCACGTGACGCAGCCATCGCTGGTCTTGTAGACCCTGCTGAGGTCGCCCTTGCCGCTGGACATGACGAGTGCCGTCTTGTCATCGAAGGCCTGGATACCGCGGAAGTCGAGCTTCTCTGCGCCGGCTGGCGTGGCGCATGCCACCCAGTGCGTGCCGCCATCCAGCGTCTTCAGTACGGTTCCCGCAGTGCCGCTGGCCCATGCGACCTGGCCGTCTACATTCGCAATGCCACGCAGACTAGCCGTGGTGTGACTGGCCTGCACGGTGAACTGCGCGTGTGCCAGCGCCGGGACGATCAGAACAGCTACGAAAAGGCGGCAGATCATGCGGTGAGTGTATCGCCCACACCGTTCTCACGGAGAAAGAGGTCACGCGGTCGGACCGGGAGGCCGTATCGGAAACGGCAGGTGCGTGCAGCTATTCGCGAACGATTCGGAGGATGAAGCGGGCGTTACCGGTACGGAGCTCGCGCGAGAAATCGCTCACACCGGTATCGTGCAGGTTCTCTGCAAGTTGCATGCACAGTTCGTCACGTCGCTGCTCGTCGGGATCGTTTGTTGGGAACAGGTGCCGGAAAGAAGATTGCTTCAATTGATACAGGTTCAACTTTGACATACACGTTAAGAACGCATTTGTCGGCAGCCTGGATTACTCAAACGAAAAATAATTTTGAACTCGAACCTTTGCTCACTCCGCACTCCGGCCCAGCAGCGCACTGTACCGATTCGTGTGTGAAGATCTCGGGAATCCGAAGACGCAACACTCCCAACGCGAAAATATGTTGCAAAAATGGTGCAACGCAACTATCGTGCGCGCGCTCCCATCTGGGCAGAACGTGCACGCAGATCAGGCGACGGAGGATGCAACCATGACGGGATCGATCCGGACGATGCGGTACGACGAAGTGGGTCAGGTGTTGACGGTGGACTTTCGAGACTGGGCAGGTACCACGCGATACTTTGAGGTGGCACCGGCGGAGTGGGCGAAGCTGAACGCCGTCTTCCAGAAGGCCGCGTACCTGCAACAGGTGCTGCAGCCGCGCCATCGATCCGAGCAGATGCAGGCCGCCTAGGTCCGTTTCGCATCGGTGCGAGATCGTCTACGCAGTGGCTCTGCAGTCGTCCCTCATCGCAGAAGCGCGCCGTGGGCACGCGCCTCGTAGGGCGGCTCTGGTACGCTCATCGGCACCATGAACTTCCACCGATCTGCGCTTCTGTTTTCGCTCGCTGCACTGACGCTGTCCGCTGCGGCGCGCGCAGAGGTCATGCGCTTCCATGGCACCATCGGCCAGAGGGGCGTCACAATGACGCTCGACGTCAAGGATGAGTTGGTCACGGACGCGAAGTACAAGTACGACAATGAAGCGTCGGAATTGGCGGTATCGGAGAGTCACCTGTTCGGTGCGACCGTTGTGCTGGCAGACGACGACGGCAACAACTTCCATCTGCACCTGCAGGACGCTGACGGCACCAGCGTAACGACCTTTGCGAAGACGCGGAAGCTGACCGGAACCATGCAACGGGAAGAGCTGGATCTGCCGGTGAAACTGGACCTAATGGCAGATTCGAAGCGCTAGGTTCTAGCGTGCAGCAGGGACCAGCTTGCGACGTTCAGTTTCGGTGTAGGTGTAGCGGATGCGGTGAATTACAGTCATGGTTCCCAGGAAAGCCAACACCCAGAGTGCCGGTGCCATCACGCCCCAACGATCACAGAGTGCGCCCAGGATGACGAGCACGATGCGCTCCGGCCGCTCCATAAAGCCGACCTTGCAGGATCCGATGAGTGCCTCGGCGCGTGCGCGGGTATAGCTGATCATCAGCGACGCCGTCATCACGAAGGCGCAGAGCACCACGTAGACGAAGCGATTGCCGCGCGCGTAGTAGACCAGCAGGCCGAAGAAGATGGCTACGTCGGAGTAGCGGTCCATCACCGAATCAAAGAAGGCGCCGAAGACGCTGACCTGGTTGGTCTGGCGTGCGACGCGGCCGTCCACCATGTCAAACAGACCGGCGCCGATCAGGATCAAACCCGCGTACAGGAACATGCGGTGCGCGTTCTCACCGCGCGCGTAGCCGAAGAAGAAGGCCGCGATGATGTTGATGATGAGGCCGATGAAGGTGAGCGTATTCGGCGAAATCTTCGACAGCGCAAGGCCGTTGACGATCTTCTGCAGCAGCCAGCCGCTGCCTTTTCCAAATGCGCTTGTCCAGGTGAATCGGGAACTCATGATTTGATTGCCGTGCCTAGGACCAGTGTATCGTCTTGCGGCCTCTGGCGGGGTCGACCGAGTCATTCTGGCGGTACGTTTGCGGCCCGAATCCAACAGCCCTGCCTTGAGGTGCTCGCAGATTTCGGCTGCGTTACTCGACTGCGGGCGCGACGTCGTGGATGGTGTACAGCTTCAGGATCTCCAGGATGCGCTTGCCGTTGGGCGTGACCACCGTGACTTCATCGCCAAGCTGCTTGCCGACCATGGCGCGCCCAATGGGCGACGTGGTGCTGATCAAACCCTTAGTAACGTCGCTCTCTTCGCTGGTGACCAGCTTGTAGGTGATCTCTTCTTCCTTGGTCTGGTCGAAGACGATGATGGTCGAGCCGAAGCCGATGCGATCGTTCGGGATGTTGCGCAGGTCGACGAGCGACAACTCTGCCATGCGCTTCTTCAACTGGCCGAGGTGCGCGTTGACAAACTCCTGACGCTGTTTTGCAGAGTGATATTCGGCGTTCTCGCTCAGGTCGCCCAGAGCGACGGCGCGCTTGATCTCTGCCGGCAGCTCCGTCGTGAGCTCGTGCTCCAACGCGCGAATCTGTTCTTCAAGCTTCTTGGTGACGTCGAGCATGGGCCGTGTTTCCGATCGCAAAGAGGGTGAGAGCGGCGCTGCCACGCTTGCCGCGTCAGCAGGGACTCTCCCTGGGTAATGTTCCATTATAACGGCGGGCGCCCTGCCGCATGGAACCGGGCACCGGCCCGCCGCAAACTCGCCCGGCGGCGGCGTGGATCAGCACCGGACTACCCCGCGTTTTCTGCGCGCATGCGTAAGGACTCCTGCCCATCGAGCCAGTCCTGCAGAATCACGACGGCGGCGTACTGATCCAACACGGCCTTACGCTCGGGTCCGCGCGGAAAGCCTCTACGATCCAGCAGTTCTTCCGCAGCGGCACTGGTGAGTGTCTCCCGCTGCAGGTGGACGGGTATCTGCAGTTCGTCGGCAATGGTCTGTGCGAACTCCTGTGCCTTTTTTGCCTGCGGGCTGAGGTCTCCGGATGCGAAGACGGGGTCGCCCGCGACGATGGCCGTGACACCATGCTTCCGGACCATGCGTGCCAGGTCCTTCAACTCTTTGCGCAGGTGCGTGCGGCCCAGGGTCAACAGCGGTTGTGCGGTCCCCAGGGCATCGGTCAGAGCAATGCCAATGCGGCGATCACCGATATCGAGACCGAGGATGCGTGGGAATTCCTTCATAAGACCTACTGCCGCCGATCCGTGTTGACGGGCAATTCGCCATGACGTTCTGACTCCTGGATGTGATCCAGGCTGCGTTCGCCGTGCAGTACTGCTTCTTCCGCGCCCTGCAACTCGGCCACGTCGGACTGCAGTGCAAGCACCGTGCTTGCCTCATCACTCAACAGATCGAAATAGCGCTGCATGGCGTCCGACGGCATGGGTGTCGTCGACTGGCCGGCTGCAACGTTGAACTGCGTTTCAAACGCATGGCGCTTGCGAATCGCTGTCATCTGGTCGGCGTAGCTGGTGTTGACGCCCGTCAGTGTCAGATCGACTTCAGACCACGCGCGGAGATCATCCTGTGGCAAACGCTCCAACAAACCGCTGGCACGTGCGGCACGCCATGCCGGCATGTCGGGCAGATCAAAGTCGGCGAAATCCGCAGCCGCAGCGACCGGCAGAGGATTGTGCGATGCGATCGCAGTGCGTACCTGCGTCATGCGTGCCTTGAGCCACACCATGCGCGCGCGCTGGTTTATCAGCATGCGCTGCGTGTCGGCGATGGTGCGCTCTCCATCCTGGTGCAGTGCCTCGCGCAGCTCCGTGCGCTGGTGGCGATGGTGCAACGCCTCAACCGACTGTTCCAGCGCAATGGCGATGAGCAGACCAATGGTGACGATGCCGATGTGCGTGAAGAACTCCCGCCAGGTGTGGATCGGGTGCTCTGGTACGTGAACTTCCATGTCGGTCTGGCGAGCCTCAGCAGGAGATACACGCAGGGTACATTGCGGAACGCGGAACAGAGTATGCCCCACAGGCGGTATCGCCAACAGCGTCCGCATCTCGACGCTGCTAGTTATCCGTAGGTGGCTCGATGTGGTCCACTACGATCGCGGGCACGGGTCCCTTCGAAGGAGTGAGACGCAGACCAAGTTGTTCGCGTACGGCGGTCGCCAGCGGCGGCGAGGGCTCTGCGGCAATGCCTGCATCGCCCGGTGCATTGGTGCTGTCCTGCGGCGTCCACCTGAGTTCCACATCGTAGTCACCGGTCAAGCCGGTCTTATCGACGACGTAGCGCTCCAGTTCATTGGCGAGGCTGTCGGCAAGCCCGCGGATGCTGACGCCTTTGCCGACGATGTGGCCGTCCGTCTTGCTCATGCTGGCGCTGCGGCGTGGCGCCGGCTGTCCTGGTTCTGGCGCGGGCAAGGGAGCACTCGGCTTCAGTTTGTCTCCTTCTGGCATGACGCTGAGTTCATACACCGGCAGGGTGCGTGTCTCAGAGTGGACGTCCAGGTGGAAGCGCTCCTTCAGCAGATTCTGGATCATCAGGCGTCGCTCCTCGTCGGAGAGCGCGCGGAGCGCGGTCAGATCCGGCTCGCTGACCTTGGCATCCACGTCGAAGTGGCCCGACTTACCCCACGGCGGCAAACCCGTCACTAGCCATGGGCGAACGTTCCATGCAAGGGCGATCAAGTTTTGGGCGGTCATGTTGCTGATCTTCAAATTCGCCGGGCGGACGTTCACGGAAACATTGCCGTCATTTGCTTCATGCGGCTTGACGGTCGAGATGTCATAGCTGGGCACTGCCTGCGCGATGGCGAGTCCGGGCATCAACACGGCGACCGCGAGCGTGGCGCGGAACGGAATCAGGGCTAGGCGAAAAAGCTTCATCATGGCTGTTACGCAGAACAGATCATTTCAGACGAAGAAAATATGGCTCTGATGGTAGAGCGATCCCAAATGAACCATTCGGGAGGCTAAGGCGAGGCTTGCTGCCGCTGTCGGTCAGTCGCCGCCAGGGCCACAAGGCACAGCAGGGCACAGGAGAGCGGCCAGAGGCTGGCAAACAGGATCCTGAATGGCTGTGGCAGAGAGACAGCTGCCGCCAGGTCAAAGACGAGCGACCCCACCGTTACGGTTGCCAAGGCAAGCAGCCACACCTTGACGCCCTGTATGCGGCTTCTGAGCGCGTCGGCCCACAGCAGCGCAAAGGGGAGCAGCGCGACCGTGTAGCCGTGACGCCATGAGACCGGGGCGATGACGAGTGTGACCAGCGCGAAGATCGCGACGATGGTCGCGCGATCGATGAGGCTGGAGCTTTGCCTGAGACGCCAGACCAACAGGAGACACGCGCCGTAAAAGGCTGCGTCCAGCAGCTTGATGAACAGCAACAAGCCGTGAGGCGCCGCGCTCAGAACCGCATGCACACTGACCAGATTGAAGAGGTGGCCGTAGTAGAGCCAGGCTGCCACGGAGCCCAGGCACTTATTCTGCAAGGAAGGCAGAATGCCTGCCATCGCGGGAATCACGCGGGTGAAGGCGAGCATGTTTGCCGAGCCGTTCCACGCGAACATCAGCCCAACCGCCGCAAACAGTGAAGCGCCATAAGCGATGATCCAGCGCCACTCTCGCCAGAGGAGGAAGAGCGGCACCAGTAACAGCGGCGTCACCTTGAAAGAGGTCGCCAGCGCAAAAGCGACCGCCGACAGCACCGGCATTTCTTCCGCGTACGCCCATAGGCCGACCGCCCACAGTCCAAGTAACAGGGGCGTGATCTGGCCGAGCGAAATACCCTCATGCACCGGCCAGAAGCTGATCGCCAGGAAGACCAGCAGGGCGAACGACGAAGACAGGACTGGTAGCCGAAGCAGGCGGCCCAGCAGCAACATGCTGCCAAGGACCATCAGCAGATTGAACGCTCGCCACAGTTGCGCCGCCCGGATCAACGGCAGCCGCGTCAGGGGTGTCAGCAGATCGGCGAAGAGCGGCGGGTACAGATACAGCTCGGTATCGGCGATGCCGGATCGCTGCGCCATCTGTGCGATGCCCGATGTGGCTGGCGCACTGCGCAGTTGCGGATTGCCTTCCGTCGCACCCTCATACAGGTCCGCGTGACGGTCGGCATGCACCACCTGCGCCGCGAAGTAATAGTCGTAGAAGTCCAGATCCGGACTATCCATGACATGGCCCAGGTAACGCTGCGACAGCGAGCTGAGACATATGGCGGCGACAACAACCGCAAAGAGAATCGCAGCGATATTGCGCCTGGAGCTGCTGCCGGCAACCTGATTCATGCCGCCGCCTGGTCGATCTGCAGAGCCTGGAGCTGATGGCAGGTCTTCACGAAATTCGATGGATCCACTACCAAGCACATTCCCCTGATCGACAACATAGCCCTCGTTGAGTGATGGCCCAGTGTAAGGGTTCCAGCCACCAAAAGAACGAACCAGCTCCATGACGAAGCTGGTTCGTTCCCTGCGATCTTTTGCGGACGGCTTACTGGACCTTTACGGTCTTCGTAACGGAGCCGAACTGGTTGTTGGCGACCAGGGTGTATGTGGCGCCTGCGACATAGGGGGTAACCGTCATGGTCTGTGAATTCACGGCGGCCGCTTCCTTCACATAGCTGTAGGTTGATCCCGTCACGCTCCAGGTCAGGACCGTATTCCCGGCAACGGTAACAGCGGTGAAGCTGCCGATGACTGGCACGGCTCCTGTTGGAGGTGCCTGCCCATTGATCAGGGGTGTCGTCTGGACCACGTCGAAGTTCGACTCGGTGAGTGCTGCTCCCATGACACCGACATCGTCGGTATTCCAGCGCGGGTCGTTGTTGGCGCTGAAGTACATGTTGCCGCCGTTATCTGCGACAAAGGCGCCGTACTTCTTCAGAGCCGTCAAGATCACCTGGTTCGACTTCGAGAATTTGGAGATATCGAAGCTGGCCTTCAGGCGGATACGCATGCCGGGGATGGCGCTGTCCGAGCCGTTACCGCTGCCATGCGTTGCCGGCAGGATGTAGCTGCCGTTGGTGTTGTTGAAGGTGACGCGGAGTGCGTGGTTGATCGCGCCATTCGCCACTTCGTCATAACGCAAGAGCAGCGGCAGAATCGGCAGGCCGGCAACATCCGAAGAGGTGTAGCCGTACGGTCTGCGCTGTGGCTGATCGGTATTCCAAACCGTCTCGCTGTAAGCGGAATAAGCGCCATTCGCCAGCTTGGTCTGGTACAGCTCGTACAGGCGGCCGTTGGTCTTGTCGACTTCCAGTGTGTGGTGATCGCTGTTGGCGTTCTTCGCACCGGCGGTGCCAATGATGCCGTTCTCCGTGGTGGTCAAAGGAGACAACGGCACGGGCGTCAGGTCGCTCTCATCCGCCACGGTAACCTTCGACAGTTTCACGTAGGTCGGCGAGCTGGTAACAAACACCGGCATCGTGTTGTCGAGGTGGAAGTAGTCTCCTGTCGGAGTGGTGTATTCCTTCAGCCAATTAGCCGTCTTGGTGGAGTCAACAGGGTAGCTGCTGATATCGATCAGCGCTTCCGGAACAGTCTGGAACAGGTATCCATCAAAGTTCGGATTCGTTCCCTCACCGATGTTGGCGAGCGTCGTGGGCGAAGCCGGTGTGGTGCTGGCCGGTGGCGTGACGACAGGAGTCGTCGCAACGGGAGGCGTAACGACTGCTGCGGTGGTCACAACAACACTGACGGGAAACTGGATCGTAACGCTGGATCCTGAGGTGGTCGTCGTAGCGGAGCCCGCTGAGACGGTAACGGTTTGCGCCGGAATAGAGAGGACGCACAATGCCGGAAGGGCGAAAAGGAAAGGCTTCATTTGTAGTTCCTCGGCACGGGAGTTGAGCTGTGTAGTGCTCTTTTGTTCAAGATCGTCTTACCCAGGTCGTAGGTCCGGTTCGGGTCTGAGTAATTGTGGCAGAGCTAAGTTACGTTCCAGTTGCGACTTGCGCATCACGCCGCATCCCTAATCCGGTCAAGGCATATGCGCCATTCGGGTGAGAGAGCGGTACAACTGCGCACGGTTTTAACTGCCGGATTTCATCGGCAGGTTCTCCTTCGCGTCGAGTGGGAACCGAGCAGAAAAGGACTTCATCGCATGCCTCTTGCTGAAACGCGAGAAGTATGCAGGTGCTGCTAAATCAATGCGTATAGAGAATGTCTATGCAAGCGGACTGCCATTGCCCTTGTAAGCTGATCGCGTGAAGAATTTGTCCCGCCGCGATGCCTTGAAATTAAGTGGTGCTGCTGCGGCAGCGCTTCTACCAGCCGCTCTCCCGGCACAGCCGACAGGCGCCACGCAGCATGCCAGTGTGCCGGTCTGGGAGATCTTTGAACTCACAGTGAATGGCCCCGGTGAAAGTGCCGGCAGCAACCCTTGGAACCTCCGTTGGTCGGTGATCTTCGCGCAGGAGAACCGGCGAGTAACCGTGGACGGTTTCTACGACGGTGATGGCGTATTCAAGGCGCGCTTCATGCCGGACGCGAAGGGATTGTGGACGTACACAACAGAGAGCGAGACAGCACAACTGCGGGGGCACGCAGGCCGCTTCCACGCGATCGATGCAAAGACCGGTGCGCATGGGCCGGTGGCTGTACACAATACGCAGCACTTCAGCTATGCGGACGGATCGCCGTACTTCCCCTTTGGAACAACGAGCTATGCGTGGATCCACGAGCCGGAAGCATTGCAGCAGCAGACGCTGGCCACGCTAAAAGCCGCGCCATTCAACAAGATTCGCATGTGCGTTTTTCCCAAGCACTACGAGTACAACCATAACGAGCCGGAGTTTTATCCCTTCCCGCGCAGCGGCTCGATCAACGATTACACCCGCTTCGATCCACGCTTCTTCGCTCATCTTGAGCGGCGCATTCTGGACCTGCAGGCCATGGGGATTGAGGCCGATCTGATCCTCTTCCATCCGTATGATCGCTGGGGCTACCAGTCCATGAGTGCAGAGACCGACGCGTTCTACCTGCGCTACCTGGTCGCGCGGCTGGGAGCCTACCGCAACGTATGGTGGTCGCTGGCGAATGAGTGGGACCTGATGAAGTCGAAGTCTCTCGCGGACTTTGATCGCTTGTTTCACGTGCTTGAAAGCGCGGACGCGCATGGGCACCTGTGCTCGATTCACTACTCAGTCACCATGTACGACTACGCACGGCCGTGGGTTACGCACGCCAGTCTGCAAACGGACGAATTCGAAAAGGCGCCGGGCTGGCTTGCCGCATGGAAGAAGCCCGTGGTCTTTGACGAGTGCAAGTACGAAGGCAATCTGAACAAGCGGTGGGGCAACATCAGCGCGGCGGAGATGCTGCGTCGCTTCTGGCTGGGCGTGATCAACGGCTGCTACGTCACACACGGCGAGACCTACCTGCCGGAGACGGACGCAGCCTTTAACGAAGACACCACACCCACGCTGTGGTGGGCGCACGGCGGCGCGCTGCATGGCGAGAGTTCGGCAGGCATCGCGCAGTTGCGCAAAGTCGCGGAAGAGAGCGCGCCGAAGCCCTCGTCACGCATGGGCTTCGACGCGCCCGTGAATCCGTACTACCTGAACGCGGTTGCTTACGCGCCGGATGGCAAGACCGCCGAGACCATCCTCTACTACATGGATTCGCACCAGCCGGTCTGGTACGAGTTCCCCCTGCCGGAGGCTCCCTACACCGCCGAACTGATCGATCCGTCCACGGGCACCATCACGAAAGTGGCCGGAACTTACCACGGAAAATTGGCAAAGCTGCGGTTGAAAGTGAAGCCGTTTCAAGCAGTTCGCTTCCGACTGGCCCACGCCGGCATGGCGTAAATTTTACCGGGGACAGACTTTTCTTCGCAGTGAAAGGGCTAGTTTTGGGACAGGGTGCGGACGCCCAACTCATCAGGGATCCATCCTCATACGTGGGTTTGGAGGATGCTAAGGGTTGCGCATTGTGCGACATCCGCGCCCCTGATTCCCAGAGAGGGGCACCCACGAGATCTCCACGCAAAAGAGGGCCGCGTCCGCGGCCCTCTCTATCTTTCAAACAATGAACTACGCGTGGCCCAGGACCTCTAGCTTTACATTCGCCAGGCCCTTTTCCACCATGCCCAGTTCGTGGGCCGCTGCGGAGGACAGGTCGATGACGCGATTCGGTGCGAGTGTGCCGCGGTCATTGATCTTCACAATGACGGAGCGCATGGACTCAAGGTTCGTCACGCGCACCAGCGTGCCCAGTGGCAGCGTCTTGTGTGCGGCGGTCAGCTTGGTCTCGTCAAAGGTCTCACCGCTGGCGGTCTTGCGGCCGTTCCAAACGGCGCCGTACCAGGAGGCAAGTCCCCGCAGCGGATTGGTATGCAGGCCCAGAAAGTGGTGATGGTGCGGCTGCGCTGCAACGGCAGGCGGCGCGGGCGGTGCAGAGTGTGGTGCTAGCTGTTCCGGTGCGAGCGCGGTGGAACTCATCTCCATGCGATGCGTAATCGAGGAGGTAGCTGCTCCAGCGGTGGCAAGGGCCGATCCTGCGGCGACGAGAAGACCAAACGCCAGCTGGGGGCGGCGGCGAGCGACACGGACAAGGGCGCGCGCATGCAGCAGAGTGCGTGAGAGGGTGTTGGAACCGGCGTTGCGGGCGGCAAAGAAAGCGCGGCCGACGCGAGCCGAGGAGGCAGTGAGGAGTTCCGAACCGTTATCGGTGTAGTGGACGTTCAAGCAGTAACCTGCAAGACGAAGCGGCGTGGCGGAGTGGGGTTGCGTCCCGGGTTTGGTTTGGACGCGCGTGTTTCATGATGCTGGTCACAGGGTTGGCATGCGGTGTGCAATCTACCTCTAAGCAGGTGGAGTGCACGACGATGTCCCTGAGCTCCGCTGTCTTCTTCGTCTTCTTTCGTGTTGGATTTGGGCGCTCTTGGCGGCGCCTTGCCGATCTGACCATCTGGCGACGCTTTGCGCCTGCCCAATGGATTCCAGTGAATCGTGGTTCACAGCCCTCCCCATGGAGGGGAAGAACTGGCTGGTTGGCTGCGCATCTCCATCGTTCCTCGGTCTATACCGGGATGAGGACGCCGCCTTGATGCTCCTTAGTGTACCAATCCAGAGCGGGAATGTCCCACTTTCGTGGTAGGCGAAAGGCTGACGCCTTTTCGTTTGAACGAGTTAACGGCAAAGAAAATTGATCCGCCCGGGCTGATTTACGATGGCGGTGAGGGCTTTATGGATACTTCGATTGCCGCACGACGTACGGAAGACATTGCGCTGGACCTGCTGAAATTCATCGCCTCCACCACCAACGTGGTCAAAAGCAGCGGTGGCGGGACGCCCGGCTTTGGCGGCGGATCTTCCCCAAAGGGCGAGGACCAGGTAACGCAACTGCTCGACCTGTACAGCAAGTGCCGGCAGGCGGTCGAAACACCGGCTAAGTAAGCCATTCGCGGATGAGTTCCTCTCCAATACAGGTTGCGGTGGTGGGTGCAGGCGCCTTCGGGCGCAACCATCTTCGCGTCTACCGCGCGCTTGAGGCATCGGGCATTCATCTTGCTGCCTGTGTCGACCCAAGTGAAGCGGCACGCTCTGCGATCGGCGCGGAATACGGCATCCCCGTCTTCGCTTCCATCGAAGAGCTGCTTGCCGCAGGGCTGCCCATCACGGCGGCCAGTGTCTGTACACCGACGGTGTTCCACGCCGACGCAGCAATCCGATTGATGGCCGCCGGGATCGATGTACTCATTGAGAAGCCGATTGCCGGTACGCTCGCCGAAGCCGACGCGATCCTCTCGACCGCGAAGCAGTATGGGCGCGTCGTCCAGATAGGCCATCTCGAACGCTTCAACCCGGCCGTGACGGCTGCCGTGCCTCTGCTGAACCGGCCCATGTTCTTTGAGAGCCACCGGTTAAGCATCTTCACGCCGCGCTCTCTGGACGTGGATGTGGTGCTGGACCTGATGATCCACGACCTGGATGTGGTGCTGACCATGGCTGCATCGCCCGTGCGGGAAGTACGCGCCGTGGGCCTGCCGGTGCTCTCCCAAAAGACCGACATCGCGAACGTCCGCGTTGAATTCGAGAGTGGCGCCGTGGCGAACTTCACCGCCAGCCGCATCAGCACGGAACGCGTGCGCAAGCTGCGTTTCTTCCAGCCGCATCAATACCTTTCGCTCGACTTCGCGCGGCAGGACCTGCTGATGATCGACGTGACCGCCGCAGCATCGCTGACACCCGCTCAGATGCAGGCGCTCTTCGCAGGCGGCGCCGGCATCACCGCCAGCGAAACGCACTCAAACGAAGAGGTGGAAGCGCACCTCGCACAATTACGCGCAGCCAAGGGAAGTGCAGCCTCCGACTCGCCCATCGCAGCCGACCTGGCCGCTCGAAGTGGTCTGGCCGCCGCAGCCGCTCACCCCTCAGCAGGTCTCTCGCTCCGCAAGGTACCCACCGAGCCGGGCGAGCCGCTGCGACTGGAGATCGAATCCTTCCTCGAAGCCGTCCGCACACGCTCCACACCACGCGTCAGCGCCGAAAACGGCCGCGCCGCATTGGCGCTGGCGCTGGAGATCAACGCCGCGATCGCAGCGCACGCAGAACACGCCGGGCTATAAAAGCCACGACCCGTCCCAGTATCGTCATCCTGAGCGAAGCGCAGCGTAGGACCCGCATTCCGCTCGCAGTGGCGAAAATACTCGGGGACGGGCCCCGTTCCGACTTCGCCCAGGAGGACAAAGCCATGGCAAGTGAATAAGAAGCCGACTACCGGATGGCGGCCATGCTGTAGCGGAACAACTGATCGAAATCCGTCCGGATGGTGAGCTCGGTCGTCTCGTGCTTTGCGATGGCCGTTTCGATCGCTTTCTGCGCGGACTCGCGCTTGTAACCGAGATTCGTCAATGCGGAGAGAACGTCGTCAATGACCGGACCACCGTGGAAGCCGGTTGCGCTTTGGATCGGCACGGCGCTTGAGAGGTCGTCGAGCTTGTCCTTCAACTCCAGCACGACGCGCTCCGCTGTCTTCTTGCCAATGCCGGGTATCTTCGTCAGCGTCGCGTGATCGCCGCCGCGAATCGCTGCGACCAGCGATGCCGCGGAGAGGCCGCTGAGCACCGTGATGCCGAGCTTCGGGCCGATACCGCTCACCGTAATCAACCGCTCGAACAAACGCTTCTCATCGCGATCGAGGAAGCCGAAGAGCGCAATCGCATCCTCGCGCACCTGCGTGTTGATATGCAGCGAAATCTCCGCGCCCTCCGCCGGCAGCGACGAGTAGGTAGGGATCGTAATGGCAACGTCATAACCCACACCGCCGCAGTCGACGATGGCCTGGTTGGGGGATTTGCTGAGAAGACGTCCGCGAAGATGAGCGATCATGCTGTGGCTGATTGTAGAGCGTCAGGGTCATGCTGATGCCATGAGCGAGATTGTCTTCAACGTGCATCAGGAAGAGGACCGGGGGATACTGGACCCGCGCCGAGAACCTTGCGCTTCATACCTAGTGAGACACGTGGGAAGAACTCTGCGACAACGTATTAGAAGTCGTGCAGCTACACCATCGGCGAGCCCAAACCCTCTAAGGTGCGACTGCACCTGGTACACGATCAGGAACTGCAGCTTGTCGCCTAGCGGCGGCGGTAGAGGATCTGGAACTTGTACCCATCGTTCGCTGGGAACAGGCGATTGACTGTCTTCAGGCGCTCGGCCAAAGCGGGCGCGGCCAGCAGCGGGTATTCGCGTTCGCGCAGGTCGGCGTAGTCAAAGTCGAGGTACAAACTGAGCAGGTAGATTGCCAACGCATCGGAGAATGCCGCCGCGTGGAAGTCTGTCCGTGCCTTTTCATCGATCTTGCCGGTTGCCTGCTGCGATTGGGTCTGGGTGCCGGCCCCGGCGGGGCGCTGCCCCATTGCTGCCGCACGATCTTCCCAGGCATCCATGCTGGTCTCCCCGCGAATATTGGCGACGGCCTGTTGCCAGGCCAGCTCCGCAAAGGCTGCGGGCGTTCCCACAGTGTCCACGAAGTTGTGCGCGACATTGATAAAGAACTCAAACGCCAGGGCGAAGCGGTCGCTATGCAGGCGGCTGCTCAGAAAGACGTACTCCTCGCCCGCGATGCGTGCATTACGGTGGCAGATGGCCTTGTCGGCCAGCGCCGCGCTGTAGGCCGGTGCGATCAGCGTCACATCGGAGACAGGGAACGGCGCAACGGGCGCGGAATCCTCCCCGGCCAGCCTGGCACCCGAGAGTGCCAGCGGAACGAAGAAGTACACGTGCTTTGACAGACCCTGCGCGATCGAAACCGGGACCGCATTTACCAGGCGTGTGATCTCGGCGGGCGACGTCGTGGGCGAATCCAGCCGGCCCAGCGTTGCGTAACGAACACCATTGGCTGCAGTGGCCGCGGTCGCCTGCTCGGCAGCCTCTTCCGGCGTCAGTAGATCGGTCGTAAGGGCTTCTGGCATCAGCAGGTATTCTAACGGTGTGGCGCGCCCACACGCGAGGTTCGCGCAACATGGCGGGAATCACGCAACGACTTCCGTACGACGCGCGACAGAAGAAAGCTGAGAGCCATGGCCAACACCGCAAAGAATCGCCCAACATACGCTCCCGACTACACCGGGGCCCGATTTTTCGGCGCACCCGTGGGTGACTTCTCCATCTTTCAAACGCTGCTGCTGACCCTCGCCTGTGGCGTCGCATCGTTCTTCCTGGCGACCTTCCTCGCCATTATGGGCATGCTGGTGATGACGATGGCGGGGCACAAGCCGGACTTTTCGCTGGCGTACCGCTGGTTCGGCTTGCCGGTCGGCATCGTCGTGCTGGTTGCGGCCGCATGCTACTTGGGATCTTTACTGGTCCGCAGGATTCGCCGCCAGGGCGCGTAGTCCTCCTCTACACTGGCCTTCATGGCTGACCGACCCCTCTCACAGCAGCACGCGCCCTCCGACCCCTATCGCTGGACAATCGGTCTGCTGCTGGGCATCGGTGTGTTGGTCAACTACTTTGACCGCGTCAACCTGTCCGTCTCGCATGACGCCCTGGTGGGTAGCTTCGGCATTACGCCGCAGGTCTTCGGGCAGCTCTCAGCCGCATACTCGTGGACCTATGCCGCCTGCCAGTTGCCGACCGGCGTGATCCTCGATGCCTTCGGCGTTCGCAAGGTCACCATTACATCGGTCTTCATCTGGGGCATCGCTTCGATCGCTGCAGCCTTCGCCCCGGGAGTCGTGCTGTTCTTCCTGGCGCGACTGCTGCTCGGCATCGGCGAAGCGCCAACCTTCCCTGCCAATGCCAAGGCAGTTGGCGCGTGGTTTCCGTCGCACGAACGGTCGCTGGCCACGGCCATGTTCGACAGCTCTGCGAAACTGGCTAACGCCATCGGCGTTCCCCTGCTGGGTCTGCTGCTGCTGCGCGTGGGCTGGCGATGGTCGTTCGGCTTCACGGCCATGCTGTCCTTCGCCTACATGGGTCTGTTCGCTCTGCTGTACCGCGAGCCGGATCGTTTCTCCATGCGCAACGTCATTCGCTCTGCGGGTCCCGAAGCCGACGCGGACGCAGCGCAGATCATTGCGCCACCAATCCCGCTGGCAAAGCTGCTGCGGCAGAAAAAGATCATCGGCGTCGCGATTGGTTCAGGCGCCTATAACTATGTCTTCTACCTGTTACTGACGTGGCTACCCACCTACCTGTCACAGACGCTGCACATTACGCTACGGCAATCGTTTCTGTACACGGGCGCCCCGTGGCTGGTGGCCGCGCTGTGCGGCCTGCTGATTGGCGGTGTGCTGGTCGACACGCTGATCAAACGCGGCTTTGACGCCAGCAACGTCCGCCGCGCCGTGCTGATCTGCGGCACGGTCTGTGGACTGGGCATCGTGGGTGCGGCCTTTGCGCACTCCGTGGCCTCCGCCCTCATCCCCATCACGATCGCCATCGGTGGCCTGTCCGCAGCATCGCCCGTCATCTGGAGCCTGCCTTCGCTGCTGGTTCCGAACACCAGCACCGGCAAGGTGGGCGGGATCATCAACTTTGCCAACCAGATCTCCGCCATCGTCGCGCCAATCCTGACCGGCTACACCGTGCAGAAGACTGGCAGCTATGTCTGGGCCTTTGCGATCCCCACCGTCTACATCCTGCTCGGCATACTTTCGTACATCGTCCTGGTGGGCCGAATTCAGGCGATCGACGTGCGCGAGGCACTGGTTGACGTATAGCCCACTAAAGCTCGGACTGCACGCCTGCTGGCGCGTACTTTTCCACCGAATGATTTGTTCTTCTGTTGGCTAACGGGAGGAGGGCGGGCGACCTTGCTTCCGAAAATGGCTCCTGAAGCGTTCTGCTGCCGGAGCTTTGTATGAGTTATTCGCCACGCATTACCGAGATAGAACTTCTTGACGACCGGGTTCTCGTGATCTTCGAACCGGAAATCGCCGCCGTGCTGACAAAGGAAGACCTGCACGAACTCGCAGTCCATAAGAACGCGTTCGTGCAGCCTGAAGATTTGGACTGATCCAGAATCCGTTGTCGTGCATTTACTTCTTCAGGATGGCCCGCGTCGATCCGACCGTCACACCGCCGTCGATGAGCATGGTCTGGCCCGTCATGTACCGCGATGCCTCGCTGGCCAGGAAGACCACGGCGCCGTCCAGATCGTTTGGCGCGCCCGGCCGCTTCATGGGGATGCGCTCCACCAGGTAATCGACCCAGCCCGCGTCCTCGTACATCACGGCGTTCTGCGCGGTCTTGAACCAGCCTGGTGCAAGAACGTTGACCGTGATGCCGTGCTGTCCCCAGTCATCGGCCAGCGACATCGTCAGTTGCTTGATGCCGCCGCGACTCGCGCCGTACGGCCCCAGGCCCGCAAAGCCGCGCACGCTGGTCACCGACCCCACGTTAATGATGCGGCCATACCCGCGCCCGATCATGTGCCGTGCAATGCCCTGGGCAACGAAGAAGGCACCACGCAGATTCGTGTCGAGGATGGCATTCCAGTCCTCCCACGTAACTTCCAACGCAGGCTTTCGGATGTTCATCCCCGCGTTGTTCACCAGGATGTCGACCTTGCCGAAGAGCGTCGGCGCTGCGTCTGCAAAGGCGTTGATGCTGGCCTGGTCACGTACATCGAGGGTCAGTGCCTTCGCTTCAATACTCATCGCGGCGAGCTCGGCGATGAAGGCATCGCAATCGCCGGCCTTGCGGCTGGTGACGATCAGCTTCGCACCGGCGCGGCCAAGCGCCTTTGAAAAGTACTGCCCAAGCCCGCGCGATGCGCCGGTAACAATGGCCACCTGGCCCGTCAGGTCGAAGAGATTTTCTGCCATGACACTCCCTGCATTCTTGAACATCCTCTCACTCTGCCGCATGGCGAAGTGGATGGCGTGTGAAACAACTTTCGATCGCTCAACGCTCCGGTGGGGGTAGGTCGAGAATTCGCCAAAACTGAATAAAAAAAGTTGAACTGCGGGCAAAGCCATGCGTATTAGAAGGTGCAGAAGCTCGCACTCAGCTTTGCGCCGGCCGTTCCGGCCTTCGACAGGACAGGAAAAAAATCATCGCGAATCGCGAAAGGGAACCCATGTTTCCAAACCGTTCGTTGCTTCCTTTCTATCGTCACACGGTCACCGCTCAGTGTCTGCTGACCGTCGCCTTTCTTCTTCTTACCCGATCGACATCCGCGCAAGTGACGCCGAACTACGGCGGCAACGCTCACCAGCCCTACCTGGATCTGCTCCACAGGACACAAACGGAAAATGCTGCGCCGGCCAGGCTTGGCTATGCCTGGGCCTTACTCGCCTCTTCGTACCAACGCAGCGGCGAAATCGAAGCCGCTCTGCGTGCTTACGGACAGGCGCTGCCGCTGCTCGCGAAGAGTGTCGACTCCCGGGTCAACTATGCAACGGCGCTCGACAACCTTGGTGAGGTCTATATCGAAACCGGGGACTTGAAAGATGCGGAGCGTGTGCGCCAGAAAGCATTCGCGATTCGATCCGAGATCGGAAACCCGGTCGACCTGGCTCGCAGTCACGAGCACCTCGCAGAGATCCTGCTTGCGGAGCATCGCTACAAAGCGGCCCAGGAAGATGCGGAAGCTGCCAAGGTGATCCTGACCAGCTCAAGGGAGCCTGCGTACAGCGGGGAACTTCAGGTGTCCCAGAAACCCGGCAACACACTTGTAGCCGCTTACATCACCCTGACATTCGCTCAGTGCAAGCAGTCCGCATTTGCCGCATGCATGCGTTCGGCCGAGATGGCGGACCAGCTCGTGACTCGCGACTTCGCGCCGGAGTCACTGGAGCGAGCGCACGCGGATGTTGCGCTTGGATTTGCAACGTGGAAGAACGGCGATACCGAAGCAGCAGACCGGAAGTTCCAGACCGGCCTGGACAGGATGAAAACTGCGCTGGGGGAAACGCATCCCGTCGTCATCACGTCCATGACCCTGTATCGCGATTTCTTGAAAGAAACCCACCAAGGTGCGCGCGCAGATCTGATGAGCCGCTCGATTGAAAGCGCGCGCGCATTCCGCATGAAAGAGAATTGCGCGAGGTGCATCCTCACCATAGCCGCGCTGCCTTAACGCCAGCCCGATGTAAGTGGCAGAGCTCCAAGACGACGCGTCTGCCACTGACTCACGTGCGTCGCGCTCAGGCGCCCGGTGTAACGACCACCTTCAGCAGTCCATCTTCACGGCCATGCAACCGGCTGAAATATCCAGCAGCCTCGTCCAGTGTCGACACGGCCGAGATCAGCGGCTTCACCGTGATGGCGCCACTCGCCATCAGCCGAATTGCTTCGGGATACTCGCCTGCTGAACCACACGAACCCTGCAGTCGGATTTCGCGTGTGACCACGCGTTGCAGAGGCAGCGGGACCTCTGGCTGAATGTTCCCAATCAGCGTCACGGTACCGCCGCGCTTCACACACTCGATGGACGCAACAACAGTCTCCGCGCGACCGACCGCTTCCAGGACCACATCCACTCCGCGCCCATTCGTACGCTTCAGGATCTCTGCAACCAGTTCACTGCCACTGAGGTGCAGCGTGTCAGGGATGCCAACATCCTTCGCCATCTCCAGGCGTGCTGCATCGACGTCCGCAATCATCACGGAGCTGCATCCTGCCGCACGCGCGGCCTGCGCGGTCAGCAGACCGATCATGCCCGCACCGATCACCAGCGCGGATTCGCCGCCCTTCATCTGCGTGACATTCACACCATGCAGAGCGATGGAAACCGCCTCAAGCATCGCGGCTTCGGTGAAATTGAAGTCATCCGGAAGACGGTAGAGGATGCGAGCCGGCACACTGACCAGCTCCGCAAAGGCGCCGTGACGGCGATAGTCACCCGGCGAAACGCCCACAACCTGCCGCGAGTCGCACAGGTTCACCAGTCCCTCGGCACAGAAGGCGCACGCACCACAGTAGACCGTCGAATCGAACGTGACGCGATCGCCAGGCTTCCAGTCCTTCACCTCAGCGCCAACCTTCGCGATCGTACCCGCAGCCTCATGACCCATGATGATCGGCGGAATGCGACGGCCACTGCTGCCGTCATAACCGTGCACATCACTGCCACAGATGCCACACGCGGCCACGCGAATCAACACCTCGTCCGGCCCGCATGCAGGCTCCGGAACATCTACGACTTCCAGGTGCGAATACTCTTCGAGCATCAACGCTTTCATCCGTCATTTCCTCACGCAACCAGCTTACGCGCGGAGGCCGTTGCGCATCTAGATTCATCCTCGCGTCGATTGCACTACGCTCGCGGCAGATTGGCCGCGGCTACCGCGTACTCTTGCTGTGCAAGCTCCACCAGAAGGAATTTCCATGAGACTGAAGTTGATCGTCGCCACCCTGATCCTCGTCGCCACGCATGCCCTGCACGCCGCGATTCCCGCGGATTGGACGACGCCGATCGCGCCTTTCAAGATCTCCGGCAACCTGTACTACGTGGGCTCACGCGACCTTGCTGCCTATCTGGTGACGACGCCGAAGGGCAACATCCTGATCAACGCGAATCTTGAGACATCGCCGGCTCAAATCCGGCACAGCGTCGAGCAGCTCGGCTTCCAATGGGCGGACACGAAGATCCTGCTCAGCAGCCAGGCGCATTATGATCACGCCGCCGGCGCCGCCGAAGTCATAAAAGAGACGCACGCAACCCACATGGTGATGGATGGCGACGTGGACGTGATGCAGAGCGGCGGCGCCACCGACTATGACACCACGCTCGATCACTTTCCACCGTCGCACGTGGACCGCGTTCTGCGTGACGGTGAGAAGGTCGAACTGGGCGGCACCACCGTCGTCGCGCATAAGACCGCCGGCCACACCAAGGGCACCACCACGTGGACGATGCAGACGCATGACGGAGGTGTCACCCGCAATGTTGTCATCGTGGGCGGATGGGCCTGGAATCCTGCGGTGCGGCTGGTTACAGCCAACGGCAAGACCGAGTCCTATCCCGGCATCGAACGCGACTTCGACCACACCTTCGCGGCGATGAGGACGTATCCGTGCGACATCTTCCTTGGCGCACATGGCGTGTACTTCAACATGCTGCCCAAGCTGGAACGCATGAAGACCGAGGGCGAAAAGGTCTGGATTGACCCGCAGGGTTACAAGTCTGCGCTGGCGGAAAAGGAAGCAAACTTCCGTAAGGAAGTGGCTGCAGAGAAGGCCGGGAAGTGACTCTGCATCACGCTGGCGTGAAAATCCCGACGAGGGTTTTTACGCGCTCCTTCTGACGGCTGAGCGGAAATCGCTTTGTTCTTGTGAGCTCCGCAATTCCATGCAGACTGGCCCAGAATAGCTCCGCGCGCACCTCGGATCGCGCAGCGCCCTCGAACAGCACCAGCAGCTGTGAGAATGCAAAGCGCATCGCCTGAGGTGTCGCCGCTTCGTCGAACGGCACCGTCAGACCAAGCGAGAACATGACTTCATACAGCGACTGGGATGACGTGGCGAACTCCAGGTAGGCAATCGCAACCGACTCAAGCGGATTGCCACGCTTCCCACGGTTTCTGGCCGTCTCCAGAGCTTGCCCCAACTCCTGAAAGCCCTCTACGGCAACTGCGGCGAGGATCCCGTCGCGGCTCCCGAAGTGTGCGTACAGCACAGGCTGGCTGTACGCGATCTCGTCGGAGAGCCGCCGGACCGTGACATTGGGCCAGCCTTCCGATTCCGCGATCCGCCGGGCAGCCGCGACGATCTGGGCCGCACGGGCCTGCCGGTCCCGTCGTTTTCTGTCTGCAATTCGCTTACCTGCTTCCGGTGTCGCCATCGAGATAATTATAGCGTTGCTAGTTTTTTGTGACGAAGGCTGAATCCCGGGAGGTCGGTCGCCGATCATATATAGCGTTGCTAGATTTTATATCGGAGATATAACGATGCTCAGTACATATTCGTTCTGCACCGCCGCTCTCATCGCACTGGCGGTGTTCGTCATCGGTTCGTTCTATCTGGTTGCCCCGGAACGCATCGCGGGGTCTTTTGGGCTGCGGGCACCAGCGCCCGATGCGGACACGCGCGCATGGCTGCGTCTGAAAGGGATTCGGGATGTCGCGTCCGGCCTTGTTGTGCTGCTCCTGTTGACGGTCATGAACAAGCATGCGGTCGGTATGGTGCTTATCGTGTATGCCATCATCCCCTTCGGAGATATGGCGATCATCCTGGCGTCCGGAGGTTCAAAATCCAAGGCGTTTTCAGTTCATGGTGCAACCTGCGCTGTGATGCTTGCTGTTGGATTGCTCTTGATGCATGCCGTGTAGATCCGGGCGATACGACTTCACACTGAAATGGATGCCGGACCAACTGGCGCCGACACAGGACGACGCGGTGCCCGGATTGTTCACCGCAATGCGGGAGCAACTGGGACTGGAGCTGAAGCCGGCAAAAGGTCCCGTCCAGGTGTTGGCTGTCGATGCAATGGCGAGACCGGGCGCAAACTAGCAGGGCTTCCCACGTGTGAAGTGCCAGCCATAGCGACAGCAGATTGTGTCGCAAGACAGAAAGGCCCGGCTTCGCGCCGGGCCTTCAGCTCTCCTAAGAGCTTAGGAGTGTGTTTAGCTCAACGTCTCCATCAGTTTGCTGATGGTGCTGTTCAGAGCCTTGTCTGTGCGGCGCTGTTCGTCGATCTTCGAGATCGAGTGCATCACCGTGGTGTGGTGTTTGCCACCGAACTGGCGACCGATCTCCGGCAGCGAAGCTTCCGTCATCTGCTTTGCCAGGTACATCGCAATCTGGCGCGGCACAACGATCTGGCGGCTGTTGTTCTTCTGCTTCAGCTCGCTGATCTTCATACCGAACTGCTCAGCCGTAGCGCGCTGAATCGCTTCGATGGTGATCTTGCGCACCTGCGTATCGATGAACTGCTTCAGGCACTGCTGTGCGGTGCTGAGCGTGATCTCCACGCCATGCAATGAGCACCACGCAACCAGGCGGATCAGTGCACCCTCAAGCTCACGCACATTGGTCCGTACGTTGCTTGCAATGAACATCGCGACGTCGGTCGGCAGAACCGTCTGTTCGCTCTCCGCCTTCTTCTGCAGGATGGCGACCTTGGTCTCAAGATCCGGCGGTTGAATGTCGGCGATCAAGCCCCACTCGAAGCGCGAGCGCAGGCGGTCTTCAAAGTCCGCAAGCTCTTTCGGGGGCCGATCACTCGCGATGACAATCTGCTTCATGCTCTCGTGCAGGGCATTGAACGTATGGAAGAACTCTTCCTGCGTACGCTCCTTGCCGGCGAGGAACTGGATGTCATCGATCAGGAGGACATCGACCGTGCGGAACTTGTCCCGGAAGCTGGTCTGCCGGTTGTTGCGCATGCTGTCGATCATTTCGTTGGTGAACTTTTCGCCGGAAACGTACGAGATCGTGGCATGCGGGTTGCGACGCTTCACCTCATGGCCGATGGCATGCATCAGGTGCGTCTTGCCCATACCCACACCGCCGTACAGGAAGAGCGGGTTGTAGGCCTTGGACGGGCGTTCTGCAACGGCCTGCGAGGCGGCATGGGCGAACTGGTTACCGCTGCCGATCACGAAGTTCTCAAATAGGTAACGCTGGTTGAGCTGAGCGGCTGTGTTCCAGTCGAACTTGGCCTGCTCCGCGCTGGGCATCTGCGGCAGCGGTTGGCCGGCAATGCGATGGCTGCCCGACGGCGAACCCGAACCCTGCGGTGCATTCGGCGAATGCGAGGGCAGCGGTGCGAAACCACCATCCTCACGCGACTTCGGCGCGGCAGGATCATCCTCGGCTGTCACAAATCGCACCTCATCCACTTCGAGCGACAGGTTGTCGATCGCCTCCTGGATCAGGTCGGCATATCGATCGCCAATGTGCTGGAACTGAGCCGAGGGGATGCGCACAAAGACGATGCGGCCGTTGGCGTGCGAGAAGCGTGTGGGCTTCAACCAGGTGTGAAACGACTGCCGGTTGACCTTCATCTCAAGCGCGCCGAGGATCCGCATCCAGGCGTTCTGCGAGTTCAATACGGTCGATACCGTTGGGGCAAAAGACATCAGGGTTCTTTCCTTGCGCTACCGGCCTTGGCCAGAGCTGTCACTGTTGACCATGAGCATTACGCTCGACAGCCGGAGCAAAATTTAAAGCAAAGAAACCCTCTTCCGCTCCAGACAGCAGGACCGGACAGCGAGTTCTTCGGAGTCGTTTGAAGACCGTCGGCGATGCCGTAGCAGGACCGATCGGTTAGGTGGAACAGAGGTCACGTAGAAGCGTCTTGACCACTAGCTTGGTAGAACGAAACTGATGGTAGCACGATGACGAGGGCCGTCTGGAAGGGCCATATCGCAAATATTTTTGCAAGAAAATCACTTGCACGAGACGTGGTGCAGGTGCAAGAAGAAGAGCCATCCGCGATTCCCTGTTTGGGTGATTTCGCTTGCCACCGATGGCAGCAGAGTGTATTTGCGGTCCCACTTTGGAACATCTAATGCGCCGTATCGCTTGTGCTTCCCGTTGCGCAAAGGAATACTCTTCATGCCCGGCTAATCTGCTGGTGGAGTCACTTCATGCTCACTGCTCGTCTGTTCGCTCTTGGTCTTCTCTTCGCCTCTTCTGCACTTTCCGCGACTGCGCAAAGCACCAGCACCACGTTGACTGCTACGCCCGCCTCCGTCAAGGTGGGAGGGTCAGTCGCACTCTCAGCAGCAGTGGTTGGATCGCAGAACTCCGCAGACAGTCCTCACGGTACTCTCGCCGTATATGACGGAAGTCCCACCCAAGGCGGGACAAGCATTGGCACCGCACCGCTGATCGGCGCGACCGTAGCTTCCCCAACGGCGGTTCCCTTGGCGACCATGCTGGGCGCCATCGATCCTGCAGCTGCTGGTGTCCTTCTATCAGCAGATTTTAACGGCGATGGTAAGGCCGATGTGATTTCCTACGGACCAATCCCTTACAGCTCGGCCTCCGCTTCGACTGCATTCCAGGTCTTCCTCAACAACGGTTCCGGCTCGTTCACAACGAAGACAGCGCAGACCTATCGGCTGATATCACCTGTCATCATCGACTTCAATCATGATGGAAAGCTGGACATCGTATCGTTATCACCAGCGGCTTCGGGCGCACCCGACGGTGCGAACCTGCAGGTATTCCTTGGCGATGGAGTGGGCGGATTCGCGGCGCCGATAACGCCCCCAGGTTTTACTCCGGCAGCCGGACCGCTAGGGTCCGCTTACTTCTCGACCATGGCAACTGCTGACCTTGAAGGCAACGGGTTGCCTTACCTTCTGCTGGGCAACTGGACAGGTACGTACCCTGACATTCAGAACGCTATCCTCGCGTACCGCAATAATGCAGACGGAACTTTCAGTCTTGCGGGTGTCTCCCCGGTCTACCTTGCGAGCACCCTGGGGCAGCTTAGCATCAGCAAGATCGTGACAGCGGACCTGAACGGAGATGGCAAGCTCGATGCGATCATCGACTTGCCTGAGCGCGCTACAACTCCTCATATTGGCGTACTCACGCTTGGCAATGGCGACGGAACGTTTGCCCCGGGCAGTGCAACCTTTGCACCGCAAAGCTGCAGCGCGGTTTGCAATGGAGGCTTCACAGTCGTCACGGCAGACTTCAATGGAGATGGAAAGAAGGATGTGGCCGTTAGCTCGGGAGCGGGGCCCAGTGCAGGTTCGGATGATTTGTATGTATACCTGGGCCACGGCGACGGAACGTTTGCTGATCCCTTAGCCAGCGCCTCTGTGTTGATCGCTCCAACGAATCCAAGTAACTTCAACGGCATCTATGTTTCCATCATCGCTACAGATATCGATGGCGACGGCAAACAGGATCTTGTCGATTCCGCAGGCTACGCTTACCTCGGCAAGGGAGACGGAACGTTCACGTCAACTTCGAACCTGGCCGGGGCAACATTCTGGACTCAGATCTACTCGACGACTCCCTCTTTCGGAATGCTGCAGGCAGACCTGAACGCAGACGGTTTGGCAGACTACTACTTCTCATTTACCAATGTGCTCAATATATCGAGGGCCAACCTGCAGCCAACAGTGGTCCTTGGACGTGCCGGATCCATTGCGCAGCTCAGTACGTCATCTCTGACTGCAGGAATGCATAGCCTGTACGCGGTATACGGTGGCGGAGGTGTCTTCCAGGGAAGTACCTCTCCTTCGACACCGGTAAGCGTCAGTCAGCAGCAGCCGACCGTCACCGGTGCGTCTTCTCCAAATCCTGCACTGATCGCACAGCCTGTTACATTAGCCGTCAAGGTGTCTGCTCCGTCCGTTCGGCCAACTGGCGCTGTGACCTTCACTGCGGGCAGCACGACACTTGGCACCGCAACGCTGGACGTGAGTGGCAACGCGTCGATCACCTACACCTTCGCGACCGTCGGGACACAAACCGTCACAGCGAGCTACGCGGGCGACGCCAATACCGCCGCGGCTTCGGTTGTGATCACTGCGACTACAGTCAACGCCTTCACCCTGAGCCCTTCCAGCGCTAACACGACCTTGACAACATCGCGAGGCGGTTCAGCGACGTCGGCCATCGTGGTCGCATCGCAGAACGGATTTAGCGGCTCTGTTGCCTTCACTTGCAGCGGCCTGCCGACGGGTGCGTCGTGTTCTTTTTCGCCAGCCAGCGTTACGGTCAGCGGTGCAGCGTCAGGCAATACGACCATGACCGTAGCGGTCACTTCGACCGTCAGCCTATTGCGTAACCTGCGCCGCAACAGTGGCGACCTCATGCTCGCGGGTGTGTGCCTGATTGGCATCGCGGGCGCGTCACGGCGTCGCCGTCTTGTCAGTAACACGTTGATAGCGCTTGCTGTTTCCGTCACACTAATCGGCGCGGCAGGCTGCAGCGGTGGCGGTTCCTCCTCGACAGCCACGGCGAAGACGTACACCTTCAACGTCACTGCAACCTCTGGCGCTGCGCAGACCACCACCGCCTACACCCTCAACGTGCAGTAGGCGTTGGAGGTCTACTTCAGCGGCAGCGTCAACACTTCCACCGTCAGGGGAGCGACGGTGCGATGCGTTGCCGCTGCCGCCCGCAGCTTCGTTGTGACCGGCACGATGTGCTTTGGATCATCGATCGTATTGGTCTCCGACCGGCTGTTGCCGTGCAGTGTTGCCAGGGTGGCCTCACCCGTCACGGCGGCGCCGTCGATTTTCACATCCAGCAGTTGCGGCTCCGTCGATGCATTGACGATCTTCACGTAGAGCTTGGAAGCATCGCGAGTCACGCTGTAGAAGAAGCGCTTGTTCGCACCGGTGATGGAGGTAGTCGGAACATCCGTCCCGAGCGCCTCGGCAAACATGCTCTGCGCATAGAAGCTCGGCGAGCCGTAACTGCTGGCCGCGTCATAACCGATCAGGTTGCTCTCCCACTGCATGCCACCGGGGTTCACATTGACGAACAGCGGTGCGTACGCGGCCATCACAATCAGATCGCTGTTGCGTTCCATCCCCGTCATCCAAGCGGCATCGCCCAACGCGGCACCCATGTTCGTTGTGGGAGCACCTTCACGCGTCGCCCACTCACCCACAAAGATCTTCGGTCCCTTGCGGTCCGCATTGTCGTAGTGGTCGACCATGCTGAAGAACTCTTCCGCACGCTTGTAGTAGTGGTCGTCCACCACATCCGGCTGCGGCCCATGCTTCACGGGCGCGGTCGCAATCAGCTTCAGGTTTGGATACTTCGCACGAATCGCCTTTGCAAACTGCGGCCAGCGAGCCTCGTAGCTGCCCGACCGATCCAGGTTGTCCTCGTTGCCGATCTCCACGTAGGTCAGCGGGAATGGCGCCGGGTGTCCAAGTTTCGCGCGCACCGCGCCCCACTTGGTCGAGGCATCGCCGGTCACAAACTCGATCTCCTCCAGCGCCTCGTCCACATAGGGACGCATGGATGCCCCCGGACCGATGTGCGTGCCCTTCAACGAATAACCGGCGTATACCGCCAGCACCGGATCGATCTTCAGATCTTCCGTCCACTCCAGAAACTCCAGTAACCCCATGCCGTCCGTCGACTGGTAGTTCCACGGGCTGCGATGAGTGGGGCGGTCGACCAGTGGACCAAGCGTCGCCTTCCAGTCGAATCGTTCGTCGACAGTGTCGCCCTCGAGGTAGTTGCCGCCGGGCATGCGCAGGAACTTCGGATGCATCTCTGCCATCATCGCCATGATGTCCGGACGGTTGCCATTCGCGCGTCCCTTGTAGGTCGGCGGAAATAGCGATACAAGCTGCAGCGAGATCGACCCCGGCTTCGCGAAGCTCAGCAGCAGATGGTTGGCCGACCCGGCCTCGACCCTGTCGCCGGTCTTCAGCATGAACGTGTGCTGCTTCCAATCGCCGGTAACGCCATCGACAGTTGCCGTGGCCACCGTCTTGCCACTGTTGTTATTCACGAGCGACACCGTCACCGTACCCACATCGCCACGCGCATAGAAGGACCCCGCATACGTGGTGCCGGGCTTCAGCGCCATGCCCCACCAACCGTCGTTCCGAAGAGCCGCGGGCGCAGTTGATGTTGCGGCCGTAACATCAACGCGCAGGCTGCCCAGCAGGGCATCGGACGGACCATCATCGGTCACCAGCTTCATCGTCGCCTGCGCGTCGCCCAGGTTGTCCAGATACCAGTTCTTTACGCCCGACCAGTCGCGGCCAAAGGCGCGGTTACGCACCATCTCCGCATACAGGCCGCCGTCGTAGGAGTAGTTGATCTCCTCCGTCATCAGGCCGTAGAGCGTTGGGCTGACGGCGTGCAACGACTTGTCCGCCTGCACCATGAGGGTCGCGGCTTGCTGTGCCGGCAGTGCCACAGCGCAGGTGAGGGCAGACAGTACGGCGACGCGAGAGAACAGATGCATGGGTAGTTTCCTCAAGGGCAACATCGTATCGTGACCCGTCCGTTTCTTTGCCTCCCAAAGAACGGAGCCCCGCATCCAGTCCTGTGCTACAAGTTTGGTGAGAAGGCCGGGAGGACGTATGGCGAAGCAGCGTGGCTATCCCGACCGTCGCGGCATGGGAGCGCAAAGCGACTTTCTCTCGGAGACGTTTGTTCCCAGCGAATCGCACCGGGCGAAGCAGCTTGCGATGGCCCGAGACCTCGTGCGGACTGGCTCGAAGCCGGAAGACGTCGCCCACATGCTTTCGTTGCCCATCGATCTGGTAAACCGCGCGCTCGCCGAAGACCTTTGACCCACCGCTTCTTCGCCGCGCTTTAAAGTTGGAGATCTGAGGAAAATCGGGTACGATGGTTGAGTTGTCCGCGATGCGCCGCTTCTGCGATGCGCGTGGCCTGGCAGGGTGCTGTAACCGCCCGCCGGACGGGACATCCACTTTACAGCTCAGCGCTGCTGCCCCACCTGACATGGGGTCTCTGCACGCGAGCGCAGGAGATCTACGATGCCGAAGCGCACTTTCCAGCCGAACCGCCGCCGCCGCGCCAAGACCCACGGCTTTCTGACCCGCATGAAGACCAAGGCCGGCCAGAACGTGCTGAACCGCCGCCGCGCCAAGGGTCGTCATAAGATCGCCGTCTCCGCTGGCTTCCGCGATTAGTTCGCGCCTCACCATCGATATCCGAAAGGGCGCGCCACAAGCGCGCCCTTTCCTTTTGTCTCCGCTGCGTCCACCGAGCGAAGCGAAGACGGAATAAGTTCGCGCCAATGACCTCCTTCCTCAATCCGGCCAGCAAAATAGCCTTCGCTGACCTGCGTCTGCGGAAGCATGCGGACTATCAGCGTGCCTATAACGCCTCGCGCAAGCAGCATGCGAAGGAGCTGACCTGGTTCTGCGCCCGTCGCGATGCCATGCCCGTGCGATCGCTACACCCGAATGAGCTGCTTCACGGAACTCCCTACGCTGGCCCGCGCATCGGCCTGACCGTCGGCAAGGTGATGGGCAAGGCGCACGATCGGAACCGCATCAAGCGACGCATGCGCGCGGCCGTCGCCCAGCATGCCGGTCTACTGGCTGGTCTGGAGATTGATGTGATTCTGCACCCGCGCCGCAGCGTGCTGCTGCTGGACTGGGACAAGCTGCAGCGCGAGGTCGCGAATGTCTTCCGTGCCGTGCGGAAGCAGTGCAGTGCACCGAAAGCGGCCGTCACGCCGGCGCAGTTCTCTCCTGTGGAGATAGAGAGGCGATGACAGACGGCGCGTCCGGCAACGAGGAGCAGCTGTCGATGCCAACCGCGTCTGCCCGCGCCGCTCTGCTGGTCTATCGCCGGGTACTCTCGCCGATGCTGCACAGCATGGGCTTCACCAACTGCCGCTACACGCCGACATGCTCTGAGTATGCAGAGGTCGCCGTCGCCCGTTTCGGCGTGGCGCGCGGATCATGGCTCGCCCTCAGGCGCATCGCACGCTGTCACCCCTTCAGTAAGGGAGGCCTGGATAACGTTCCGGAGCGCTGAAATGACCTGAATTCGTGGCATTTTTAGGGGTCACGAGAATAAATGCACAAAGTGATATCAAAACGTGCTAAAGCGGTTTTGCCAGAATGACGCCTTCTCCGACTATGGACGAAAGGAGTCACACCTATGGAAAATCCCCCCTCCTCAAGCACTCGTTCACTCACCGCAACCAAGCAGTGGAACGCACCTGTCATGCACGTCGTTCGCGCTGCGGACGCACAGATCAGCCTTCGCAACAGCACGATCGATGGTGGCGTTGGCATCGGTGGTATTGGCGTCACCACCTTCGGTTCCTAACCGTTCAGTGGTCCATCCCTCTGTACCACGCTGGCTACGAGGCCCCGGCTGAAGCGGCTCAACATGAAGGTGAGGCGCTTCGGCCCGTGTCTTTTTTCTGCTCGTACTGAAGTCAGCACAAACTATCGCGTCCCGTGCGCAAAGACAACGGGCAGGGACTGATGTCCCCACCCGCAATGGTTCGTTAATTAAGTTAACCGTTCCAAGAGATTACTGCTGAGGAGCGCCAGGCTTGCCTGCGTCTGGAGCCGGTACTGCCGTCGGGAACAGGTTCTTCAACGGCGCATCGTGCTCCTTGTTCAGTTCCGGGTGCGGGTACGGCTTGCGTGGCATCATCGCCTCACGCTCGCTGGTGTTGTAGAGGAAGATCGCCTCCACCACAGCAGCCTGCTGCAGATCGGCCGCATGGATGCGCTCCATCGTGTCCATGTTGCTGTGGTGTGTGCGCGTCTCATAATCCATTGGATCCTGGATGTACTGGAAGCCCGGCAGTCCGAGCGCGTCGTACGACAGGTGATCCGTGCCACCCGTGTTGCGATGGGTGATGGTCGTTACGCCGAGGTCCTTCAGCGGCGCGATCCACTGCGCGAAGATGGGTCCAATGGCGAAGTTGCCCTGCGTGTACACACCGCGGACGCGGCCCGTGCCGTTGTCCAGGTTGTAGTACGCATCCAGCGTCTCCCACTCCTTGGTAGTCTTCAGCGGGCCGTTGGCAACCGGCTGACCGGTCGGTCCCATGGGTGCGCCGGGCAGGACCGTCACCTCACCGAAGTGTTGCTTCACATACCCGCGGCTGCCGAACAGTCCCTGCTCCTCACCGCTCCATAGCGCAATGCGAATGGTCCGCTTCGGCTTCACGCCGATTGCCTTCAGGATGCGCACAGCCTCCATGGCAACGACCGAGCCTGCTCCATTGTCCGTGGCGCCGGTACCGCTGATCCAACTATCCAGGTGGCCACCGACCATCACGACCTGCTCCTTCAGCTTCGGGTCCGTGCCAGGGATCTCTGCGACGGTGTTGAAGCCATGCTCGTGGTCGCCGGAGAAAGCGACGTCGATGTTTACTTCCATCTTCACGGGAACGCTTGCCTTCAGCAGGCGATAGAGACGGCCGTACATCTCGACGGTGGTGACGGCGTTGGGCACCATCACGGCATTCGCGCGGGTCTGTGCGCCGCGGATCAGGTTGGCTCCGTTGTCGTCAAAGATGATGCCGGTACCGCCGCCCTTGCCACCATCGCGGCTGGGCGACAGGATGGCAGCAACACCCTCCTCCGTCATCATCTTCAGCGCAGCGGTACGCAGTGCCGTCGCGCGATTCCGCTCTGCAAGCAGAGTTGCGATGTTTACGCCACCGGCACGCGGAGTCTCCGGGCCTTCCATCTCCTTCAACTCTTCTTCGGTGTAGCGATGGAAGAGCGGATCGGTGAGATCGACGATGGTGTGCGGCGCGCCCAGCAACACGATCTTGCCGGCGAGCTTGCCCTTGTACTTCGCCAGGTCGGCCTCAGAGTTCAATTCGATGAGAACGGCATCGGCAGACACGGTGCCCTTTGTCGCGGGCGACCACGGTGCAGCCTGGATCCAGATCGGCTCGGTATCCGGTGTGATCATGCGCGCCCAGCTATTCACCTGGCTCCAGCCCATGCCGAACTCGCCCCAGTCTTCCAGATGAGCATTGACGAGGCCCGCATCCGTCAGGCGATCGCGTGTCCACTCGTTCGCCTTCTTCATGTTGGGCGACCCAGTCAGGCGCGGTCCAATGCCGTCACTAAGGCCGCTGATGTACTCCATGACGTGCGAGTGCGACAGGCCTTCCGTGCGGATCTGCGCGTAGATGCCCAGGTCGATGTCTTCCGTTGCGGGCTGCGGGCCGTAGTAGCTTGGCACCTTCTTGGCAGCCTGCGCCAGAGCAACCGGCACGGCAGTGACAGCAATCGTTGACAACAGTGTGACCGCGCAAACGCCGCGGCGAAGTGCTCCCATGAAATGCATCGGGGTAAAGCCTCCAAAAGGTGGTTAAGAACAACGTGGTGGTATCTGGTGAACAGGATCAGCTTACCGAATCGTCCTGTGTACTCCTTGCCTTTTCACGACATACGTCATTTGTCCGTGATACCCGCCGCTTGGCGTGGGTAGGATGCTCTGCGATACCAACGCCGACGAATCCGCGCGGCGAAACCGATCCTGAGGTCATCATGCTTCGAAACATCCGCGCCATCCTCCCGGGACTCGCCCTCCTGGTGGCCCCCTTCGCTCCGGTACACGCTCAGACCGCGGCAGGTACGCCCATCCGCGTTGCCATCGTCGGGCTGACGCATGGCCATGTGAAAGGCTTCCTCCATTCGTTGCCCAGCAGCACCAGCGCAAAGCTGGTCGCCATCGTCGAACCGGACCAGGCGCTTGCGAAGCAGTACGCCACCCAGTACAAGCTCGACCCCGCGCTCTTCTACACCGACGAAGAGACCATGCTGAACAAACTGCACCCCGACGCGGTGTTGGGCTACGGCACCATCGCAGAGCACCGTAAGGTCATCGAGATTGCAGCGAACCACGGCGTGAACAGCATGGTCGAGAAGCCGCTGACTACCACCGTCGAAGATGCTCTCGCCATCCGCAAAGCCGCGCAGGACCACCACGTGCAGGTGCTCGTGAACTACGAGACCACCTGGTACAACAGCAACGCCGAAGCCCTGAAAGAGATCAAGGATGGCAAGCTGGGCACTGTGCGTAAGATTCTGGTGCGCGACGGTCACGAAGGTCCGAAGGAGATTGGTGTAGGGCCGGAGTGGCTGCCCTGGCTCACAGACCCGAAACAGAACGGTGCGGGCGCACTCTTTGACTTCGGCTGCTACGGCGCCGACCTTGCCACCGTCATCAACGGCGGGAAAACGCCGCTGAGCGTCACGGCCATCGGCCAGACCCACAAGCCGGACATCTACTCACGCACCGAGGATGATGCGACCGTCATCGTCGCCTATCCCGGCATGCAGGCCATCCTGATGCCATCCTGGGATTGGAGCTTTGCCGTGAAGAATATGGAGGTGTACGGCAACCTGGGCGAACTGTTCACGGTAGCCGGTAACGACATCGTCACCCGCTATAAGGGAGAAAAGACGGAGACGCCCGCGCATCCCGCCCCCGCGCTGCCTCAGAACCAGAGCAACTCGCTGGACTACCTCGCCGCAGTACTGCACCACGAGATCAATCCCAGCGGCGACCTCTCCTCGCTGGAGACGAACGTGATCGTCGTACAAATTCTGGACGCCGCCCGCGAAAGCATCCGCTCCGGCAAGACCGTCACGCTGAAGCCATTACCCGCCAGGTAGCGCGCTCAAAGAGTTTTCATTCTGAACGAAACAGCTTCTTTTCACGACCCCACTAAATTGTCATCCTGAGCGGAGCGTAGCGAAGTCGAAGGACCTGCATTCTTCCGGAGCGCCAAAAATATGCGGGGAGCTTGTTTCGCCCCGTCGTGAGCATCTGTGCCAGGACGAGCAGAATGCAGACCCTTCGACTGCAATGGGAAGACGCTCCGTTCTGCGCACGATGGCAAGAATTTTAGTGGCCCATCTCTCTCGGCCCTCAGAGTAGCGCCAACTACTTGCTCAGCTTCGCTGGCAACGGATTGTCCGGCCGCTCCGTATCCCAGAAGATCTGCAGGATGTAATACCGCGTTCCATCAAACAGCAGCTCAAAGCTGTTTACGCCGCGGACGTACGGTTCAGCATCCGTCGCCTTATGCCGAATGCCATACGACTCATAGACATGAGTCGTGCGCCCAAAGCTCTGCACGTCATAGGCTATGGGTCTCTCGTAGAACGTCCGCCCGCCCGCCCGCTTCTCATAGTCGTCCAGCGAGAGCACCGTCACGTCGGAAGGACCGGTCTTCGGCACCCGTGTGACTACCATCCGTCCAGCCACCGGCACAAAGAGTGAGCGCACCCGCTGCCAGTCGCGCGGAGTTCCGGCTTCTCCGGAGATGGCGTCCGAGACGGCTGCGATGATCGCCTGCGGGCTCTTCACATCATCAGGATTTGCCTTGGGCCACTCCGGATGTGAGGCGATCGCGCCGGGCGCAGGCGTCGGAGCAGCCCCTGAAGAAGGCGGACCCGCTGGGGCAGTCTGCGCAGCAGCGCAAGCCCCGGCAAAGGAAAGCGTGGAGATCAGGAACGCTCTGCGAAGGGATGAGGTCGTGGATTGCATGCGCAGCCAAGGTACCAGAAGCCTCTTCGATAGTCCCCCAGTTCCTCCGATGGACCTTTCTTTCGAGATACGAACACTCTCCCGCGCAGCGCGACGGTTTTTTTTGCGATGACGACGCCCTTCAGGCAGTAGCCAAACGGAGGATCTGGGTGCTCCGCGCCTCGGCACAGGAGCGGGTTCCAAGTATGCCGCAGCCTGCCGCAGCGGACGCCTTTGCCACAGGCTGGGAGCCCACCGAGGAAAAATCGTAAAAACCACGCTTTCCTCAGGCCAGGAGGGTCCCCTGTGGATCGCGGGGACGCCTTATAGCCCAGCATTGACGCGGTTGTTCGCCGTCTTTCCACTTAAGCGCAGCGGCGATGTCTGCCCGGACCGGTGGATCGCTGTGAATCGCCAGGGCGGTTGAGGATACGCACACCTCGACCGTGCCTGTTGTTCTGCTTATTCGTTTTTTGCGGACGGGTTTTCTGAATCCGGTACACACCCTAAGACCCTTGTTTACTGATGCTTAGGCGAAGTATCCACATTTCCAGCGACAACGGTTACTACTACGGGCAATAAGTCTTCTTAAAGCTATGTTTCTTAGAAGCCAGTACTCGCACGCACTTCGTGCGCTCCCGACGCGCTTTCGCGCATTTCCTTGCCGTCACAAAATTCCGCTGCAGCCCGGCTTCGGACCGGGCTCTGGCATCCGTTGTCCCAGATCCGGCAAGAGACAGGTTTCCCACCGGAAATCCCGGCGTTCCACACCTCGCTCTCGCGCTACGATTGGCCATTAGCAACACCGCGCTTCGGCCCGCACCTGCGGCGCTTCGGCAACACAAACGCGCTAGGAAAGGCTTTCGCGCGGTGGTAGGCTGAGTACCACTCAGGCAGCGCTGGCCGCAGGATGCGATGGGCCGCTCGAAGGCCCGGTAGACCGCTGCCGCTGTTCTGGATCTGACTTTTCGTATCGCCCGCATTTGTTCCGGAGGTTTCTCCCGTGTCCACGACCGCTTCGCCGCTTTCGCTTGAAACCAATGGAGCCGCACCCACCGGCAACCTCGACATCTCTGTCTCGCGTGCGGAGCTGCTGCGGGAGCTGACGGCTGCGCAGTCCGTCGTCGAGCGGAAGACGACCATCCCGATCCTGTCGAACTTTCTCTTTGAGGCAGCAGGTGATCGCCTGACCATTACGGCGACCGATCTGGACCAGAGCCTGCGCACCAGCTGCCCCGCGAGGGTAAAGAAGCCCGGCGCCTGCACGGTACCCGCGCGTAAGCTGTACGACTACATCCGGCTGCTTCCCGAGGGCGAAATCTCCATCAAGCTGATGGACAACCATTGGGTGCAGATCCGTGCCGGCCGCTCCAACACCAAGATGGTGGGCATGGCCCGCGCCAACTTCCCGCAGGTGCCGGAGTTCCCGGCCGCCAGCGCCATCAAGATTGCTGCGCCCGCCCTTCGCTCCATGGTGTCGAAGACCATCTTCGCCATCTCCAGCGAAGAGAGCCGCTACACCCTGAATGGCGCGCTGCTCGTTCTGAAGGCTGAGAGTATGGCCATGGTGGCCACCGACGGGCACCGCCTGGCGCACATCGAGCGCCTGGGCGAGACCCTCGAAGGCATCACCGGTGAGAAGAAGACACTCATCCCGCGCAAGGCGCTCGGCGAGCTACAGTCGCTGCTCGCCTCCGGCTCCGGCGAGGACGATGACTTCGTCGAGTTTGCCGATGACGAAACCACCCTCTTCTTCCGTATGGGTGGCCGCGTCCTCACCAGCCGCAAGCTGACCGGCCAGTTCCCCAACTACGAAGCGGTCCTGCCGCGTGACAACAACAAGTTCGTCATCGTCCGCAGCGAAGACCTGATGGGAGCCCTGCAGCGCGTGGCGCAGTTCGCCGACGAGCGCTCCGGTGCCATCAAGATCCGCCTCGAGCAGAACGAGCTTCGCATCTCGTCCTCGTCCACTGATTCCGGCGAGTCGGAAGACATCATCGAGACGCCCTACAACTACGACCCGCTCGTCGTCGGCTTCAACTCGCAGTACCTGATCGACTTCCTCAAGGCCATCGGCAACACCGGCGAAGTCCGCCTGGAGTTCAAGGACGCCCAGTCCGCCGGCCAGATGCGCCCCGAGGACGCCAACGAGGACCAGAAGTACCGCTACATCCTGATGCCCATGCGCATCTGACGGTCTGCCATCGAGGCCTTGACGCTTCGCGTGTCAGTGCTGGTAAGCGCAATCGTGATAGTCCGGCTTCGAGCCTGGCCTGTCGAAGATCAAGAGAGAGAAGAGCCCGGCTATGCGCCGGGCTCTTCTCTCTTTGCGGTGTGTATGAAGCCTATGTCCGGGGTGGGAATTGGTTGACGGTGAGCGTAACGTCCACACTGTGCGTCACAGCAGTCTGTGCGCCTGTTGCCGTGACATGCAGATGGTAGACGCCGGGCGCCAGGCCGATGTCCGTTGGTGGCACGCTGCATCCCGTCACGGCACCGCAAAGGACCATTGCGATTGCCAACAGAAGCCATGTCCCGGCTCGTCGTTTCCGCGCTGCAAGCAACAATCCGAATGGTAGACCGGCGAAGGCAGCTAGCTTCCCAGCGGAACCCAGAGGGGAGCGGTTCAGCGCCAGCGGCGAGAGACCCGTGTGAATCTTGATGAGAGCAGTGCCCGAAGTAGCCGCGCCAAGGGAGATATTCGTAGGCGAGGCGGTCGCGGACAGCCTTGCCTGCTGTCCGGTGACAGTCAGATTCAGACTGTCAGTGAAAGAGCCGATCTGAGCGGCCCTTACCGTCAATGTGACGTCGTCCACGGTGTAGGCGGTCAGGGTCGTGGTCGACGCGGTGAGGGTGAAGTCACTCTGGCCAGCCGTGGTCGGCAAAGTGACGATATGGCTGCCCATAAGCTTCACTCCGGGATGCGTGGCATCGCCAGGCCAGGCAGCGGTGATGGTATGGGTACCGGCGGCGACCGCGCCGGTATGGGTCACGCGTGCGGTGTTGTTCGCAAGGAGAGCTGTCCCGACGGTCGCACCGTCCAGGGCAAAGGTCACCGTTCCTGATAGAGCTGTGTTGTCCACGGGAATCAGCGCAGCGACGATGTCAAAGGTCTGGTTTGGGAGTGAAGGCTCTGGATCACCACGGACGGTCCCCCCGACGCTCTCCGGATTTCCTAGATTCAAGAGTGCAGTTACGGTATCCGGTGGCTGGTTGGTTTCTCCGTTGGCGACAAGGATGTCCGGAAGGCCATCTCCATTGAGGTCCCTCACGAAAAGGGAGGACAGACCCTGCCCTGCAACGTAATGACTTTCGCTGCTCACCGAGCGATCCGCTTGACCATTGATCACCCCAATAGAAGACAGGAAGTTGACATTGCTCTTCAGCACCAGGTCATCGTTGCCGTCACGGTCCAGGTCAGCGGCCACCATGTCGTAATACTGCCGGGTGAGGATGTGTGTGACTGGACTGTTGAACGTGCCATCGCCTTTGCCGTACCAGATGCTTAACCCTGGAACGTTCCCCTGCGGCTGCTTCAGGGTAGAAACGATCGCAATATCGCGGTGACCGTCCCCATCGAAGTCACCCGCGGTAACGGAAGGAGTGGGCGCGGTCGTCAGATCGCCAGCAGACGGGATGGGAAGACTGACAACGCCCATCGTGTCAAAGCTTCCATCTGCGTTCCCGTGCATCACGTACGCATGGGCCGACGTTGCGAACACCGCGTCCAGGTCCCCGTCCCCATCGACGTCGGTCAGAACCGGGTAAGTGATGTGCGCATAGAAAGTACCGGCCATCTCGTAGGGCATGGATGTCGACACAGTGCGGAAGGTGCCATTCCCAGTGCTAAGAGAAATCTGCAGTACCGGCGGCTTTGTGGTGTCGTTTGGGAAGATCAGCAGGTCATCGCGACCATCGTGATTGATATCTGCAACCGGGCGGTTTGCCCCGGAATAGAAGTCGTCAAACACAGTCGGCAACAGGATGCCGGAGGTCATCATGGGCGCGGCAAATCTGCCGTCACCCGTTCCCGTCATGAGGTAAACCTCCCGGCTTCCGCTGAAACTAGCCGGCTTTGCCACCAGGATGTCCTGCCTGCCGTCGCCGTTGAAGTCGCCGGAAAGCAGCGGTGTCGGACGCGTGTAGCTCGACTTCAAGTCGAGCCCGGCCGTCGCGATCGTGATGGGCGCTGAGAAAGTGCCATCACCTTTGCCTGTAACCAGAGTGAGGTCACTGTCGCTGGTGGCTGCCACGTCCGCCACCCCATCCCCATTGAAATCGGCCAGTGCCGCGTAGCTGAGGGCATCGCCCGGGGCCGTGGCAACGGATGGTACGGGCGGCGCCAGTCCAGCGGATGCACCGGACAAACTAAGCAGAATGCAGCTGGGTCCAAGTGCAACGATGTCCGGCAGTCCGTCGCCGTTCAGGTCTGCAATCTGATAGGCAGGGAACTCCGTTTGGATCGTGGCTTTCTGCGGTGGATACCCGGCGATAACCTGGCGCGGTGTTCCGTAACGAAGGTTTCCCTGGGCAGGAATCGTGGTGAAGCCGTCATTGGATGTGCCGAAGACATCCAACTTCCCGTCTCCGTCCCAATCAAGAATCTGCCGCACCGTCGCAAGGGATGCCATCCCGGCCCCACCGCCAGGACCGCCAGGGTAAGTCGCCGCGACGATGGGTGATCTGCCGTTGAAGGTGCCGTCCCCATTGCCACGCAGAATGTAGAGACCGTTCGCGGTGGCAGAGAATGAATAGGAACATGCAGCATCGGCCTTCCCGTCACCATCCAGATCCCGGTACGCGCAGCCGGTATAGATCGGTGAAGTCCCCAGGTTGTTGCCAAAGTTGCCGTCTCCCTTGCTGAGATTTACGAATGGTCCGTTCGAGGAAATCAGGTCGGGAACGCCGTCACCATCGATATCAGACAAGGTGGGGATGTCGTTGCTACCACTGGCGAACCCACCCGCGACAAACGTGCCGCCGCCGCGATTGACCATCATGTAGCTCACGCCAGCCTGCGGATCGACCATCAGTACGTCGGGCATGCCGTCTCGCGTGACATCCGCGATGGTGGAAACGACCGGATATGTAAGGGGAATCTGAAACGGCGCGGTCTGCGTGACGAGTGACGTGACAGCCGCAGCGAAGCTGCCATCGCCCGAACCCTTGTAGAACAGCAGGGAGCTCTGGTAACTGTTCGTGGTGGCGCCCAAAGAGACTGCGGGACACAGCAGATCCAGGTGGCCGTCGCCGTCCACGTCTGCAGTTCCACAGTTGACTTTGCCGCTCGCGGGAAGAGATACCGTCGGCCCAGGCTGATAATCGCCGCTGCGCCAGAGAAGCGTGTGGATCGTCCGTGTGGAGAGGACACCGTACAAAACATCCAGATGTCCGTCCCCATCCAGGTCAGCAACCAGGACGCTGTTGGGATCGGTTTCAGTGGCAATCCTTCGGGGATTACGGAAGGACTCGCCATGTGCGGATGTACCCGCGGCCAGGAGAGCACCAAAAAGGCAGAGCGAGGCAAGGCAGTGACGCAGGACAGGCATGAGGGATTCCGGTACAGGAAGTGGCACCAGCTTACTGCACCGCTGCGACCTTCCGTACCCGACATCGGGTGAAGGGGTAAACTTATCAGCGATGAGTTGGTTCAAGCGGCTGGATAACGAGATTGTTTCGGACTCTGAGCGGACGGTCCGCACGGAGGGCCTTTGGGTCAAGTGCCCGGATTGTGGCAAGGCCATCTTTCGCGCGGAGCTGGACGCGAACATGCGTGTGTGCCCCCACTGCGGCCACCACTTCAAGATGGACGCCCGCACCCGCATCGACAACCTGCTGGAGCCTGGCTACCAGCTTGTCGATATGGAACTAGTATCGACCGACCCGCTGAACTTCACCGACCTGAAACCTTATAAAAAGCGGCTGGCCGAAGCGCAGGCCAAGACTGGCCTGAATGACGCCATCGTCAATGCCATTGGCAAGCTCGGCGAGCGCGACATTGTGATCAGCGCCATGGAATACAGCTTCATTGGCGGCAGCATGGGTGCAGTGGTGGGTGAGACGATCGCCCGCGCCGTTGACCGCTCGCTCGAAACGCGTGCTCCTTTGCTCATCATCAGCGCCAGCGGTGGTGCGCGCATGATGGAGGGCATTGCCAGCCTGATGCAGCTTGCGAAGATCTCCGCCGCGCTGGGCCGCCTCGCAGACGCGAAGGTGCCCTACATCAGCCTGATGACGGACCCCACCACGGGTGGCGTGACCGCCAGCTTCGCCATGCTGGGCGACCTGAACATCGCAGAGCCCGGCGCACTGATCGGCTTCGCTGGTCCCCGCGTCATCGAGCAAACCATCCGCCAGAAGCTGCCCGAAGGCTTCCAGCGCAGTGAGTTCCTGCTACAGCACGGCTTCCTGGACGCGGTTGTCCCGCGCAAGGAACTGAAGGCTTACCTCGAGCGCGCGTTCGGCTGGATGTCTGCCTAGACCCATCGGGTCTGAGAAAAAGGGGTGGGGAACAGAGGGTTGTCGCGCACAGCGCAATGATCGCGTCTTCCGATGACGCATACGCCTTTTGTCCCTGATGCCTTGTCCACCAATGAGGCTTTCCCGCCACTATCTCAGGTCCGTGTGAGGGCTGAAGCCACCTGCTTCATCTCACGCCCCGCGCGCGCAGAACGATATCATTCGTGGGCTCTACAACCTGCTGGGGAACGACAAACTGCTCGGGCCGGTGTTTACTCGGGAGAAAGTATCTCGTCACACACATAAATGCCAGCGCGCGGAGTCCTCTCCGCAGACAAGACCGTACGCCGCATAACGGCACGGTTGGCTTCAAAGGGTTGAAAACACTCCATGACACCTGTTCCCCCCGTGATGTCTTCCAAGGCGCGATTGATGCTCCGTACCGCTCGCACTGCCTTTGTCTCCGGCCTGATGCTGTCCGGATTGCTGCACGCGACGGCGCAGACGCCTGCTCCGCGGCTGGCAGCGGTTCCCGCGGCCACCGCTGCCCGATTCGCTCTGCCCGCCAGCCCGAAGGAACGTCTGGAGAACTCGCAGGTCATCGGACACCTCTCCGGCGAGACTGCGGTGACCGGCATGAAGCTGTACCTGAAGCCTACGGCCGCGCAGCAGGCTGACCTGGATCAGTTGGTCGTGGACCAGCAGACCCCCGGGTCCGCTGCCTATCACCAGTGGCTGACGCCCGCGCAGTATGGAGCGCGATTCGGCCTGGCGGACGCGGATCTCTCTACGCTCACTGCTTGGTTGCAGGCCCGTGGCTTCACCGTCGACGCCGTTGCACCCAGCCGCAACTTCATCACCTTTTCCGGTACTGCCTCAACGGTTGAAAGCGCCTTCGCGGTTTCCATGCAGCGTTACCGCCGCGATGGCCGCGAGTTTTTTGAGAACAGCACGGCTCCCTCGATTCCTGCGGCACTGGCCGATGTGGTCGGCGGTATCACCGGCATCAGCAGCTTCCGCGCGGTCCCACACGCACGCCACATCGCTGCCCCTCAGGCGAAGCTGACCGGCGACTACACCACCAGCACCGCGGCGCACTATCTGGTGCCATGGGACGTTCGACAGATCTTTGGGGTCAACACTCTGATCAGCTCGGGCTTTGACGGAACAGGCGTCAAGATCGGCGTCATCGGCCAGTCGGCCGTAGATACCGCCCAGTTGACCTACTTCCAGCAGAAGACGGGTCAGACCGTGAAGCTGCCCACGATGATCCTTGTGCCGAACACCGGTGTCAGCAACAAGGTGGATGGTGATGAGGGCGAGAGCGAACTCGACCTGGAGTACTCCGGCGGCGTAGCCCCGGGCGCTTCGATCCAGTTCATCTATACGGGCTGCACCAGCACTACCAGCACCGGTGTTCTCAGCGGTACCACCAACTGCGGCAGCAACGGCGTCTTCGATGCGCTGAGCTACGCGGTGACCAATGCGGTGGCACCGATCCTGACCCTGAGCTACGGCGGCTGCGAATCGTCGTACACAACCTTCGCCACGGCAGGAACTACACCGTTTGAGTCCGTGCTGAAGCAGGCCAACGTGCAGGGACAGACCATCATGGTGTCGTCCGGCGATACGGGCGCGACAAGCTGCGAAGGATCTACCGCATCGCTGGTGGCCACGGGCGGACTCTCCGTCTCCTATCCTGCATCTTCGATGTATGTGACCGCTGTGGGCGGAACTGCGCTGAATACCGATAGCGCCACCTTCTGGAGCTCCACCAACAACAGTTTCGAAGGATCGGTGAATGCCACGGTCCCGGGAACCACCGGACCCATGCCAGCGGTGGCCTGGAACGACACCGTGGCCTACGGCTCGCTTTCGGCAAGCGGCGGCGGCGCGAGTGCCATCTTCAACAAGCCAAGCTGGCAGACCGGCACCGGAGTGCCCGCCGATAGCCATCGTGACGTGCCGGACGTCGCCTTCCCGGCAGCCGTGGAGCAGCACGCGTACATCGTCTGCAGTCAGGGTTCTACCTGCTCGAATTCCAACCTTGGTTTCGGCACATCGAATGGCGGCGGAGGCCTGGTGGGTGGCACCTCAGCCGCAGCGCCGGTGTTCGCAGCAATGTTGGCTGTCGTCGAGCAGGCCAATGGCGGTGCTTCGCTGGGCAACATCAATCCGAGCCTGTATACGCTGGCTGCCGGGTCATCCGCCAGCAGCATCTTCCAGGACATCACCAGCGGCAACAACATCGTTACCTGCAAGGGTGGCACTACCGGCTGCTCGTCGACCAGTGCCACCACAAATGGCACAATGGGCTTCTCCGCCGGAACGGGTTATGACCAGGTCACGGGCCTTGGTTCTATCCTTGCCACCGGCCTGCAGGCCGCCTTCTCCACGATCGCTAACCCCAGTACACTTCTGACGCCGAGCGTCGTAGTAGCCGCTGCAACATCCACGCCGACGGGCGGCACCACGGATCTACTGTCGATCACCGTTGCCGGTTCGGGCGCAACCCCGACGGGAACCGTGACGGTCATCGTTGACGGAACGGCGTTGTCGACCGCCACCGCGCTCTCCAGCGGTACGGCGAACTACACCTACGCCGTCCCAGCGTGTACGGCGACGTCTGCCTGCTCGCACACCGTGCTCGTCTACTACGCTGGCAACGCGGTGTACAAGCCAGGCTCTGGCACGCTGACGCTGACGGTTCCCACAACGTCTACGGGTGTCACACCCTCGTTCACGCTGAAAGCCGCTTCCTCGACGGTGACGACTTCCGCAGGAGGCTCAACGACTAATGTCATCGCGGTAACTCCGGCCGGTGGCTTTACGGGTGCCGTGACCTTTTCGGCAGCGTTGACCAGCTCGACCGGAACGTTTGCCGGTTGTTACCTTCTGCCGACGGCCACCGTGGCCAGTGCCGCAGTCAGCTCCACCATGACCATCTACACCGCGACAACTGGCTGCGCGTCGAGCTCGGCCCTGAAGAGTTCGACCTTGGCAAAGCTCGACACGAAGCCAACGCAGCCTGGCTTGCCCGGTCCGCGCGCTGGCTTAGTGGTGTTCTCTGCCGGTCTGCTGGCCTGCTTCACGCTTCGTAAGCGCGTGCGTGCCGGTGTGCTGATCGCAGTCGCCCTTTCGGCGCTTACGGTCGGCATGACTGGTTGCAGCAGCAGCGGATCAGCCGCTACAGCGGCCACGACGACCTCAGCAGGCACGTATGTGATCACTGTGACCGGCACTTCCGGCACGCTGAGCACGACCACGAGCTTCACCCTGACCGTCCAGTAACGCGTCGCAACGCTCAATAGAAAGCCGCCCATTGTGGGCGGCTTTTTGCGTTCCCGGACGCACTCATTACAGTGAAGAGATGCAAGAGGGCAAACCATCGGGCACGGCCTATCGCGTGGCATTACGACGGGCGGCGCACCAGGTCTTCGACTCGCCGATTGTCTTTCGTGATCCGTTGGCGCTGCGCATCCTTGGCATGACGCCGGAGAAGCTGGGCGGTACGGATTTGCGTGCACCCTCGCGTCCGCATTCGGTTGGTCTGCGCGCGTTTCTTGTTGGACGCTCACGCTTTGCTGAGGACACCCTGGCGGATGCGGTCGCAACGCAGGGCGTGACGCAATACGTGCTGCTCGGCGCAGGTCTGGATACCTTCGCCTATCGCAATCAGCATCCGGGCCTGCGGGTCTTTGAGGTAGACCATCCGGACACGCAGGCGTGGAAGCTCTCGCTGTTATCCCGCACGAAGATCGATGTGCCTTCGACCGTTACACACGTGGCCGTTGACTTCCACGTCGATACACTTGCACAACAGTTGGCCGAGGCGGGCTTCGATATGTCGCAACCCGCAGTCTTCGCGTGGCTCGGCGTGGTGCCTTACCTCACCGACGAGGGCTTCACCGCGACGATGGAGTTCCTCTCAGCATGCGCGCCCGGCAGCGAACTCATCTTTGACTACGGCCTGCCACCCGAAGCATTGCCGCAGTTCGAGCGGATGGCCTTTGAGTCCATGGCATCACGCGTCGCCGCGGCAGGCGAACCCTTCCAGCTCTTCTTCATGCCGGATGCGATCCACGAACGTCTGTGCCGCATGGGCTGGGAGTTGATCGAAGACCTGGATACCAGCGCGCTGAACGCGCGCTATTTTGCCGTGGGCAAGCTACGAGCTCTCGGCAGCGGCGCACACATGCTTTCCGCGCGCCTGCTGCCGCAGAAAGCAGACGGCTAGGAGACGAATGGTTTCACAATCTCCGCAACCGGCCGTCGCAGAATCGTCTCATTGAAGTACATGACGATCGCTCCATTGTGCGGTGCGGCAATGCGGATGTCCGCGGCCAGCAGGCGTTCCTGCAATCCCTTCATGCGTGCGTCCGATGGCTTCAGCAGGAAGATGTTGCTCTCATTCGGCACACGCTCCACGGCATAGCCGCCGGATGACTGCAGCTTCGTCATGACTTCTTCTGCGCTCGAGCGAACCTTGCTCCAGCGTTCCGGCAGGCCGTCGAGTGCGTTGAGCGCAGGCAGTGCCGCGACCCAACCGTGATAGATCAGGCCTCCGAACACATGGCGCAGATCGCGCGCCTGCGCCATCTTCTCTTTCGTGCCCATCAGCATGCCGCCGAAGGGTGCGTGCAGTGCCTTGTACAGCGATGCGAAGACAGTATCGAAGGGCGCGGCGTAGCGGGCAAGATCGTAGCCGTGCGTCCCCAGCAGCATGAAGGCGCGCGCGCCATCCCAGTGCGTCGCGATGCCCTTGCTTCTTGCCATCGCGCAGACTTTCTCCACGGTTGCGAAGGGAATCGACTCCCCGTTGTGCCGCCGCACGGGGCTTTCCATGGAGATGGCGCCGACTTTCAACGGATACGCGCGATGTTCCGCGTCCAGCACCGCTGCCTCCCACTCCTCGTAGCTGGGCGCGCCCTTGCCCGGCGCGACAGGCTGCATGGTGATGCCGCTCAGAATCGACGGGCCGTCGCTCTCATCCGCGTAAAGATGGCTGTCCGCCTGCGTGATCAGGTGTTTGTGATCGCCGCACAGGATGCGAGCCGCAAGGTTGTTGGCGAGTGTTCCCGTCGGCAGGAAGACGCAGTCTTCCTTACCGAACATGGCGGCGAACTTCTGCTCCAGCTCCGTCACCGCGCCGCCTTTGAGGTATGTGTCTTCCTTGCCGGGATGCTTGGCAAGCGCCGCGGTGAACATGCGGATATGCTCTTCCGGCGAGATGTTCGGATAGTCACTGGCAAAGTAGACAGTACGGTCGTCGACAGGCGGCAGAGGCGCTGGTGTCACCATCGTCTGGGCCAACAGCGCATGCTGCGTGAGCGCTGCTGCCGTGATTGCCGCGGGCGCTGCGCCCAGCAGGAACGATCTCCGGTCGAATGCATCTGCCATGGTCGTCTCCGTCATATTGCAGGTCATAAAGGGCAATGCCACTGCGTGAGAGCAGCAGCCTGCCCGGATCGGGTGCGCCGCACGAAAGCGTGGCGAATAAGTGTGTGCAGAGTGGGGCGTGTGGACTCATCATACTCACGTACTGCGTAACCGCACCGCGCAACATCAGACGTAGTCAGGGAAGACACATCATGGCGAAGTGGACACAGGACGGCGGCTTCTTCACCCTCCACGACACAGGCGAAGTGAAGGCGCCTATTGATCGCTGCTTCCAGCTGACCTGCAGCATTGCGCTGGTGCGTGAGGAGCTTGGCATGAAGCCGGTCACCGGTCGCACTGAGGGCCTGGTACAGCACGGCGACACGGTGCGCTGGGAGGGCTGGCAACTTGGGTTGAAGCACTTTCACGTGACAGGGATCTCCGGCTATGACCGTCCGGTCTTCATGCAGGACAGCATGCTCGACGGACGCTTCCGCACCTTTCAGCATGACCACCATCTGCGGGAACTGCCGGACCGCGGCGGGACCCAGTTGGAGGATGAAGTACGATTCTCTCTGCCGTTCGGCTGGGCAGGCAGGCTTGTCGCAAGGTACATCGTGGTGCCGCATGTGCTGCGGCTCATGCGGAGCCGGTTCGCCCGCATCAAGCGCATCGCCGAGGGTGACGCATGGCGGCAGTATCTGCCGAACGAGCAGACCGCATCCCATGCGTAGCGAAACACGCAAGACTTTTCGCCAGTTCAGGAGCACGCAATGAAGGCAGTCCGGCTGTATGAGTATGGTCCCGCGAAGAACCTGAAGTATGAGACCGATGTCCCCGATCCCGAGGTGGGTGAAGATGATGTGCTGGTCGCCGCAGCCGCCACCAGCATCAACCCGGTAGATTGGAAGATGCGTTCGGGCGAAGCGAAGGAGCGCTTTCCCGTCAGCTTTCCCGGCATCCTTGGTCGCGACGTCAGTGGTGTGGTTCGAGCCGTTGGCAGCAACGTACGCGGCGTGAAAGAAGGCGAACGCGTCATGGCGCTCACCACCGGCACCTATGCGGAACTGGTGATCGTGAAGGGCTACGAGATCACGCATATCCCCGACGGCGTCGACATCATTCAGGCTGCAGCGCTGCCGCTGATTGCACTCACAGGCGATCAGCTTGTGCGTGAGGCGTGTTCCCTGCAGAAGGGCCAGTCCATCCTGGTGACGGGAGCCATGGGAAGTGTGGGCCGCGCGGCGGTTCACAGCGCGAAGAAGATCGGCGCGCATGTCATCGCGGGGGTGCGCAAGCATCAGCTCGACGATGCGAAGGAGCTTGGTGCGAATGCACTGGTCGCCCTGGACGACGAAGAAGCGGTACGGAACATGGGCAAGGTAGACGCCATCGCCGACACCGTCGGCGGCAAGGTGACAACACCCTTGCTGATCCACATCAAGGAAGGCGGCATCTGCGGCACCGTCGTTACGCCGCCACCCGATGCAGCGCTGCACCCGGACATCAAGCTCGTGCGCTTCCGTGCACATCCTGACCCAAGCAAGGTGCGCGAGTTTGCCGATGATTATCGTGACGGCAAGTTCAAGCTGCCCATCGTACGTAACTTCGCACTGAGCGAAGCGGCCGAAGCGCAGGAGTTCGCAGAAAAAGGCGGCAGCGGTGGCAAGGTTCTGTTGCTGATGGTTTAGGAAGAGCGCAGGCTCGAACAAAGAACCCCACATCGCGGTTTTGAGATGTGGGGTTCTTTGTCGGACCGTCCGTCGTTGGCCATCTGATCTGTGAAAGCGAAGCGACGAAGGCGGGCTGAAGGCACGCGACTTCCCAGCCCAGGGCGAAGCCCTGGGGTAACGGATTAAGAAGGAACCGCGCGCTGAAGGCACGCGACACAATGCAGGAAGCATGATGGTTTGGCTACCCCGAAAAAGTCTGTCGCGACTTTCAGTCCACAACCGGCCGATCATCTGGAGATTTTGGGCCGGAAGTCGCGGACCTACCCGCCGCTGGATGCGTACACGAACCGCTGTGCGAAGTACTAAGTGAGCGAGGCGGCGACGCCGGGAGCCGAACTACACGTCGTCATTCTGACGGTTTTGCATTTGTGCTGGTGGACTCAGATATACAGCAGACTTGTGTAACTCTCGAACCCACGTCTCAAAATCGAGGCACGGGGCACTCACTTGGTTGTGACTTACTTCCTGGTCGCTTCGTCATAGAGTAAGTCGCCTACCGCCTTGTGTGCCGCGGTGGAGGGATGACCGTCGTGATAGAAGAAGTAAGTCGCAGGGGTTGCGCAGGGAGTTGTGTCTTCGTCGCGCAGCGCACGGCCCGCACATTTATCCGTGACATTGGTAAAGCCATACTTATCCGGATGAGTGATTACTTCATCGAAGAAGCCGCCCCAGTGACTGTTCGAGATCTGAATGTCCTTGTGCCTGGCTTGCTCATCGCCAGGGATGGCGGCCAGTTGCGGGTTGAAGCGCTCGCCGGCAGAGGCAAACGCCGGAATCTTTGTCGGGAGCAGCGCGACTTCAAATCGCCGTGCGCCGAGTGAGTACAGTGTCTCAATCTCACCCTCGAGATTCGCAACAGTCTCACCATCTTTCAGGCTGCGGTCATTCAAGCCGCCCAGCAGAAAGAACATCGTGGTCTTGGGATCGAATGTCACGTTGCCATCCTTCACCATGGCGGCAAAGTCATTCACCTGGTTTCGCATGCCGCGTCCCAGCAGCTCATTATGGGAATACCGTCGGCCTTCGCTCTCGCCCGTGCGCGCACCGCTGACCGAAAAGTTAAGACCTTCGCGAATGGGATGTTCACTCTTCGTCTTTGAATCCCCGAAGTAAGTGAAAGGAATATTAAGCCGCTGCGCCAGGTACACGACCGCCGTCGGTCCATTGCCATCGACATAGCCCGCACCGCTGTCCGAGTAACTGTCGCCGAAGACATACAGTTGCGTGTACGGCTTGCCTTGCCCGAAGACAAGAATTGGCGATAAGACAACGAGAAAAAGTACGAAGCACCGACGCATAGAGTCCCCTCAGCGTGGCAAGTATACCGGGACAATCAGCCTTAGAAGGCAGATGCCCCGCATCCTGAAGGGATGTGCGTTCGTTCACACGCTGGGTGTTCGCGGCGAGGCTGCGCAAGCTGGACATCCAACCCGCGTCTCAAAAGCGAGATGCGGGCAGCCGGGTCCGGTGGTTGTTCTTCCGGAAGGTGTGCTCTAGCTCTGTGGTTTTGGCGCCGGTGCGGCACTCATGGAATGCGCAGGCTGACTGCGCAGACCGGCAAGTATCTGCTGCAGAAAGTCATTCGCGGCACCCGGGTTATTCGGTAGGAAAAGTGTGTTGGTGCCACCACGCATGCCAATGTCTTTCAGCGTGTCGAAGTACTGTGTCAGCAGCACCAGCGCCATCACATCTTCCGCAGTTGTACCCGGAACAGATTCGCGGAAGTGTTCAATGCTCGCGCGAAGACCATCGATGATCGCCTGCCGCTCGGCCGCAATGCCTTTGCCCTGCAACGCCTTGCTCTCAGCTTCGGCTTCCGCCTGCTTGACCTTCAGAATCTTGTCAGCCTCGCCCTTCGCCTGCGCGGCCACCTGCGAACGCTGTGCCGCATTGATGTCGTTCATCGCGGCTTTTACTTTTGCATCGGGAATGATGTCGGTGACGAGCGCCGTCAGGATGTTGAAGCCGAACTCGCGCATGGTCGCATCCAACTCAACCTTCACGGCGATCGAGATGCCGCTCATTTGCTCGAAGGTTTCATCCAGTGTGAGCTTCGGCACATGCCCAAGGATGGAGTTAAAGACAAAGCTCTCAATCTGTTTCTGCGGTCGCGACAGCCGATAGAAGGCGTCGAAGATCTTGTCATCCAGCACACCATACTGCACGCTGACGGGGATCTGCACGAAGACGTTGTCGCGTGTCTTGGTCTCCACGGAGAACTGCGCCTGCTGCACCTGCAGGTCCACGAAGGCGACGCGCTCTGCGTAGGGGATCAGCAGGTGCAGGCCGGGCCGCACGATGCGGTTGAACTTGCCGAAGCGTTCCACTACGCCAGCCTGCGACGTGCGAACGGTGTACAGGGTCTTCAGCAGAGTAATGAGCAGAGCCAAAACAAGAACGAGCAGAACCACACCAAGGACCGGATCCATCAGGGAACTCCACGTACTTCGAGTCCTAACGATACGCCTGTGCTGTCGAGCTGACGCGCGGGAGCTGCGGCATAGAATCGACGATGCATGGCTACACACTTCGCACCAGCCGGTATCAAGTTCCTGAAGGGCCTCAAGCGCCACAACGATCGCACATGGTTCGCAGACCGTAAGAGCGTCTACGAGGCAGAGGTGCAGCTCCCCTGGCTGACGTTGATCGATGAAGTCAACGAAGCAATGCTCGACTTCGCGCCGGAGTGTGTGAAGCCTGCGAAGAAGGCCATGTTCCGCATCTATCGCGACACGCGTTTCAGTAACAACAAACTGCCGTACAAGACCCACGTGGGCGCATGGTGGTCTCCCGCGTCGCTTGCGAAGACGAGTGGCGGCGGCTTCTACGCGCATGTTGCCGGCGACGAAGTCGTTGTTGCAGCAGGTGTCTACATGCCGCAGCCGGAACAACTCCTCGCGATTCGCAGGCACATGCAGCATGAGCACGCGACGATGCGAGGGATGCTCGCCGACAGGAAGCTGCGAAAGCTGATGCCGGATCTCGACAGCAATCCGCTCAAACGCATGCCAAAGGGCTTTGCTGCGGAGGATCCTGCAGCGGACCTGCTGCTCTGCCGCCAGTGGGCTTTGTCAGCGACCCTACCGGGCGATCTTGCACTTACGCCGCAGTTGGTACCGGAGATCGTCAAGCGATTTCGCGCCATGGCGCCGGTGGTTGCACTACTCAATGCGCCGCTTCTGCGAGCCTCCGCACCGCGCCGAAGTATGTTTTAGACCCCGCAAATACGGTGAATTCGCCCGATTCGGAACCATTTCGGACACCTTTCCACAAGAATCCCGCTAAAAGCCGAAGAAAACCGCGAAAACCAGAAGTTTGTCCGTTGACAACGTGCCCACAAAAGTCCATCGTGATATGCGGAACGGTTGCGGGAACCCGCATGAACACTGGAGATTTTCACCGGTGCCGGCGAATTCGCGATGGGTAACGAAAGCGATCGCCGTACGTCATACGCGCCCCACCCGCGCCGCATCACAGTTCTGCACGTAAAAGGAGCAACACAAATGGCAAAGGGACTCACAAAGACAGCACTTATCCGCCAGATGGCCGACGCAACCGAGCTGCCCACCAAGCAGGTTGCAGGCTTCCTGGATCTGCTGGCACAGACCGCAGTCAAAGAGACCAAGAAGAATGGCGAGTTCACCATTCCCGGACTGGGCAAGCTGGTAAAGGCTGAGCGCAAGGCTCGCACCGGCCGCAACCCGCAGACGGGCGAGGCCATCAAGATCAAGGCCAAGACCGTGGTCAAGTTCCGCGTAGCCAAGGCTGCCAAGGACGCGATCGCACCCGTTAAGGCTGCTGCAGCCAAGAAGTAGTCGCTTCGTGCCGCTCTCACTTTGAGAAGGTACGCGCTGCATGGAACAACAGAGACGCCGTAGTGCCTTGTGCACTGCGGCGTCTCTCTTTTGCCGGAGGCTTGACCACAGGTGCAGAATGGTGCGCATGCGTATCTCCCTCACGCGCCGCGGCTTTGTCGGTATGACGTCAATGGCAGTTGCCTCGAATGCCTTTCCGGCAGCCGCATCACCGCGCTCGCTGGAGACGCCCTTCAAGCTGAACCGCCTGGTGCTTGGACCTTCGAACACGCAGGGGGCCTTCGATGAGAAGTCGGTTGACTGCCCGTTTGTCTATCGCCACAACGGCCTTTGGTACATGACCTTCGTGGCCTTCGATGGCACGGGCTACCAGACGGGCCTGGCTTCGTCGCAGGACCTGATCCACTGGAAGAATCTCGGCGCCATTCTGAAGCGCGATCCCTCTAACCCGGTGTTGAAGTTCAACGTGGCCATGAACTGGATCCTGCGTGAGAACGACCTCCACTCCGAGGGAAACATTCAGCGGGTATCGGCACCCGGCATTACCCGTCAGTTCGTCGGTGCCTACCATGCGTATCCCAGCGAGGGGTATGAGAGTGGCGCAGCCGTAATCGGCCTGGCTTTCAGTGACGACGGCCTGCATTGGACGGCGGGCCCAACCATCCTTCGGCCGGAAGAAGGCGCAGACTGGGAGCGTGGCGGCCTTTACAAGCCATGCCTGCTACGCGACGGTGGCAGGTTCTATCTGTTCTACAACGCGAAGGACCACACAACGGGCGGCTGGCACGAGCAGACAGGCGTCGCCGTTTCGACCGATCTGAAGACGTGGCAGCGGCACAGCGGTAATCCTATTTTGAAGAATGGCCCGGAGGGCTCAGCGGACGCGCACTTTGCCAGCGATCCGTGTGTGTTGAAGAATGGCGGGGAGTGGGCTTACTTCTACTTCGGCCTGGACAACAAAGGCGTTGCGCGCGAACTGGTGGCGACCGGGCCGGACCTATTCCACGCAACCCAGACCCGCGTGCCGCTGATCGACGTGGGTGAGCCCGGCTCAGTCGACGGCATCTACGCGCACAAGCCGTCCGTCGTCAGTCATGCGGGCGATCTGTATCACTTCTATTGCGCAGTTGGCGGCGACCGGAAACACAGTGTGCGCGGCATCTCTGTCGCACGATCGCGCGCATGGACTGAAAGGGAACTCAGCGGGCTTTAGAACGTGGCCTTCGGAATGAACGCGCGCGCCGCGACCGAGATGCCCAGCGAGATGACGATGCCCTGCATCACGCGCAGTACCGAAGCCTCCCAGCCAAAGCCGTTCGACCAACCCACGGCGGCCAGCGTGACGGCGGTGCCGACCACGTAGATCTCGCTGAGGAAGCCCTGCTTCCAATCCGGCTTGCTCTGCGCGGGTGCGGTCATCGCGCGCAACGACGGCGCCAGGCGCGGCACTTCCATCAGGTAGGCGCTGTAGGCCTCTCCCAGGCGTTCGCGCAGGTAAGGCTCCTCGCGACCGATCAGGCGGAGCTGCACCAACATGATCAGGTTCACGCAGATCACCGCAGCGTCCGGTCGCATCAGCATCGCCAGTGCGAAGGTGTGCAGGATGGTGCCAAGGTAAAGCGGGTTGCGGACGTAGCGGTATGGGCCATCCGCAACGATGCGGTCGCCAACCATGCCACCGCGCTGCACGGTGGTCGCACCCAGGTACGCCGCTCCCCACACACGCAGAGCCGCGCCGGCTAACGCAAAGAGGATCATGAACACCAGCACGGTGTTCCACGCGGAGGCGAAGTGCTCATAGAGCGGGCGTGTCAAAGCATCCGAGATGCGGAACCAGGTGCTGCCATTCCGCACAAAGCCCCAGATCGAGATGTGTCTCAGGCCTGCAACACCGTTGTGGTAATCCGGCCAGGGGGAAGCGAAACACAGGGTGTAGATCAGCCCGTGGACCAGGTAACGATGTTTGTATTCAAAGGCAGTGGCACGCATCAATCGCATTTTCTGAGACGTCTCAATCTTTTTCTTTTGCGGTACAAAATGTTTGTAATCAACGACTTAAGGCTAATGGGAGAGGGTCGCCAGAAGTGTGTCGAAATCTTCAAGGTTGCTGTATTCAATGACGACTCGACCTTTACCTCGCGTATCCTCGATCCGAACCTTCAGGCCCAGCGATCTCTGTAACTGATCCTGTGCAGCCTTCACATTGGCGTCGATGTCCGGTGCGGTCGCCTCGATGCGCCCGATCTTTCGCTCCGGATCCAGCAGGTTCTTGACGTAGCTCTCGGTCTGCCGAACCGACATGGAGAGAGCGCCGATCTTCTGCGCGGCCGCCATCATCTGCGCCTCAGACTCCAGCGCAAGCAGCGCTCGCGCGTGTCCAAAGGACAGGTCTCCCGCCTCCACCTTCCCCTGCACAGCCTCCGGAAGGCGCAATAACCGCAGGAAGTTCGAGACAGAGGCTCGATCCTTGCCGGTGCGTTTCGCCATCTGGTCCTGCGTCATCTTGAAGTCGCGGCTCAGCCGGTCATAAGCACGCGCCTGTTCCATTGGGTTCAGGTCAGCTCGCTGCAGGTTCTCGACGATGGTCATCTCCATCGCCTGCTCATCCGAGACCTCGCGAACCACCGCTGGGATCGTTGGCTTGCCGGCACGCTGCGAAGCCAGCCAGCGGCGCTCGCCTGCGATCAACTGGTAGCGGCCCTTGCCAAGAGCCCGAACGATGATGGGCTGAACGACGCCCGTCGCCGCGATGGACTGCGACAATTCCTCCAAAGCGGCCTCGTCGAAGCGCGTGCGGGTCTGGTAGGGATTGCGATCAATCGCAGTGACGTCAACCTCAAGCGGCTTGCCCGAGTTCTCAACCACCGGCGGAGCGGGTGCGGGCGGCGGCGGGGTGGCTTGGCGGCTGGGCAGCAGGGCCTCAAGGCCTCGGCCCAGGGCGCGGCGCTTCGTATCGGGTGCTTTGGTGCTGGACATCGTTCAAACTCCTGGATGCTGGACTGCAGATTACTCGTCGGGATCGGATTCGTGGATAACCGTACCGGCTGGATTCCCCGCGATGGTGAAGACGCCGTTGCGTGCCAGCAGCTCGCGGCACAAGTCGCGATAGGCCTCGGCACCTCGTGACTTCGGGTCATACATGACGACCGGCAGGCCGTGGCTCGGCGCCTCGGCAACACGGATATTGCGAGGAATCGTCGTCGTGAAAAGCTTGTCCCCAAAGAAGCCCTTGATATTCTCCGATACCTGCTGCGAAAGCGAAGTGCGTGGGTCATACATGGTGAGGACTACGCCCTCAAGCGAAAGCTCCGGTTGGAAAGCTGCAGCGACGCGATCCAGCGTGCCGGTCAGTTCCGAGATGCCTTCCAGAGCGAAGTATTCCGCCTGCATGGGGACCAGCAGGGTGTCGGCAGCGACCAGCGCGTTCAGCGTCAGCAGGTCGAGTGCGGGTGGGCAGTCGAGCAGTATAAAGGGGTAGCGCTCCCGGATGGAATCGAGCGCTTCCTTCAGGCGGAACTCGCGCCGCTCCTGCTGTGCAAGGTCGAAGTTCGCACCGATCAGGTCTTTGCTGCTGGGGATGACAGAGAGGTGTTCGACCTGCGTGGCGACGACAGCTTCCTCCGCGGTGCAGTCGCCCAGCAGCACGTCGTACGTGGACATGCGTTCCATGTCGCGGGAGATGCCGAGGCCGCCGCTGGCGTTGGTCTGCGGATCGCAGTCCACCAGCAGTGTGTCCAGGCCGGTGAGTGCGATAGCTGCGGCCAGGTTGATGGCTGTCGTGGTCTTACCGACGCCGCCCTTCTGGTTAACAATTGCGATGACTTTTCCCATGTCTCTTCGCCAAGAGTAGCAGGGGCGAGTGGCTGGCCGGGAGTGCCAGCCGCGGAACACCGGGGACGAGTGTTCCACGTGGAACGTGGCCGAGGGATAGAAGAAAGATGTTCCACGTGGAACATTGAGGTCAGGCCAGCTCAGACGTTCCACGTGGAACATCGCTACACGCGTTTCCAGCAGGCTATCCGGCCCTGCGAGGACGGGACGACCGCTTCCTCGATCAGGCTCCATCCCGCAAGCAGGCTTTCCTCACTCGCCGGCAGATACCTAAGAAGTTTGCCTTCCGGCGCCACGCGCTCCTGGGCGATGGGCAACATTGCGGCAGCCTGATCGACCGCACGCATCGCCACCACCCCGAATACCCGGTCCGCTGGCATGGACTCCACGCGTGACGACCAGACTTCCGCGTTCAATCCAAGGGACCGCAAGGCCTCGCGTAGGAAACTGGCCTTCTTGCCCTGCGACTCCGCAAGAGTCACCCGCAGAGTCGGCAGCGCGATCTGGAGCGGAATGCCCGGAAATCCGCCGCCGGAGCCGAAATCCATCAACGTGCCAGGAATATCCACGAAGCGGGCTGCAAAGAGGCTCTCACCAATCTGCCGTTGGACCAGTTGTTCGGGATCGCGGATCGCCGTGAGATTGGTGCGGGCGTTCCAGAGCATCAGAAGGTCCAGATACTTGCTGACGCGAGGTACAAGGTCGGTTGCAAGGGCTGGACCCTCCGCGAGGTAGGGTTCCAGGAGTTCAGCGATGCGAATCTCGGACAGAGCGGGCATCTACCGGGCCGACGTCGTTTCCGCAACCTGCAGGAAGGCTGCAAAAAGCGCACGTGAGGCGGCGCTTGTCTCGGTTGTCCGTTCCGGATGCCACTGCACGCCAATCAGCCAGTGGTTGGGATCAGCACCCTCCACCGCCTCGATAACGGCGTCCGCTGGGCAGCGCCCGACCACACGAAGCTCGGCGCCCGCAATGGCAATCGCCTGATGGTGGCTCGAGTTCACGGAGAGACGCGAAAATTTATCATCTTCCGGGGTGCTTTCTGCAGATTCAGCAAGAATGCGCCCCAGTCGGCTATCGACCGGGAACAGGATCGAATGTGCGGTAATCACAGCACGCCCAGCGCGATGGTTGACGGGCACAGGGTCAATGTCCTGATGCAGCGTGCCGCCGTAGAAGACATTCATCGACTGCGTTCCGAAGCAGATCCCCAGCAGGGGCTTGCGTGTACGCTCTGCCGCGGCGAAGAGGGCCTTGTCCGTCTCCTCCCGCAGGTCATCCGCCTCGGCGCATTCCGGGATTCGGTCGTGGCCATAGTGAGACGGGTCGACGTCCGCGCCGCTGCCGGGAAGCAGGATGCCCTGCGCTGCATCGACCAGCGTGTCGATCTCGGAAGCGGAGTGAGTCAGTTCCAGTCGAACCGGGTCGCCACCGGCAGCGGTGACCGCAGCAGCATAGTTCATCCAGTTTGCGGTGTTGTACGGCTCGTCGAAGCTGGTCGGGACAGGAATAAGGATGCGTGGCTTGCTCATCACTGGTGATTCTACGACTGCTAGCTCTAAGAGACGGCTCTGCGGTCGGGAGAACCCTTAGCCGCTACAGTTGACCGCTGGGAACCTTCGCCTGACTCTCCGGCAGTGGCTCCGGCCGATTGAGTGATGAGTGCGCGTAATACTCGGCCGCGATCGTCTCCATCAGGCGCGACGTGAGCTTGTCCGCGTCTTTGGTAGTCATCCCGAGGGTCGGAATAGGTTCGCAGGCGACGAGTCGCAAGGGACGAGGAGTCAGATGGTAGGTGTGCATGGGCAGAAGTTCATAGGTGCCTATCAAGGCAAGCGGCACCAAGGGTACCTGCGCCTTGATCGCCATGTAGGCAGCACCTGCCATGAACTGACGCACGTGCCCATCGGAGGAACGGCTGCCATCCGGGAAAATGAGGATGGGCATCCCGGCTTTCAGGCTGGCAACACCACGCATCAGCCCGGCGATCTGCGACCGCATGCTCGACTGATCAATCGGCACTTGGCCTGACCGGGTTAGGTGCCAGCCGATAAAGGGGTATCGAAAGAGATAATGATTGGCCAGAATGCGGAATTGGAAGGGAAGCGATCCGAAGAGCGCTGGCGTATCCATGTAGCTGAGGTGATTGCAGGCAAAGACGGCAGCCGTGGACAAGCGCAGGTTCTCTGGGTTGACCACCTTGACCGGGGAGAGCGCGATCCCAAGCATCAATTTTGCCCAAAACTGCGCCATGGCATGCTGCTGCCGGCCAGACTTATCCCACAGCGAAAACAGCAGGGAAAGCAGACCGCACACGACGGTGACAAAGGCCATCAGTGGAATCAGGACCAGATACGAGACCCAGGGGAGCAGCTTCTTCACGCGGTGGTGCCTCGCTCGATCCAGGCTTTTGCTTCTCCGACAAGATATACGGAACCGGAAACAACCACGCTGCCAGGCTGGCTCGTAGCGATCTGCATCGCTTCAGCAACTGACGCGCAGACAGTGACCGGCGTTTCCAATTCTGCGGCCACCTGCGCAAGTTCCTCGCCCGAGCTGGCACGGGATGAGTTCACTGGGGCCAGCAGGATTCGATCGCCCGGCTCGTCGAAGCTCGGAAAGAGGATCTGCGCCATCTCTCGAACGGACTTGTCGCGCAGAGCCGAGAAGACAAGGGTTCGCGGGCCATTGAGGCGCCCGTCCTCGATGGCACGGGATAGGTAGGATCGCAGCGTCCATGCGCCTGCTGGATTATGCGCGACATCGAGGAGGATCGTCGCAGTTCCGCTTGGAGACGCAACGGATTCCAGACGTCCCGGCCACCGCGTTAGCCGAACCCCGGCTTCAATGGAGGACGGGGTAATGGCGGCAAGTAACTCATTTGACTGAAGTTCGATCGCTGCAGCGATTGCCAGTGCAAGATTTCGATTCTGGTGTTCGCCCGCGAGCGGAGAATCGACCAGGATTGTCTGGCCCTGTATCGGCAGCGGATACGCACCGGATGCCGCACCGCGCTCCGGCAAATAGATTGCTGCGTTGATGCCGGCAACGCCTAGACTCATTGCGATCTCTCCAATGGCGATATTTGCCTCGGGATGCTGTGGCAGCGTCACCATGCGGCCGTCTTCGCGCAGGATGCCGGCCTTCTCGCGGGCAATCTCCGCCAGGGTATCTCCAAGCCATTCCGTGTGGTCCAGCGCGATGTCCGCAATGACCGAGACGCTTGGCTCAACGATGTTGGTGGCGTCCAGACGGCCGCCCATCCCTACCTCAAGGACGGCGATATCTACCTGCGCCTCTGAGAACGCGAGGAAAGCAATAGCCGTAATCACCTCAAAAAAGCTCGGCAAGTGTGGCAGCTTGCCCTCGGTAACGAGCCGGTTGGCCGCGTCGTCCACTTTGAAGTACAAACGAGCGAAAGTGTCGTCGTCGATCTCAGCCAACGAGTTTTCGCCTGGCGTCGCTCCGCTCATCTGGATGCGCTCATTGACTCGGAGCATGTGTGGCGAGGTGTAAAGCCCCGTTTTTAAACCGCTTACGCTAAGAATGCTGGCAAGCGTTGCAGCCGTGGAACCCTTACCGTTGGTTCCGGCAATCAATACCGACTTGTACTTCGCCTGCGGATTCCCCAGCGCAGCAGCCAGCGTGCGCATATGGGCCAGGTCGAACTTGCGACGCGCTGCGCCCGGCGCGGCGGGCGCAAGCTCGCCACTGAGGGCATAGAGATGTTCCACGGCAACCGCGTACGACATGGAGTGATTGTAGGCGAGTGGCAAGAGTTCCTGCTTCGTTCCATGGGGTAGATACACTGGACTGACACGGCGATGCGAATTCTCTACGACCACCAAGCCTTCACGCTGCAGAACACCGGTGGCATCACGCTGTACTTCTACGAGCTTTTGAAATATCTGCGCACGGTGCAGGGTGTCGAGACAACGACGCTGCTCGGATACTCCAGCACCAAGTGGCCACTGCAGTCGCAGACGGCTCCCCCAAACAGGCTGGTTCACTGGGGGCCGCGTCCTGTTGCCTCGGGCATGGCGACCTTTGTACTTAATGAGTTGCTGCTTAATCCGCTAGTGGTGGTATCTGGTCAGTTTGACGTGTATCACAACACGCTCTACCGCTTCATGCCCGGCGCGCGTGCCACAGCCCGCGTGGCAACGCATCACGACTGCGTGCATGAGCGATTCCCTGAGTTGTTTCCCGACAGCGGCCGGATCGTTCGAACAAAGGCGAGGATGTTCCACGAAGCTGACCTGATTCTGTGCGTTTCATCCTCAAGTCGGGACGATCTGCTTCACTTCTACGACGTAGATCCTGCGCGGACACTTGTAGTGCACAACGGTGTCTCGCCGCCACAACGTACTAGCAGTGGAGCGGGCGCACTGCTGAAGGTGGCGCGTCGGCCTTTCCTTCTGTACGTCGGAATTCGCGCTTCTTATAAGAACTTCGACGGCCTGTTAACCGCTTTTGCCCGGTCGGGCTTGCATAGACACTTTGACCTGCTGGCGTTAGGGGGCGGCCCGCTCAATGCTGCTGAACAAGCTCAAATTGCCTTGCTCGGGCTGTCTGAGCAGGTGATATCCATCCCTTATGCACCGCCGGATCTTCTGGCGGAAGCGTACGCGCAGGCGACGCTCTTCGTCTATCCGTCGCTCTATGAGGGCTTCGGCATTCCGCCGCTGGAAGCCATGGCGAGCGAAACCCCAGCGCTGGTCGCGCGCAGCCCAGCCACGACAGAGGTCTGCGGCAACGCAGCAATCTTCTTCGAACCACAGGACAAGGCAGACTTTGCAGCGAAGCTGATCGCCGCAGTGGAAGACGAGCCTCTGAGGCGACAGCATGTGGACGCAGGGCTGGCACTGATCCCACGTTATAAGTGGACACGCACGGCCGAACAGACATTGGCTGCCTATCGGTCACTGTTTAGCACTCGCTAGTATTCATCGCGCAAATGCGGTGATGCGATCAGCGCCGCAAGAATGCGTTGCCATTCGGTTATGGTCACTTGGCGTGAAAAGTGTTCACGGTAAGCCTTGTAGCAACGCTCGCGCATGGCTTGCAGTGCGGCGGAGTCGTGCAATAGTTCGCGCATTTGGTCTGCAACACCCGCGGCTTCACCCGGTTCCAGTACCCACCCCAAGCCGTACCGCTCGATCCAGTGGGCAATGGCGCAGTTTCGAGGGCCGCAGAACAGCACGGGACGGCCGACCGCAAGCGCTCCAAAGAACTTCGATGGAACGACCGCGCCCACCCAACTGTCGCGAAGGCTCAGGATATGGACATCCGCGCTGCTTAGGCGCTCCTCGAGTGCGTTTGTCGCGGCGAAAGGGACGAACCGGATGTTGGTATCTTCTGGCGAGACCTGCTCGCGCAAATGTGCCGCGCGATTGCCTTTGACACTCAGCGCCAGCACGGCAGATTCACCACGGAGGTGTCGCATGAGCGCCAACATATCGTCCGAGCTGTGCGCCCGTCCGAAGCTGCCGGAATACATAAGCGCGAGCGTCGCGTCACCGAAGATAGCAGCACGCTCGACCTTCGCTGTCGGCAGAGGCACTGTCGGCTCCGACAGTGCCCACGGCACCATCGTTACCAGATTCATCTGCGGATCGTATCCGCGCAGCAGGCCAGCCATGCACTGGCCCAGATCTGCCACCAGATCGCACGCACGGTAACTGGCCTGCATCAGGAGCCGCATGGTGCGCGGAATCAAGCTGCGGTGATCGATGGATCTGTCGGCATAAATGGCTTCAGGGTAAAGGTCGAAGCACCAATGCACGATGCGCGTGGACGGGTGGCACCAGCGCCAGACCGGCGCAATCAGCACACTGAAGAAAGGGTCCGTGCCGATCACGATCACATCTGGAGAGTCAACTGTCACAAAGGCCAGCATCATCCAGTGCAGTAGCATCCAAAGCGCGTTCGCAGTGCGACCCGTAGATGTCGATTGTCGCCAGGCGGGTCGCCAGATACGCCGCAAGCTCACGCCATCCCATCCCTCACGCAGAGGGAAGCTGGCATTACCGTCGTCGCTTTGGCGATTGGCAGGAAATGCTGTCACGTCCCATCCAGAGGCGGCCATTGCTTGACAGAATTCACTCAGCAGCAGGGAACTGACAATCTGGTCAGGGTGCAGGAATTGATAGAAGACGTACAGATCAAGGCGCCGGTGATTCGTGTTGGTGCCGCTTTGCATCCCTTGCTGCGTCCTCATCTGCCGGGCTACGCCTGCCGTACTAGAGTCTACTGCAGGCGACCGGCCCGTAAACGCGTCACGCGTTAATGGGTGGCAGCAATCGGAAGGCCTCTGCGTCGTGGGCATGACCCGTGTTGGTCGTAACGCGAGGTAAAGACAGCCAAAGCCGGGAATGGCGGGAAGTCAGTGGCGGTCACCGGCATGCCCTCGTACCGGCTTCCAGCGAGCTTGGCTGCTTCGCTAAATCCATGTTCCCGATCTATGTTTATTTTCGACGACCTGTACCGTGCCCGGCGCTAAGTGCGCAGGCAAAGCAGCATTTGCTCGATGTGCGACTGCTGCGCAGACCGTAGACGGCAGAGGGTGGAATGGAAAGCCACTAAGGCACATTTGGCATTGAGCGTTCTCTGCACCTTGCTTTCCACGAAAGGATACGGTGAGCGCGTGTTGTGAAGAGGCGGCGGATCAGACACTTCAAGGTCAACCTAGAGTACACAGGGTTCCTCCACTTCAACCGTTGCTTTGCCACGCGCAGCGCCAGCCGCAGTGTCTGAAGCGATCCCTCCAGAGGACTTCGATAGAGGTCAGTAAAGGCCTCTTCAGCGCGAAGCAACAGGCGGTAACGTTGCACGCTCATCAAGTTGTCGTAATCCATCACGGTCATCTGATGGTCCAACCGAATGCCCGCCGCGCGCCATACCTTCTTACCCGCTCGGTGCAGTTGATGGAAGATATACCAATCAGAATAGTCCAACGGAAACAGCGGACTGTAGCCGCCAACCGCAAGCACATCACGCACGCGCAGGAGTGACCCGCTGTTGATGGCTGTGGCCTCGCCCGGTGCTATTCCGCTTTCACCCGCGGGGTATGGGACATGGTGGTTGCGTAGGACACGGTGAGGGGAGGCAGGAAAGCCCTGAGCGTAGACGCTGGGCACGATGGCCGCGACATCCGGCATGCGATCGACTGCGCTGAGTACGTCCCCTATATCGCGCAAGAAGTTGGGCGGAAGTTCAGAATCTTGATCGAGCATCAAGATCCATTCCAAGTCTCGATCTTCGGCAAGGGCGGCAGAGGCGTTGAAGGCGCCAGCGATCCCGCTGTTTGCCGGGTCATGCCTGTAGATTAATCCCGCAGGTGGTTGGTCCAGAGGTTCTGCGCTGTTGTCCCACAGGAGGGCGGTATAGCGCCGATGTAGCGATGGGTCTGCGCTGAAGGCACTCGTTAGGCTTTGAAAGGTCACCGACTCCGCGATCGGAACGAGGTATCGCACGATAACGATGAGGACCCGCGGCTCCCAAGCGTCGCTCATTGCGGGATCACCTCACCCGGAAGGCCCGACGCCCCCTTTGCGATCGAGATGCTCCGTCGGGCTCGCAGATGCTCGCGCCAAATTTGCAGGCGCATCGCCGGGCGCATCGTCAGACGCATCCACAGATAACGGAGCGTAATCGTGGCATACCGCTTGTCGCGATACTGCTGCCACTGTCGTAGTGCGCGTAACAGCAGCCTTAGTGTTTGCACCAGATTTTCAAACGTCGAACGGTAGATCTGTAGGTAAGCATTCTCAGCAGCTAAGAAACTCTCGTAGCGTTCGGGAACCATGTCCTCATGGAAGTTCATACCACCCACGGAGTGTTTGAGCTCCAGATTGCCCGCGATGAAGATGTGGCGGCCATGGCCGTACATCCGCTGAAAGGCATAGACGTCGGAAAGATCGAGCCAGAAATCGTCACTATAACCGCGAATCTCCCGGAGTGCGGAAACACGCATCAGCGACGCGGAGTTCACGGCAAATCCATCGTCGCGCAGTAGACCCTGGAAGGTACGCTCCACAGGCGAGTTTCGATTAAGGGAACGAAAGCGTCGTGGCGAGACAATCTGACCGTGCGAGGAAATGAATGGGACGATGCTGCCGACTTCTGGCCGGTCCGCGAGAGCTCGGCTGTACTTCAGCAATCCTCGTAAGAAGTCCGCCGTCACTTCCGTGTCCTGGTCCAGCAGCAGCATCCACGGAATGTCCAATTCTATCGCCAGCGCGATGCCCTGGTTATAAGCGCCCGAGGTTCCAAGGTTCTGCTCTGTCCAGCCGTATTGGAATGTAAAAGCCAGTTGCGGATCAATCAAAGGAACAGGAGAGTTATCCCACAGCAGGACCGCGATTTCCCGTGCCAACTCCGAGTCATTGAGCGCGTCGGTGAGGCCTACAATCGTCTTCGAGTCAGCGAGCTGCATCTTATAACGAACGACGACAGCCAGTATTTGTGCCGAACTCACGACTTTCCGCCGAGTGCATCCAGCTTGACCGCCCAATCCGGAGACCGGCGCAGAAAGCGAATCATCCCGCCCCAGAGCACCCAAGCCATTGGCACAAACAGACCGATGAAGAAGCCCGCCAGCAGTAGCTTCAGGCGCGACGGTCCCGACTTGTAATCCGGCGGAAGAGCGCGATCCACTACCTGGATCACTGCACCTTCGCGAGCTTCATCGAGTTTGGCCGCTTCGAACTGCCGCGCCAGGATCTCGTACAGTGTCTCGTTGTATCGAACCTCACGAGTCTTCCGTCCATAGTCCAGCCCTAACTGGGGCAACTTTCCTTGTGGAACGATCGGGTCGCCAATGTTGCCGGACTGTCCGCCACCAAGCTTGGTCAACTGTGCGCGCAAACTCGACAGTTCCTGCTGGGCGGAGATCAGGTCCACGTTGCCGGTGCCAGAGTAGGTCTGCATGGACTGTATCTGGACTTCCTTCGCCGCAATTTGGGCGCGAAGGCCTGCTGTCGTCTCAATCAATGCCCGCGCCTGGCTGTCGAGCTGGATCAGACCGCTGGTCTGCTGGATGCGCTTCAATTCTTCTTCGCTCGTAGTCAGGTTGGTCTTAACCTGAGCCAGCTGCTGTTCCAGAAACAGTCGCCGTTGCGAGGCCTCACCGAGCGCAAGCGAGGAGGATAATCTTTGATACTCCTGAATCCAGCCGTTCGCCAATTCAGCTGCGCGCTGCGGCGACTTCTCCGTGACCGAGATACGGATCAGTCCGTCTTTGCCCGTACCATCGAACTTGGTGATGTTCTCCAAATCACGGCGAACCAGCGAGTGATATTTCTCTTTGAACTCGTCGTCCAGATGGAAGTGTCGGATCATGCCGTCTTCCACGGTCACACTTTTCATCAGGCCGATATAAAGGTCTGTGGTGCTTTTGATTCCGGCTCCGCCACCGAGCCCGGCCAGCGACCCAAGTCCGCCCAGTTGAGCGAGCAACGATGAGGACGAACTCGCCTGCTGCGGTGGAAGGATGCTGGTCGTGGCTGTGTAAACCTTCGGTTCAAGAGATGCAATTACGAAACCAAGAGCTCCACAGGTGACGGCACTGATGAGCAACATTCTCATCCGTCGCCGCAACAAGATCAGGATGTCCAGCACGGAGACTTCTAATGGAATGGAGTCAGAGGTTGGCTCTACCGCGGAGGCTGGTAGGTGCTGCACGGTTTTACTCACGCCAGATTCGCTACCTTGTTCCTGCACCATCGTAGTCTCAGCACCGTCGTTTCGCGAGCGCGCCGGGCACGTCCGCTCTCCCTAACGCTACACGAAATACGCGACCACGTGCAGTTCTATGGCAAGGGGTGACGAGCGCGCTCGCCATGCTGTCCTTGGGCGGGGCGCCTAAGCGATATCATCGAACAATCCCGTGCGGTATGCCCTACGCATGCCATCTAAAGGCACCCATTGCAGTTCTCCCGAAATCGAATTATTTGCGCCGCGATCCTTCTGGGCGTCTACGGCACAGAATGCGCCGCATACGCCCAAAGTGGAGACGATACCCCGTCACATCTCGAAGTTGCGAATGCAGGGCGCGGCACGGCCGGCTCATCCTTCATCCCAGTCGATAGTTGGATCACGAGCTCCGCAATTCGCCTGTACGAACTGGGTTATCTGCCTACGTTGTATCTCGGTTTGCGCCCATGGACACGAGTATCGCTTGCACATGCCCTGAAACTTTCGGAGACGGAGCTTTTACAGGGCGATCCGGGCGGGGAGGCTGTCGAGATTTTTGATCGCCTGCGACACGAGTTGCGAGCGGAATCGGAAGACCCCACAGCAAGCGCAGCCCGCATTACTCCGGAGTATGGCTACACGCGTGTGCGGGCCATCAGCGGCAACGTCCTGACCGACAGCTACCACTTTGGCCAGACGATCGTTAACGACTACGGCAGGCCCACGCAGAACGGTGCGAACAGCATCAGTGGTTTCGCTGCGCACGGCGTGGCCGGGCGCTTCTCTCTCAGCTTCCGCGGTGAGTATCAGCACGCGCCGGCTGGACCAGGGTTTACGCCCGCCGTCGCAACCGAACTCACCCTCATTGATCGGCCCGACCTGCGATTCCCGGCACCGATTGTTGCTGCCGGTCCTGTAGCGTCAAGCGACGTCTTTCGGATTGTGGAAGCTGATGCATCGGTTCATTTGCTGGGGCATGAGATCTCCTTTGGCAAGCAGGACGCTTGGTTGGGGCCCGCGCAGGGAGCCAGCATGATCTGGTCAAACAATGCTGAGAGCCCTTACACCTTTCGCATCAACCGCGTGGAGCCTCTTTGGGTTCCGGGACTATCCCGTGTAACCGGCCTCTTCCGGTATGAATTCCGAGTGGGCAGCCTGAAAGGCCACACCGTTCCTAATTCCCCGTGGATTCATAGCGAGAAGGTCAGTTTCAAGCCTACGCCCGACCTCGAGTTTGGGTTCTCGCGTTCCGTCATTTGGGGTGGCAAGGAACATGTACCCATTACCCTGGGCAGTTTTTGGCGAAGCTTCGTCAGTCTAACCGGGGTAAATCCTGCGGTGAAGGCCTCGCGCGAAGATCCTGGTGCGCGCTTCTCGCAGTTTGATTTTTCCTGGCGGATCCCTTGGCAGAGCCACCTCATAACCCTCTACACCGATTCCATCACGCATGACAACGTCTTTCCGATATCCAACCCGGAACGCAGCGGATGGCGACCAGGCATCTATCTTTCGCGACTGCCTTGGCTGAAGCGAGCGGATCTTCGCGTGGAAGCCGCCAACACGGATACGAGTGTCCGCACCTTGGACAAGGGCCAGTACACCTATTGGGAAACGGCGCAACCAGAGGGCTACACGAACAAAGGTCAGCTGATGGGCGACTGGATCGGACGGCAGGGCAAGGGTGGCCAAGCGTGGTTGACGTGGCATCTGCATCCGGGTGAGTTCGTACAGTTGGACTGGCGCATGGCGAAGGCATCCAACCTGTTCCTTGCCGGCGGCACCACGCAGCAACAGCTCGGCTTGAGCACGACCTTCCGGCCTCGTCGCGACATTGAGATTAGTGGCGCGCTAAAGGGCGAGGTGTGGCGTGCTCCGCTGATGTCTGCGGGTACGCACAGCAATGTCTATGGAGAAGCGCAGGTGCGCTGGTACTTCAAGCCGTAACTTCAGCGCGGACCAGGGCGTTTTTCCTTGCTGACTTTGGCAGCGTCCAACCGCCGTCCGAGTGCCTCGAACGCAGGCGTCGGTCCCGACCATTTCAGGCTGTCCACACTCTCAAACAGCGGCAAGTCCGCGCGCAGGGTGGCCAAGTCGCGGAAGAGCAGCGCATTCCCCCATTCCGCGCGTAGGGTCGCATTCAGACCACGCGGATTGCTGACACTAACACCCCACCGCAGCGGATCTTCCGGGATCGCTTCAAAGTGGCCGTACTTCGCCAGCACCGCGGCAGCACCCTTTGCGCCCCATCCCCGTAGGCCGGGGAAGCCGTCGGCCGCGTCGCCCACCAGCGCCAGGTAATCCGGGATGGACTCCGGCTTCACTCCGAACTTTGTTACCACACCGGCCTCGTCGCGCAGTTCGCGTTTGCGCCGATCAAACTGCAGCACACGCGTGCCGACGACGCACTGCGCAAGGTCCTTGTCCGGGGTGCAGATGAGGACGCGATCAACGCGCGGGTCACGCGCTGCGATGGCTGCGGCTGAGGCGAGGGCGTCATCCGCCTCCTGCTCGACCATGGCCCAAACCGTGACGCCCATTGCGGCGAGCGCTTCCTCCAGCAAAGGGAACTGTGCCCACAGGTCCGGATTGATGCCGGCGCCCGTCTTGTAGCCGGGCCAGAGGTCATTGCGAAAGGATTCGATCACCTGGTCCGTCGCAACGCCAATGTGGGTGGCGCCGTCCTTCACCAACGCCAGGATGGATGCGAGGACGCCTTTCACTGCACCGACCTCGCGACCGTCCGCCTCTCGCACCGAGGGCCACGCGTAGAAGTGCCGGAAGAGCTCGTAGGTGCCGTCGATCAGGTGAACATCCATGAAGGAAGGCTACAGTGTGCCAGATGTTGGTGGCTCTCCGGGCCAATGAAAACCCACGTCTCGGGATCGAGACGTGGGGCACCCTCAGTGGAGATGGATTCCGTTAAACGGCTGCTTCTACGGCGCGCTTTGGTAACTTCCATTCCGGGCGGATCCAGTGGCAGGTGTAGCCATAAGGAATGCGCTGCAGATAGTCCTGATGCTCCGGCTCCGCGAGCCAGAACGGACCAGCCGCGCCAACCTCCGTGACCACCTTACCCGGCCACAGGCCACTCGCGTCTACGTCCGCGATGGTGTCTTCCGCAATGCGCTTTTGCTCGTCAGTTGTGTAGAAGATTGCCGAGCGATAGCTTTCGCCGCGGTCGTTTCCCTGGCGATTCGGTGTGCTTGGGTCGTGAATCTGAAAGAAAAATTCCAGGATCTTGCGATAGCTGATCTTCTCTGGATCGAATACGACCTCTACTGCCTCAGCATGTGTACCGTGGTTGCGATAGGTCGCGTTTGCAATGTTGCCGCCGCTGTAGCCGACACGCGTACTGACCACGCCGGGGTAGTCGCGCAGCAGCTCCTGCATGCCCCAGAAACATCCACCCGCCAGAATCGCCGTTTCGGTCGCCATTGTCAGAATCTCCTGTGTATTGGATGCGGTGCAAGTGCGCTGGGCGTCACCCGCGTAGCATCGGTTCATGGCCATGAACTACACGGTGATCGCGCAGAGTCGCGATGAGATACTCGACCCGGAAAATGCACCAAGCCTGACGATGTGGCCATACCTGATTCAGACATCGCAGGAAACGCTGTTGCGTACGATTTCTGTCTACACGGATAAGGGCACCTCGCGCGAGCAGGCGCGAGTCCTCTACATGAATACCGTCGCGCTGACTTTGTGGCGCGCCATGGGACGCACACCGACGATCCTCTTGGAGCAGCACAGGCCTCCGAAAACCGCCTTGCTGGCATTCGGGGTGCCGTTTTCTGAATAACGCATCTGACCGTTAAGGCGCTCAGCGGGCATCGCCGCCGCCGTCTGTTTAGGATGGAGTGGTTCCCACGGAGACGCCTGTGACTGCACCCAACGAAACGCCCCCCGCCGCGCGCGGCTTTCGACTGTCCACCGATACCTGGGCTGTCATCCTTTCGCTTGCAGTGGCCTTGCTGGTCAAGCTGCACGCGATTGGACGTGTGCCTTGGTAACTGCACACGTGGAAAAGACATCGCCGCTTGGCTTGCTGCCAGGCGTCGCCCTGCTTGCTGCGGTTGGGTTGGCAGGTAAGTTCATTGAGCAATCCATCACCGCGTTCGGCAAGTCGCACGCGGCTGCGCTCAGGGCACACCACCTGGCTCTCCCGAACATTGAGTATGTGTTGTGGGCAATCCTGATCGGCATGCTTATTACCAATACGGTTGGCCTGCCGCGCATCTTCCGTGCCGGCGTTGCGACTTATGAATTTTGGCTAAAGGCCGGCATCATCCTGTTGGGCGCGCGCTTCATCCTGGGCGACATTCTCAAGCTCGGTTCGGTATCGCTGGCGCTGGTCTGCATTGAGTTGGTGCTTGCACTGACATTCATGACCTTCCTCGGCCGCGGGTTCAAACTGCCACCCAAGCTGGTGACGCTGTTGGCCGTCGGGTCATCCGTCTGTGGGGTGTCTGCAATCATCGCCACGCAGGGCGCCATTGAGGCTGACGAGGAGGATTCGTCGGTCGCCATTGCGGCGATCCTTGCGCTCGGCGCACTCTCGCTCTTTATCTTTCCGGTCGTTGGTCACGCACTGCACATGAGCGACCAAGCTTACGGTGTGTGGACTGGTCTGGCCGTGGACAATACCGCGGAGACCGCTGCGGCGGGTTCACTGTTTAGCGAGACGGCGGGCAAGTTTGCCGTGCTTGTAAAGACCTGCCGCAACGCCATGATTGGCTTCGTCGTACTGGGCTATGCCATCTACTGGGCATCGCGCGGCGAGGCTGCCGTCATCGGCAACAAGGCGTCGTTCCTCTGGAAGAAATTTCCGAAGTTTGTGCTCGGCTTCCTTCTGATCTCTGCGCTGGCAACCTTCGGTGTCTTCGATAAGGCGCAACTGACTACTCTTGGCAACCTTTCACGCTGGGCGTTCCTTTTGACGTTCGCCGGTGTGGGGTTACGCACCAGCTTCCGAGATCTGGCGAAGCAGGGTCTGAAGCCATTCGCTGTCGGTGCCATCGGCGAGGTGGTCATCGCCATGATCACGCTTGGTCTGGTGCTTGGCGCAGACCGCTGGCTGCACCTCTAGGCACATAGTCCTGACGCATTTAAGTCGTTGCCGGTCGTGCCTGAATGAGTGTCTTGTGCCGTCGTAGCAGTAGCACCAGTGCTCGCCGCAGATAGATGGCTACCACTGGTGTCACAAGTGCGGCGATCGCTGCCCAGACCACCAGCGCATGCCACTCCCACTTCCACATCACGTGCACCATCTGTATTGGATGGTGACTCAGGTGCTTGATCTGCGTAGCGGTCAGCGGCAGGCGCCGCGTGTGAAAGAGGAAGACACCCAGCTGTAGGAATGGTAAGAAGAGCAGCACATGCAGTGGCGCCACCAGATGCGTTCCGATCTGTGAGGCAATCTGGTTCAAGCCGAACAACCACGCAAGAAACATGACGAGCAGCGTGGTCAACCCGACCGAGGGGTTGATGCCGATCGCCATGCCAAGTGCCAGGCTCCACGCCATGCGTCGTGGCGTTACGCCACCGCGTAACAGTCGCAGCAAAGGCCGCAGCACCTTGCAACGAAGAAACTCTCGGAGTGTCTCAGGAACCAGCATCGTCTGTATAGGACGCGAATGTGGTGCGCATGGTGGGTCTGCTTCGCGAAGCCATCGAAATGCTTGAGTCAAGTAACGCGTGCGGATGCTTGCGTTCCAGATTGGTTTCACCAAAAAGGGTCATCGAATTGAACTAGTTACGCATAAGTGTCCGAACATCGGAAGGGTACGGCAGCATGCGCCATCTGAAAGCTTTCGCGCCAGGTCCGGATCAAATTTGGGCAACCACTCAGTCCATCTCGCGGTCTATCTATACATCGCTTGCTCGTAAGTCAGCAGCTGATCGTACATAACTGGTGAGTTACCGAACGCAGCAACTTACCCCTAACTCCTTTTACCGTCGCCCGGCCAACCTATAGCCGTGCAGACGTGCGCCCCTGGAGTCTGTCATTGCCGGCTAGCCACGCAGCATCGTGGCCCATACCGGCAAGGCAATATTCAACCCCAAGACGACGGTGCCATGCGGTAGCGCCCTCGGAACCAATCGGCGCATCGAGACGGGCCATCGGTTCGAACGACTCGCTGCGTCCGATGAACCACCGCATACATTCTGGAGGTCACGATGTTTACTACCCTTAAGCGCTCCCTTCCCATGCTGGCTCTGCTGGCAGTTGCCGCAAAGATGCCCGCACAGTTTTACAAGTACCTGCCGGAACATGGTGGAAGCATCTCCGTGGGAGCCACGGGTAACTTCGTGAAGCCACTCACTACTAATGAGAGTCCGTATACGTTCAACTCGGTCGTCAACGGAGTTACGTTGACGAATACCGTAACCAACCAGGAGCAGTACATCACCTCCTCGGTGGGCTTCCTGACTTCGCTGCAGTTCCATCCTGTGCCGTGGGCCGGCGTTGAGGTGAACTACGGATACCAGCACTACTCCGAGCGTTACAACTACAACATCACGGGGCGTGCCGGAACACAGGTCGCAAGTATTCCAACCACGACCCATGAAGCCACGGCTGCGTACCAGTTCCATCCGAAGCACATTCCGTTCCAGCCCTTCGTAAACGTCGGCGGAGGCGCCATCGACTTCGTGCCGACGGCCGGTGGACAGAACCAGTGGCGCGGAGCAGGCCTGGTTGAAACGGGCTTCGAGATTGCGATGCCGAACACCGGTCGCAAGCTTGCGCTCCGTCTGCAGGGCCGTGGCCTGTTCTACCGTGCACCGAACTTCAACAATGCAGCACTGAGCACCCGTAGCTGGCGCGTCAGTGCAGAGCCGAGCGCGAGCTTTGTGTATCGCTTCTAACTCGTCACTTAGTCAGCAATTAAAAAGGCGCGCACCTATCCGGGGCGCGCCTTTATCTTTCGGCGAGGTGTGGTTGACCTGTGCGGCGTTGAGCGGCATGTGGCGTATGCGGAAAAGATAGACGCCACCTCAACGAAAAGCACGAAGAGCAGCAAGTGGAATGGCGCCAAGACGTGTGTGCCGATCTGCGATGCGACCTGGTTGAGGCTGAAGATCCATGCGAGCGCGATGACTACGAGCGTGGTGATTTCCACAGAAGGATTGACCCCGATGACCATGCCAAGGGCCAGGCTCCAAGCCATGCAACGAGTCGTGATGCCATCCCGCAACAGGCACAGCACGGGTCGAAGGATCTTATGGCGGAAGAACCACGCATGGATTCCCGAATCAACATAAGCGGGAGAACGCAAGATGTTGTTGATTCACTGTGTGACGACGGTTTCATGCGAAGGACGAAGGTTGTAGTCACGCGGATGCGCGGTGGACAGGTTTATCCGTAAGCCAGCCGCTTCACAGGCATGTCGCGTGAAGCTCTTCGGGCACAAACCGCTGCCATTGGTCCGATTCTGCCACTTGCCGGATGTGTGCGTCTCTGTCTTTCAGGAATTGGGTGAAGTAGCTTCTAAGAACCACCCGCTCTGCAACGATTCCAAGTACTCCGAGCGGCGCACGGAAGGTGAGTTCGTCTTCCATGCATGTTCCCTCGGTGATCGGGTGGAAGGTGTGACGATGAGCGAAGTTAGCGAACATCCCTCGCGTCATAGCGTCCTCGAAGCAGAAGGGCGGCTCGTACCGAGTGATCAGGCTGGTGTGTCGGAGTATGACGCCGAAGTGGCGCCCACGCCATGTAACGCTCTGTCCGGGACCGATGATGCCATGCGTCACACCATCAATGGCCTGCTCCCGTGTGGCAGCGGCGCTTTCGACATGAAGATCAATGCTGAGCGAAAGCAGAAAGACCCGCATGGCCGGTGCGGCAATGCGGGTCTCGAGCTTGATGGTCGTCATGGTTAGAGCGTAGCGCTCTTGTCGTCCAGCAGTGTCTTGCAGCGAGCGATGAAGTCGGCCAGCGGGACGGAACCCTCATCGCCCTTGCCGCGCGTGCGAACGCTGACTGCGTTGGCTTCGGATTCCTTGTCGCCCATGATCAGAACGAAGGGAATCTTCTGCAGGGCGAGTTCGCGGATCTTTGCCTTCATCTGTTCGTTGCGTGCGTCGAGTTCCACGCGCAGGCCGATGGTTTCGAGTTCCGCCTTAACTTTCTTGGCATACTCGGTGTGCTTCTCGCTGATGGGCACGAGGCCGATCTGGATGGGCGCGAGCCACAGCGGGAAGGCGCCGGCGTAGTGCTCGATGAGCACACCGAAGAAGCGTTCCACCGAGCCGAAGAGTGCGCGGTGCACCATGACGGGCTGGTGCTTCTCGCCGTCTTCGCCGGTGTATTCCAACTCGAAGCGCTTAGGCAGGTTGAAGTCGAACTGCACGGTGCTTAGCTGCCAGAGGCGGCCGAGCACGTCGACTAGTTTGACATCGATCTTGGGACCGTAGAAAGCAGCTTCGCCGGGGATTTCCTTGTAGGGAATGCCCTTGCGGCCAAGTGCCGTCTTGAGGCCGTTGACGGCGAGTTCCCAGTCTTCGGGCGCGCCGACGTAGCTCTTGGCGTCGTTCTTGTCCCAGGTGGAGAGCTCGACCTTGAACTCGGTGAAACCGAATTTGTGCAGGACTTCCTCGGCGAACTCGACGCATGCAACGACTTCGTCTTCGATCTGCTGCGGTGTGCAGAAAATGTGCGCGTCGTCCTGCGTAAAGCCGCGGACGCGCAGCAGGCCGTGCATGGTGCCGCTGCGCTCATAACGGTAGACGTTGCCCAGTTCGGCGTAACGCACGGGCAGGTCGCGATAGCTCTTGGGGCTGTTCTTGTAGATGAGGATGTGACCCGGGCAGTTCATGGGCTTCAGCCGATACTCGGCGTCATCCAGCTCCATGGGCGCGTACATGTTGTCGCCGTAGAAGCCTTCGTGGCCGCTGATCTTCCAGAGTTCGCGACGCATGACGTGCGGCGTTACGACGAGGTCGTAGCCGCGGCGCAGGCACTCTTCGCGCATCCAGTCTTCCATCGTCTTGCGGATGATGGCGCCCTTGGGGTGCCAGAAGATCAGGCCCGATCCTGCAAGCTCCTGGATGCTGAAGAGGTCGAGCTGTTTGCCGAGGACACGGTGGTCGCGGGCCTTGATCTCTTCCAGGTGCTTGAAGTGTGCGTCGAGTTCCTTCTGCGTGTAGAAGGCGGTGCCGTAGATGCGCTGCAGCTGTGGGTTCTTCTCGTCGCCGAGCCAGTAGGCGCCGGCTATGCTCATCACCTTGAAGGCCTTGACGCGGCCGGTGGAGGGCACGTGCGGTCCGCGGCAGAAGTCGACGAACTCGCCGTTGCGATAGAAGCTGACGTTCTCGCCGGGCTTGGTGAACTTCGAGATGAAGTGCATCTTCATGAAGTCGCCCTGCTCTTCGTAGCCGGTCAGCGCTTCTTCATGCGAGATGTACTCGTGGCGGAAGGGCTCGTTGCGCGCGACGACTTCGGCCATCTTGGTTTCAATGGCAGCGAGGTCATCAGGCGTGAAGGGCTTCTCACGCAGGATGTCGTAGAAAAAGCCGCTGTCAGTCGCGGGTCCGTGGCCGAGTTTTACGTCGGGGTATAGCTCCGTGATGGCGGTCGCCATAACGTGTGCGGCCGAGTGGCGGACGACACGCAGCGATTCGGGATCCTGCTCTTTCAGCAGCCACAGGTGCACGTCCTCGTTCAGAGGCTCGGACAGGTCGACGATGCGCTCTGCAGACGCGGCCTCGGCGTACATGCTCTCTTCGGTCTGGGCGCCGCGATGCGCGTCATCCGTCTGCTCCTCGGCGCCATCGGTCGTGTTGCCTGCTGCGGTGCGAATGCGCGCGATGACGACTGCATCGGCAAGCCGCGGCGAAATGCTGTGCGCAATAGCAAAAGGCGTGGTGCCGCGTGCAACTTCGCGCACGCTGCCATCGGGAAGGGTTACTTTGATCGGGTCGCTCACGATATCACTCACAGGTAACAGGATACTGCGCTGGCGCCCAGGCAATCGCGGAATCGGCGAGACTATGCCCATTCCTCCCGTGTATGCTGCGGAACCATGACAACTCGTCGCGATCTTTGCCTCTCCTTGCCCGCCCTCGCAATGCTTGCAGAAACGTTCGGCGGCGGTGCCTTTGCCCAGTCTGCTCCAGCCGCTGCCGAGGCGAAGCCTGACCCGGCAAAGATCGCAAGGGGCACGGCGACCTTCGCGCACAATACGATCTTCCGCGGCGATCAGCTGCCCATCAAGACAAGCAGCACCGGCAGTTCACAGGCCGTAATCCAGGGCGTCCTGCCGACGGGTGAGGGCGTGGAGATGCACAACACCGTGCTGCTACCGGGTATGGCGCCCCATCCTCCGCATCAGCACATGCATTCTGAGTGGCTCTTCCTGCGTGAGGGAGATGTGGAATGGGTCGTGGACGGCAAGCCCCAGCCGGCCCATGCCGGCGACGTTCTTTATGCGGCGAGCATGCAGATGCACGGCCTGCGGAATGTGGGGACGGTGCCCGCAAAGTACTTTGTGATGGCGGTCGGACCCAACCTGAAGGGCTAGCGCCGCCAGGCAGAACCTTCAGCAGCTCCTCAGGTAACGCACGCAAAGGTTGTAGGAGTATGAACGGCCGTGGAATAGAAGGGCCGCGTTCTCAAGCCTACTTTTGAAGTCAGGCAGCCCCTTCATCACGTCTCCCCGGCTGCACTCGGATCGTCCGGAGTGCGCGCACCACATGTCAATCGAATGCCGTCCGTCTAATGTCTGTAGCGATGTTCGCTGTGAAATTTGCGGTCAGGGCTTCCTGTTGTACGGGGAACGACGTAATGCGGTCGATCGCGATTCCGTGCGTGCGACGGTGCAGAAGAGGCTGAGAGAGCAGCACAACGAACAGCAGCATCCGGAAGCGGGATTTCTCGTGGATTGGGCACCGGTGACTGCAGAGGCCAGCTGAGGCCATCTTCCGAGCGGAGCGGTACCCCAAATTGGGGGCGGCATCCGGTCGGCAACCGAAGATGTAGAACAACTGGCGCGCAACTGCGTCGTGCGATTTGAGGACGAATGAACATCCCATGCCTTCCCACGGAGACCAGCTTTGATGTGCAATGCCCGGTGTGCGGCTGCGGATTCATGCTCTTAACAGAGCCGACTCTGCTACTGCTGCGTGGCACACTGCGCCGCATTGCGCGTCAGTCTCTGGCGGCGCAACATGAATTTCCGTCGCAGGCCGGTGGCCATGTGCATCCGCAGGAGGTCTTTGACCTCGAGGGCTGGGAGGGAGATCCCGCGCAGTCCACCGGTGGATGGGAGCGGGAAGCAGGCACGCGACTTGGCTACAAGTGCTGAACTCCGCCGCCGGCGAATTCTTGCGTCTGTAAGAATCGTTCGACCTCGAAATACCATCCCATTCCTGTAGTTCCAATCTCCAGGAGTATCCCGATGGCAAACCTGCTCAAGATCGACGTCAGCCCGCGTGGCGACGCATCCTACTCACGCCAGCTTGGCGAGACCTTCTCCGCCGGATTCCAGGCAGCGCATCCCGGCAGCACCGTGGTGGCCCGCGATCTCGCGAAGAACCAGCCCACTTTTGTGGACGTTCAGTGGATCGGCGGCGCGTTTTCCCCTCCCGATCAACTGACCGACGCGCATAAGGCAGCACTGAAGCTCTCCGACGAGATCATCGCGGAGGTGAAGGCGGCCGATCACATCCTGATCACGACGCCCATGTACAACTTCCAGGTTCCGGCCGTACTCAAGGCCTGGATCGATCACCTTGTGCGCGTTGGCGTCACGGTGAACTACACGGCAAATGGCCCGGAGGGCCAGCTTCACGGCAAGAAGGTGACGGTCATCGTGGCCAGTGCAGGCGAGTATCTCGCGGGCACGTCCGGCGCAGCGTATGACCTGTTGACTCCTTACCTGAAGCACATCTTCGGCTTCATAGGCCTGACGGATGTCACGTTCCTGGGCGCTGGCGGCGCCAGCGGCATTCAGTACGGCAAGATCAGTGAAGAAGACTGGAAGAAGCCCTACGTTGAGAAAGCTACTGAGCTCGCAAAGGCGTAACTCGCTCGAAGGACAGAAAAGGACGGCGAAAGCCGTCCCTTTTTTGCGGATTAGGGTTCGTTATCGCAGCCGGGCCCAGTCCATGCCATCGGGCTCACCACCTACATCGATATGGCTTGCAACAGTCAGGGTCTTAAGGTCGATGACCGCGACATAGTTGTCTGGCGTGCAGGCAACAAAGGCACGCGCTCCGCCAGGCTCCATCTGAATACCAGCCGCACCGTGGCCGATCGGCAGCCGTTTCACCTCGGCGTGCGTATGTGCATCCAGAATCACAAGATCCGGCGCACCGAGCAACGACAGCACCGCATAACGGCCATCCAGCGTGAACTTCAAGCGGTTCACACTTTTTACATTTGCCTGAAGTGTCGCCGTTACCTTCTTCGTCCTGCGGTCAATCACGGACACCGTGCCGTCCTGCGCGTTAGCGACCCACAACTCCCGGCCGTCGGGCGATAGGTCGAAGCCCTCCGCACCCTTGCCGACCGGCACCACGGTCGCGGTCCAGTCGGTGTGATCGCGCATGGTGACCTGCTCGAAGAACGAGACAGTTGCAGACGCCACGTTGATCGTAACGACCTCTTTACCATCAGGCGCAACCCACAGCATATGCGTGCGGTCCTGGCCGGTGCCCACCACAGTGTCCACCTTGCCGGTCGTCCGATCGACACTACCAAATACCTTGGAGCCTTCCGCTGTGAACCATGGCCTCCCATCCGCAAAAGCCAGCCCATGTGCGCCCCGCAAGGGAGCCAAGTCGATTGACGGGAGCGCCTTGCCGCGCACCAGATCGATCACCGCAATCGTATGCAGCGACCAGCCGCCGCCATAGTTTGAAACCCAGGCAGTCCGGCCGTCCGCTGAGGCGATCACCTCATGCGGGTCGTCACCAACGGGAGCCTTGGCCGTCACCTTCAGCGTTTTCGGATCTACGATCGCCAGGGTGTGGTCGTGCTTTGAGAGCACCAGCAGCGATCCGGTCTGGGCAGTCAAAGCAGGCAGCAGAGCGGCGGAAAGAGCAGTGGCGGCGAGGAAGGGCATCGCGATTTTCATAGGTAGAAGGCTACTCCGGTTAGCGCGAGCGGGAGATCGCATATTCGGTGCAACTTGTAGTTGCGTGCGGCCACCGGGCGGCGGCTCGAGTCATCTGACTGTGGATGAAAACGGCAGATCCCTACCAGCTGCAACGCTTCCTCGACGCGCAACGGGCTGTCTTCGAAACCGTGCTTGCGGAACTCGCCGCGGGCGAGAAGCGCAGCCATTGGATGTGGTTCATCTTCCCTCAGATGGCCGGCCTGGGTTTCAGCAGTATGGCCCAACGATACGCCATCAGCGGTTTGGAGGAGGCTCGTGCGTACCTTATGCATCGTGTGCTTGGCCCGCGCTTGCGCGAGTCTACGGCGCTGGTGAATGCGACTCAGGGCCGCTCCCTGAGCCAGATCTTCGGATCGCCGGATGACATGAAATTCCACTCCTCTGTAACACTCTTCGCGCGAGCCACGGATGAGCCTGAAAACGATTTCAAGGCAGCTCTTGAGAAGTACTTCAAGGGTCGTGAGGACGCGGCAACCGTCAGCCGGTTGTCGCGGTGAGTCGCGATAGGGTATTTATCGGCACCGCGGGATGGTCAGTTCCGCGCGCAGTCGCCGATCAGGCTCCGGGGGAAGGCTCGCATCTACATCGATATGCGAGACAGCTGAAGTGTGCCGAGATCAACTCGTCCTTCTATCGCCCGCACAAGCAGGTCACTTACTCGAAGTGGGCCGCGGCTGTTCCGTCAGGCTTCCGCTTCGCAGTGAAGATGCCACGAGCGCTGACGCATGAGGGTGCATTGGCACCTGACCAGGAGACCCTGCAGCGGTTCCTCGACGAGACGTCCGCACTTGGTGATAAGCGCGGGCCTGTGTTGCTGCAATTGCCGCCCAAGCGCGCGCTTGATATTGTGCGTGCTTCGAACTTCCTAACTATGTTCCGCGCTTGCTATGCGGGGCCCGCCGCACTGGAACCACGGCATGTGAGCTGGTTCACGGAAGAGGCGAACGCGCTGCTCCGAAAGTTCGCGATTTGCCGCGTTGCAGCGGATCCCTTGCGTGCGCCAGAGGCTATGACACCCGCAGGCGATTCTTCGCTGATCTACTACCGTCTGCATGGCTCGCCGCGAACGTATCACTCGTCATACGACGAAGCATATCTCGTGAACCTGTCCCGACATCTGGCGACGGCATCAGAGCTTGGCGCCGAGGCGTGGTGCATCTTTGACAACACGGCATCCGGCGCGGCGCTTGGCAATGCGCTTCAGCTGCGCGATCTGGTACGCACAGCCTGAGCACGGTACCGTGATACATTGACCTTCCTATGGGCCTGAAGCCGCAACGGACCATCGACCACCTGAAAGAACTTCGGGCTCTGACCGGCGACGCGGAGGGCGCGCAACGCGTCGCATGGACAGACACGTGGCTTCGCGGACGCGCTTGGTTCGATGACAAGCTCGTAGATCTCCCGGTAACGCGTGAACGGGATGAGGCCGGCAATGTGTGGGTAACATTGCACGGCGATAGCGAGCGTTCGCTACTGCTGGGTGGGCACCTCGACTCAGTACCCAATGGCGGATGGCTCGATGGATGCCTCGGTGTGCTGGCTTCGCTTGAAGTAATGCGTGCCCTGAGCGAGCAGTACAACGGTCGACCGCCTGTCACGATTCGGGTCGTCGATTGGGCCGATGAAGAAGGCGCACGCTTCGGTCGAAGTCTCTTCGGCTCCGCAGCGTTCGCTGGCAACAGCAGCATCCTGGCTGACCGCGTCCGCACGGACAAAGATGGTGTGACGATGGAAGCGGCACTTGCACGCTGCGGTGTTGCAATCGACAACATCGACGCATGCACTGCCCAACGTACAAACGCCGCTGCCTATCTTGAGCTGCATATCGAACAGGGGCCGGTGCTTGAGAACATGGGGCTGCCGCTCGGCGTGGTCACAGGAACAAAGGGTGTCGAGCGGCATGCGATCACCTTTCATGGGCAGGAGGCGCACTCGGGTTCCACCCCGATGACCGCTCGCCATGATGCGCTTGCGGCGTGCGCAAAGCTGGCGCTGGAGATCCGGACGATCGCTAGGAAGCACCCTGATGCCGTCGCGACGATGGGGAGCGTGAAGACGTTCCCGGGCATTGTCACCGCGGTCGTCGGCCGTTGCGAAGCCACGCTCGATATGCGCGATCTCGATGCTGATGTTCTTGCTCAGATGTTTCGTGAAGCCAAGGCCGCCAGCGAACGCTTCGCTGCAGAAGAGCGTTGCACCGTGCAGTGGTCGCGCATCTGGAACATTGAACCGGTGCCGTTCCATCCGCAACTGCTTGCTTTCGCGGAGGATGCCGTGCGGGCGGTGGCGGGGACGGTACACCGACTGCCTTCGGGACCTCTGCATGACGCAGCCGAGGTTGCGCGCGCCGGTATTCCTACCGTCATGCTTTTCACCCAGTCAGTTCACGGGATAAGCCACAACAAGATCGAAGACACGCGTGAGGAGCATCTCGCCATGGCGGTCGATGCGCTTCATCGGCTTGCTCTAAGCACCCTCGCGTGGATCCTCGCGGGTGCGGATAAACCGCGTTAGTTCTTGCATGCCGTCGGCATCAATGCAATCATCGACGTTCCCGATGTGAAACAAAGATGTATCTGGAGTCGTTTCCCATGACGCTCGCGGCACTGCATCAACAACGGATAGGAATCGTGCGATGAGTGACGACGCAGCGCAGACGTACTCGCGCGATCCGCGCTTCGGCGATCTGAAGTCCTCCCTCACTAAGGGGGCGGCGATGGCCGAGGCACACCGCTGCCTGTACTGCTTTGACGCGCCCTGCATGAATGCGTGCCCCACGCACATCGATGTCCCTACGTTCCTCAAGAAGATCGCCAGCGACAATCGCATCGGCTCTGCACGCACGATCCTCGACGCCAATATTCTCGGCGCCAGTTGCGCGCGTGCCTGTCCGGTCGAAGTATTGTGCGAGGGAGCATGCGTCATGCATCATCACGGCCGACAGCCGATCCAGATCGGTCTGCTGCAGCGCTATGCGATGGAAGGCTTGCACTATGCGAAGTTGCCGCTGCCCTTTCCGCCGGCAGCTGACACGGGCAAGCGCGTTGCGTTGATCGGTGCCGGCCCCGCTTCGCTGGCCTGTGCCGCAGAACTGCGTCGCCATGGCATCGCTGCAACCATCTTCGACGCGCGTCCGCTGCCCGGCGGGCTGAACACCTACGGCATCGCCGAGTACAAGTTGCCCTTCGGCGTCGCGCTGCATGAGGTCGAACTTATCCGCGCGCTTGGAGTCGATTTTGTCGCAGACACAAGGGTTGACGCGGCGAAGCTCGCCGAGTTGGAACGCAACTTTGATGCGGTCTTTCTTGGCATGGGCCTGGGCGAGATCCATCGTCTTGGCATCCCCGGCGAGGATCTGCCAGGGGTCATGGATGCGCTCGATCTGATCGCCGGCTATAAGGGCGGGATGATCGCCACGTCACCCATGCGCGTGGCGGTTGTGGGCGCAGGCAACACGGCAATCGATGCTGCCATTGCAGCGAAGCGGCTGGGTGCCGCAGAGGTCACGATCCTCTATCGACGCGGAGCCGATCAGATGTCGGCATTCGCGTCAGAGTATGAGCACGCTCTGAAGGAGGGCATCGGCTTCGCCTGGTACGTGCAACCGGTTGCCATCAGCGGCAGCATTGGCGTCGAGGGCGTCACCCTGGCGCGCATGGAGGCGAGCGGCGATGGCTCCCTGGTCTCGATTGCCGGATCGGAGTTCACGCTCTCGTGTGACAGCGTTGTGCTCGCCATCGGCCAGGCGACACACACGCACTTTCTCACGGAGGTTGTTGCGATGCAGCGTGGCCGCGTCGTCATTGACCGTGTGACGGGCCAGACGAGCCATCCAAAGTTCTACGCTGGCGGCGACTGCACCAACGGCGGCCGGCAGGTGGTGGACGCCGTAGCTGATGGCAAGCGCGCGGGCGTTGCGCTTGCTGCTGCACTGCTTGCAACTCCTGAAGACCTAGGAGGTCAGTATGCCAACGCTTGAAAACACCTTCTGCGGCATCCCCTGCCTGAACCCGTTCTGGCTGGCATCGGCACCACCTACCAATTGCGGCGAACAGGTTATGCGCGCCTTCGATGCTGGCTGGGGCGGCGCGGTGTGGAAGACCATCGGCGAGCCTGTCACAAACGTTTCGTCCCGGTACAGCTCCATCGACTGGGAGGGCCGCAGAATGATGGGTCTGAACAATATCGAACTCATCAGCGATCGGCCCACCATCACGAACCTGCGCGAGATCGCCGAAGTCAAACGTCGATATCCCAAGCACGTTGTTATCGCATCGCTAATGGTTGAGAGCAAGCGCGAGCGCTGGCACGACATCGTGGCGAAGGTCGAAGACGCCGGTGCGGACGGTCTGGAACTGAACTTCGGATGCCCACACGGCATGAGTGAACGCGGTATGGGATCGGCAGTAGGGCAGGTTCCGGAATACGCGGAACGTATCACCTCCTGGGTCAAAGAAAAAGCGCGCACGCCGGTCATCGTGAAGCTGACTCCGAACATCAATGACATCCGCATGCCAGCGCGTGCAGCGAGGCGCGGTGGTGCAGACGCACTCAGCGCGATCAACACCATTAACAGCATTACGGGCATCGATCTCGATACGCTGGAGCCGCGGCCAATGGTTGACGGTAACAGCACGCATGGCGGCTACTGCGGGCCAGCGGTAAAGCCGATCGCGTTGAGTATGGTGCAGCAGATCATGAGTGACGCCGACGCTGCGCTCCCTCTAAGCGGCATCGGCGGCGTGGCAACGTGGCGGGACGCTGTGGAGTTTCTCCTGCTCGGCGCGAGCAATGTGCAGGTCTGCACGGCAGTCATGCATTACGGCTACCGTCTCGTGGAGGACATGGCCGACGGCATGCTGCAGTGGATGAGCGAGAAAGGCTACGAAACCATCGATGACTTCCGAGGTCTGTCATTACCGAAGATGCGTGAGTGGAAACAGCTCAACATGAACTACAAGGTAGTTGCGCACATCGACGAATCGAAGTGCATCGGCTGCCAGCTTTGCTACACCGCCTGCTGGGACGGCGCGCACCAGTGTATTCATAATGATCGCGTGCGCCAGAATCGTCTGACACCCGCCCAGACGCTGAGCGAAGGTGCTGGTCGCGTCAGCATGACACCAATCCCGAAGCTCGATAGCAACGGCCCAGGACTTCTGCATGGTGTCACACCACTGGAACGAATTCCACGTGTTGACGAGCATCACTGTGTCGGCTGCAATCTCTGCTCGCTTGTGTGTCCTGTGGACGAGTGCATCACCATGGTGCCGATTGACAGCGGGCTGCCGACTTACACGTGGGAGCAGCGAGTGGCAGACGGCACTACACCGGCGAGCGCTGCCGACTGCGCGATCCCGACGGAGGTATAGATTCCATGGGCATCCTGATACAGAACGGGACAGTGGTTACTGCGGAAGGTTCGCGCCGCTCCGATGTGCTGATTGAAGGCGAACGCATTGCAAAGGTAGCGCCGCGTATCGATGGCAGCGAGCATCGCATCGTCGATGCGGAGGGGCTGCTGGTGATGCCAGGTGGCATCGATGTGCATACGCATCTCGACATGCCGTTTGGTGGTACGGTCTCAGCGGATGACTACCGCACGGGAACCATCGCGGCCGCTGTCGGTGGAACGACCAGTGTCATCGATTTTGCTCTGCAGTCACGCGGCCACACGCTCGGTGAAGCGCTGGAAACATGGCTCGCCAAGTCGCGCGACAAAGCCTGTATCGACTATTCGCTTCATATGGCGATCACAGATCTTGGTCCGAATGGCGAGTCGCTCGACGAGATGGAAGCTATGGTTGCTGCCGGCGTTACAAGCTTCAAGCTCTTCATGGCCTACCCGAATGTCCTGATGATCGATGATGGTCTGATGTTTCGGGTGATGCAGAAGGCCGCGGCGATCGATGCTCTGTGCTGTATTCACGCGGAGAATGGAGCAGCTATCGATGTTGTGGTCGCGCAGATGCTTGCGGAGGGTAAGACGGCGCCCCACTTTCACGCGCACTCGCGTTCTGCAAAGGCTGAAGCGGAAGCAACACATCGCGCCATCGCGTTGGCTGAGATGACAGGCTGTGCGGTCTACATCGTCCATCTGTCCAACGAGGAAGCACTGCGCGAGTTGAAGCATGCGCAGCGTCACTATCACCGCGCGCTGGCTGAGACGTGTACGCAGTATCTTGTGCTCTCCATCGAAGACCAGATGCCTGGTGAAAGCTGGAACGAATCAAAGTTTGTCTTCACGCCGCCGCTGCGTAAGAAGAAGAATCAGGAGCCACTGTGGCGCGCACTTGATGACGGCACGCTCTCGGTTGTGAGCACCGATCATTGCCCATTCACGACGGAGCAAAAGGCACTCGGACGCGATGACTTCAGCAAGATTCCGAACGGCGGGCCGGGCATAGAAAACCGTCTGCAAATTCTTTGGCACTTCGGCGTGAACAGTGGCCGCATCTCGCCAGAGCGTTTTGTGGAGTTGACGTCGACGGCGCCGGCACACATCTTCGGTATGACACAGAAGGGCGAACTCAAGCCCGGCAAAGACGCGGACATCCTCTTATGGGACCCGAAGCAGCGCTATACCATCCAGGCGGCCACGCAGTGCATGGCGACGGACTACAACATGTTCGAAGGCTGGACGGTGCAGGGAAATGCAAGGCACGTCTTCAGCCGCGGTGAACTTGTAGTTGAAGACGGGGAGTGGATCGGCGAGACGGGACGCGGCAGGTTCATCGCGCGTTCGGCTAACGCGGGCGGTTTCGCCTGATGATCACGACTTCCGTTGCGCCGGATACCTCGCTCGTCAACGATGACCTTGCGCCCACACAGCCATCGCAGCGGACCTGGACGACGTATAACTTCATCGCGCTGTGGTTCAGCATGTCGATGGAGGTCACAACGTACATGCTCGCCTCGTCACTGATTGCGGGAGGCATGGACTGGAAGGAAGCGATCCTGACGATCCTGCTGGGTAACGTGATCGTTTGCATACCCATGATTCTGAATGCGCACGCAGGCGCGAAGTACGGCATTCCGTTCCCCGTCTTCGTGCGCGCCAGCTTTGGCCTGCGAGGCGCAAACCTGCCGGCAATGTTGCGAGCAATCGTTGCGTGTGGATGGTTCGGCATCCAGTCGTGGATCGGCGGCCAGTCCATTCATGCCATGCTTGGCGTCCTTGCACCCGCGCTCGCGGCGCAGCCCATCACGTTGTGGATCTGCTTCCTTGGCTTCTGGTTGTTAAACATGATCGTGGTGTGGCGCGGCGTGGAGAGCATCCGCTTTCTCCAGAGCTACTCCGCCCCGTTCATGCTGGTGATGTCGCTAGTTCTGCTCTTCTGGATGCTGCATAAGGCAGGCGGCTTTGGTCCGATGCTGGCCGCGCCATCGCACTTCACCACTCGGAAGAGCTTCCTGCATTTCTTCTTCCCGTCGCTGACAGCGATGGTGGGTTATTGGGCAACACTGTCACTCAACATCCCAGACTTTACGCGGTACTCCAAATCGCAGGAGTCACAGATCGTCGGACAGGCATTCGGGCTGCCTGTGTCGATGGTGCTCTACAGCTTCATTGGGATCGCGGTGACATCAGCCTCGACTGTCATCTTCGGTACCCCGGTCTGGAGCCCCATCGATCTACTTGGCCGCTTCCATCAACCATTGGTAGCGGGGATCGCCCTCATCTGCATCCTTATCGCGACGTTGAATGTGAACATTGGCGCGAATGTCGTTTCGCCCTCGAATGACTTTGCGAACCTGGCGCCACGCTACATCAGCTTTCGTACAGGCGGCATGATCACCGGCTTTCTCGGACTGGCCATGATGCCCTGGAAACTGATGTCCAGTTTCGGCAATTACATCTTCGGCTGGCTGATCGGCTACAGCGGCCTGCTGGGCCCGGTCGCGGGAATCATGGTCGCCGATTACTTTGTGCTGCGTGGAACAAAACTTCATACAGGTTCGCTTTATCATCGCGGCGGCCCGTACGAGTACACTGGCGGCGTCAACATTCGCGCGATCGTAGCGCTGGTGTGCGGCGTGGCCGCCGCCCTGATCGGTCTATTCGTCCCGGCGCTGCGCTTTCTCTATGACTATGCGTGGTTCGTCGGTTTTTTTCTGAGCGGCACGCTGTATGTGGTCCTCATGAAGACTGCAACGGCACAAAGTACTTCGAATGAAGCGTAGAACTCGAGAGCAGGGCGGGATCGCACATGGCTGAACTAACGTCGCAGGAAGTCGTTGACCTCACACGCACCCTGAACTACGGCACGTGGCGCTTCCAAAAGGGCTGGATACCCATGCACATCGCTGACGCGGAAGGCTGCGAGATCATCGACGGTAACGGTAAACGCTATCTCGACTTCAGTTCGCAGTTAATGTGCTCGAATCTCGGACACAAGAACGCAGCGGTCATCGCCGCGATCGCGGAGCAGGCCCAGCAACTCGCGTATGCCATGCCGGGCTACGCAACGACAGCACGTGCCGAGTTGTCTCAGTTGCTGTTAGAAGTGTTGCCGCAAGGTCTGAAGAAGTTCTTCTTCACTACCAGCGGGACCGAAGCCAATGAAGCCGCGTTCAAGATCGCTCGCATGTACACAGGCAAGAACAAGATCATTGCACGGTACCGCAGTTATCATGGCTCGACTTCCGGGTCGATTGCTGCAACGGGCGATCCGCGTCGGTGGGCGATGGAACCCGCAGGCAAGTCGCCGGGGGTAATCTTTGCGCCGGAAGCTTTCTGCTATCGCTGTCCGTTGGGGCACGTTCCGTCGTCCTGCGGCAACGCGTGTGCGAATTACATCGAGCACATGATCGTAAATGAGAGCGATGTCGCCGCAGTGATCGTGGAACCCATTGTCGGCACAAATGGCGTCATCGTCCCGCCCGCCGACTACATGCCGAGACTTCGCGAGATCTGTACGAAGCACAACGTCCTGCTGATCGCAGACGAAGTCATGAGCGGTTGGGGACGTACCGGCAAGTGGTTTGCCATGGAGCACTGGGGCGTTACACCCGACATTCTGGTCACAGCAAAGGGCATCACCAGTGCCTACGTTCCGCTCGGGCTCTGCGCCACGAATGAGAAGATTGCTGCGTATTTCGAAGACCATTACTTCTCGCACGGTCACACCTACGAGGCGCATCCGATCACGCTGAAACCGGCGGTTGCAACTATCAGGGAGATGCAGCGACTCGGTCTCGTTGAACGCTCCGCCGAGCTTGGGATTTATCTAGGCGATAAGCTCCGCGAGTTGCGGGAGAGACATATCTGCGTTGGCGAAGTGCGAGGTAAGGGCCTTTTCTGGGCCCTCGACCTGGTCAAGAATCGCGCGACTAAGGAGCCTTTCGCAACCTATGCCGATAAGGTTAGTGGCAAGCCGCTTCTCGTCGATCAGATCGCAGCAAAGTGCGTGGCTGACGGCATGACCGTGCAATCCTGGGTGTCGCACTTTGTGATTGCACCGCCGTTGATTGTGTCGAAGGAGCAGATTGATTTTGGTGTAGCTCTATTGGACAAGCACTTAGCGATGGCTGATGACCAATGCACTGCTTGAGTCTTATTCATGGGCAAAACATGCATGAATAGGTACTGTTTGCGTTACCAAACGCGGAAGCTGACGCCTGCGCTCACACCATACGGATGCAGCGTGCCGAAGGTGAACTGCGGCCACATCTGGTACTCGACATCGATCACGCGGAAGTGAATGTTGTCGTTGTGCGCCCAGTATTCCAGGCCAGCTCCAGGCGCCAACACAAAGTAGTTGCCGGTAGCCAGGCCGTACGGGAATCTCATGTGACCTAGTCCGACAGGCATCTTGGCGTAGGGCACCCAGCCCACCGGTTTGAAGCTGATCTTCGGCCCGACCAGGTAGGTATCCTGCGTGACGCCGTTTTTGCTGCCCCACCGCATGATGCGGGCCTCGGCTTCGATGCCGACATAGCGATGGATATTCGCGTCGACATAGATCGTCGGCGCGTAGAACGTCAGCTTGCCATAGTCGCTCCGGTAGACTGAGCCCGCGATGCCGACGGTGGTGTAGAGGCCGGGGCCAACGCCCGCTGGCTTGGCCTGTGCGGGGGCAGTTGACGCCGCCGTGAGAGCGAATAACACGGCGGCGAACTGGCAGAGAAAGCGGTGCGAACGCTTGCGAAGTTCTGCGATCACTGCGTCACCGTCATCGTGAGACCTTGCGAGAGTGTGACACCAGTACCCTGTCCGACCGCACTGATCGAAATCCCGTACTTGCCTGCTGGCGTGCTCTGCTGGTTGATGGTGCCGCAGCCGATCACAGGCATCAGGCAGGCGGCCAGCAGCAACAGCAGCAGTGCGGGTACATTGCGGCGACGGCGACCGAAAGCCAGCAGCGCCAGCACCGCACCCGCGGGTAACAGTGCGAGTGCGCTGGAGCCATGCGAGGTCTGGACGCTTGCAGAGGCTGCTCCACCAGAGGTCAGCGGAGATCCGGTGTCAATGTTTACTTTGACCGTTACCGTACCATTGGCAGGCAGCACGATGCTGTCCTTCTCAAAGGTGCAGGTCGCGGCATAGGGGAGACCACCGCAACCGAGGGTGATGGTGTCTGAGAAGCCGTCGTTGGAGTGGATGGTGATCTGCGCCGTCGAATATTGCTTGGTCACCACACTGAAGGTCGTGGGTGTGACAGACAGCGTGAAATTGGTAGCAGAGCTGGTGGTGATGTCGGTGGGGGACGATACCGACGCTGAGTAGGAAGCATCGCCACTGTAGCTTGCAGTGATCAGGCCAGGAATGGCCGAGCCCTGCACATTGAGTGTTGCGATTCCGTTGGCGCCGACGCTGCTGCTGCCGATAACACCGGACGCTGTGCTGAAGGTCGTTACGCCGGTCGGCGAAACTGGCCCGTCATACTTCAATACCGAGATGAGTGTTAACACGCCGCCACTCAGTGTCGTTGGTAAGGTCGCAGTGACGGTGTTCTGTGTCGGCCGCAGGTTCACGACCATCTGCAAAGCTGCCGATACGGATGCCAGATCCGACACATCGCCGGCGTAAGACGCTGTGATGCTGTGTGTCCCGGCAGTGAAGGCACTCGGAACAAGAGTCGCCACACCGCCGGCCAGAGCCGATGTCCCCAGGAGCTTCGTGCCGTCCATGAAGCGGACGTTCCCGGTCGCCAGCGCACCAGTAACCGTGCTCACGGTCGCCGTCAGCGTCGGCTGAGCCAGCGTCAGGGTCGGGTTGCTGCTGCTGGCCACAGAGATCTGCGTGGCTTGCTGAATCTGCTCATTCACTGCAGCCGCAGTGGACGTCGAGTTGTTGCTGTCTCCTACATAGATGGCAGTCAGGGAGTGGATACCGGGCGCCAGTGTGCTCGTGGTGAAGACGGCGGTTCCGCTGGTCGAAAGCGCCGCCTGACCAATGGTGGTGGTGCCATCCAGGAAGTTGACGTTGCCCGTGGGCGCTCCGCCATTGCCCGTAACGTGTACGGTCAGGACCAACGGCGCGCTAAAAACAGCGGGGTTAGCGCTGGTGGTCAGAACGCTCTGCGAACTGGCATTGCGGATGGTCTCAGTCAGCACGACCGAGTCATTCCCCGCGTAGCGGATGTCACCGCTATAGGTGGCAATGATGTTGTGCGAACCGACAGTCAGCGTGGACGTTGTCAGAGCTGCCGCGCCCGCACCGTTGACGGCAACGGTGCCAAGGATAGTCGCGCCTTCATGGAAGACGATGGTTCCCGTGGGTGCCGCCGTCACTCCGCTGTTGGCAGCGGCTCCTGCGACCTGCGCCGTGAAGGTCACGGCATTGCCGCCGATGGCGGGGTTGACATTGGAGCTGATGGAGACCGTCGTGGGATCAACCACCGCTTGGAGCATCGTCGTCGACGAGCTGGTTGCGTGGGTGCTGTCGCCACTGTAAACCGCGACGATGCTGTGCTGCGCAACGGAGAAGTTGGAGATCGCCAGCGAAGCAACACCGGAGGCGTTGATTGCTACCGTGCCAAGATTCGTGCCGCCATCCTGGAAGATAACCGAGCCCGTCAGGTTGGTAAGGCCACTCGCGACGCTCGCCTGAAGGGTAACGGTATCGCCAAAGTGCGAGGTTGGTGCACTGCTTGTCAGCATTGTCGTGGTCGTCGCTGCGGTGATCGTGACGGTGAAGCTCTGCGATTGTGCCGGTGCGTTGTTTGAGTCGCCAGCATACTGCGCGATGATGACATGCGTGCCGACAGTGAGCGTGGAGCTCGCGAAGGTAGCGCGGCCAGACGAGAGTGTCAGTGTGGTCAGCGCGCTGCCGTTATCGGTAAGAATGACGGACGGGTTGGCGGCTAGAACGGCATCGCTGGTCAGCGATGTCGTGAGTGTGATCGACGTACCGTAGACAGCGGAGGCGGCCGATCCCGTGAGTGTCAACACGGTGTTGCCGATGGTGACTGTGACCGGTGCCGTGCTGGATGCGCTGACTCCGTAGTTCAGGTCGGCGTTATAGGTCGCTACGATGTTGTGCGATCCAACAGACAGGTTCGACACCGTAAGGGTAGCCACGGCGCCGGCGTTGAGCGCTGACGTTCCCAGGACAATGGCGCCATCCGTGAAGGTGACGTTGCCGGTTGCCTTCACGCCCGCAGTGTTGACCGTCGCAGTCATCGTCAGCGGCTTGCCGCCGGCAAGTGTCGACGAGCTGAGGCTGAGCAGCGTCGTGGATGTAGAAGTCTGCACCGTCTGCAAGAGGGCTGCGGATGCACTGACATCGTAGTTGGTGCTGCCACCGAAGCTGGCCGTGATGTTGTGCGATCCAACAGTCAGTGTGCTCGTGGAAAGCACAGCAGAGCCGTTGGTGACGGACTGGCTACCGAGGACTGTCGCGCCGTCATAGAAGGTAACAATGCCGGAGAGCGTTCCGACGGCCGTTTGTCCTGCTGCGACCGTGACCGTGGCGGTGAGTTGCACGGTGCTTCCAGCGTTCGCACTGGGAGCGCTGGAGGCAAGTACCGTATTCGTCGAGAGGCGGTTGACAGTGACCATGGCGTTGACCGATGTACTGGTCAGATTGGAGTTATCGCCTGCGTAGACAGCCGTGATTGCATCCGATCCCGGTACCAGGGTTGAAGTCACGAGGACCGCGCTGCCATTCGCATCCAGCGTGCCTGTTCCCAGGATGGTTGCACCGGACTTGAAGGTGACAGTGCCCGTAGGAACGGGACCGCCATTGCTGGTGACGTTCGCCGTCAACGTGACGTTAGTGCCAACGAGCGCAGTCGAAGGGCTGGCAGACAGTAGTGTGCTGCTGGAAACGCGGTTTACAGTCTGTGTCAGCGCAGCCGATGTGCTCGCCTGGCTGGTCACGTCGCCGGGGAAGCTAGCCGTGATCTGGTGAGCTCCACTGGAGAGTGTATGTGTGGTGAAGGTCGCTACGCCACCGGTCAGGTTGCCGGTGCCGATGGCGACGCCGCCATCCAGGAATGTAATCACACCGCTGGTCACAGGGGTCCCGGCTGTCAGAGTCGCGCGGAAGGTGACGTCCTGCAGCACCGACGAAGGATTCAGCAAAGAGACGACGCTGATCTGGGTGGACTGGACGATGCTCTGAGTGACCGTGTTCGAGATGACGGAGGCGTTGCTGGCATCACCCGAGTAGCTAGCGGTGATGGTGTGCTGGCCCAGGCTGAGTGAGCCCGTGGTGATGGTCGCTATGCCGTTGGCGCTCAATGCGACCGCTGGCCCAATGGGCGTAGTGCCATCCAGAAAGGTGACTGTGCCGGTTGGAACAACGGTTCCCTGGGTCTCACTTACGACCGCGGTGAACGTCACCGGCTGCGACACGGCAGCCGGGTTCAGGCTGCTGCTCAGGACGGTCTGAGTGGGCTCAACGCTCAATACCTGCCCGTAGACGGTGACTACATCGGGTGCATTCGATGCGTCGGAGTGCATGGTCAGCGAGCCATAGGTGACGCCGTTCACGGGGCTGATCACCGTCGGTGCGAACTCTACGCCCAGCGAACATTGTGCGCCTACGGCGAGGACCGTCATGGTGGAGCCGCAGGTGGTGGTGGTCGCGCTCAAAGCAGACTGGTTGAAGTCAAAGAGGCCCGGTGTCAGGGGTTTATTGCCTTCGTTATCGATCAGTACCTGCTGCGGTGCGGAGGTCTTGCTGACGCGGATCGTGTCGTATTGCAGCAAGGACGATGTGGCCGAGACGAACCGAATGACATTGTGGAAGTAGTCCGCAATGTAGATGTTTCCCTTGCCGTCCATCGATAAGGCATAAGGGCCATACAGCATCGCAAGATTCGCGTTCTGCCCGTCTGCCTGGTACGAAGTCAGACCGTTACCGATAATGCTGCTGATGTTGCCGCCAACAGCGTCCACACGACGAATACGGTTATTGCCAGAGTCCGCAATGTAGAGGTTTCCGGCCGGATCGAATACAAGGGCAGCGGGTCCCTTCAAGTGAGCGCTGGTTGCCAGACCACCATCGCCGTCGAAGCCGGCTGTACCCAAGACGCCAGCAATCGTCTGAATGCGACCGACGGCATCAATGCGCCGCACGGCATGGTTGGACAGATCTGCGATGTACAACAATCCATCCGGGCCAAAGGTAAGGCTCCACGGATCTTTCAATGCTGCCAGCACAGCCAGGGCACCGTCGCCTGCAGTTGCGATGGGGCCGCCGGCGATGGTGGTGATAATTCCAGTGAGCGCGTCCACGCGGCGAATCGCGTTATTACCAGTATCCGCAATGTACAGATTGCCATCGGCATCGAATGCGATACCGTTGGGCGCGGCCAGTTTGGCAGACGTAGCGACGAGGCCGTCACCGGCCCATCCGCTTGCAAGGCTCTGTCCTGCAACGGTCGTCATGATGCCGGAGACTGCATCCACGCGACGGATGGTGTTGTTGCCGCTGTCGGCGATGTACAGGTTGCCGGCTCCGTCCAGGGCCAGGCCCGTGGGTCCGCTCACACCAGCCGCAGTTGCTGGTCCGTTATCGCCATTGTTGCTCGGATAGCCAATGCCCGCGTAGGTGGTGATGTTGCCGCTCTTATCCACCTTGCGGATGCGTGCGTTGATCGTGTCGGAGATGTAATAGACGCCAGCATCATCTGCCACAACGCCCTGGGGCAGGTAGAGGGTGGCCGAGATCGCAGGCATGCCTTCGTCGGTGGGACGGTAGCGCCAGTCGTTGCTGATGCCTGCAGCAGTGCCTGTTAGACCAAAGTGGACGACAGCCCTCGGGCCGGTCGCGGCGACGTCGATCAGTTGGCTGGCCAGAACATGGTTGGTACCGTCAACCAGTTCAACAGCGCCGCTGCGGCGTCCCGAAGCCGTGGGTGACACCGTAACATTGACCGTGCACGTCTGGATCAGCGGATAGGATTGGGTGGTGCATGAACCGCTGCCCGCGTCCTGGAAGTCGAGACCCGTCTCACCCTGCGTCAACACGCGGATTGCCGCTACGGTACCGTGCACCGTAAGGACCACTGTCCGGGTGCTGGCAGGCGATCCGACCGCAACGGGACCAGGGAAGTGCTGTACGGGGGCCTGCGCACCAGCAGACGCCGCCCAGGTCAGGGCAGCAGCGGTGCAGAGAAGGGATGCGTGGCGGTAAATTCCGGAGAATTTTGAGCGCAGAAATGCGCTGACCCGCAGAACAGGTTTGGTCGACATGGATTGTTACTTCTTCCTTCAATCGGCTGGCGTAGCCGGTCATGGGGGAACCGGAACGGGACAAGAAGACAGGAGCAGGGGAATAACATCAGTAACTTCGGAGGGCGCTCGGTTGCAGCCGCCTCTATGACTTACTGACGAGAGTTTCGCATGCACCAAGTGGCTGTAGAAATGGCGCATCCGGGGGATAAGAAACAAGTTGGAGTCACTTTCAGCCCCCAGGCTGTGTTATGCAGATTCATTCATTGCTTCGGTAGGACGATCGGTCTGCGCAGGTATTTGCATCACCAAAGTATTGTTGAAAGAGGCAAGCATGGAAGTTATTGCAATGAATACGCCGCCGACAACCAACCGGCACCTCATTCGCTGGGTGGAGAAGACGGCAGCTTTATGCGAGCCTGCGCGAATCTACTGGGTGGACGGATCGGCCGAGGAGAATGCACGACTCTGCCAGGAGCTGGTTGACGCCGGGACATTCACGAGGCTGGATGCAGCGAAGTGGCCCGGTTGTTTCTATGCTCGTTCTTCTCCGAATGACGTTGCGCGCGTGGAAGACCGCACATTTATCTGCTCGCTTTCGAAAGACGCTGCTGGTCCGACCAATAACTGGGAAGACCCTTTTGTTATGCGCAAGAAGCTGAAGGCTCTTTTCAAGGGCTGCATGCGCGGTCGCACCATGTATGTCATGCCATTTTCCATGGGACCCATCGGTTCTCCGATGTCGCAGATCGGTGTGCAACTGACTGACTCGGCTTATGCGGTGGTTAACATGCGGATCATGGCCCGCGTCGGCGCGCCCGTCTATAAAGAAATCGACAAGGACGTGAAACGCGTCGTGCCGTGCGTCCACTCCGTTGGTGCGCCGCTGCAGCCGGGCGAGCAGGATGTGTCATGGCCGCAGAACGACACGAAGTACATTGTTCATTACCCTGAAACCCGCGAGATCTGGTCTTACGGGTCCGGTTACGGTGGCAACGCGCTGCTGGGCAAGAAGTGCTTCGCTCTGCGCATCGCCAGCAACATTGGACGCGATGAAGGCTGGATGGCCGAACACATGCTCATCGTGGGCGTTGAAAGTCCGCTCAACGAGCACGGCGTTACCGAGAAGACCTACGTCGCCGCGGCGTTCCCATCCGCCTGCGGCAAGACCAACTTCGCCATGCTGATCCCGCCCGACGGCTTCGAGGGGTGGAAAGTCTGGACCGTTGGCGACGACATCGCCTGGATCAAGCCGGACGCAACCGGCCAGCTCCGCGCCATCAATCCGGAGACAGGCTTCTTCGGCGTTGCACCCGGCACCGGCGACAAGACCAATCCGAACGCGATGGCGACGCTGCGCTCCAACAGCATCTTCACCAATGTGGCGCTGGTCACGGAGAACGGCGTGCCCAACGGCGACGTCTGGTGGGAGGGCATGACGGACACGCCACCTGCCGAGTGCCTGGACTGGCGCGGCAATCCGTGGACGCCTGAGAGCAAGACGCCCGCAGCGCATCCCAACGGCCGCTTCACCGCGCCTGCGTCGCAGTGCCCGACGATCGACCCAAGCTGGGAAGACCCGGAGGGCGTCCTGATCAGCGCCATCATCTTTGGCGGCCGCCGCCGCGAGACTATGCCACTCGTCTACCAGGCGTTCAACTGGAGCGCTGGCGTCTACGTCGGCGCAACCATGGGCAGCGAGCAGACGGCGGCAGCAGGCGGCACCGTCGGCACCGTCCGGCGCGATCCCATGGCCATGCTGCCCTTCTGCGGTTACCACATGGGCGACTACTTCCGGCACTGGCTGCGCATGCAGCGCGAGCTGTCGGCGACGCCGCGTATCTTCCACGTCAACTGGTTCCGCAAGGACGAGAACGGCAAGTTTCTCTGGCCCGGCTTTGGGGAGAACATGCGCGTGCTCAAGTGGGTCGTCGACCGCACCCGCGGCCGCGTTCGCGGACAGGAGACACCCATCGGCTGGACGCCCAAGTACGGCGACATCAACTGGAAGGGCATGGACTTCTCGGAGGCTCAGTTTAACGAGCTCCAGAAGGTCGACCGCGCAACCTGGAAGAAAGAGGTCATGGGGCATGAGGAGGTCTTCCTGCTCCTCCACGACCGGCTGCCGCCCGAGATGATCTACGAACGGGAGTTGCTTATCTGCAGACTGTAGTGACCGAGAGGCTGGCGGAGACACCAGCCTCTCCGGTCAACGACCCATTCTGGAACTGCCCCACTTTTCTCGGCGGTTTCTCTCGGACCGCTAAACGAGCCGCTCCCGATCCAACTCGGTTCAACGACCCCTCCCCCCCCTCTCCGAAAACCGTAAAGATTAGATTCCAAAGGAGTTGACGTTTCCCGAAACGGCAAAAATCAGATTCAAAACGACTTACACGCAAAAATCAGATTACAAAGGACTTACAGCCAAAACAGAAAGGGAGAGCCGCCTGGGCTCTCCCTTTTCTTCTGCTTTCATTGTATCGCCCGTGTCAAGCGAATCGGACCGATCGGTCGTGGCGGAAGTGTGACATCAGGGTGCGGACTCCATGCTTCGTCTTCGGAAGGAGCATGGTGGGCCTCTTCTGCTATCGAAGAACGCTGGCATCCCGTGCGGGGTGTTGCGCGCGAGAAGTTCTTGACCCCGGCCGTGTGACGCACTACCACTGAACCAGCGGTGGACTGGCGCGGAGGTCATGGCGATGGAAGCGTGGCGGGAACGGTTTCGACCTCTGAAGGCACGCCTTTCCAGATTCATCGTGGGCGGCACAGCCATCCTCTTCCTCGGGCTCATGTCCGGAGCCAGCGGCGCCAGGGCACAGGCTGCATCCACAGCGGTGCCGAAGCAGGAATTCGATGTCGCCTCCGTACGCCTGAACAAGGACGGTGTCACCCCGCAAAGCCCGGTTTTCACCAACATGGATCTGGATCCCGGCGATCTGTTCGTGCCGACGCATGGTGTCTTCGCCCTTCGAAACAAGTCGCTGCGAACGCTCATCGCCTTTGCCTACAAGATGTCCGGCGATCAGCAGAACTTCCTCAAACAGAACGTGCCGGATTTCGTGCTGTCCGAGCGCTTCGACATCCAGGCACGGTCGCTGAACAAAGACGCGACGAAGGACGACTATCGCGCCATGATGCGATCGCTGCTGGAAGAGCGCTTTCGCCTGAAAGTGCACAACGAGACACGCGAAGCCAAGGTCTACGACCTGTTGCTGGCGTCACCCGGCAAACTCGGCCGCACGCTTCGCCTGCACCCCGTGGATGACAAGACCTGCGACGGGAGTGATTCGAAGCAGCAGAGCTCGAAGCTGATGCCGGACGGCTATCCGGCCATCTGCGGCGCCATCTCTGAGTTGCCATGGGGCGGTAAGCCGACGGAGACCAGGTACAGCATGGGGCTGGGCGGGCGCAATGTTCCAGTGTCGCTCCTGGCCGCAGCGCTCACCGCTCCGTATACGGGCGATACCGGCCTGGACCATGCGGTGATCGATACGACCGGCATCGCCGGAAACGTGGACTTCACCCTGCGACTGGGTTATGACGAGATTGAGTCCACCAACACCCCGGATACCGCTCCACTCTTTGCACAGGAGTTGCGCGACCAATTGGGGATGAAGCTGAAGGCGGACAAAGGCACCATCAACGTCTACGTCGTGGATCACGTGGAACACCTGATCGAGAACTAACGCCTACCGGGTCTCCCGCTCCGACAGCGGCAAACGGCATACGACAAGAGATAGGCGACAAGGGACAAGCGACAAGGGACGACGGGCGGACTGAAGGTCCGCGACCTCCCAGCCCTGGGTCCCGGATGGGTGAAGACATTGCGGGCTGAAGGCCCGCGACAAACTTCCCTGGAAGGAACATCGCACACGGACCATAAAAAACTTCTTGCATGCCACATACACGTGTAGTAGATCTACATCTGTTCAAGACAAACAGCTGTAGTAGCAAGAGGGCGAAACGATGGCGGCTCCAAGACTGTCGAACCTGGAATTCCGGATCATGGAGGTCCTGTGGGATCGCGGGGAAGTCTCCATCCGCGAGGTCTGCGAGGTCCTGGAGGCGGCGACTGCCGGGAAGCGTGCGCCCGCCTACACGACGGTCCAGACTACCGTGTACCGCATGGAGACCAAGGGCATCGTGCGGCGTGTGCGCAAGTCCGGCAACCTGCACCTGTTCAAGGCGGCCGTCACGCGCGAGTCGGCGCAACGCACCCTGATTGACGAACTGCTTGGGTTCTTCGGTGGCAGCGGTATGCCGGTGATGGCCCACCTGATCCAGAGCGGCAAGCTCACGCTGGACGATGTCAAGGAAGCTGAACGCGAACTGCAGAAGAAGGGAAAGAAGTCATGAGCCATCTCACGATCTCGCCACATCCGTTCCTGATCGCGCTGTTCCGACACCTTTGGCAGACCACGCTGTTCGCGCTGGCGCTCGCCGTCCTGGCGATGCTGCTGCGGGGGAACCGCGCGGCCCTTCGCTTCCGTGTCTGGATGCTGGCATCGGTAAAGTTCCTGCTGCCGTTGTCGTTGCTGATCTCGGCCGGGCAGCATCTGCGGCCCGAGAAGCTGCAGACCGTCGCACCGGTGGCCTTCACCATGGTGATGCAGGGCGCACCGGATGACGTTGCGTTGGGCACACTCTCCCTTCCAGTGCAGCCGCGAACACAGGCGCAAGGGCAGGTTCCGCATGACGTGACGACCCTCCTGCTGATCGCATGGGCGTGTGGCGCGCTGACGCTGTTGGCCGTGTGGGCGCGGCGCTGGACTGCTCTCTTCCGCGCGGTGCGCAGCGGCGACAGCGCGGGGCGACATGAGGGCATTCGAGCGGTGCGCGTGGCAGCGCCGTTTGAGCCGGGTGTCTTCGGTATTCTGCGGCCGGTGCTGGTGTTGCCGCATGGTCTGGAAGCAGCGCTCACACCGACGCAGATGACCGCGGTGCTGGCGCATGAGATCTCGCATTTGCGCCGCCGCGACAACCTGACGGCCGCGATTCATATGGTGGTGCAGACCCTCTTCTGGTTTCACCCCATGGTGTGGATGATTGGAAGGCGGCTGGTCAAGGAGCGTGAGGCAGCCTGCGATGCTGCCGTGCTCGAGATGCGCATCGACCCTGCTGCGTATGCCGAAGGCATCCTGAAAGTCTGCCGCCTGTACCTCGAAGCTCCGTTGCCGTGTGTTGCGGGTGTCACCGGTGCCGACCTGAAGCAGCGCATCCGGAGCATTGCCACGGGCAACGTGGGCCGGCAACTGCGTCGCGTACATGCG